>CBFIHQ010000010.1:0-37275 GCA_965662525.1 uncultured Porticoccaceae bacterium
CAACATCGGTGTTAGATCGATTTGAGAATCATCTTCTCCTTTACGTCTTTTTCCTAAAGCCATTTTTAATCAAGCCCCTACAAGCCAGTCATTGATACTGCGGAGAATTCTACTGTAATTTGAGAAAAATACTAGTTATTCCTGTATGAAGATGGGTTATTTTATGTGCTATTCTTGCCGTCTTATCCACAGAATTTCACTTTTAGTGACTCTTAATAATATGCCGGAATTACCAGAAGTAGAAACTACACTGCGGGGAATAGCGCCGCATGTAGAGGGTCAAAAAATCATTGATTTAACAGTGCGCCAGCCCAGCTTACGCTGGCCTGTCACTGATAATATCCAACAGATTGTCAGCGGACAAAGGGTTAGGCAATTAACCCGTCGGGCAAAATATATCATCCTGCATTTAGATAGAGGATCGATTTTAATCCATCTTGGTATGAGCGGCAGCTTGCGAGTTGTCAATCCTTCGACGCCGTGGCGCAAACACGACCATATTGAAATGCAGCTCGCCAACCACCAAGCGCTTCGCTATCACGATCCACGCCGTTTTGGTTGCTGGCTTTGGGCATCTACTGAACACAGGCAGTTAGCGAATCTCGGTCCTGAACCCCTTTCTGGCGAATTTGATGGCGATCGACTATACACTAGCTCGCGCAACCGAAAAATGGCAGTTAAGCCCTTTATTATGACCAATTCAGTTGTTGTGGGGGTGGGCAATATTTATGCATCAGAGGCACTTTTTCGCACGGGTATTAGGCCCGATCGAGCGGCTTACACTATTTCCAAAAAGCGCTATAGCGTGCTTGCAGAAAATATAAAACAAGTGCTAGCAGCAGCAATTTTTCAGGGCGGTACAACATTGCGTGATTTTGTAAATAGTGATGGTCAGCCGGGTTATTTTCAGCAATCCCTTGATGTATATGGTAGAGCGGGAGAATCTTGCAATCAGTGTAAAACTATTCTTAAAGAGCTTCGGCTTGGACAGCGAAGCTCAGTTTTTTGCCCAAAGTGCCAAACCTAATTCTTTTGTAATCTGTCGGCTAAAGCCTCGGCTACATTGGCCGGCACAAACTGTGAGACGTCGCCCTTGAGCGACGAAATTTCTCTGACTAGCGATGAAGAGATATAAGAAAATTTCTCTGAGGGGGTTAAGAAAATGCTTTCAATTTCGGGTGACAGCGCGCGATTCATATTGGCCAGCTGAAATTCATACTCAAAATCAGATACAGCGCGCAAACCACGCATAATAGCGTCGGCATTACATTCCTTAACGAAATTCACCAGTAAGCTATCAAAGCCATAAATCTCTACATTAGGAACATGCTTTAAGCATTCGCTAGCAAGCAGAATCCTCTCCCCTACAGTGAAAAGAGGACTTTTTTGGCTACTGCTGGCAATTCCAATAATGACCTTTCCAAACAGCCTTGATGCCCGCTCCACCAGGTCAATATGACCATTAGTAATTGGGTCAAAGGTACCAGGATAAACTATAGTTTTCATAGGCTTGGCGCTCTAGCTGCTAAAATGAAGATGAGCATCTTACTTAATTAAATCAATTTGCTCAACGTATGCAAAAAGACAAAAGCGGACGTTTCCTGCGGTCTTATCCTTCAAAAGCTGCCAGGTTGAAGGCATTAGGCGTGACTCTGTCGCCGGTAGTTCACAGTATATTAGGGCATTTTTTGCCAGCCAGTTGCCTTCAGCCAGGAGTTGCGCAATCAACGTGTGCAATTTTTGCTCGAAGGGAGGGTCCAAAAAAACCACATCATACTGATTGTTTGCTGTATTGGTATTTAGAAACCTACAGGTATCTGTGGCGATAACATTAAGGTTCACGGCATCGAGTAGCAATTTATTGCGGCTAAGCTGGTCGATGGCAGAGTTGTTATTCTCAAGTGCAGTACAGTTTTTCGCTCCTCTAGACAGGGCTTCAAAAGACAGGGCTCCCGAGCCGGAAAATAGGTCTAGGCATCTTGCGCCCTCAATATGGGGAGCCAGCCAGTTAAATAGGGTTTCTCTAATGCGACTTCCAGTTGGACGCAAGCCCTCGGTAGCGGAAAATTTTAGATGTCTACTCCGCCATTTTCCGCCAATAATTCGCACTGACTCCGGTGTTTGGGCAGATATTTTTTTCGCCAATGAAAAGCCTCATATAGAATAATTTTTTAAACCCATTTTTATGGGACTGCTATCATGGATAGGATACACTAGATACTAGCCACTCTGTAAACCCACCTTTTTGTAATTGGAGTTTTTTAATCAATGGAGCAGCCGCAGAAAAAGTCTTTTTTTGATCGCTTTAAACGCAATAACTCAGAGACAGATAGTAAAGATTTGTTGAAAAGTGAAGAGCAATTGGCTTCGGGCGAGAAAAACAAAACCCATACATTTTTAGGGCGAATGCGCAAGGCGCTATCGCGAACTAGCAATGGATTTGGCAACCTATTTCTCGGCAAAAAAGTCATAGATGCAGAGATTTTAGAAGAGCTTGAAACCCTGCTGCTAATAGCAGATGTGGGTATTGAGGTTACCGACTCCATTATTAAAGAGCTTACTGAGCAAGTTAAAAGAAATCAGCTTCAAGACGGCGCAGCACTCCACTCTGCGCTTAAGAAATTATTAAATGCCAAACTACAGCCCTGTGAAATGGCGCTGAATCCAGAATCCGATAATGGCCCCTATGTGATTTTGGTGGTAGGGGTAAATGGTGTTGGTAAAACCACTACCATTGGCAAAATAGCTAATCGCTTGAAACAGCAGGGAAAATCAGTTCTTTTGGCGGCTGGAGACACTTTTAGAGCTGCAGCCGTAGAGCAGCTTCAGGCCTGGGGGGAGCGAAATCAGGTATCTGTTGTGGCGCAACATACGGGTGCTGATAGTGCTTCTGTTATTTTTGATGCAATTCAGGCGGCCAAAAGCCGCGGTGTCGATGTGGTTATTGCAGATACGGCCGGAAGGTTACACAACAAAAGTAATCTTATGGAGGAGTTAGAAAAAGTTAAACGCGTGGCCGGAAAGCTTGATAGCAAAGCCCCTCACGAGGTGTTATTGGTGCTTGATGCTGGTACAGGCCAAAATGCTGTTGCCCAAATGACACAGTTTAATCAATCCGTTGAGGTAACTGGTATTGCACTGACTAAATTAGATGGTACTGCCAAAGGCGGCGTTATTTTTGCGCTTGCGGATCAGTTCGCAACGCCCATACGCTATATTGGCGTCGGTGAAGGGCAGGACGATCTTCAGTCGTTTGTTGCCAGTGACTTTATTGAAGCATTAATGGGCGCTGAACAAGGCGAGTAAACGATGATTCACTTTGATAATCTAAGTAAGCGTTACCCCGGGGGTGATGAAGCACTCAAGAGTATCAATTTGCATATGGAAGCCGGCGAACTGGCTTTTTTAACCGGCCATTCTGGCGCCGGTAAAAGCACCTTGCTCAAGCTCTTAATGCTTCTTGAGCGCCCCACTTCAGGCACTTTGCTAATTAATGGCAAAAATATAAATCGCCTAGCCAATAGTAAGATACCCAGTTATCGACGCCAACTGGGCGTTGTTTTTCAAGATCACCAATTATTAATGGATCGCAGTGTCTATGATAATGTGGCATTGCCGCTGCAAGTTGCCGGGCAGCCGCGAAAAGAAATTGGTCGTCGAGTTCGCGCTGCATTGGATGCCGTTGGACTTCTGTCTAAAGAGCGACATAGCCCAATGGTGCTCTCTGGGGGCGAGCAACAGCGAGTAGGCATTGCTCGAGCGGTGGTCCACAAGCCGCGAATACTTTTAGCTGATGAGCCAACAGGAAATTTGGACCCAGCCTTGTCGGCGGAGATTATGGCACTTTTTCGACGCTTTCAAGATGTAGGTGTTACAGTATTAATTGCTACCCATGATATTGAGCTAATCAATCAAATGAATTGCAGAATAATTCGTTTGCATCAGGGGATGGTGGATGATGGAGCGGCCCATGACTCAGTCGTCTAGCTCGAAAGCTCGGCGTGGCGCTATCGGAACAAGGATAGGTATTGTGGGGCGTATCAATGCCGGCCTTGGCCACCATTCGCATACCTTTGAAGATAGCTTGAAAAGGTTTTTAAAGGACCCACTGCAAACATTGCTGACTAGTTTAGTCATAGCTATTGCGTTATCGCTTCCAGCTTCGCTTTTCCTTGTGGTTGAAAATGCTCAACAATTTGAGAATAGTTTTGACTCGTTTTCTAAAATTACGGCCTATGTAGACGCTAGCGCTAGCAACAAAAAGATTGCCAGTATCCGAAGCCGGCTGGAATTGATGCCAGAAGTTGCCGCTTTGGTTTATATTTCACCTGAGCAGGCTATGCAAGAATTTACTCAAAGCTCAGGTTTTGGAGGTGCGTTAAGTCATTTAGACAGCAATCCATTGCCGCCGGTATTTGTAATTGATCCTGCAGTTTCTGAGCCAATAATGGTTGATCAAGTTCAACAGCTGTTGGCAAAAATAAGTCAAATAGATAGCGTCGAGGATGTGCAGATTGACATGTTGTGGCTACAGCGACTGCGACGCTTGACTCAAATAGGACAAAAAATTGTATTGGCGCTTGGAAGCGCGCTAGGGTTGGGGGTGCTGGTGATTATTGGCAATAGTATTAGGCTGGCGATTCACAATCGTCGCGAAGAAATTATTGTGGTTAAGTTAGTCGGCGGTACCGATGCCTATGTTAGAAGACCATTTTTGTATTCAGGTATGTTAATGGGGCTTATGGGTGCCTTGGTTGCTGTTTTTATATTAGTGATTGGCTTTTGGTGGCTAGGAGCCTCTGTTGCCCAGCTCAGCGATCTCTATGGCAGTCAATTTAGATTGCTGGGTCCAGGGCTAAAAGGCTCTATGCTTTTGATTACAGTAGGTTCTGGGCTTGGGCTTTGTGGTTCATGGCTGGCGGTGGGAAAACATCTTAAAGATATCAAACCAAGATAGATATAGAGTCGTAATATTCTATTATTAGACTGTATAAGGCTTGAATACCTCCAATTAGGCACTATTTAAATAATAATGCTATAATGGGCGGCTGAGGCAAGAGATTATTTTAGTATGAGCAACTCGTTACAAACAATGGATTGGATGAGTCCTGGCGCTAACCTGAATGCATATATTCAGGGTACTGCTACTGTGCCTATCTTAACCTTGGATGAAGAGCGTGAGCTCGGCGAAGCTCTGTACTATCAAGATGATCTTGATGCTGCGCGACGACTCGTTATGTCCCATCTGCGGTTTGTTGTGCATATCGCGCGATCCTATAATGGTTATGGCCTGCCGCTAGGCGATTTAATCCAAGAGGGCAATGTTGGTTTAATGAAGGCAGTTAAGCGTTTTAATCCGGAAAAGGGAGCCCGTTTGGTTTCTTTTGCCGTGCACTGGATTAAAGCCGAGATTCATGAATTTATTCTCCGCAACTGGAGAATTGTTAAAGTCGCTACTACCAAATCTCAACGCAAATTATTCTTTAACCTTCGCAGTGCCAAAAAGCAATTGCAATGGCTGTCTGCTGACGAAGCGCAAGCAGTTGCCGATGATTTAGGGGTTGAAGTCAAAGATGTTATGGAAATGGAAATGCGCCTTTCAGCCCATGACGCTTGTTTTGACGCGCCCGATGATGACGATGATGATAACAAGACCGCCTATGCTCCGGCGCTATATCTTGAGGATAAAAGCGCAGACCCTGCAGAGCAGGTTGAACAGCAGGATTTTGAAAGTGATAGCAACTCGCGTCTTGGATTGGCTGTTCAGGCACTAGATCAGCGCAGCCAGGACATTCTTCAGCGGCGTTGGCTCGATGATAATAAGGCCACTCTTCATCAGTTAGCTGACGAGTACGGTGTTTCTGCCGAAAGAATTCGTCAGCTTGAAAAAAATGCTATGACAAAAGTACGCGTCGCTATGGAAGCATAATTAACCGAGAGATTTATAAAACCGCACCTAGAAGCTGTCACTGTGCGGTTTTTTTATACCTATGAATAAATTATTTTGGATAAAAGTTATAGCAGTTAACGGGTTGTTATCCGTTGTGTTCGGTGCTTTTACTGCCCATATACTGGATGGCGTACTAACCGCTCAGAGAATTGAGACCTTCAATACTGCGGTGGACTATCAAATATATCATACACTGGCATTATTAGGCCTTATTTGTATCGATGATAAGCTGCTAGCGGTGCGTTGGAAAAAATATGCTGCAGTTTTTTTCTTGCTAGGGATTATTCTTTTTTGCGGTTCTTTGTACTTGCTTATAGCGACGAATTTTTTAAAGTTAGCCATGCTTACCCCACTGGGCGGCTTATCATTTATGATCGGTTGGATAATGTTACTGCTTGCCGCAATTAGAGAAAATTAGATGGAAATTAAACCAGAATATCGCGATAAAACCATTCGCAGCTTTGTTGTAAGAGCGGGTCGCATGACCAAGGCTCAGCGTAGTGCGTTTGAGTCGAGCTGGGATTCCTATGGCCTACAATTAGCCGATGGCATGGTAGATATTAATGCACTATTTGGTCGTGATAACCCCAAGGTTGTTGAAATAGGCTTTGGTATGGGCGGCTCGCTGCTTGAAATGGCAGAAGCACAGCCCGAAACCGACTTTATTGGAATAGAGGTTCATCCCCCGGGTGTAGGTAGCCTTATCAATGCTGCTGAAGAAAAACAGTTAACTAACTTAAAAGTTTATCTTGCCGATGCAACTGATGTTCTAAATGAATGCTTTGCAGATGATAGTTTGGATAGGGTGCAGATATATTTTCCAGATCCCTGGCATAAAAAGAAGCATAATAAACGACGTATTATTCAGCCAAAATTCTTGCAATTAATTCGTCAAAAATTGCGGCTGGGAGGTGTTTTGCATATGGCAACGGATTGGCAGCCCTATGCGGAGCAGATGTTAGAGTTAATCAGCGAGGCCGAGGGCTTTGAAAATTTGGCCGAAGATTATGTGTTGCGGCCAGACTTTAGGCCACTGACCAAGTTTGAGCGGCGTGGAGAAAAACTCGGTCATGGAGTATGGGATCTTATGGCAGAGAGAGCGTTATAGGGTACTATTGAGAAAATAAGTTTAGATATACCGAACTATTTAATAGTTGTTTAGTCTTAAAAATAGCCTAAACTGTTTACAAGAGAATTTAACTTAATTTATTGGGAATACAAGATGAAAAAAATTAGCCTAATTTCAATGATTACGCTGGGAATTACTGCCTGTGGTCATGACAAAGTAGTTGAGCCTGAAGTAGCTGTGATTGAGACTCAAGATCAAAAAGTCAGTTATCTAATGGGTATAGAAAATGGAAAAGGTATTGGGTCTACTGGTATAGAGCTAGACCTTGCAGCTTATCATCAGGGTTTTTCTGATGGTGTTGATAAGCTGGATTCTAAACTTGATGATGAGGAGACCAGCAAGGTTATCCAAGAATTTCAAAAACAAATGATGGCCAAGCGTGAAGAAATGCAAAAAGTAGAACAGGAAGCCGCTGAGCTTGAGTCAGCAGCTAATTTGAAAGAAGGAGCAGCCTTCCTCGAGGCAAATGGCGTCAAAGAGGGTGTAGTAACCACTGAATCAGGTCTTCAATATAAAGTAATCACTGAGGGCACTGGGCCAAAGCCAAGCGCTAAAAGTACCGTTGAAGTTCATTATGCGGGCACTCTTTTAGATGGCACTGAGTTCGATAGCTCTATCAAGCGCGGCAAGCCAGTTAAATTTGGCGTGACACAAGTTATTCCTGGCTGGACTGAGGCTCTGCAGTTAATGACTGAAGGCTCTAAGTGGGAGTTATATATTCCTGCAAACTTGGGTTACGGAGCTGGTGGTCAGGGACCAATTGGGCCAAATTCAGTATTGGTTTTCGAGGTTGAATTACTTCAAGCAGATGTAGTTAAGCCTGAAAAGAACTAATTTACTGGCAAGTTTAGCTAAAAGCCCCGTTCTAAAGCGGGGCTTTTTTATTAATTTTAATTGATAGGTTTTTTAGAAATGAGGACCTGCTGATAATGAGCGCTATGCAAAATGTTCACCATATTGTCTTCTATTTCAAATCTTTGAGCCATATGCTCCCCAAGACTTGATAGATCAATAGCGACAGAAGACAGGTCGTCGGTAGCCAAATACTTATCATTAAAGTCTAGTATAAGATCAGTTAGAGCGTAGATAGCGGGCAGAAGTCTTTTTCCTGAGTCCAATGCTTCGGCATCGTTAAATAGATGCCCTTCGTTAATAAGCTGCTCGAAAATTTCAAAGTGACCCTCGGAAATATAATCGACTAATTGCTGACAAAAGGTTTGTAATAGATGACCTTGAATAAGGTCGTCATAATGAAAATTTTCGACGTTACTAAGCTGACAAAAGGTAACAAGAAGCATGCGACGGGCTTCAAGCCAGTGTTTTATGCGTTCGTGTACCCAGGGCCAAAATTCACTTGGCTTTAAATTTTTTTCCATAAAGCTTTCCATAGTCCATTTTTGAAATAGTAGCTTACTCTTAATTTTAAGAATGGAAAAGTTTTATTTAAGAGCCAATAGTTTTATTGGCTTTATGCCTTGCGCATGAACTGATAAATACCTAAAACGGCATAGCCAATAAAAGCTACTAGAACCCAGCCGGGCATGCTGAGGCCAAGTAATTGCCATTGCACTTCGGCGCAATTCCCATCGCCCTTAAGCAGGTGTGATATTGCTTCTGATAAGGAGAATACGTCGAACAAATAATCAACTGGGACGCCACATGCCGGCACCTGATCTTCAGGCAAGCTCTGTAACCATAGCTGTTTTAGGGAGAAATAACCCCCAATAAAAGCCAGCATTGTGGATAAGCCAGCGTAGATTTTTTGTCCGCGTCGTTCGGGGTTGTGCCATACGGCAAATGCGCAAACAAGGGCGATCGAAATCACAAATACACGCTGGGTAATGCATAGATAGCAGGGTTCAAGCTGTAAATGATTTTGAAAATAAAATACAGCAACAAAAATTAAAAGAATTCCTGTAAGGGCTTGAAGGCCGTTTAGAGCTCTATGGTTTGGTAGCTGCATCTGTATTTCCTAAAATTGTGGTTCGACAATTGTATATCATTTGATAAATTCACTGCCCAGTTTTTGAGGGCTTCCAATAATTAGCCAAGTAATCATCAAATGACTGTTGATTGTTTTTTTCTTCGGCGGTTTGTTGCTTATGAGACACATCCGCCAGCTGGTGGTAATGTTCTGTTACGGCTTTATCAAGCTCGGTACTAAGAAAGTACTCTCTATGCTCTTGAGCCTTGCGCATTGCCATGCGGTAGTATGTTTCATTATTGCCTTGCATCTCATTTAGCATAGATGCGGAAGGGGTAATGCTTGAATCTGATAAAGCAGACTGCATGGTTTTGAGCGCCTTAAGGTAGTACTGATTGCTATGAGCTATATCTAATTTTTCAGCCACTGGTTGCATTTTTGAGAGCAAATCGTTACCCCAATCCGAAAGTTTTAGTTTTGACTTATTTCTTTCAAGTTTTAGTTCAGGATCGCGGCCCCGATAAACAACACGTAACATATTTTCAGCTATCTCAGCTGATTCGCAACCTGTATTTGGAGGGCTTTCAGATAAAAGGCAGAATAAAAGAAAGGTATCCAAGAATCGAATTGTTTGCGCATCAATACCGCATGCAAGAAGAGGGTTCACATCTAGACAGCGAACCTCAATATATTCGACTCCGCCCTGTTGCAGTGCTTGCAAAGGAGTTTCTCCTGATGTTGTGGTACGCTTAGGTCTTATAGAGCTATAAAACTCATTCTCAATTTGTAAAAGATGGGTGTTGAGTTGCTTGTAGTTACCCTGCTCATCTTTAAGCCCAATATCGTCATAGGCTTTATGGGGTTGTAGTAGTGCTCCTTTGAGAGATGTCACATATTCCGCTAAGCTATTGTAAGAAATATCCACAGAGCTTTGAGCCTGACTTTGATAGCCGAGATCGCCCATGCGCAAGGAGGTGGCATAGGGCTGGTGCAGGCTGTGGTCGTCTTGACCTACGGGGCTTAATTTATGATCGCGATTAGCAACAAAACTTCGGCAGACTGCAGGCGCAGAGCCTAAAAGATAAAGCAGTAACCACGCATAGCGACGAAAATTACGAATAAGATGAAAATAACCCGCAGATTTAAAGTCCTGTAATGGCTGATTATTCCGCTGTTGTTGCTGTAATTCTAACCAAAGTTCGTCAGGCACAGAAAAATTATAGTGAATCCCTGCAATGGTTTGCATAGCCCGACCATATCTATGACCAAGGCCTAATCGATACACTTGCTTCATCGTGGCTATATTTGAAGAGCCATACTTGGCTATTGGAATTTGGTCGTCAGCCCCTAGCTGGCAGGGCATGCTGCTTGCCCAAAGAAGCTCGTTGCCAATCTGGCGATAGGTAAATCGATGGATAGCATTAAGCTCGTTAAGCACTTGTTCAATTGAGCAGGAGGGTGCGGTAATAAACTCCAGTAAAGCCTCAGAATAATCCGTAGTGATTGATGGGTGAGTTAATGCTGAACCCAGCGATTTTGGATGGGACGTATTGGCAATTTTTCCGCTAGGAGCAACGCGCAGACTTTCTTTTTCAATGCCGCGAACAATACCACGCAAATATTTTATGGTTTGCGGACTGTTAAATATAGCCAAGCGATCGGTTAAAGTTGCCATATTGCTCTCAGCTAGACTGCATTTGATGAATTGTCACAAATAATGTTGCCTGTGGCATCAATTTCACAGGATATTACCTTAGCCCTTAGCGTTATATCCTTAGCGTTGAGCTCAATCAGTTTATTCAGTGCAATATCCTGATGTTCGCTATGAAAAAGGGGATTATTTTTGCTATTTTTGGCCCAGATTAAATCTTTGCCAAGATAGAGGCCATCCGACCTTTGTAAAATATATTGAGCCATGTGTTAGCCGTGACAGAATCATTGATTTAGCGGTTAGTTTAACCTATACGCTGTAATGATAAAAAGTTAATTATTACCAGCTTAGAGGGCCTAATTTTACGCTTCTTATGGTTTTATTTTTGCCCAGCGTTTAAAGGCTTGAAGAAAGACCGGCTCAAAACAAAAGATGGTTGCCATAAAGGCGAAATTTAAAAATGCCAGCAGCAAAAAGAACTCTGGGATACTCCAGTCGAGTTGACTTAAAAATAGCATTCCTAAGAGACTGCCGGAAACCATAAATAGCGCATTAAAAATATTATTCACCGAAAGTACTCTGGCGCGAGTTTTGCCGTCAGTATTGCGTTGTATCATGGCATAAATTGGTACGATAAATAAGCCGCCAAAAACACCAATAAATAATAAATCAGCCAGTATTCTTAAGCCGGATGTCATTGATAAGAACGCCATAGGGGTTATGCTGTTATCCGCAGTATTAAGGGCGGAATAGTAGCTAGAGGAAAAATATAGATCAATGGCAAAAAGACTCAGGCCTAATGTGCCGACTGGAACCAATCCGGGCTCAACCTGCCCCCGCGAAAACCGGTTGCAGCAGAGTGAGCCAATAGCTACACCAATAATAAAGCAGCCAAGCAAAATCGAGATCAATTTGGGGTCACCACCTAAAATGGCCACTGAAAAATTAGGTACTTGAGTTAAAAAACATGCGCCATATAGCCAAAACCATGAGCTAGAAAAAATGCAGTAGATAACGGTTTTATTATGTTTTGCTAGGCTAAAGTTAGCAGCCGTTTCTCGCAATGGGTTAAATGAAACCTTAGTCTCAGCTGTTGTTTTTTCAGGCGGCGCTTTTGGTATTTGGCAGCTACTAATCCAGCCAATAATAGCCACTAAAATAATTAACGCGCCAAGTTGAATTATGCCCTGAGGGGTAGTTACCATCCAGCCTCCAATTAGGGTGCCAAGCAGTATGGATACAAATGTTCCCATGCCTACCTGAGCATTAGCGGCGAGTAATTCGTCGCTATCAACATGCTGTGGAATAATGGCATATTTTATCGGCCCAAAAAATGCCGATTGTGTCCCTAATAAAAACAGCACTCCTAGCATCAGAGTTATATTGCCCTGCCATAAGGAAAAGCAACCAACCAGCATCAAGATAATTTCAGCAAATTTAATACGTCGAATTAAGTAGGCTTTATCAAAGCGATCAGCAAGGTGGCCTGCCAAGGTGGAAAATAAGAAAAAAGGCAAAATAAATAAGCCGGCGGCAAGGTTGGTTATAAAGTTTGTATTGCTATCGGCAGCGGCAATAGCCGTGCTAACCACTATGACTAATAGGGCATTTTTAAATAGATTATCATTTAGCGCCCCAAGAAATTGGGTAATAAAAAACGGCAAAAAACGACGCTTGGTAAAAAGATAAAACTGTCCCCGATTATTTTTCACTTTTAGCCTCTAAGACAAAGTTGCTTAAACCCTTACAACTTAATCCTCTCGTTCGTGCGATGCAAGTGTAAAGCAGGGTTATTCCGTAGAGTTAATGCCTAGCTCGCTCCAAAGCTCATCAATACGCTGTTTAACCTGTTTATCCATCTGTATGGGCTGACCCCATTCACGATGGGTTTCGCCGGGCATTTTATTGGTTGCATCTAACCCCATTTTTGAGCCCAAGCCAGATACAGGAGAGGCAAAATCAAGATAATCTATTGGGGTATTATCTATCATTACCGTGTCTCGGGTGGGGTCCATGCGAGTAGTAATTGCCCAGATCACATCTTCCCAATTGCGAATATCTATATCATCATCGGTAACAATAATAAATTTGGTATACATAAATTGGCGCAAAAAAGACCATACGCCCATCATTACGCGTTTGGCATGTCCTGGAAATTGCTTCTTCATACTGACCACAGCCATCCGATAAGAACAGCCTTCAGCAGGAAGATAAAAGTCGGTAATTTCAGGAAATTGCTTTTGCAAAATAGGCACAAATACTTCGTTGAGTGCAACGCCCAAAATAGCAGGCTCATCGGGTGGCCTTCCAGTATAGGTGCTGTGATATATTGGCTGTTTGCGATGAGTGATACGCTCAACAGTTAAAACGGGGAAGCGCTCAACTTCATTGTAATAACCGGTATGGTCGCCAAATGGCCCTTCATCAGCCTCTTCGCCCGGCTGTAAGTAACCCTCGAGAATAATTTCTGCCGTTGCAGGCACCTGAAGGTCATTGCCAATACATTGTACAACTGAGGTTTTTTCGCCGCGCAAAAGGCCGGCAAAAGCATATTCAGAAAGACTATCTGGAACAGGTGTAACCGCACCCAAGGTGGTCGCTGGATCTGCTCCAAGGGCAATGGCGACTGGATAGGGCTTGCCTGGGTGTTTTATCTGCCAATCTCTATAGTCTAAGGCGCCACCACGGTGCGCTAGCCAGCGCATAATTAGCTTATTTTTAGCCAATTTTTGCATGCGGTAGATGCCGAGGTTTTGTCGTTCTTTGTCCGGCCCGCGAGTGATCACTAGAGGCCATGTTATTAATGGTGCAGCATCCCCCGGCCAGCAAGTTTGTATGGGGATCTGCCCAAGATCAACTTGATCGCCCTCTAAAATAACTTCTTGGCAGGGTGCTTTTTTGACAGATTTAACCGGCATATTAAGCACCTGCTTAAAATCATGGCGCTTATCCCAAAGGTCGCGAAGGTCTTTGGGTGGTTCAGGTTGTTTTAAAAAAGCGAGCAGCTCACCTACGTCGCGCAAAGCGGCGACGGATTCCTGCCCCATGCCCATGGCTACTCTTTTTGGCGTGCCAAAAAGATTACATAAAACTGGCATTGAATAGCCTTTGGGGTTTTCAAATAGAAGAGCGGGGCCCTTGGCGCGCAGTGTGCGGTCGCTGATCTCGGTCATTTCGAGATCAGGATCTACCTCTTGTGTGATACGAACCAGCTCACCCTTTTGCTCAAGGAATGAGATAAAACTGCGTAAATCAGAATGTTTCATGGGGCTGGCTCAATAATTGTTAGTACACTAGTGACTGGATACCAACTATTTACGTTTCATTGCACCAAAAAATTCACCGTTGCTTTTGAAACCTTTGAGTTTTTCTATCATAAACTCGATAGCAGGCAGATCTTCCATATCATGCAGTAATTTACGCAGTATCCAAACTCTTTGTAGTTCGGCTTCATCCATTAGCAGGTCTTCACGACGAGTGCCGGAGCGACGAACATTAATCGCTGGATAAACGCGTTTTTCAGCAATCTTGCGATCTAGAATAAGCTCAAGATTACCAGTACCCTTAAATTCTTCATAAATTACTTCATCCATCTTTGAGCCGGTATCAACCAAAGCGGTAGCAATAATACTAAGGCTGCCACCGTTTTCGATATTACGCGCTGCACCAAAGAATCGTTTTGGCTTTTCAAGAGCATGAGCATCAACACCACCGGTTAGCACCTTGCCTGAAGAAGGAATAACGGTGTTGTAGGCTCTAGCTAAACGGGTAATAGAGTCAAGCAAGATAACCACGTCTTTTTTATGCTCGACAAGACGCTTAGCTTTTTCGATAACCATCTCAGCAACCTGAACATGACGGTTAGGTGGCTCATCAAAGGTAGATGCAATCACTTCGCCGCGCACAGTGCGCTGCATTTCTGTTACTTCTTCAGGGCGCTCATCAATGAGCAAAACAATAATGTAGCACTCTGGGTTATTGCGAATAATTGATTGTGCAATATTCTGCATCATAATGGTTTTACCGGCTTTTGGCGGTGCAACAATTAGTCCGCGCTGACCTTTGCCAATAGGGGATACAAGATCGATAACACGACCGGTAAGATCCTCGGTCGAACCATTGCCAGCTTCTAGTAAGAGTGGCTCATCAGGGAATAAAGGCGTTAGATTTTCAAAAAGGATTTTGTTGCGTGCATTTTCTGGCGCATCAAAATTGATTTCATCAACTTTAAGCATAGCAAAGTAACGCTCACCATCCTTGGGTGGACGAATTTTTCCAGCAATACGGTCGCCGGTGCGCAAGTTAAAGCGTCTAATTTGGCTGGGTGAAACATAGATATCGTCCGGACCCGCTAGATAAGAAGCGCCTGCAGAACGCAAAAAGCCAAAGCCATCAGGCAATATTTCAAGTACCCCATCACCATAAATATCTTCGCCGCTTTTAGCGTGACGCTTAAGTAGGGCAAAGATAATGTCTTGTTTACGGGATCGCGCCAGATTATCTAGCCCCATTGAGGCTGTCATTTCTAGGAGTTCGTCAATGGGTTTTTGCTTTAGTTCTGATAGGTTCATAGGAAGTTCTTAGGATATTTGATTCGGAGAAATTATTGTCTCGGACTATGCCAAGGATTGATTGTATTTGAGTGTAGTCTATTGCCGCGGTAGGCACTTGGTTTTTTTATGTGCAATACAGGGCTTAGATAAGGAACATAGACAAGATTATAGGGTTGTGATTGTAAACGCAAGCTGAATTTTTGCGGCCCCATAGGGGCCACAGGCCACTCAGATAAGACCGTCTACAAACTCTGTTAGCTGTCCTTTAGACAAAGCGCCTACCTTAGTTGCTTCCACCGCGCCATTTTTAAACACTAGAAGAGTCGGTATGCCGCGAACGTTAAATTTAGCAGCGCTTTCTGGATTGCCGTCTACATCAACTTTACAAATTTTGATTTTGCCGGCATATTCAATAGCCAATTCGTCAAGAATAGGTGCAATCATTTTGCACGGGCCGCACCAGGGCGCCCAAAAATCTACCAGTGTTGGCAAGTCGGATTGAAGTACATCAGCTTCAAAGCTGGCATCGGTTGTGTGGACAATTGAGTCGCTCATGAGGGAATTTCTCCAAAAAACAGGGATTAATAATGGTTGTTAATAGCAATAATAATATCATTAGGTGCCAATCTGCACCAATTAATACTTTGCATTATTGGGTATAAATTTGTAACTAATTATTCAAATGTTGCGACAGTTTCTTTTCCTACAACTGATTTGGGGTCTATATGAATAATAATCTCTGAATCAGGATAGGTCTTTAGTAGTTCAAGCTCTATGTCATCGGAAACATTGTGTGCTTGGACCAGTGTTAGATCATCCTCGATTTCGAGGTGAAACTGAATAAACGTCATTGTGCCAGAATGTCGGGTACGCAAATCATGCATGCCTTGTGCTTGGGGGTGAGTCAAAACAGTCTGCTTGATATCTGCTCTTAGATCATCGCTGAGCTCACGATCCATCAATTGATCAAGTGAGATGCTAACGATACTCCAAACGCTGTACAAAATATAACATGCAATTAGGGCTCCGATAATAGGATCAAATATATTGAGACCTATGGTTGCAAGCCATAAGGCTATTATCACAGCTATATTCATAAGAATATCAGACTTGTAATGAAGCGCATCGGCACTAATGGCGACAGATTGGGTTTTTTTAATCACATATTGCTGAAAGATGATTAGGATAAGGGTCGCGATAATTGAAACAACCATAACGACAATGCCGGCAAAGGCGTGTTTGATTTCCGTTGGGTTGAAAAACGTCTGCGCGGCTTCGACTAATAAAAATAGTGAAGAACCGGTAATAAAAAGCGACTGGCTTAAGCCGGCGAGTGCCTCAGCTTTGCCGTGACCGAATCGGTGTTCTTTGTCCGCTGGCGTTAAGGCATGCCTGACTGCAATTAAATTAATCATTGAGGCAAAGGCGTCTAACACAGAGTCTACTAGCGTGGCTAATAGGCTGACCGAGTCTGAGTGACCCCAGGCAATTAGCTTTACAGAAATTAAAAATATGGCGACACTGACCGAAGCGTAGGTGGCCAGCCGCAATAATTTTGCAGTTTTCGCAGGGACTGAGTTTTTTGGGCTAATGGTATTCAATGGAAATTTATTTTCTTATTAATAATTTTACATTGTAGCAAAAAAATGCAGCACCTAAGGTTAGAAGTTTAAGAAAATCTCTGCAATATGGTATCCAGAAACCGAGCGCCTAGGTCTGTAGTGCAATAATTTGAAGGATGATGCCTTAATAATCCCTCTTGCTGTAGTTGCTTAATTACTGGAGAAATTACATCTGGCGAAAGGCCGGTACGGCAAGCAAATAATTCCCTGTCTATGCCAGAGGTAAGGCGTAAGCCATTCATCATAAACTCTAGAATCATTTGATCTTTGGCAATGGGGTGATTAGATGTCAGCGCAGTGATTTCGTGCTTGAGGTAATCTTTGGGCTGGCGCGTTTTTGCCGAGCGAATAATTTGATGTTGATCAGGCAGGCTGATCTTGCCATGAGCGCCTGCGCCAATGCCAATATAGTCTCCAAACTGCCAATAATTGATGTTGTGTCTGGACGGTTCATTATTGCGCGTAAATGCTGATACTTCATACTGTTCAAAGCCAGCATTAGCTAGTGTTTGTTGGCCAATATCCTGTATATCGGCAAGCTGATCTTCAATCGGCAAAACCGGCGGCTTGGAGTAAAAAGTGGTATTGGGCTCGATGGTTAGTTGATACCAAGATATGTGAGATGCGCCTGTATTGATCGCTGTGTTTAGATCGTTTATTGCCTCTTCCCGAGACTGGTTAGGTAGTCCATGCATTAAGTCGATATTAAAGCGCTCAAAGCCTGAATTTTGTGCCATTTCAATCGCCCTTAGGGCATTGTCTCCGTCATGGATGCGCCCCAGAGTGTTTAGGTGGTCATTATTAAAACTTTGCACGCCTATCGAAAGGCGATTGACCCCCGCTGAGTTAAAGTCGGCAAACTTTTGTTGCTCAGCGGTGCCGGGATTGGCTTCTAATGTTATTTCAATCTGATTTTCAAAGCCGATCAGAGTTTCAGCATGCTGAATAATTTTTTCTATAGCTGAGGCGGAAAATAGGCTAGGTGTACCGCCGCCAAAAAAAATCGAGTGCAGTTTTCTATTTTGCGCCCAAGGAAGGTCGTTTTTAAGATCGCGAAAAAGAGCCTCTAAATAATCATTTTCGGGTATTTTATCGGCACTTTCGTGGGAGTTAAAGTCACAATAGGGACATTTTCTAACGCACCAAGGAATATGTACATACAGTGATAGCGGTGGTAGTTCCAGCATTAGGCGGTTGGCGACTTAAGTTTTTCGAGCAGTTGATGAATGGCTTTGCCGCGATGGCTAATGGTGTTTTTTACTGATTTTTCTAATTCTGCAGCGTGGCAGTCGGCATCTTTTGGCATAAAAACAGGATCGTAACCAAATCCCTCGCTTCCTTTTTTCTCAAAGGCAATTTCACCCTCCCAGGTGCCTTGGCATAAAATTGGAGTAGGGTCAGAGCCATGAGCCATTACTGCTATTACTGTTTGATATCTGGCGCTTCGGTTGCCAGCGGCAGCATCTTGCATTTCAGACATAAGTTTATCGAGATTGCTTTGGTCAGTTGCGCCTTCACCAGAAAAGCGCGCCGAATAAATACCCGGTGCGCCCTTTAAGTAATCAACCTCAAGTCCAGAGTCGTCGGCAATAGCCGGTAGACCCGATATTTGCGCCGCATGACGCGCTTTTAGAATGGCATTTTCCACAAAGGTAAGGCCGGTTTCTTCGGCGTCTTCAATGCCTAGTTGCTGCTGGGGTATTATATTTATACCCAGTCCGCCTAACATCTCTTGTAGCTCTTTAATTTTGCCTTTGTTGGCACTGGCTAGCACTAAATCTTTTATCTCTATCACGCTGAAGGCCTCATTGAGCACAAATTAGTTATGGTACATTTTCTTTTGGAATTTAAAGCTATAGGGCCCTTGAGTATTGTCGCTATCCACTGAAATTTTAAAGGTTAAAAGATCTTCATTTTCAAACTCAAATGGCGCGAGGTAATAAATACTGTTTTGTTCTTTAATAGCAATAAATTCAAGCTGCTGAGATTGCTGAAAAATATTTAAAACCTCACCAGAAATTTTTGCCGGCTCACCTTGGCCTAGGGTTTTTACTACAGCAATATTGACTAGCCCCTTATCTTTTCCTCGGACAAAGTTATAAGCTACAGCTACTTCCGGCGCAATAAATGAGCTATCAAAAGCGCTGTAAAAAATTTTTGTATCGCCATGTTGTTTATAGTGGCTTTGCTTTACGGCCTCTGCGGATAGCGACGAGGCAAGAAGCATTGATAGTAGTATCAGGTACTTCATTAAAAATTTCTCCCTGTTTATTGCAGGCAATAAATTAACGACTTAGGTGATAAACCGCAGTTTCGGTAAATAGGTTTGGCCACACGGATTTAAGCATAGAATCCGGGAAGCCATTGGCTAAAAACTGGCGATGCAAAATAGTAATATTTCTTTGTTTGCACAGCGCTTCAAAATCAGCATAGGTAAAAAAATGAATATTAGGCGTGTCATACCATTGATAGGCTAACTGTTTAGTGACGGGCATTCTTCCGCGAAGACTAAGATAGGCCCTGGTGCGCCAATTGCCAAAATTAGGGAATGTAACAATGCCTTTACTGCCGATGCGTAAAATTTCATCTAACACTAAATGAGGATAGCGAAGTGCCTGCAAGGTATGGGTCATTAAAACGGTATCAAAGCTCTGGTCGGCAAAGTTTTTGAGTCCTTTATTAAGGTCCTGCTCAATAACATTGACGCCTTTTTCAACACAGCTGGCAATGGACTTTGGATCAATTTCTAAACCATAGCCCCTAACGTTGCGCTGGTCTCTAATACTAGCTAACAGAGCGCCATCACCACAGCCTACATCAAGAACACGTGATTGGGGCTCAATCCACTGCTTTATAAAATCGATATTATGCTTCATTGCACGCCCTCAAGCTGGTCCGCTAGCCGATTTAGATAGCTGCCAAGGGCCTGTTGATAGCGCTGATTAGGGAGCAAAAATGCGTCATGACCATGATCTGAGTCAATGGCAATATATGAAACATCTTTGCCCGCGGCTATTAGCGCATCGGTAATTTCTCTAGATCTGGCAGGAGAGAAGCGCCAATCACTGCTAAATGACACCACTAAGAATTTACATTGAGCGTGGCTAAACGCAGCTACAGGGTCATGGTCATACTCTCTGGCTAAATCAAAGTAATCGAGCATCTTAGTAATAAGGATATAAGAGTTAGCGTCAAAGAAGTCAGAGAACTTGTCGCCCTGATAATTTAAATAGCTTTCTATTTGGAATTCAACCGGCTCTGTTTTGCCCTGTAGCAAATCGCCGGCCTTTAGGTCTCGGCCAAATTTCTGTCCCATTAATTCATCGGACAAATAGGTCACATGCCCGATCATGCGCGCCAATGCCAAGCCGCGATGAGGGATTTTGTTCTGCTGCAGATAATTGCCATCGCAGAAATCTGCATCAGATTTTATCGCCTTTCGAGCGATTTCATTAAAGGCTATATTTTGCGCCGTTAGCTTCATAGATGAGGCGATAACCACAGCCTGTTGTAATTTGTCCGGGTGTTCAAGGGACCAGCGCATAGCTTGCATGCCGCCAAGACTGCCGCCAACGACTGCTGCCCAGCAGTCAATATTAAGATGCTCCATTAGCAATCGCTGTGACTCTACCCAATCGCGCGCTCTCAAAGGTGGAAAATCTGCACCAAAAGGCTGACTGGTTTCAGGATTGATTGACGTTGGCCCAGTGCTGCCAAAGCAGCTACCGATATTATTGACGCATACAATAAAGAAGCGATTGCTATCAATGGGTTTGCCAGGACCAATATATTGATCCCACCAGCCTGGTTTTGAGTCGCCCTCATAAACTCCAGCCGCATGATGATTGCCGCTTAGGGCATGACAGATAAGGATGGCATTAGTATTGTCTTTGTTGGGGGTGCCATAGGTCTCATAAACCAGTGTATGACTAGGCAAAGTAACGCCACATGCGAGGTTGAGCGGTTGCTCTATAACCACCGTTTGCGGCTTGACTAGACCCACAGATCCGCTGAGATCGTTTTGGTTATCTGATGTTTCTAATGACATAGGCTAATTTATTTTAAATTCTGGCTTACAAGTCTAAGAGCGCTCAGACGTTTAAGCAATAGTATAGGCTTAAAGTATTATTTATATATCAAACAGCGACAAACACCTAGTAGTTAACCGCTGTTTTTTACTACTATACCTGATATGGTCAATAGGTTTGACTTAAATTGAATTGATTAAGCGAGAAAGCATTATGGAATATCGGCCATTAGGCAATACCAGCATACAGGTACCATTGATTGGTTTGGGTACCATGACATGGGGTGAGCAGAATAATCTTCAGCAAGCCTGTGAGCAGATGGACTACGCGCTTTCTCGTGGGGTTAACCTATTTGATGTGGCAGAAATGTATCCCGTGCCGCCACGCCCTGAAACAGTGGGCGAGACCGAGCGCTGTGTGGGGCAATGGTTGGCACAAACAGGTAGGCGTGCAGAGATTACTCTGGCGACTAAGGTAACAGGTCGCGCCGACCAAAAGAATTCAGCCCTTGCTCATATTAGAAATGGCGCTCGACTTAGTCGAGATCATATACGTAGTGCAATCGAGGGCTCGCTAGAGCGTATGCAAACCGACTACATAGATTTGTATCAGGTGCACTGGCCGGAACGAGCTACCAATTTTTTTGGTGCGCGTGGCTACAGTCACAATCCCGATGGTGACGGAATTGCCATAGAAGAGACCCTTAGGGCGCTAGCTGAGCTGGTCGATGAGGGGCTGATAAATCATATTGGCATTTCTAATGAGACCCCTTGGGGCACAATGGAGTACCTGCGGCTGGCGGAGAATCATGGGCTGCCGGCGGTGGCATCTATTCAAAATGTGTACAACTTGTTAAGCCGCCAGTTTGAAACAGGTCTGGCCGAAATGTCTATAAGAGAAAATATTGGATTACTGGCTTATTCGCCCATGGCCTTTGGCATGCTTAGCGGAAAATATCTTGCAGGCAAAAAGCCGTCGGACGCGCGATTAACGCTTTTTGACCGCTTTACCCGCTATGACAGTCCGCAATCATTGGCAGCGACAGAGGCCTATGCAGAGATCGCTACGCAACAGGGCCTCAGCCTTGCGCAAATGTCTCTGGCGTTTGTTTGCCAGCAACCCTTTGTTGCTAGCTGTCTTATTGGTGCAACGACTATGGAGCAGTTAAAAGAAAATATTGATGCTGCTGAAATCACACTCAGTGAAGAAGTAATAGCGGAAATAGAGGCTGTTCATCACTGCTACCCAGATCCAGCTCCATAAGTCTAGCTAAAAGTGTTTATTACATGAGTAGCGGCCGAATTTGCATAGCAATAATTGGCAGGATTTGAGCGCGAATAATCATTAGAGTAAAAATCGCAACCATTGGCGATATGTCAATCATTCCAAGTGGCGGAATAAAGCGTCTAAAAATATTAGTATAGGGCAATATGACCTGATTGATTAGGCGCGCTGCTGGATGCGGCGGAGTGCCAACCCAGCTAAAAATAACTAAAATAAATACCCCATAAAAATAAATGGTAATCAGGGTGCGCAATAGCTCGAATACAGCAAGCGCTAAATAGGAAAAAATGCCGACTGAAAGCAGCCCATTAGCCGCTGCTATTAATACAAAAAAGCTCCATTTAACTAATGTAGCCGTAGCTAAAACAGCCAAATTAAAGCGACCCATCGAGGGGATTAATTTTTCAAGTGGATTGGCAATTGGCGTACAAATTTTAAGAATGCCCTGAGAAACAGGATTATAAAAATCTGCCTGACTTAATTGCAGCAAAAACCGAATCAAAAGCAGAGTAGCGACGATATCCGTGGCATATTTTAAAATAAAAATTAAAGTTTCGTTCATAGTCTCTAGCCTGCAAAATCGTCTGACATTTCTTTGGCGCGCTCGAGCGCGCTAGTCATCGCTGTGCGAAATATATTTTCCAAATCTTGCGCTTGGAAGGATTCGATAGCTGCCTGGGTTGTTCCGCCCGGAGAGGTGACCTGTTTGCGAAGCTCGTCAGGTGCGCTATCAGAAGCAAGCGCGAGGCGCGCTGCCCCTAATGCTGTATGCAGAGTTAACTGAGAAGCAGTTTGGCTGTCTAGGCCTAATTCTTGGGCAACTTTTAACATGGCCTCATAGATTAGAAAAAAGTAAGCGGGGCCACTTCCGGAAACTGCCGTAACAACATCAATGTCAGATTCTTGTGTCACCCAGCAAGCATAGCCAACGGCAGAAAAAATATTTTCAATAATGGCATGCTGATCGTCGTCGAGGGATTGATTAGCAAAAAGCCCCGTGGCGCCTGACTGCACCATGGCTGGCGTGTTGGGCATGGCGCGGACGATTTTTAATGTCTGACCCATCCAATTTTGCAGCGCATTAACTGGGATGCCGGCAGCAATTGAAACAATAATGGGCTTGTGCTCTAGCGCCGCTGCAAGAGGCTTGGCTACAGACCCCATAATCTGTGGCTTAACAGCAAGTACGACAATATCAGCCGTAGATACAGCGGCTATATTATCTGCCGTGGTCAATACGCCATGAATGGATGCTATGCGCTCGCGCGAGTCTTGATTGGGCTCGCTGACGGTTATGTCTTGGCTAGAAAACCCGTTGGCTATCATTCCGCCAATCAGGCAGGACGCCATATTGCCGCCACCGATAAAGACTATTTTACTCATGGTATTTCGTGTCCCTCGTTTACTTTGTTAATTCTTGGCCCAAAAATATCGGTTCCCACGCGCAAGACTGTCGAACCCTCGTGAATCGCAGCTTCAATATCGCCGGACATACCCATGGAGAGAGTATCTAATTTTTTTGAATTGTCCAGCTGTCGATTAATTTCTTCTTGCAGTATGCGCAGAGCTTTGAAGGGTAGGCGCTGACTTTCAATGTCATGTCGCGACAAAGGGATAGCCATAAGGCCGCGCAAACGCAGGCGGGGAAATTGGCTAATGGAAATAGCTATGTCGCAGGCTTGATCAGGCATAACGCCAGATTTAGTTGGCTCATTATCGATATTTATTTGTAGGCAAATATTTAACGGCCCCAAATGTTCTGGGCGCTGATCATTGAGGCGCTTGGCAATTTTTACTCTGTCCACTGCGTGCACCCAGCTAAAATTTTCTGCCACTTGCTTGGTTTTATTTGACTGCAAAGGGCCTATAAAGTGCCATTCTAGGGGTAGCGATTCCAAACTCTGTATTTTATCTAAGGCTTCTTGAACATAGTTCTCGCCAAAGGCATTCAGTCCTTGAGAGAAGGCGCTCTTTATCTCATCTGAAGTGCGAGTTTTACTAACTGCTAGAAGTTGTAATGCGTCGGTATTGCGGCCGGCACTAATAGCAGACTGTTCAATTCGCGTTTTTACTGAAGAAATATTTTTTACTATGCATGTCATGGGATAAGTTTACAGTTGTTTAGAAAAATACGATATTAATTTGCACGCATTTTATTAGGGGTTGTCTCAAATGTCGTCAGCGCAGACAAAAGAGTAATGCATGAAGCATTTTGAGCCGCATATAGACGATTAAAAATTTAATTCGCAGCGATCGAGTGGCAGACAATTATTCTGCGCTACAAGCCGGCGCTGGCTCTGGTATGACAGCGATGGATCAAGGCCAAAGCAGGCTAGGGCTGCTGTCCGAGATTTGGCTGATCTAGCCAACTTTGTAGTATAAGTGTGGCGGCAAGGTGATCGATTTTAGTTAAATCGATTTTGCTGTTCTTTTTGCCGAAGCCAGCCTCTCTTATAGATAATTTGGCATCATGGCTAGTTAGTCGCTCATCGACCATTAATACCTCTAGGTTGAAACGGCCCTGTAATCTTCGGGCGAACTTTCTAGACAAGCGGCTGAGCTCGCTTTCACTTCCATCCATATTTAAAGGCAAACCTACCAATAGTAAATTAGGCTTCCATTCGTTGAGCAGAGTCTTAACATTATCCCAATTAGGTACGCCGTCAGTTGCTTTTATAATATCAATGCCTTCTGCGGTTGCGGTAAGTGTTTGGCCGTGAGCAACACCGATTTGGCGCAGACCATAGTCAAAAGCTATTAGCGTTAGGTGTTTTTTGGAATCAGGCATGTCCAGAGTCTAGGGCCAAGCTATCAAGATTTAAACCGATGGAAAGTGCAGCAGCTTGCGCTCTTTGCGCACAGTCGGTATTGAAGATAATTGAGGAGTCAGCAGGAATTGTTAGCCAGATATTTTCTTTTAACTCTTGTTCCAATTGCCCAGCTTCCCAGCTTGAGTAGCCAAGGGTAATCAGTGAATCTTTTGGGCCACCCCCCAGAGCTATATCGCCAAGAATATCCTTGGACGTGGACAGGCTGACATCGCCGCCGATATAAATAGTCGACTCCCACTTTTTTTCGCTGGTACTGTGTAGAATAAATCCGCGATCCTGCTGCATAGGGCCGCCATCAAAAATTAGATCATCGCCCTGATTATTTTTCTGCTCCAAATCCAGTCGGTCAAAAACTGCTTTGGCAGGGATATCTAATTGTTGATTAACAATGAGCCCCATGGCGCCTTCTGCATTATGCTCGCAAATATAGACCACGCTGCCAGAAAAGTTTTCGTCATTCAAGCTTGGCATGGCCACAAGAAAGTGATTTTTAAGACTATTAATAGTTTTTTTCAAAGGTGATCCCATAGTTGATAATATGACCTCTGTTGCAATTAAAAACAAGCATAAGTCATTGCTAAATAACGGTGTTAGTTCAAACGCTTGGTAATGGCGGTTATTAATTTGTCGCCAATGGCTGTATTTTGAATTCTATCAATCTCTTGCACGCAGGTCGGGCTGGTTACATTAATTTCGGTAAGATAATCGCCAATAATATCAAGACCAACGAACAAGAGGCCCCGCTCAACTAAAACAGGCGCTACTTGTTCAGCGATCCAGCGATCTCTGTCTGAAAGAGGACGCACCTCACCCTGACCGCCCGCCGCTAGATTGCCGCGAAAATCACTATCGGACGGAATTCTTGCCAGACAAAACGAAATAACTTCGCCGTTGACCACTAGCACACGCTTATCGCCATCAGAAATTTCCGGCAAATACTTTTGCGCCATAATAGTTTCACTGCCAAATTTGGTCAGCGTTTCTAGAATAACGTTAAGATTTTGGTCGCCTGCTTTTACCCTAAAAATCGATGTACCACCCATGCCATCAAGAGGCTTATAAACGACTTCTTGATGCTCTTGCAAAAAGGCTTTTAAGCGCTTTAGACTACGGCTCACAAGAAGTGGTGGCGTGCATTGGGGGAATTCTGTAGCAAATACTTTTTCATTACAGTCGCGTAAGCTTTGGGGCTTATTAACAACTAGAGTGCCGCGTTTTTCAGCTGCCTCTAAAATATAAGTAGAATAGATAAATTCGCTATCAAAAGGGGGGTCCTTACGCATCAATATCACATCTATTTCATCCAGCGGGACAGCGCTTCTACTATCTAATTTAAACCAGCAGTCAGGGTTGTCAAAAACACTCAGCGGCTGCACCTCTGCGAAAGGTAGACCGTTTTCTAGGAACAAATCTTTTTGCTCCATATAAAATAGCCTGTAGCCCTGGCGCTGAGCAGCCAGAAGAATGCTTAGGCTGGTATCCTTTAAGTAGTTAATGGATTGAATTGGATCCATTACAATCCCTAGAGATTTTTCCATAATGATTTATAAGCACTCAGTTACAGGGTTAGGGGTTTATTGTTACATAGGTTGCTAGCAAAGTAACAATTTTTGCTTGCGCTCTATACGTCTGGTATTAATTTGATGTTTTATTAGTCAATTAGGCAGTAAATTATTTGCACCTCAAACCATTCTCTAGCATTATTACATCTCATATAAAATAGGGTCCTGTATGAAAAATTTCTTAATTGCTCCATCCATATTGGCAGCCGACTTTGCGCGACTTGGCGAAGAAGTTGAAACCGTTTTAGACGCCGGTGCTGATATTGTGCATTTTGATGTTATGGACAATCACTATGTGCCTAATCTCACTATTGGTCCAATGGTTTGTAAGGCGCTTAGAGATCATGGTGTAACAGCTCCAATTGATGTTCATTTGATGGTTCAGCCTGTGGATGATTTGATTCGCATGTTTGCCGATGCGGGGGCGAGTTATATTACTTTTCACCCAGAAGCATCACAGCATGTAGATCGATCCTTGCAATTAGTTCGTGATTTGGGGTGTAAAGCTGGCTTGGTTTTAAATCCAGCAACGGGACTTGATGCTATAGATTGGGTGCTTGATAAAATGGATATGTTACTTTTGATGTCAGTTAACCCAGGTTTTGGCGGGCAAAAATTTATTCCTTCAACCTTAGATAAGCTAAAGCAGGCGCGCAAAATTATTGATGATAGCGGCTTAGATATTCGATTGGAGGTTGATGGCGGTGTAGGTGTTGGCAATATCCGTGAAGTTGCAGCAGCAGGTGCGGATACATTTGTTGCGGGATCAGCAATATTTAGTCAGCCCGACTACAAACAAGTCATTGATAAGATGCGATCTGAGCTCAGCAAAGTCGGATAATTTACTGATTAGGCAATATTGACTACAATAAAGCTCTAATTAAGAGGAAGGGTCTTGAAGAATAATCTTTTTGTACAGCAGGCGACATGTCCCCAGCGGTGGCGATGCTCACTATAGTATTGCCGGTGACGCATGGCGTCACAAAAATAACCCGCTTTTATTGCTAGGAACTACAAATGACCCCTGAAAAATTCGCCGAACTCGCAGGCCAAGACTTTAATCGTATTCCAGTTACTCGTGAAATTTTGGCTGACTTTGAAACGCCATTAAGTGTCTATCTCAAGTTGGCCCATGGCCCTAATTCTTACCTTTTTGAGTCTATGCAGGGCGGAGAAAAGTGGGGGCGCTATTCCCTGATTGGATTGCAAACCTCGACCGTGCTAAGAGTTTATGGCCAGCGCTTAGAGATTATTCGAGACGGTAAGCCCATGGTGAATCGACATACAGACGACCCTTTGGCTGAAGTTGAGCGTTTTCGTCAGCTTTTTAGTATGCCCGACTTGCCGGATTTGCCCAGATTTACGGGAGGATTAGTTGGCTACTTTGGTTATGACACTGTTCGTTATGTTGAGTCAAGGCTGGCAAAATCTCAACCTAAAGATGAGCTAGGCACACCAGATATTTTGTTGATGGCCTCTGATGAGGTGGCTATTTTTGATAATCTATCGGGCACTTTAATGCTGGTTGTTCATGTTGATGCCAAGCAGGCTGATGGTTTGGAGCAGGCAAATGCTCGATTGGATGAGCTACAGAGAAAGTTAGATAAGCCAGCGCCGCAGTTGACCGGTGCCAGTGATCCTGGAGAGCAATTATCAGAAGATGATTTTACGTCTAGTTTTGGTGAACAGGCCTTTCTTGAGTCAGTCGATAAGATTAAAGACTATATAATGGCAGGTGATGCGATGCAGGTGGTTCCCTCGCAACGATTGTCTGCGCCATTTACAGCCTCACCGTTAAACCTTTATCGATCTCTGCGTCGCCTAAACCCTTCGCCTTATATGTTTTTTTTAAACTTGGATGATTTCCATATTGTTGGATCATCGCCGGAGGTTCTTGCGCGACTGGAAGATGGCCAAGTGACGGTCCGCCCGATTGCTGGTACAAGACGCAGAGGAAAATCTACAGAGGAAGACATAGCCTTAGAGCAAGATATGCTCAATGATCCAAAAGAAATTGCCGAACATTTAATGTTGATTGATTTAGGGCGCAATGATGTGGGCCGTATTAGCAAATCTGGCTCGGTAGAGGTGACAGAAAAAATGGTGGTTGAACGCTATTCCCATGTGATGCATATTACCTCTAACGTTGTTGGTGATGTAACCGATAATATGGGTCCAATTGAGGTGCTTAAAGCAACGCTTCCCGCCGGGACTCTCAGTGGTGCGCCAAAGATTCGCGCGATGGAAATCATTGATGAAGTAGAGCCGGTAAAGCGTGGTATTTACGGTGGCGCAGTGGGCTATATTGGTTGGAATGGCAATATGGATACCGCAATTGCTATTCGCACTGCGGTGATTAAAGACCAAATATTACATGTCCAAGCTGGGGCTGGGGTTGTTGCCGATTCAAAACCCGAGTTGGAGTGGAAAGAAACAATGAATAAAGCGCGCGCAGTAATGCGTGCTGCAGCTATGGTGAGCGCTGAGGTGAAAAAATGATATTAATGGTGGATAACTATGATTCGTTTACCTACAACGTGGTGCAGTACTTGGCTGAGCTCGATGCGGATGTTAGTGTCTATCGAAATGATCGGATAACCATTGCCGAAATCGAGCAGCTGGCACCAGAGAAAATCGTTATTTCTCCAGGACCCTGTACGCCCAATGAAGCGGGTATATCAGTTGAGGCGATTAAGCACTTTGCTGGAAAAATTCCTATTTTAGGTATTTGTCTGGGGCATCAAAGTATAGGTCAAGCCTTTGGTGGTGAAATAATCAGAGCCAAGCAGGTCATGCATGGTAAAACATCAATGATTCACCATAATAATAGCGGTGTTTTCGCTAACTTAAGCAACCCCTATGAGGCTACCCGCTATCATTCGTTAGTGATAGATCAGAATACACTTCCGGATTGCTTTGAGGTTACTGCGTGGACGCAAAATGATGATGGATCTATCGACGAAATTATGGGCGTGCGTCATAAAGAGATGGCGGTGCAAGGGGTACAATTTCATCCGGAATCTATTCTTACTCAGCATGGTCATGACCTGCTAGATAACTTTTTGAAGGGTTAAACTTTGGATATTACTCAAGCATTAGAAAGTGTGATCAATAATAGGCACCTCAAATCTGCAGATATGCGCGATGTGATGCGACAGATTATGACCGGGCAAGCTACGCCGTCGCAAATTGGTGGTTTTTTGGTTGCTCTGCGAATGAAAGGCGAGACCATAGATGAAATCGCTGGTGCGGTAGAGGTTATGCGTGAGCTGGCAACTGGTGTTGAGGTTTCTGGAGACTATCTGGTCGATATAGTTGGCACAGGTGGCGATGAATCCAATCTTTTTAATATATCCACAGCTTCAAGTTTTGTAGTTGCAGCTTCTGGCGGGCGTGTGGCAAAACACGGCAATCGTTCGGTTAGCAGCAGCAGTGGTGCGGCAGATCTTCTCGAAGCTGCGGGAGTTAATCTTAGCCTAAGCCCAGAACAGGTCTCTCAATGTGTTGACCAACTCGGGGTAGGCTTTATGTTTGCGCCAGCTCATCATAGCGCAATGAAACATGCTATTGGGCCGCGTCGAGAGTTAGGCTTGCGTACTATTTTTAATATCTTGGGGCCTATGACTAATCCGGCCGGTGTAGATCAGCAGTTGATAGGCGTTTATGACAAAGCGCTGTGTCGGCCGATGGCTGAGGTATTGGGACGCTTGGGTGCCAAGCATATTATGGTGGTTCATTCGGCGGATGGTCTCGATGAAATTAGTATTGCTGACGAGACTTATGTTGCCGAGTTTAAAGAGGGTAAAATTTCTGAATATACGATTAAGCCTGAAGACTTTTTCGATCGCCGCCAAAGCCTAGAGGGATTATCTGTAAATGACGCAAAGCAATCATTTGCAATTATTTCTGACGCGCTGGGTAAGCAGCAGCAGGACAGCGCTAATAAAGCAGCAGACCTTATTGCTATAAATGCTGGAGCGGCACTTTATGTGGCCGGCTGTGCTGGTGATTTACAGCAGGGAGTCGCCATGGCGCAAGACGCTATAGAGTCGGGCTTAGCCAAAGCTAAAATTAGCGATTTTGTTGCTTTTACCAGAGCTCAGGCTGATAGCTGAGTCTTACAAAGAGATAACTATGAGTATTGAAACACCAACAGTCCTAAAGAAAATATTGACCAGAAAATCTGAGGAAATTTTAGAACGAAAATCTAAAGTTAGTCTCCAGCAGCTAGAGTCGCAGTTAGACGAGGCATCTGCGCCGCGTGGTTTTGCCAAGGCACTGCAGACAAAAATTGCCGCGGGTGAGTCAGCGGTGATTGCGGAAATTAAAAAAGCCTCCCCCAGCAAGGGGGTGATTCGAGAATATTTTGATCCAGTTGAAATTGCAAAAAGTTATGAACTTGGTGGCGCTGCTTGCTTGTCGGTACTTACCGATATTGATTTTTTTCAAGGTGCAGATCAATATCTGCAGGATGCTAGAGCCGCCTGTAATCTGCCGGTTATTCGAAAAGACTTTATTATCGATGAATATCAGCTGTATGAATCAAGAGTTCTAGGCGCTGATTGCGTGCTACTAATCGTTTCAGCGCTCCAGCCAGATCAGTTATACAGCCTGCACGCAACCGCTAGATCACTTGGCTTGGACGTTTTGGTTGAGGTTCACGATCAGCGAGAGTTAGGCATTGCTCTTGCTGTCGATAATCCAATGGTTGGTATTAATAATAGAAACCTTCATACCTTTGAGGTTTCCTTGGATAATACCTTTGCGCTGCTCGATCAGATCCCCCAAGACCGTATTGTGATTACTGAGAGCGGCATTCACAGCGGTAATGATGTACAGCTGATGAGAGACAACAATGTGCATGCCTTCTTAGTAGGCGAAGCCTTTATGCGCAGTAAGGACCCGGGGCAGCAGCTTAAAAATTTCTTTCGTTGAGCGGGGTATGGCTTGCGTTTATAAAGGATAGTCTCTTTTGGTTGTCCTTTGAAATAACAATCGTTTTGCCAAAAAGTAATACGAGCTCTCTAGCCGCCAAATTTTTGAGGGCTTTGCCTGCCATTTCTCTTGAGCATCCAGCGAGTTTCGCTAATTCTTGGCGAGTAATGTGAATATGTATGCCATTGAATTTTTTTTGAGCATCCGGCTCATGGCATAGGTCGATCAGTATGGTTGCCACTCGGCCGTTGACATCAAGGAAGGCCAGATCACAGGCTTTGCGCGATGTATGGGCAAGGCGCATTGAAATTTGTCGCGCCACAGCAAAGATAAACTCCGGATGCTTTGCACTGAGAGCAAAAAATTTATTATAACTAATTTCACCTAATTCACATTTTGTCTTAGCTCTTATGCGTGCGCTGCGACGATTTTTGTCAAATAGCCCCATCTCGCCAAAAAATTCCCCGGAATTGAGATAAGCTAAAGTTATTTCTTTACCCTCACTATCTTCCACAATAACGGCAACAGATCCGCTCAAAATATAAAAAAGAGAATCACTACAGTCTCCAAAGTGAATGATAACACCCCTAGCTTTATAGCTTCGCCTGCGACAATTTTTAAGAAACTGGCCTATGTTACGCATTGGAAATGTAGTTTTCTGATTGTTCAATTGATATCCCCTAGTCTTGTGTTTTGGAAATATTAGAGGTTGATTGCCTCTGGCTAGTGATACATTTTTATACTAGTAAACAAAACTGCTACTTGCGTGATTTCACTGTTAAAATGTATTAATAAAAAAGTATTTGAGGTTATTTGTATGAAGGCAGTTGTAAAGTGGATCGATGGCGTGATGTTTGTCGGTGAGTCCGGCAGCGGACATTCGGTAGTTATGGATGGCGCGCCAGAGCAGGGTGGAAGAAATATGGGAGTGCGGCCGATGGAAATGTTACTTTTAGGTCTTGGGGGCTGTGCTTCTTACGACGTTATTGCTATGTTAAAAAAAGGTCGACAAGAAATTGTTGATTGTAGAGCGGAAGTCGATGCAGAGCGTGCAGATGCAGTGCCAGCTGTATTTAGCAAAATACATATTAAATTTATTGTTAGTGGTAACAATTTAAAAGAAAATCAAGTAAAGCGTGCAGTTGACCTATCGGCGGAAAAGTATTGCTCGGCCTCAATTATGCTGGGTGCTGCTGGGGTTGAAATGACTCACAGCCACGAAATACAGTAGACTAAATTACAGGCAAAAAAAAGGGAGCCAAGGGTTGGCTCCCGATAAATTCTTTGGATAACTCGCAAAGAGGGGTTTGATAGAAAGTGCTGTCTAAGGGCAATCTCTCTATGGGCGGCACTTTAATGTCACCCTTGATATTAATCCAATGCATTTAATGCATAATAGTCATTACATTTTGTTATGACCTGTGGGTAAATAAAAAAAAGGACCCTGGGAGGGTCCTAAAAAAATCCTTAAGCAAGGATTAAGAGGGGTTCTTTACATATCTCAATTACGGGCATCTTAGTTATTAACTTTGAAACTGCCGTTGATTTATCGCTTATTTCATTAGCGCTAAACCTTTAAATCTTTAAAACTAATCTGTCATTGCTTTATGGTTGATACTATAAGGCGCTTCATGCCATAATTCTAATGCATTGTTTGCATTAACATTATGCGTTTTGGTAATAACCATGGAAAAAGCTATGAATCTGCAAAGGCTATCTCGATTAGATTTAAACTTATTGGTTTCTTTACAGGCACTTTTAGAAGAAAAAAGTGTCACGAAAGCAGCGGAGCGGCTGTTTATTACTCAGCCTGCTATGAGCCGGGTATTGCAGAGATTGCGCGATCAACTAGAAGATCCATTGTTTACCAGAACTGGTAATGAGTTAGTGCCAACCCCTAGAGCCAGAGAGTTACAAATTCGCCTGCCGGGTCTACTTGATACGGTTTTGGAGATGGTCAGTGAGGGTGAGTTTGATCCTGTCACCTATGTGGGCGAAATTAATATTGCGGTGCCAGAGTTTGTGGCGATTTCATTGGTTTCTGAGCTGACGCGAGTGTTTACCGAACATGCCCCCAATGTAATTTTATCAATATCTAGTGAAACTGATTCTGTAGAGGGTGAGCTAGCCGAGGGCGTTTTGGATTTTGCTATTGATGTTGAACGAGGTGTAAGCGAAGACATCTCTTCTAAGAGGCTAGCCATTTTTACTCCATCGATTTGGATGAGGGAGGGACATCCCTTAGCCAACAGGGATCAAGTGACCCTCGATGAAATTTTAGAATACCCCTTTGTGCAGTATTACTTACTGATTGCCAAGCGTGTTAGCGCACGAACTGATGCGCGATTCGATAAGGCGCTAAGGGATTTGGGTAGAAAGCGTAAAAAAGCCTTGGTGACTAATCAATTAATGACAGCGATGGAAACTGTTTGTGGCACCGATTGCCTAATGGTAGCGGCTAAATATGGTATGGCACTGGATCGTGAAATGTACCGCATTGTCCGTAAACGCTATCCGGCAGGGTTGCCCCATGTGGGGACTATTCCTATGGCGCTTTTACAGCATAACAGAACTGCCAGTTCACCCATTCACAGTTGGGTTGCCAATCAGATAGTGCAATTAATCAATGGCTGGCAGCAAGATCTCGATGCAGACCGCGAGAGTATCTCAAGTAACAATAACTAGCTATATTTTATAGCTACTCTTAGTCATAGCTGATGAAATTAATGTCATTAAAGCCTTAACCGGTTTTGGGAAGCGGTGCCCGCCGGCGGCTAGTGCAGATTCAGCATGATGTGCCTCATCTACCAGCATTTGCTCAACAATAGAGCGACTCTTTTTATCCTCTAAAGGAAGTTCATCAAGATGCTTTTCAAGATGGCTGCAGACTTGATCTTCTGTTGCCGCGACAAATCCGAGACTCAATTTATCACTTATAAGGCCTGCACCAGCTCCCAGTGCAAATGACATGGCATACCAAGCAGGGTTGAGCACGCTGGTTTTTCCGCCCAATTCGTGAATACGCTGTTCGCACCAGGCCAAATGATCGATTTCTTCCTCTGCCGATTCGCGCATTTTATCGCCTACCTCTGGAAGTTTAGCAGTCAGTGCCTGACCTTGGTAAAGGGCTTGGGCGCATATTTCACCGGCGTGGTTAACTCGCATTAGTCCAATAGCGTGCTGACGTTGTTGATCCGTTAGTTCTGGCTCGTCCAAGGTTTGACTAGGTGATTGTCGATTGGGTGCCGGGGCATTGCCAAACGAGGTTCGCAATCCAGAATCAATTTGATCCAGAAGTTTATCGAGCATTGAAAGTTGTCTTTGAGCCATTAGTATTGTGCCTGAAGGTTTAACTTGTACTATTTTTCGCCATCTTCTTAACGAGTATAACTGGCAACATGGCGATAGCAAAAAAGCCCATTACCAAAATTTCTGCAACTAGGATATAAATTGGCCAGGGGCCAAAGTAATCAAGTACCGAAGGGTTAATAGGTTTTGCCATCAAGTAAAAATAATTAGCGTTTAACAAATAGTTAATTGGCATTAGCGCTAATACATATATATTAAGCCAGCTAAAAGCAATTAACATGCTTTTAGCTGTCGGATAAAGTTCGAAACAAACCAGGTAATGGATCACCAAAAGAACCAATCCAACATGGGTTATCCAATATTTAAAGAAGCCATAACTGGGAAAGCCTCTATAAAGATCAGGGGTAATAACTGCCTGCAATGTACCCGCCATTACTAAAAAATAGACCACAACAAAATACTTAAAATTTGCTCGCCAGAATAACCATGGAGCCAAAATGCAAAAGAGATTACAGGTAGACAACGGTAGGTCTTCGGCAATAGTAAAACGCCCCAGTACCATTTCTAACATCGTATAAACCACAACAGTTAGGGCTAAAAAAATCGATAGTGAGCGGCCAATTAATAGATTTTGCTGATGGTTTAATTTTGTATTAGCGATAAAAATCAAAGCGACCAGAGCAATGGCGATAAGCATTACCACTAAATGGCTAGTACTGTAGGCGCTGAAGGGGAGATCGCTCTGAAAAAAAGCCAAATCAGACATGAATATCTATCGCACTAGGATCCATTTTAGTTTTTTTGCTCTCTAAGGATTGCGCGCCATGCAATGTCGTCGCGAAAAAACATGCCATCCCAGTTAATTGAAGAGGCTAAATTATATGCCTGTTGTTGCGCTTCTAATACCGTGCCACCCAGAGCGGTAGCACAAAGTACACGGCCACCATTAGTACATATATTAGATTCAATCTGTTGAGTGCCCGCATGAAACACTTTTTCTGAAGTTAACGCCTCAGATTGGCTTGGGTTCAAATCAGGTAATCCAGAAATAATATCACCCTTGTTGTAGGCATTAGGATAACCACCAGCAGCAAGCACAATGCCTACCGAAGGGCGAGGGTCCCATGTCGTTTGCTGCGAGTCGAGCTCGCCGCTTAGGGCGGCAAGACAATGATCGACCAAGTCAGATTGCATGCGAAGCATAATGGGCTGAGTTTCTGGGTCGCCAAAGCGGCAGTTATATTCAATGACCTTGGGGGTGCCATCTGCCATAATCATCAAGCCAGCGTATAAGAAGCCGGTATAAGTATTGCCTTCATCAGCCATTCCCTTAACCGTTGGATAGATCACTTCATGCATAATGCGCTGATAAACAGTATCGTTAACCACAGGTGCAGGGGAATAGGCGCCCATGCCGCCAGTATTTGGGCCAGTGTCGCCGGCGCCAACACGCTTGTGGTCTTGACTGGTTGCCATAGGTAGAACATTTACGCCATCTGCCATAACAATAAAGCTAGCTTCTTCGCCATCAAGAAATTCTTCAATCACTACACGGTGACCCGCTTCGCCAAAGGCATTGCCTGCTAACATGTCACGCACTGCCTCTTCAGCCTGTTGCAAATCCATGGCAACAATAACTCCCTTGCCCGCGGCTAATCCATCGGCTTTTACCACAATCGGCGCGCCTACTTGGTTAAGATATGCTAGCGCTGGCTCTACCTCAGTAAAGGTTTCATACTCTGCAGTAGGTATATTGTGACGGGCTAAAAAATCTTTAGTAAAAGACTTGGAGCCTTCGAGTTGGGCTGCGCCAGAAGATGGGCCAAAAATGGCTAATTGTTTGTCGTTAAAGAAATCAACAATGCCATCAACTAACGGCTGTTCAGGACCAACAATGGTCAAGCCAACATTATTAGCCTCAGCAAATTCGGCTAAAGTGGCAAAATCGTCAGCACCAATGGCGATATTTTCAAGTCCCGGTTCGATGGCTGTGCCGGCATTACCAGGTGCAACGAATACTGTGCCTGCTTTAGAAGATTGTGATGCTTTCCATGCCAATGCATGTTCACGGCCGCCGGAGCCAATTACAAGTATATTCATTTAGATAAGCTTTAATGTTAGTTTGATTTTAAGCACGGAATTGTAGCAGAGTAATAGGTGATTGGAATAAAAAACCACGATTAATCCAATCCTAAAACAGACTGCGTAGCATTGGGTGATAATTAAAAACAGGCAAAAGTCCATGGAATCAAAGTCAGATCAAGTATCCCCAATAATTGTATGGTTCAGGCAAGATCTGCGTATTGCAGACAATCCCGCCCTTTGGCAGGCCTGTGAGTCTGGGAAGATTATTCCTGTTTATATCTTAGATGATCATTCTGCAGAAGAATGGTCAATGGGAGGCGCCAGTCGCTGGTGGCTTCATCATGCCTTGCAGTCATTGGATAAATCACTTCAAGGCAAATTGAATATTTTTAAAGGTGAGCCACTAGAGTGC
>CBFIHQ010000011.1:0-36702 GCA_965662525.1 uncultured Porticoccaceae bacterium
CCAAAAACGGGGCTCTTTGTAACTTCTTTGCAACTCGCAAACCTATATAAATCAATAGCTTAGCGCCACCCCGTTACTCCCACTCGATAGTCTGTTTCTATACATATCAACAACTTATACGGTATTTAGTAAATTATTAGAATATAAACTGCTATCTATAAAAAACCTTAAGTTAACGCCAATACTAATTTAAGCTTAGTTTTTAGCTATGTTAGTCATCCAAACACAACAATAATATATTTACCTCAAGGTCAATTGTAGATCGATGAAATTACCCTGACTTGTCATCTTAATACGATGTTATTTTAAGGTTTATTCACTATGGCAAACCACAACCAACTTATTGCCTGTGGGGTCGCGAACATAGGCGGCAAAAAAATGGGGATGAACATCCCGTAACCCGGGTTCGCCCTCATCGTGACCGCCATTTTCAAGCGCTAGCTGGTGAAATTTAACCACCTGCTCTCTGGTTTGAGCAAGTAGGGCAATATTGACCCCATTACCCGATGTCGCCGGCTCGCCATTATAAGTATTACTAATAAACAAACAATTTACTCCGCTACCTATGTCCTCTTCAGCGCCATAGCCAGCGTAGGTATCGCCAGTATCTTGCCTAGAAACACCCAGTACGGGCATAACCTGATCATAAAAGGCGATAGATTCGGCAAGATTATTAGTACCCAAGCATATATGGCTAAACATATTTATTCCCACTCAATAGTCGCTGGCGGCTTACTAGAAACATCGTAAGTCACACGCGACACATCGGCGATTTCGTTGATAATGCGATTGGAAACCCTCTCCAATAATTCATAGGGCAAATGCGCCCAGCGTGCAGTCATAAAGTCGATGGTTTCTACCGCGCGCAAGGCAATTACCCATTCATAGCGACGGCCATCGCCGACTACACCCACAGATTTTACCGGCAGGAATACCGCAAACGCCTGACTGGTTTTATGATACCAACCACTGTTATGGAGCTCTTCGATAAAGATCGCATCGGCTTCGCGCAGAATATCGGCATATTCTTTTTTTACTTCCCCGAGAATTCGCACCCCTAAACCAGGGCCGGGGAATGGATGGCGATAGACCATATCGTAAGGCAAGCCTAGCTCTAGGCCAATTTTGCGCACCTCATCTTTAAATAGCTCGCGCAGTGGCTCAACTAATTCCAGTGCCATATCATCGGGTAATCCACCTACATTATGGTGAGATTTAATCACATGGGCTTTGCCAGTTTTGGAGGCAGCAGATTCAATCACATCGGGGTAAATCGTACCCTGAGCCAAGAAATTTACATTATCAATTTTTTGCGATTCGGCATCGAATATATCAATGAAGGTATTGCCGATGACTTTACGTTTTTTCTCGGGGTCACTGACGCCTTTTAAACCGTTAAGGAATTGATCTTGAGCATTGGCACGGATGACCTTAACACCCATATTGTCAGCGAACATTTCCATCACCGCATCGCCTTCATTTTTACGCAATAGACCATTATCAACAAATACGCAGGTCAACTGATCGCCAATAGCTTTGTGGAGAAGTGCCGCAACTACCGAGGAGTCCACACCCCCAGATAGGCCCAGCAATACATGGCTATCGCCCACCTGCTGGCGAACACGCTCAATTTGATCGTCGATAATCGCCGCCGCCGTCCATAAGCCATCGCACTGGCATATAGCTTCTACAAACTGTTGAAAAATTACCTCACCCTGAAGGGTATGGGTAACCTCTGGGTGAAATTGAATACCGTAAAAATTTCTTTCAGAATCTTGCATAGCGGCTATTGGGCATGAGGGCGTGGATGCCATTAGCTCAAAGCCTTTGGGCATGGCAGTTACCTTATCGCCATGACTCATCCACACATCTAACAGAGCTTCACCTTGATCGCCGGTATGATCTTTGGCATCTGCTAATAATTTTGATTGATGTTCTACTTTGATTTGCGCATAACCAAATTCACGCACATCTGAGCTTTCAACCTTGCCACCTAGTTGGCTGGCCATAGTTTGCATACCGTAGCAAATACCCAATACCGGCAAACCCATGGTAAATACACAGCTTGGCGCACTAGGTGCAGTTGTACCTTCGGTAACCGACTCTGGCCCACCGGATAGAATAATGCCATTAGGGCTAAATGCTTTTATATCAGCTTCTGAAATATCCCAGGGGCGAATTTCTGAAAAAACACCGATTTCGCGCACACGTCGGGCAATTAACTGGGTGTATTGAGAACCAAAATCGAGAATTAGAATTCTTTGCGACTGTAAATCAGACATTTGCTTACCTTAAACAAAGAGGCTGCACCTTTGCGCAGCCCCTGATTATATTTTCTACCAACCTAATGGGATTAACGTCCGCCGGCTGGGTAGTTGGGAGCTTCTTTGGTAATTTGTACATCATGGACATGGCTTTCGCTAGTCCCTGCCGAGGTTACTCGAACGAATTTTGGTACGGTACGCATCTGCTCAATGGTGCTGCAACCGGTATAACCCATTGAAGATCGCAGCCCGCCCAACATTTGGTGAATAATTGCTGAAACTGGGCCTTTGTAGGGAACGCGCCCTTCAATGCCTTCGGGTACAAGCTTTTCAGCACCAGCACTGGCATCTTGGAAGTAGCGATCACTGGATCCCTGCCTTTGTGACATTGCACCTAATGATCCCATACCGCGGTATGATTTATAGGAACGACCCTGATAGATCTCAATTTCACCCGGAGCTTCTTCGGTACCGGCCAGCATAGAACCCATCATTACCGCGCTAGCGCCAGCAACAATCGCTTTAGAAATATCACCTGAGTAGCGCACTCCACCATCGGCAATCACTGGAACACCAGAGCCTTTAATCGCTTCTGCTGCATTGGCAATCGCTGTAACCTGCGGAACACCAATACCGGTTACGATACGGGTGGTACAGATCGAACCTGGACCAATACCCACCTTTACGCCATCAGCACCAGCATCTACTAGCGCTTTGGCGGCTTCGCCAGTAGCTATATTGCCACCAATTACTTGTACTTCAGGATAATGCTTTTTAATCCACTTAACGCGATTGATTACATTTTTTGAATGACCGTGGGCTGTATCTACAACAAGAACATCAACCCCAGCATTAACCAGCGCTTCAACCCGCTCATCTGTATCCTCGCCAACGCCAACAGAGGCTCCGACGCGAAGTCGACCTTGATCATCTTTACAAGCATTAGGGTGTTGTTCAGCTTTATCGATATCAGTAACGGTAATCAAGCCTTTAAGCTCGAAGTTATCGTTCACTACCATGACTTTTTCAATGCGATGCTTATGCAATAAGCCGCGCACAGTTTGTGGGTCGACACCTTCTTTGACAGTGACTAGACGTTCTTTCGGGGTCATAACTGAGGTTACTAGAGCTTTCATATTTTCAACAAAGCGCACATCACGGCGGGTCACTATACCCACTAGGTTGCCATTATCTAGAATAGGAACACCAGAAATATTGTTGGCAACCGTAAGATCGTGAAGCTGTTGCAAGGTAGCGGAGGCATCAATTGTAAACGGGTCTTTAACCACCCCGCTTTCATATTTCTTAACAGCCCATACCTGCTTGGCTTGCTGTTCAATACTCATGCTTTTATGGACTATACCTACACCGCCTTCAGCTGCAATAGCAATGGCAAGACGAGATTCTGTCACAGTATCCATAGCCGCTGAAACGAGCGGAATATTCATACTGATATCACGAGTAAGTTGGGATGTAACACTAACGTCCTTTGCAGTAACATCGGAATAACCGGGTACTAAAAGAACATCATCAAAAGTTAGGGCTTCATGAGCGATGCGTAACATAGGGAACGCTTACCTCAGCTAGTTTTAAAAGTAAGCAGTGCATTATACATCCCTCAGCCCCGTGTAAACAACTAATATCTAAAGACTTTAAAATTAACCAATAGGCTAGTGACTTTAACAGCCATCTATACCTACAATAGCAAAATGAATGACTTAAACAACGAGCGCCAAATTTTTTCTATTAGTGAGCTTAACCGCAGAGTTAGGCAGCTTTTAGAAATCAACCTCCCTATGCTTTGGGTCGAGGGCGAAATTTCCAATTTCGTCTGCCCTGCCTCTGGCCACTGGTACCTCAGTCTTAAAGATAAATCCGCACAGGTGCGCGGCGCTATGTTTAGAAATGCCAATCAGCGGGTTAAATTTAAACCTAAGAATGGCATGCAGGTGTTAGTGCGCTGTAAACCCGGCCTATATGAGGATCGCGGTGATTATCAGCTGATTATTGAGCATATGGAGGAAGCCGGCTTTGGGGCTCTTCAGCGTCAGTTTGAACAATTAAAAGCCAAGCTGTCTACCGAGGGCTTATTTGATCAGGAAAATAAGCAGCCCATTCCCAGCTCTATCAGTCATATTGGCGTTATTACTTCGACTACCGGTGCTGCAGTTAAAGATATTTTATCGGTGCTTAAACGGCGATTCCCGGCAATAAAGGTCAGTCTATTCCCTACCGCGGTGCAGGGTGAAGAGGCTCCGGCACAGATTGTTAGCGCATTAGCTGATGCTAATAGTCACCATGGGTTAGATGCCTTAATTATTAGTCGCGGTGGTGGTTCTCTCGAGGATTTATGGGCGTTTAATAGCGAACAGGTAGCGCGGGCTATTGCCACCAGTGCCTTGCCTATTATTAGTGCTGTAGGTCATGAAATTGACTTTACTATTGCCGATTTTGTGGCTGATTTACGCGCACCTACGCCCTCGGCGGCGGCAGAAATTATTAGCCCTGATAGCCAACAAATCCAAACTCAAATCAATCGCTTACAACAGTCACTGACTGAAAGCTTACAACGCAATTTGTTTGGTTTTAAACAACAGCTCAATCATCTACAAAAACGCTTACAACATCCAGGCAGTAGGTTACAACAGCAAGCTCAACACTTAGATCATTTAGATATTCGTTTACGTCGCGCTATTTCTACTAAATTAGACGGTTATAGGGCAAAAGGTAATCAGTTATCTAGTCAACTATACCGCCAAAACCCACAGCATCAACTGAAAGAAAAACAGCTCAAGTTAGCGGTTGTAGTGAAGCAATTAGTGCGAGCGATCAGTCAAAAACAAGAAAGGCTTGAATTTAAATTAGCCCAATCTATGCACCTTTTAGATACAGTAAGTCCGCTTAAAACACTGGGTCGCGGCTATGCAGTGATTCGCGATCAACAGGGTGAAGTTATTAGCTCGGTGAAAGCCGTTGCAACTGGTGATTGCTTAAAAGGTCAGCTTGCTGATGGTGAATTACTTCTTGAAGTAAGCGATAAAAATAATAAAACCCTAGGGTAATTATTTCTTTTCATTACGCTTACTGTACTTAGTAATTTTCTTACCGCGCTGCGCTGGTCTATCCCCTGGCTTAACCGCCTTATTTTTATAGGGGTTATCGCTGGTTTTATATTCGACACGAATAGGTGTTCCATGCAAGCCTAGCTGGCGACGGAAAACTTTTTCTAGGTATCTGGTGTACTGAGCTGGAACCGAATCGGTCTGATTGCCATGAATAATAATAACTGGGGGGTTTCTTCCGCCGGCATGGGCATATCGCAGTTTGATACGGCGGTTATGCACCATAGGTGGCTGATGATCTTCAACCGCACCCTCAAGAATTTTGGTAAGTCTGGTAGTGCTTAGGGCATCGGTAGCGGCGCGATAAGCATCATTTATCGATTTATAAAGATGCCCGACACCAGTGCCATGCAGAGCTGATATAAAGTGCACATCGGCAAACTCGGCAAACCGCAGCCGGCGCTTGATTTCGACTTTAATATGCTCGCGCTTATCAGCGTCTAGGCCATCCCATTTATTTATCGCTACAACAAGCCCACGACCAGCGTCAATCACTGAGCCCATCAGGTGTAAATCTTGCTCGACAAGGCCCTCTTGAGCATCTACCAGTAATACCACTACATTGGCATCATCAATAGCCTGCAAGGTTTTAACGATGGAGAACTTTTCAATTGCTAGCTTGATATTTTTGCGCTTTCTTATACCCGCAGTATCAATAAGGGTGTACTTGGTCTCATCGCGCTCATAGTCGATATAAACCGAATCTCTAGTGGTTCCGGGCATATCGTAAACCACCACGCGATCTTCACCGAGTAATCGATTAACTAATGTGGATTTACCCACATTAGGACGACCTACTACACCGATTTTAATACTATCGTTGTCAGTTTCTTCTGGCTCAACCGGAGGGAAGGGCTCTAATAGCTCTTCCATCATAGATTTTACCCCGCGACCATGAGTTGCGGTGGTGGGAAACATGCCAGAAAAACCCAGCTGATAAAAATCGGCCAAAGCTTCTGCTGGATCGACACCATCAATTTTGTTGGCGACTAAGTAGACCTTACGATTCTTTTGACGTAACTTTTCAGCAATTGTGTAATCGGCTGCGACAATACCTGATTTACAATCAACTACAAATAGAACGATATCGGCTTCATCCATCGCCAAAAGGGATTGCTCGGCCATACCGGCATCAATACCCTGCTCTTCACCGCTTATACCGCCAGTACCTATAACCATAAAGCGACGCTCAAACATCTCGCCCTCACCGTATTTACGATCGCGGGTCAGACCTGAATAGTTGGCCACTAGGGCATCTCGACTCCGGGTGAGTCGATTAAAGATAGTGGACTTACCCACATTGGGGCGCCCGACAAGAGCTATAACTGGAATCATAAATAAAAAAAGCCGCACGGTTGTTGTGCGGCATTTTACTGCATTGAGGGATAATTATCCCTATTGAATTTTAAACGCGCTCACCGAACCATTATTAGACTTAACTAAAAGCGTTTCATCAACAACTAAAAGGCCAGTGCTAACACCACCACCGCCAATCTTTGTGCGACCGACAAAAACACCAGTATTGGAATCAAGCAGATGCAAATAACCCTCAGCATCGGCAACAGCTACACTGTCACCAAAGGCCGCAGGGCCGGTAAGCTCACGATACTCAAGCTGATCGTTATTCCAAATTTCTTGACCATTACCGGCTTTAAACGCTCTTACTGCATGATTTTTTGCTTCAGTAACAAATAATTTACCCTCACTATAAGCTGGGCTATAGTGAGATGAACCGTCCTGGAACCATAGGTTTCTGCCGGTTCCGCGAGTTAAAGCACCTAATCGACCCTGATAACTGACTGAGTAAATAATGTCGCCAACCAAAATAGGTGCGCCATCGACATCAATCATTCGCTCAAGCTCTGTTCGTCCCTTTGGCAATGCTAAACGGGTCTCCCATAAAAGCGACCCATTTTCGGGATTAAAAGCGATTAGTTTGCCATTATCGAATGCCGCAATCAGCATATTATTAAGAATCATGGAAGAACTATTGCCACGTACACTAAGAATCGGTGCGCCAGCATCGTGCTGCCATAGCTCTTCACCGGTCTTGGCATCGAACGCATATAGACGATTATCAATACTCTGAGCAACAACTATATCGCTATTTACCGATGGGCTTGAGATCACTTCTGAACTAACAGCAGATGCCCACAATTGATTACCATCTTTAGCGTCAAGCGCATAAATCTGACCTTCAATAGTACCAAAGACTAGCTTTTCAGCACCGTAACCCAGTCCACCAGAAATAGGGAGATTCAAATCAACAGACCATTGCTGCTGACCATTTTGAATATCCAAGGCTACCAAAGTACCACTGTGATCTGCGGTAAATAATGTCTTATCACTAACCGCCATTTGCAAATTAGTCCAATAATTTTTATTGGACGAGGCAGCTTTAGCCGACCATATACGGGTCAATTCAACCTGCTGGTCAATTTTTTCTAATTTAGCAGGTTCAATTTCATCATTTGCACCAAAAACGCTACAACCCGATAAGAAAAATGCGCTTAGCACAACAACCAATAAAGAACTGCTAATCTTCATTAAGAATCGCCTTGAGGCTCTGCTATTTCACTAGCTGGTTTAGCTTGACTCATTTTTAGACGCAAAATTGACATCTGTCTAGCATTACCTGATTCCTCAGTATCTATGGCTGCCTGATAAGAACTATAGGCGGCTTCGTAATGGCCTAGAGCAACATGAAAATCACCTTTTGCCTCTTCAAAAGCAGAGGTCATTTTCCCTGCATCTTGCTCTTCAAGCATAGCAAGCGCTCTACTGGCATTACCTCTGGCAGCTTCAACACGCGCCAATCGCAATGTAGCTAACAACTTAAGATTATCTGCAGGATCGTTATCAAGCACCCACTCTAACTCAGTGGCGGCTTGATCCAGATTATCAGCATCAACGGCTAATTTAGCATTTAATAAGGCTGATAGATGGGCATAACCAGAATCGGCAAACTGCTGCTTTAACTGATCTGCCGAGGCGCTAATTTGCTGCTGTTGCTCATCACTTAACGTTTCATCAGACTCAGTAGTAACAATATCGATCATAGCGGAATAAATTGCCGAGCCTTGCTCCGCATGCTCTTGCTGAGAGCCCTGCCAACCTTGCCAGCTTAGAGTTCCACCTATCGCTATAACTGCCGCTGCAACAAGCTTAAGACCATTATCTACCCACCATTGCTTAAACGCTTCTATTTGTTCTTCTTCCGATTGATAATCTGCCACAACTGTTCCTCAATTTTTAAAATTTGTTGTTAAAAAATCGACCAGATTTTGCTGATCAACTGTTTCTTGGGGTCGCTCCTGTCGCAGGAACTTTACTTGAACGGTACTGGATGATAATTCATCCTCACCTAAAATAACGGCAACCGCGGCGCCGCTTTTATCCGCTTTTTTCATTTGCGATTTAAAACTTCCACCACCACAGTGAGCCTCTATCCGAAGCGCTGGAATTCCAGTACGCAACTGCTCTGCCAAATGCAAAGCTTGATGACTAACGTCACCTACGGCTACCAAATAGAGATCAACTTGTTGGGCGACACTATCGGGTACTGCGCCCAACTCGTCAAGCAACATTATTAATCGCTCCAAACCAATTGCCAGACCCACTGCTGGGCAAGGTTTACCGCCCAGTAGTTCTACCAAGCTATCATAGCGTCCACCAGCACAAATAGTACCTTGAGCACCTAGGTCTGCTGTTACCCACTCAAACACGGTTTGAGAGTAGTAATCTAAACCTCTAACTAACTTTGGATTAATCACATAACTAACACCGGCATCATCGAGTACAGCACAAATTTGCTCAAAGTGCTGTTTAGATGCATCACCCAAATAGTCACCCAACAAAGGTGCATTGTGCAACAGTGATTGTGTATCTGGGTTTTTACTATCCAAAATCCGTAAAGGGTTGCTGGTCAAGCGTCGCTGACTATCTTCATCTAAATCATCTTTGTATAAATCAAGATATTCTACAAGTGCCTGACGATAAGCCGCACGCTCTTCAGAGGTACCTAGGGAATTGACCTGCAACTCAACTGCTTGTTCAATCTTTAACTCGCGCCACAGGCGTGCAGTCAAAAGAAGGAGTTCGGCATCAATATCTGGACCTACAAGCCCAAAGGCTTCGACGCCAATCTGATGGAATTGTCGCAGACGTCCCTTTTGCGGTCGCTCATGACGAAACATCGGACCGGTATACCATAGTCGCTGAGTTTGATTATGCAGTAAGCCATTTTCAATACAGGCGCGAACACAGCCAGCAGTCCCCTCAGGGCGCAAACTCAGCCGATCGCCATTGCGATCGTCAAAACTGTACATCTCTTTTTCAACGATATCTGTGACTTCACCCACAGCGCGCTTAAATAAATCTGTTTTTTCTAGGATAGGAAAGCGGATCTCTTTGTAACTATAACTAGCCAATAATCGAGACAAAATCTCTTCAACATACTGCCAGGTAGCAGATTGCTCGGGAAGCAAATCATTCATTCCCCGTATCGACTGGATTTTCATCTGTATATCCCCAAAGCGCTTCTTCCTTATTAGCTCTTGGCTATTATATCTTGTTGTGCAGTATCTAGCTGAGCCTGTTTAACTTGAGCCTTTGCGCGAATTTCTTTTTCTAATTGGTCTACTAGGTTGCCCTGCTCCAACTTATGATCTGGCTTGCCATCCAGATACACCAGATTATCCGGTGTTCCCCCAGTTAGACCAAAGTCAGACTCTTTTGCTTCACCCGGACCATTCACTATACAACCAATAATCGATACATCCATAGGCACGGTGATATCTTCCAGCCTATTTTCTAATTCATTGACCGTTTTAATCACATCAAAATTTTGTCGCGAACAACTGGGGCAGGCAATAAAATTAATGCCCTTACTACGCAATCTTAAACTACGCAACATATCCCAAGCTACACGGGCTTCCTCTGCAGGGTCAGCGGCTAATGAAATACGCACTGTATCGCCAATGCCATCCATTAATAAAGCCCCTAGCCCAATGGCCGATTTTACCGTACCAGAACGCAGTCCACCGGCCTCGGTAATCCCTAAATGCAATGGTTGCTCAATGCGTTTTGCTAGATCGCGATAAGCATCTACTGCCATAAACACGTCTGACGCCTTAACGCTGACTTTAAAATCTTCAAAGTTATATTTATCTAATAGATCCACATTGCGCATCGCTGACTCGACCATAGCTTCAGCAGTAGGCTCATTATATTTGCGCAGTAAATCTTTACCCAGTGAACCGGCATTAACCCCGATTCTTATGGGAATATTTTTATCTTTGGCCTTGGCAATTACTTCTCGCAAGCGGTCTTCGCGGGTAATATTTCCAGGATTAATTCTCAGGCAATCTACCCCTAAATCAGCCACCCGCAGAGCGATATGGTGATCAAAATGGATATCTGCAACTAAAGGAATATTAACTAGCTTGCGGATTTGACCAAAGGCTTCGGCTTCTTCTAAAGAGGGAACTGAGACCCGCACAATGTCTGCGCCAGCCTGTTGAATTCGCTCAATTTGCGCCACCGTAGCTGCCACATCTGAGGTGCTGGTGTTGGTCATGCTCTGAACAGAGATAGGCGCATCGCCACCCACAGGCACATCACCGACCATAATTTGTCGAGATTTACGTCTTACTATGGGGTTTCCGCTAAACACAGTATCTAATCTCTTGGCTTCTCTGTCTTTTTGATATCTCGCTATCGAATATTTAGTCTAGCAGCTTAATGGGAACTTCTTCAGCCGCCAGTTTATTCTTATAGCGTTGTTGTCGTTTGGTGCGGTCATTCACCTCACCGGCCAGTTGGCCACAGGCCGCGGCAATGTCATCACCGCGTGTTGTTCGCACAGTTACAGTGTACCCTTCCCCCTGCAGAATGTCTCGAAAACGATTAAGCGCTGTATTGGTTACGCGCTTGTAGTCTGAGCCGGGGAATGGGTTAAAGGGAATTAGATTAATCTTACAGGGAAGATCTTTAAGTAATACAGCCAATTCGCGAGCATGTACCGAACGATCATTGACCTGATCCATCAATGTATATTCAACCGTGGCTTTACGCCGATTATCCGGCATTTTTTCGATATAGTTTTTCGCGCTTTCAACAAATTGTTTAATGCTGTATTTGCGATTAATCGGCACTAGCTCATTACGCAGTTCGTCATTTGGGGCATGCAGTGATATTGCTAGCGAGACATCGGTCACACCGGCCAACTGATCAAGCGCAGGAACCACACCTGCAGTACTCAGTGTTACTCGACGCTTTGACAGGCCATAAGCATTGTCTTCCATCATTAAATTCATTGCATCAACCACATTATTGAAATTCATTAGTGGCTCACCCATGCCCATCATCACAACGTTACTTACCCTGCGTGGTGACTTGGCGGCAAATTGATCAAATGATTGGGCTGCAATCCACAGTTGACCAATAATTTCAGCAGTGTCTAAATCTCGATTAAAGCCCTGCTTGCCCGTGGCACAAAAACTACAGTCTAAAGCACAACCAATTTGTGAAGATACACACAGAGTGCCACGATCCTTTTCAGGAATATAGACCATCTCAATACAGCTGCCACCCTCGACTTTAATCAGCCATTTGCGTGTGCCATCAGTGGAATCTTGGCAACTAACTACCTCTGGCATTCGAATTTCAGCAGATTCATGGAGTTTTTCACGCAGTGATTTAGACAGGTTGGTCATCTGATCGAAATCACACTCACCCATCTGATGAATCCACTTCACCATTTGCGTGGCGCGAAAACGCTTCTCCCCCAACTGTTCGAAGAAATCGCCTAGCTTGGAAACAGAAAGCCCCAATAGGTTGGTTTTAACCGATTGGGGCACGAACTGCTCAGTGGTATTTAATGCGCTATCAGGCATTATTTATCTCGCAATAATTAACGAGCACAGATCTCGTTATCGGCAAAAAAGTATGCAACTTCGCGCGCCGCAGAGGTCTCAGAATCTGATCCGTGAACTGCATTAGCATCAATTGAAGTAGCGAAGTCAGCACGGATAGTGCCAGCATCAGCCTCTTTAGGGTTAGTCGCTCCCATAAGATCACGGTTCTTTAAGATAGCACCTTCACCTTCTAAAACCTGAACTGAAACAGGGCCAGAGGTCATAAATGCTACCAAATCTTTAAAGAATGGACGCTCGCTGTGCTCAGCGTAAAACCCTTCAGCTTGCTCTTGCGAAAGCTGCTGCATTTTTAGCGCAACGACTTGAAGACCGGCGCCTTCAAAACGGCTAAGAATTTGACCCACTGCATTTTTAGCTACAGCATCAGGTTTAATAATAGAAAGAGTGCGTTCAACGGCCATATAATGTCTCCAAATCGGACTTTAAATTTAATAGTAATTAGCGCCTTTCGGCATGGGTGCGGATTTTACCTATTGCATAGACCGGTAACAATGGTTTTATGCAGCAATTGGGGTAAATTTAAATTAATCGAGCTCTTCAATCCATGCCATTTGAATCGCTTCGAGAATTTTTTCACCACAGCGATCGGGGTCATCAGAAAAATCATCGATACTGAGAACCAAATTACGCAGATCGACAAAATTAATATATTGTGGGTCTATATCTGTATGGTTGTCGGCCAGTTCAATGGCAATATCATTTATATCTGTCCACTTTATCATTTGATAGTCCCTCTTAATGTCGCTCAGACACCATATTAATGGTGTATTTGGGTATTTCTACAACCAAATCCTCATCTTCAACCATCGCCTGACAACTGAGTCTTGAATCTGGATCCAAACCCCAAGCTTTGTCTAAGAAATCATCTTCAAGCTCATCGGCTTCAGGCAGAGAGTCTAACCCTTCTCTGACATGAACATGACAGGTAGTGCAAGCACATGAAAGCTCACAGGCATGCTCTATATCAAGACCATTTCTAAGAGCGGCGGCACAGATACTCTCACCTTTTTCGGCCTCCACAACGGCACCCTCTGGGCAAATTTCATGATGAGGTAAAAATACAATTTTTGGCATAGTTGGGGTGTCCGAAAACGTTTATTTCAATGCATCGTCAAGGCTTAGCCCCGCCAACGCTTGCTTTATACTAGCATCCATTCGTCTAGCGGCAAATTCTTCACTGGTTTTACCCACAGTTTCAATTTGTGCCGCCAATTGACGATGATCTTCAGTGTTATCTCTTAACTGTTGTAACTCATCTAGTGCTACTTGCAAACACTGCAACTCTGACTCGTCGAGTAATGATTGACCATCTTTTTCTATAGCGGCGCGAAGATCTTCAAGCATGCGATCCGCTTCAACCTGCTGTTCTCTGAGTGCGCGCAAACGCATATCATCTCGCGCATGGCTAAATGAGTCCTGCAGCATCTGGGTAATTTCATTATCGCTTAATCCATAAGAGGGTTTAACCTCGATTCTAGACTCAACACCACTACTTAATTCACGTGCCGATACATTGAGTAAGCCATCGGCATCAACCTGATAACTGACCTGAATTTTTGCACTACCAGCTACCATGGGTGGTATTCCTCGCAATTCAAAGCGCGCCAATGAGCGACAGTCTGCAACAAGTTCGCGATCGCCTTGCACCACATGAATACTCATGGCAGTTTGACCATCTTTAAAGGTGGTAAATTCTTGCGCCTTGGCTACCGGAATGGTGGTATTTCGATGGATAATTTTCTCTGATAGACCGCCCATGGTTTCTATACCCAAGGACAGAGGTATAACATCCAGCAATAGCATATCTTCGGTAGCGTTATTACCGACTAATATATCTGCTTGTTTGGCTGCACCCATAGCGACAACCAGATCTGGGTCAATAGTGCATTTTGGTTCCAGGCCAAATAATTCTGCGACCTTCTCACTAACTCTGGGCATTCTAGTTGAACCACCCACAAGAACTACCTCGTCAATACTGCTTGCTTTAATGCCAGCATCGCGCATTGAGCGCTTACACGCCTTAATGGTTTGCTCAATCAGCTCATCAATCAGCTGATGCATTGTTTCTCGTGTAAGAATCAGTGAAGATTCTAAAACATCCAACTCAACTTGATTATTTTGTGACAACTCTTCTTTGGCCGATTTTGCGGCTTCTAAAAGAATTCTTTGCTCATAAATATCTAAGGTTTCGCCCAAATCTAATTCCGTTCGTAACCAGTTGGCAATTGAATGATCAAAGTCATCACCCCCTAGAGCAGAATCCCCGCCAGTCGCTAGAACTTCAAACACACCTTTTGAAAGTCGCAAAATACTGATATCAAAGGTACCACCACCGAGATCATAAACTGCGATAAACCGCTGCTGCGTTTCGCTCTGCAGTACCTCTTCATCTAAGCCATAGGCTATGGCTGCCGCAGTAGGTTCATTCAATAATCTCAACACCTTGATACCAGCTAAAGTCGCCGCATCTTTGGTGGCCTGACGCTGGGCATCATCAAAATAGGCAGGCACAGTAATCACTGCACCATCGAGCATACCGCCAAGGGTGATTTCTGCGCGCTCTGCAAGTTTGCGCAGTATTTCAGATGACACCTGAATTGGGCTAACCGCACCATGAACCGTGTTAATTTTGGGCATACCGCCTTCATCAGATATAAAATCGTAAGGCAAGGTGCCGCCGAGGGTTTTTATATCCTTCATACCTCGACCAAGTAGCCGTTTTATGGATGACAGTGTATTTAAAGGATCACTGCTATTATGCTCTGCGGCCTCATAGCCGACACAGCTAACACCTTCGGATTCATAGTGCACCACTGATGGTAAAAGATCTCTACCTTGCTCGTCGGGCAAAATAACCTCTGAGCCACTTCTTACCGTAGCAACCAATGAGTTTGTGGTACCTAAATCAATCCCTACCGCATTTTTCCGCTGATGCGGTTGCGGTGACTGACCAGGTTCTGAGATCTGCAATAGCGCCACGTTTTATAAATCCTCTAATTCTGCTTCCAGTTGATTAATATCATCGACAAACTTAATCGCAAATTGCATTTTAGCTAGGCTTTCAAATGCTTCATTATACGATTTTTGCTGATACTGACTGGCAAATTCTTGTTGTATTGCTGCGGCAGTTTGTTGCGCCTCTATACTTAGGGAAACTAATACTTGCTCAGCGTTTTTGCTTTCCCTAATCTCCGATAGCGTCTCTCGTAGTAGCATCTGATCCATTAAAAATTGCCCATCAGAAGTGATATGTGTTTCCTGGCTGGCATCCAGGTCTTCTAGCTCTAACAAATACTGCGCTCTAGAGAGGGGGTTTTTGATAGTTTCATAGGCTTGATTAATTGTAGCTGCCGTCTGTACTGCAAGGCGCTTTTCAAAATCACTTTTATCGGCATAACGATCGGGATGGAGTGCTTTTTGCAACGCTCTAAACTTTATATCAAGCTGCTGAAAATCCACTTCCCAACCCACTGGGAGGGAGAATATTTCAAAGAAGTTCTTAGAATTATTCAATGCTTAAGACCTAATCGGTTTGGATGAATCCACGATAAAATTATATATGGAAGCTCTCTCCGCAACCACATTCATCTTTGACATTGGGGTTTTTAAATTCAAACCCTTCGTTTAATCCTTCCTTGACGTAATCTAATTGTGTGCCATCTAGGTACAGCAGACTTTTCGGATCAATAATTAGCTGTACATCACCACACTCAAAAACCACATCTTCTTCGGCTTTTTCGTCGACGAACTCAAGCACATACGACAGACCAGAGCAGCCAGTAGTTCGGACACCCAAACGAATGCCGATACCTTTGTCTCGATGCTCTAGATGCCGAACCACATGGGACTCGGCAGCCGGTGTCATGGTTATTGCCACGCTTACTTCTCCTGCTTTTCTCTAACGTCTCGAACCGCAGCTTTAATTGCGTCTTCAGCAAGCACAGAGCAGTGAATTTTTACCGGTGGTAGTGCCAATTCTTCAGCTATAGCAGTGTTTTTGATTTGCTCTGCTTCGTCAATATTTTTACCCTTGACCCACTCGGTTAAAAGCGAGCTTGAAGCAATAGCAGAACCACAGCCATAGGTTTTAAATTTGGCATCCTCGATAACACCTTCGTCATTTACCTGAATCTGAAGTCGCATCACATCACCGCAAGCTGGTGCTCCAACCATACCAGTGCCCACATTTTTTGAGTTGTCGTCTAACTTACCGACATTGCGTGGATTTTCGTAATGATCAATTACTTTTTCGCTGTAAGCCATTTTATTTAACCCTATTTAATTGCTACAAATAATTCGTTTGACAGCCCTAGTGCGCCGCCCACTCAACTTGGTCCAAATCAACACCATCTTGAAACATATCCCAAAGCGGTGATAACTCTCTTAATTTTTCTACTGCATGCCTTACCTTAGCAATCGCATCATCAACATCTTTCTCAGATGTATAGCGACCAATACTAAAGCGAATTGAACTATGTGCCATTTCATCATTTAAGCCCAAAGCTCGCAGAACATAAGATGGCTCAAGGCTAGCCGAGGTACAAGCAGATCCCGATGAAACTGCTAAATCTCTCAACGCCATAATCAAAGATTCCCCTTCAACATAGGCAAAACTGATATTGATAATCCCCGGTACATGCTGATTACTCGACCCATTAAGGTAGACTTCCTGCATATCAGAAACACCTTCCCAAAGACGTGTGCGAAGCCTTTTAATGCGCGCAGATTCCTCAGCAAGAACTTCAGCACCCAATTTAAACGCTGCACCCATCCCCACAATTTGGTGTGTAGGTAAGGTACCGGAACGCATACCTCGCTCATGGCCACCACCGTGCATCTGAGCTTCAATCCGAACGCGCGGCTTACGGCGAACATACAGTGCACCTATTCCCTTGGGTCCATATATCTTATGCGCAGAAAAAGACATCATATCCACCTGCATGGCCTCGACATCAATTTCTGTTTTACCTGCGCTTTGCGCCGCATCTACATGGAAAAATACTTTATTTTCACGACAAAGCTTACCAATAGCGGCTATATCATTCAGTGTCCCAAGCTCATTATTTACATGCATAATCGATACAACAGTTGTATCTTCACGCAGTGCATCAGCAATTGCCTGAGGCTGAATCAAACCCTGCTTATCTGGGTTGAGATAAGTAATCTCAAACCCCTCACGCTCTAACTGGCGACAGGTATCTAACACTGCTTTGTGTTCAATTTTGGAGGTAATGATATGTTTACCTTTGCGAGTATTAAAGTGCGCACAACCTTTAATTGCGAGGTTATTTGCTTCCGTTGCACCCGAGGTCCAAACGATTTCTCTTGGATCTGCACCAATAAGACCGGCAACATCGCTACGGGCATCTTCAACAGCAGCTTCTGCCTGCCAACCAAACATGTGCGAACGCGATGCTGGGTTACCAAAGTGACCCGACGGGGTTAAGAATTCCACCATTTGATCAGCAACCGCTGGATCGACTGGGGTGGTAGACGCATAATCCAAATAAATTGGAAGATTCATTAATTTCTCCACGATCAACAGGCCTGTGCCTGTAAGTTATCATCTAAAACCAGCAACTGATCTATCTGACGCTGGGCTATTTCTTGAGTATCACGTTTGGCGACTAAGTCAGCCAAAGAAATACCATTCAAAAATTCATGTATTTGCACACTTAGATCCTGCCATAGGCTATGCGTTAAGCAGATATCGCCGCCTTGGCAGTCACCCTTACCCTGACAGCTTGTGGTATCGATAGACTCATTTACCGCATTAATAATCTGTGCCACAAAGATTTCTTCGCTCGGTATTGCTAGGCGATAACCTCCACCTGGTCCACGCACACTCATCACTAGGCCCGATTGGCGTAACTTGGAAAATAACTGTTCCAAATAGGACAGAGAGATAGACTGCCTGCCAGAAATCTCAGCCAATGAAATTGGCTTACTTTTGGCATGCAATGTTAAATCTATCATTGCGGTTACAGCGTATCGTCCTTTGGTTGTTAGTCGCATAATTCACCATGGTTTTCGTGCAGTTTACAGGGTCAATTATCTAATACCTGACTAATTTAGTCAATTAAACCGGTGCTCACTTAATTCTACGCTGAACAGCCGATAATAGACCTCTAAGAATAGAAACTTCCATTTCATCCATGCGCACTCGATTAAATAAACGCCGCAATCTGGTCAATAATTGCTTGGGGTTTTCAGGGTCATAAAAATCAAGTTCTGCCATGGTATCTGCCAAATGGGCATGGAAATTTTCTAAATCTTTAGAGTTTGAGATTGGCTGATCCCACTGACTAAGCTCAGGAAGATCGCCATTTTTATCAGCCAAACTCGCCATACGCACCTCGTAGGCCAAAACCTGTACCGCAGTAGCTAAGTTTAGTGAGCTGTATTCTGGATTTGAGGGAATATGCACATGGTAATGACATTTGTGCAGTTCATCGTTGGTTAAACCGCGATCTTCTCGACCAAAAAGAAGAGCAACCTTGTGTTCTTCAGCTTCCCGCCATACTCTTTCGCCGCACTCTCTTGGATTAACCAAGGGCCATGGAATTCGCCGTTCTCTAGCACTGGTACCCACCACCAAGGAACAATCGGCAATCGCCTCATCTACCGTATCTACCACAGTGGCATTATTGAGAATATCTCTCGCTCCTGCAGAGCGCCATACCGCCCTTGGCGCTGGATACTCACGAGGATCCACCAGGCATAGCTCTGCTAGACCCATGTTTTTCATAGCTCGAGCAGCGCCACCTATATTGCCGGGATGAGCGGTATTTACTAATACAATTTTAATATTGGCTTGACGGGCTGCTGTGGGCACAAAGCACCTCTTTTTAATGACTTGAAGTCGTAAATATGTATCTCAAAAATTTAGGGTCGCGATTCTACCAGAAATAATCAGCAATTTTCATATCTAGGGCTTAAATTCTGTGGAATGTGTTTTTCAGTATAAAAAACGGCGCTTTATTGATAAGTGCAATCTGGTACAATGCCCGCGCTCTTTAAATCAATTGGAACCTATCCCTATGCAACCTATGGTTAATATAGCGCTACGCGCCGCCCGTGAAGCCGGAGAAATGATTGTAAAATCTGCTGACAATCTCGACCTAATTCAAGTCGATGAAAAAGGTTGTCATGATTTCGTTACAGAAGTGGATAGACGTTCCGAAGAAACCATTATTTACCATATCAAGAAAGCTTACCCTGATCATGCTTTTTTGGGTGAAGAAAGCGGTCGCAGCGGCGATCCAGAGAGCGATATCGAGTGGATTATTGACCCCCTTGATGGCACCACAAATTTTATTCGCGGCATTCCACATGTCGCCATTTCTATTGCCTGTCGTATCAAGGGAAAACTTGAGCACGCGGTAATCCTTGAGCCTTTTAAGCGCGAAGAATTTACCGCCAGCCGTGGCAAGGGAGCCCATTTAAATGGTCGCCGTATCCGCGTTTCTGGACGCAAAGAGCAAGCTGGCGCACTCTATGGTACTGGCATACCATTTAGCGCCCCATCCTTTAGTTATATGACCGAATATCTGGCTTGCATGCAGGAATTTGCCGACAACTCTGCGGGAATCCGAAGACTAGGGGTTGCCTCTCTTGATCTAGCTTATTTAGCCGCGGGCAAGATGGATGTATTCTGGGAGATGTACCTTAAACCATGGGATATTGCCGCAGGCGTGCTCGTGGTTCGCGAAGCCGGTGGCATGGTCAGTGATTTTAATGGCGGGGAATCATTTCTTGAAAGTGGACACATTCTCGCCGCCACTCCCAGATTATTCAAGCCAAGCTTGCAGGTAGTTTCCAAACATCTTGGAAAAATTAATTAGCTATTTATAGGGCGTTAATTAGGGCTTCAAGAGAAGATTTAGTTTGAGGCCCTATCAAGCGATGAATTAATTGTCCATTACGATCAATTATTAGAGTTTCCGGCAAAACTGATATTGCATCTAAATTCCATAGGCCGCGAGGGTCTGCGTACAGGTTTTCAAACTCGATCCCTAATTTGGTCATTTCCTCGGCAAGTTTATCCCCAATAACAGCATCATAATTAACGCCGATAACATCCACCCGATCGCTTAACTGATGATCGAGCTCATTGAGCTCAGGAATCTCTTTGCGGCAAGGGGTACACCATGTTGCCCAATAATTAATAACGATCACCTTATTCGGTGATGAAAGATCAATGCTACTGTTATTTGTAAGAGCATACTGACTATTATCATCCGAGGAATACTCAGCACTACAACCAAATAATAGAAAGCTGACAAGATAAATTATCCGTATCATAATATTGTGTAAACCTCTTTTTTGTATGAACAATAAATGCGTTTAAATAGCATTTACTTTACTATAATGATTACAATGGTTTATGGATTACTTTTGTAGCAAATGAATTTAAAACTAGGCAATTCCTCAATGATAACAATTTACCATAACCCACGATGCTCCAAATCTCGACAAACCCTTGACCTTCTCAAAACCCAAGGCATAGAGCCTGAAATAGAGCTCTATTTAGACAGCCCTCCCAGTGCCGAGATATTATCAGACCTGCTTAGTAAACTGGGCATAGAGGCAAGTCAACTAGTTCGCAAAAAAGAAGCCTATTATAAAGAAAACCTAAAAGGCTTGGAATTAACGGAAAGCCAATTAATTGAAGCTATGATTAAAAATCCTAAACTTATTGAGCGCCCAATAGTGGTAGTTGGAGACAAAGCGGTATTGGGCCGTCCTCCTGAAGCGGTATTGGAGATTATTTAGTGACCACAGATAATAACGACAGCTACGTACTTATTCTGTATTACAGCCGCAACGGGCATGTCAAAATGCTGGCTGAACAAATCGCTCAGGGTGTTGAAATAGCTGGCATTGAAGCCCGACTGCGAACAGTACCCAGCGTTTCTTCTGTTTGTGAATCAACCGAACAAAGTATTCCAAACAGTGGCGATATCTACTGCACTGAAGATGACTTAGCCAACTGTAGTGGTCTGCTGATTGGCAGCCCAACCCGCTTTGGCAATATGGCCGCCCCTTTAAAGTATTTTTTAGATGGTACTGGCGGCCTATGGGCTAGTGGCGCTTTAATTGGCAAACCTGCTGGGGCATTTACATCCACCTCATCAATTCACGGCGGCCAAGAATCAACACTTTTGACCATGATGATGCCTTTAATGCACCATGGTATGTTAATTGCTGGCGTTCCCTACTCAGAAGCTGCACTTTCCAGCACCCAAAAAGGTGGCACACCCTATGGCGCAAGTCATGTCGAGGGCGACTGCCTAACCGATGATGAGCAAAAAATATGTCAGGCACAGGGCAAACGACTAGCCGAACTGGCAAAAAAACTTAAACACTAATTAATAAGGCCTACTCTCTTGACTGTAAATTGCAAACTCAAATTATTAAAAAACACTGTAAGAATCTGTTACGGTTTGCTGTTAGTCGTGTTAACTGCAAATTTATGGCAGCAGGATCAGCCACCGGTTATCTATTTTATTGTTATCTTTCCTTTAGCGATGTTTGCTCCGGGTATTTGGGTGGATAATATGAGAACCCAAATTTGGATGGGCTTTGTTCTTTTACTCTACTTTGCCTCGGCCGTATTTGGAGTGACTAAACCCAATCCATCGCTATTGGATATTGCAGAACTAACGTTAACTGTTGTTTTGTTTTGCGGCTCCATGCTCTATACCCGTACAAGGCAAGTTAACCCCGATATCATTCCGCAAAAGTGATTTTTTATGGCCTCAGATAACCCTTCAATTATTCGACGAATTTTTAGTTTTATAGGTAATTTTTTTAAAGTCATTAGAATGATTCTTGGTATTCTATTTACTGGATTATTAATTATTGCGGTTGTTGGAATGTTCGGTGATTATCTCCCACCAATGCCGGAAAAAGGCGCTTTATATCTTGCACCGAGCGGTGTTTTAGTGGACCAGAAATCCTATGCTTATCCTTTAGATACTCTGCTGGCCGATCCGGCAATATCTAACCCTGAAACATTAGTAAAAGATATTATAGAAGCTGTTAATGCCGCCGCAACTGATAATCGAATCACTCATCTTATTATCTCTACCGATTATCTTGAGGCGGCAGGAATAGCTAAATTAGATGAAATTAGTCGTGCTTTAATCAACTTTAAAAACACTGACAAACCGATTATTGCTGTAGCTGACAATTTTAATCAGTCACAGTACTTTCTGGCCGCTCACGCCGACCATATTCTACTTAATCCAATGGGCTCGGTTGTTATTACGGGGTTTGGTGCCTATGGAAACTATTTTGGCGACGCCTTAGAAAAGCTGAAAATTAAGGTTAATGTATTTCGAGCGGGTGAATATAAAAGTGCCGCAGAACCATTTATAAGAAATACCATGTCGCCTCAGGCAAAAGAAGAAACGGCTGATGTAATTAACCGTCTTTGGCAAGGCTATACGAGTAAAGTTGAAAGTTTGCGACAACTTAATCCCGGCGCAATCAACAATCTTGCAAATAATTTTGATAGCAAATTGAAGGCGACTTATGGCGATACCGCCCTACTAGCAAAGCAGGAAGGCTTGGTCGATCAGCTAGCTAGCCGCAGTGAAATGCGCAGCTACCTTAACCAACATATTCCAAATAATATGGATGGTGAGTATAACTATGTCGATATGGACGTTTATTTAGCCTACTTGGCTCGCGAGAATAGCAATTCTTTACCTGCAAGCGACAAAGTAGCAGTCGTTATTGCCAAGGGTACCATTTTAGATGGCCAACAACCTGAGGGTAATGTTGGGGCTGACACTGTGGCGCAAATTATATCCGAACTAAATTATGATCAGCATACCAAAGCTATTGTTTTGCGCATTGATAGCCCCGGCGGGAGTGCCTTTGCATCTGACGTAATTCGAGATGCCCTATATCATAGTTCACTTGATTTGCCGGTTGTTGTCTCTATGGGAAGCTATGCTGCTTCCGGTGGCTACTGGATTGCTGCAGAAGCAGATAAAATTATTGCTTTGCCAAGCACTATTACTGGCTCCATCGGGGTTTACAGCATGATCCCTACGGTTGATGAATCTCTGGCTGAACTGGGAATATACTCGGATGGTGTTGGCACCACAAATATCTCAGGAATTATGCAACTGGATCGACCGATGAGTGATCAGGCTAAAACAATCCTTAACGCCAGCGTTGAAAATATCTATCGTCGTTTTATCGGCTTAGTTTCCAGTGGTCGAAAGACATCCATTGAAGAAGTAGAAAAAATAGCTAAAGGACGAATATGGACTGGACAGCAGGCACTGGAAATGGGACTGGTTGATGAATTAGGCAGCTTAAATGATGCTATTGATGCAGCAGCCGAATTGGCGGGCATTAGCGATTATGAAGTTTTCTATCCCACCAGATTACTCTCGCCCTACGAACAATTTATACAAGAAATAAGCCAAAATATTTCTCTGCCCCTAAATTATTTCGGCGTTGACTCATGGGTACCAGAGGTTCTAAGCAAGAAAGCCCAATCACTTGTGGGTCCGTTAAAATATTTAAATAACTTTAATGACCCTAGAGGCATATATCTTCATTGTGATACCTGCCCCATGTAATTTTAGACCTATATTTTTAGCGCAGATTTTACAAAGGGTGTAGTCAATCGACGCTGCTCCCTCAACGAAGCGGTATCTAATGTCTCAAGGGCAGAAATTAAGGTTTTAGAATCGCGAGATAGTCGTGTTAGTAAAAACTTTGCCACCTCATCAGAAAGATACATGCCGCGCAAATTAGAGCGGAACTGTAACATTCTTCTTAAATCTTCATCATTAAAATCATTGATAATATGAATCAATCCGGATTGAAGTCTGGACAGTAAATCCGGTAGCTTGATATCTATATCTTCTAGTAGCTGATGACTTGAAAAAATAAGTCTGGTGCCACTCTGACGGCAATCGTTAAAGAAATTAAACAGCGGAACTTGCCAATCGTCTCTACTAGCAACCTTGTGTAAATCATCGAGACAAACCAACGAAGCAGTATCCAAACCCTCAAATATTTGTTGCGCTGGGTAATCTTTTAACTCCGCTAAAGGCAGGTAAATAGCATCGGCTTCGGTATCAAAGGGACTGCGCTGACATGTCGCCTGAAGCAAATGTGACAAACCAGAGCCGCTTGCACCTACCAAACAGGCAATTTTATGAGTACTTTCTTGTAGCACAAATTTCGCTAATTGTTGAGAGGAGCCCTTAGGTGCATAAAAATTATTGAATGTGGCTTGATCATCAAGCTTTATTTCTAGATTCATTTGATTTGACTGACTCATTGACCCACCCAGCGATATGTTAAACGTCCAATTGATCGATTATCGGAGGACAGATAGGGTTTTACTAAACCCGTACGAATTAAATCTGCATGCAAAAGTTCAACCCCTGCATTAATTTCAATAGCGACCACCAACTCACCCTCACTTACCGAGTAAAGCTGAAGAGCTTCAACCAATTCAAGTTGCTCAAGACGAGCCAGAGCAGTCTGATAATGTTTATAGGATAAAATCCCATCAATTTGAACCAATAACTTATCCGTTTCCAATTGAGGAACATAGGTATGAGATTGTAATAGCGCATCTAATACCTCATCGACCGAGCCACCGATCAGGTCCATCATAGAGTCACCATAAAAATCATTCATTTGACGATTACCCGCTTCCTGATAAGCCCATGCACCTCTAATCTGGCCATCAGAGGCTTTAAATACTCTAAGGGCAAACCAGCCGTCAGCGTCATATCCCCGTGATGCATTATTTAATGCTTCAATATTCATCGCCCAAGCATCTTTTGCCGATAGTGAAAGCTGATCTTCGAGATCGTAACTCGGCAAAAAATAGGATATAGCACGGGTCTGCATAGAATCATTTAACGCTTCTAATAAATCAAAGAAATAATCCTCAGCTATGACTTGCTCAGCAGAAGATTCATCCAATACTCTTCGCCCATCGACAATATCATCAACCATCAGCCATACCAAAAAGGTAGGCCTAATAGCGGGGATAATTGGCAACTGTGCCTGCTTTAATAATTTATCAACCGATGGTCGATCAAATTTAACATCCAAGCCTGTGGCAATATTATTATCCACTTCTGTATCAGATAATTGATAAAATCCTACCGAATCCAAGAAAGCTTTTGGGTCAATAAGGAATGGTTTTAACTGTGGCGACTGTAAAATTTGGCTGTTGCCGCTTAATTTTACCAACATCTTAGAAAAAGCAATTTCGATTCCAATTTCTCTAGATTCTGTAGTTTGATCATCCACAGGGACCAAAATACGATATAAATCAGTAACTTGCCCAGCATTCGCAGCCAGACTAAAGCACATAAAAATCCCTATTAACCAACGCTTCAACACTCTGTCTCCAAATTATTTTGCAACATTGTACCAGTGCTTGATGAAAATTTGCCCAACTCCGCCTAAAATACCCACCTTCTGTTCATTGTTGTAGGATTCTTTCATGACCAAAGCAACTCAATCTTTGAGTTACAAAGACGCAGGCGTTGATATCGACGCTGGAAATGCACTTATCGAAAAGATAAAGGGAGCGGCAAAAAGAACCCGTCGCCCTGAAGTTATGGCCGGACTAGGTGGATTTGGCGCGCTTTTTGAATTGCCAACGGGTTATCAGCAACCGGTATTAGTCTCTGGCACTGATGGCGTTGGGACTAAATTGCGCCTAGCCTTAGATTCTGGAAAACACAGTACTGTTGGTATTGATTTAGTCGCTATGTGCGTTAACGACCTTATAGTATGTGGAGCCGAACCGCTTTTCTTCCTTGATTATTATGCTACTGGCAAATTAGAAGTTGATATAGCAGCATCGGTAGTAAACGGCATAGCCGATGGCTGTGAGCTATCTGGCTGTTCACTAATCGGTGGTGAAACTGCAGAAATGCCGGGTATGTACGAAGGTGATGATTATGATCTGGCAGGCTTCTGTGTCGGTATAGCTGAAAAATCTGACCTCATTGATGGCTCAAAAGTCGCTGTTGGCAATACATTGATTGGCCTGGCATCTAGCGGCCCTCACTCAAACGGTTACTCACTCATCCGAAAGGTATTAGAGGTCACAAATACAGATCCATCAAACCTTGAATTAGATGGCGAAAGGTTAATTGACCTGTTGATGGCACCGACAAAGATTTATGTGAAGTCATTGTTAAAACTTATTTCTGAACTACCGGTTCACGCCATTGCTCATATTACCGGTGGTGGCTTACTTGAAAATATACCACGCGTTCTGCCAGATAATGCAACGGCTATTATTGATACTAAAGCATGGAAACGCCCGATTGTTTTCGATTGGCTCCAAGAGCAGGGTAATATTGAATCTCAAGAAATGTATAGAACCCTTAACTGCGGTGTAGGCATGGTCATCTGTGTTCCCTCTGAAGCTGAGGCTGATGCTCTTAAATTATTAAATGAAAGCGGTGAGCAGGCGTTTGTTTTAGGTACTATTGAAGAAACCAAGGCTGGACAGCCGCAGGTTCAACTTAATGACTGATAGCAATCAATCGCCCACACCTAAACGCTTAGTTATCCTAGTATCTGGAGGGGGCTCCAACCTGCAGTCACTTATCGATGGCTGTGCAGGCGATAAAATTAATGCCACTGTATCTGCTGTTATCAGCAATAATCCCAATGCGGGCGGCTTAGAAAGAGCAGCTAAGGCTGGTATTCCAAACCTTGCAATTGACCACAGAGCTTTTGATAGTCGTGAAACCTTCGACCAGGCATTGAGTGAATTAATTGATAGTTTTTCGCCAGACTTGGTTATTCTTGCGGGCTTTATGCGTATTTTAACAGCAGAATTTGTCGATCATTATCTTGGCCGAATGATGAATATTCACCCCTCTTTATTACCCGCTTATCCGGGGCTAAATACCCATCAGCGCGCTATAGAAGCGGGCGACAAAAAAGCCGGGGCAACCGTTCATTTTGTTACCCCTGAATTAGACGGCGGCCCCTCGATTATTCAAGCGCAAGTTAATATAGATGCAACTGACAATAAGGATACATTGGCGGCAAAAGTATTAACCCAAGAGCATAAAATATACCCCGAAGCGGTGAACTGGTTTTGTAACAATCGATTAGTGATGCAGAACAATCACGTTAGGCTCGATAAAAAGCCGATTTCTGAGAGTGGAATTATTTATAATTTGATCGAACCAACCAACTAAGCTGTAGTCTAATCTGATATGGAAATTTTTAACTCGGCAAAGTCTATCAGTACCGAATTTTTACGAGGAGCAAGCCTCAATATTTGTCTCATGTTAGGCTGTCTTATGTTTGCAACCTCAGCTTATGCCACCAAGATACAGCCCTATGATCTTTATTATACGGCTGATATTGGCGGAATGAAGGTTGAAGCAAGGCATCAGTTACAGCAAAAGGAAGGGCAGTACAGGGTTAAAGCCCAAGCAAAGAATTTTATTGGAAAGGTTACAGAGCAAGGTGTTTTTGAAATTTCTGAAAGTGGGCATATCATCCCGCTAGAATATACAAAGCGCCAAAAAACACTGTTAGGCAATCGTTCTGAAACACAGATATTTGACTGGTCTACAAAGTCACTTTTGCACAAAGATAAGAAAACCCAGGGTAAATTACCAATATCGCCCGGTCAGTTTGATAGACTCTCACTGACTCAGCAGATGCGACTTGACCTAGCAAAAGGTAGCAAAAAATTTAACTATACTCTTATTAGAAAGGGTGAATTAAAACAGTACCAATATCAGGTTGTTACCACTGAAATAATCAATATCGGCAAAGGTGATTACAATAGTCTATTAGTTGAAAGGTTAGAAAAAGATTCCATTAAAAAAACTAGAATATGGTTTGCCTTGGACTGGGACTTTGTCATTCTCAAGATGGAAACATTTGAAAAGAATTCAAAAAAAACCATGGTGCTAGACCAGGGTACGTTAAATGGTAATTCGATATTACCTTTAAAAAAATAGGATAGAGATTTAACAATGGCATTACAACAATCAGGCTCAGGTAAACTTTTAATCGCATCTGCTAGCCTAGCAGCTGTGGCACTTATTTTTGGCGTGCTTTACAAAACCGGAAATTTATCTCAGCAAGATGATTTTGAGTTGATGGGTGTCATACCGAAGCAAATTATTGTAGAAAATACAGCGACTGAAGTGGAAACACCTACCGCTGAGATTCCACAAACTCAAACTGTATTGACCGCTAGTGAATCCGAGGCTTCTGTCAAAAACGAACAACCGGCAACGGTTGAGACTGTCAAACCTATTACCCCATCACTGCCAGAATTAGATGCGAGCGATTCATTAGTTCGCGAACTGGTGCAAGCAAAACAATCTTCTCAGGGTTTATCTAAATGGTTAAAGCTAGATGATTTAATTCGCCGCTCAGCCAGCTTTATGGACGGTCTTGCACGCGGATATGTATCGGAAAAAATCTTTCCATTGGGATCACCTGAGGGTAGTTTTACCACCCATAGGCAAGATAATGTGATTTGGTTAAATGCAGGTAATTACGAACGATACAATGGCGTAATCAGAATTTTGTTAAGCATTGATATGCCAATGATGGCGCAATTTTTTCATCGGGTTCGGCCCTTGTTAGAAACGGCTTTTGCCGAACTAGGCTACAGACCTAGGCAAATGGACGGCATTATTCTACAGACCATAGATAATATTTTGACCACACCGGTGATTGTTGAACCCTTAAAACTAACCAGGGAGTCTGTTACTTATAAATTTGCTGACCCCGACCTTGAGGGCCTAATGCCCTTGCAGAAGCAATTGTTGCGCGCCGGTCCAGAAAATACCCGACGCATACAACAGCAAGCCAAAGCCTTGAGAGAGGCCTTATTAAATCCCTAATTAGGTTTTAGGCAGAGTAACACCTGTTTGACCCTGATACTTACCACCGCGATCAGCGTAAGATGTTTCGCACACCTGATCTGACTCAAAGAACAACATCTGAGCTACGCCTTCATTGGCATAAATTTTTGCCGGTAAGTTTGTAGTATTTGAAAACTCCAGCGTTACATGACCTTCCCATTCGGGCTCAAGCGGTGTCACATTGACAATAATTCCACAGCGCGCATAGGTTGATTTACCTAAACACACAGTTAGCACCTGACGTGGAATTCTGAAATATTCTACCGTTCGCGCTAGAGCGAAAGAGTTTGGTGGAATAATACAGTAATCGCCTTTGATATCGACAAAAGCATCATTATCAAAGTTTTTTGGATCCACTGTTTTAGAATGAATATTGGTAAAAATTTTAAATTCATCAGCACATCGAACATCATAACCATAGCTTGAGACACCGTAGGAAATCACTCGCTCATCACCATGATAACGAACCTGTCCAGCCTCATAGGGCTCGATCATTTTATTTTGTTCTGACATTTGGCGAATCCAATGGTCTGACTTGATACTCATCTGTGTTGACTCCAGCAAGTTTTAAAGGTTTATAGTGAAAAAATTAGCCCTGTATCATACCGACTTATAGGGCTTGCGCAAACCGATCTACTCAAAAACAATTTGCGGCGCTGACTGACTGTGAGGTTTTTCTAATTCAGCCATTAATCGCTGAGCAATTTTTTCATAATGTGAAGATATTTCTGGGTTAATATCGGCAATAGAAATTGGCGTACCGGCATCACCTTGCTCACGAATAGCTTTGTCCAATGGCAAACTTCCAAGTAATTGAGTCGCGTATTGTTCAGCAACCTGCTCTCCCCCGCCATCACCAAAAATAGATTCCTCGGTACCGCAGTTTGAGCAAATATGCGTTGACATATTTTCCACAATACCCAAAACCGGTATTTTTACTTTTACAAACATCTCGATACCCTTTTTAGCATCGAGCAAGGCAATATTTTGTGGAGTCGTGACTATTACCGCCCCAGAAATTTGCGCTTTTTGCGCTAGGGTTAGCTGAATATCTCCCGTTCCTGGCGGCATATCAACCACTAATATATCCAATTCACCCCAATCCGTTTGCTGAAGTAATTGTTGCAGCGCACCAGCCGCCATTGGTCCGCGCCATACCATGGGGGTTTTTTCTGTAGTGAGATAGGCCATTGATATAGTGGCCAAACCATGAGCCATAACCGGTTTAAAGAATTTTTCATTGACCACTTCAGGGCGCTGATCCTCGGATACTCCAAGCATCATAGCAATACTTGGACCATAGATATCCGCATCCAAAACACCCACTGATTTGCCTAACGACTTAAGCGCTAATGCGGTATTTACCGCAGTGGTTGACTTACCTACACCACCTTTACCGGAGGCAACCGCAACAATATATTTAACCTTATCTAACACAAAGACCTCTTATGACTACTAATTTTTAAATGAAATTGACTTAATTGAACATGAAAAGTTGGCGCAAAATCGCTATAGTAGCGTCTTATTACAATCATCGGAAAAGATAATCTCGACCATGACAGAAAAGCGCCAAATTTTGGTCACTAACGCCCTTCCATACGCCAATGCAGCATTGCACTTGGGACATATACTCGAATATACGCAAACCGATGTTTGGGTTCGCTTTCAACGTATGCGAGGCCACCAATGTTACTATGTTTCTGCCGACGATGCCCATGGTACTGCAATTATGCTTAAAGCGGACGAAAAAGGCATTAGTCCTGAGCAACATATTGCCGACATGCGCAGTATTCATGAAGCAGACTTTCGCGATTTTCATATCAGTGTTGATAATTATCACAGCACTCACTCAGATGAGAATAAACATTACGCTGAATTAATCTATAACCGATTAATCGAAAATGATCATATTGCCAAGCGTGAGATTACTCAGGCTTTTGATGCGGAAAAACAACTTTTTCTGGCCGATCGCTATATCAAGGGTACCTGTCCTAAGTGTAAGGCGGAAGATCAGTACGGCGATAACTGCGAAGCCTGCGGTGCTACTTACTCACCTACCGATTTAATCAATCCAGTGTCTGCGCTATCTGGCACCACGCCAATTGAAAAGCAGTCGACCCATTACTTTTTCAAGCTGCCTGAGTTTACCGAGTTTTTAAAATCTTGGACCCGCAGTGGTGCGGTGCAAGACGAGGTGGCTAACAAACTGGGTGAGTGGTTAGACAGCGGCCTACAGGAATGGGATATCAGTCGCGATGCACCCTACTTTGGCTTTGAGATACCCAATGCACCGAACAAGTTTTTCTATGTATGGCTGGATGCGCCTATTGGCTATATGGCCAGCTTTAAAAACCTATGTGATCAACAAAATTTAGATTTTGATCATTTCTGGGGGGCTAACAGCTCGGCTGAACTCTATCACTTTATCGGTAAGGATATTGTTAATTTCCATGCGCTATTTTGGCCGGCTATGCTAACCAGCGCTAACTTTAGAACTCCAACCAAAGTATGCGTTCATGGGTTTGTTACCGTCAATGGTAAGAAAATGTCTAAATCTAGAGGCACCTTTATCAATGCCCGCTGTTATTTAGACCATCTTAACCCCGAGTATTTACGCTATTACTACGCCTCTAAGCTCACGGCATCGGTTGAAGATATAGATCTTAATTTAGAAGACTTTATCCAGAAGGTAAATAGCGACTTAGTGGGTAAGGTTGTGAATATTGCCAGCCGCTGCGCCAAATTTGTTACAAAGGGTAATGACGGTATTTTATCTTCAACGATTGCAGATAACGCGCTTTGGCAGCAGGTAAGCGAAGCTGGCAATAAGATTGCCGAGCACTATGAGAATCGTGCATACAGCAAGGCGATTAGAGAGATCATGGCTCAAGCTGATGCCGCCAATGAATATATTGCGGCAAAAGAGCCATGGAAACTAAATAAGGACCCAAGCCAGCAACAGCAGGTACAAGATATCTGCTCTTTAGGAATTAATCTCTTCAGGCTACTTTTAACGTATCTGAAACCAGTTATTCCAGCTATGGCTGCCGATGGTGAAGCATTCCTTAATGACCAATTAACTTGGGACAGCATCAAACAACCCCTTATTGGACATCAAATTAACAACTTTAAACCACTGCTACAGCGGGTGGAACAGGATAAGGTTGAGGCTATGGTTGACGCTAGTAAACAAGAAGTGAAACAGGCGACTAAAGTGGTGCTTGAAGGACCTCTGGCCGATGAGCCAATTGCCGCTGAGGTTAACTTTGATGATTTTATGAAAGTTGATCTTCGGGTTGCACGAATTTTAAAGGCTGAGGCTATTGAGGGTGCAGATAAGTTGCTTGCCCTAACATTGGATCTAGGTGGTGAGACTAGAAATGTGTTTTCAGGCATTAAATCTTCATACCAAGCGGCAGATCTTGAGGGACGTTTAACGGTAATGGTGGCTAATTTAGCGCCAAGAAAAATGCGCTTTGGCGTCTCTGAGGGAATGGTATTAGCTGCGGGTGATAATGATGGAATTTACCTACTTTCACCTGATAGTGGTGCTGAACCAGGTCAAAGAATTACGTAAATTCGTATCAATAATGGATTAATACAAGAGCTTTGATAGTCTTTGCCGTATATTTGTTATTCCTAAATGGACTAAAAACTATTTTTTTATATATTGAATAGAGGTAGTTGATTCCATGATAATACAGACCTACTAAAACAATTTGAGTAATAGATGCAAGAAGTCGCAGTTATCTTGGTTAGCTCTGTGCTAATCAATAATTATGTTCTAGTACAGTTTCTTGGACTGTGCCCTTTTATGGGCGTGTCAAAAAAACTTGAATCGGCCATTGGTATGTCGGCTGCAACTACCTTTGTTCTTACGCTGACCGCCATGGTGAGCTATATCATTGATAGGGCTGTTTTAATTCCCCTTGAACTGGAATACTTACGCACTATTAGCTTTATTATGGTAATTGCTGCAGTTGTGCAATTTACCAAAATGTTTATCGAAAAAACCAGCCCCTTACTGTACCGAGTTCTGGGTGTGTTTTTGCCACTGATTACCACCAACTGTGCTGTTCTTGGTGTAGCCTTGCAAAACGCGGCTAAGCCGCTGAGCTTTACCCACGCATCACTTTATGGTTTTGGTGCTGGGGCGGGATTTTCTCTGGTGCTAATTCTATTTTCTGCCATGCGTGAGAGATTGGCCGCCGCCGATATCCCTCAACCCTTTGAGGGTGCAGCGATTGCTATGATTACAGCTGGATTGATGTCGCTGGCATTTATGGGATTTGGCGGGCTAGTTTAGATGCTAGATTTTATTATTCAGCAACCTATCATTGCCGCGCTTGTGGCATTGGCGGGGCTCGGAATTCTGTTCGGGGCACTGCTGGGTTTTGCTGCTGAAAAATTTAAGATCGAGGGCGACCCAGTTATCGATCAAATCGATGAGCTATTGCCCCAGACTCAATGCGGCCAATGTGGCTTTCCCGGTTGCAGACCCTATGCACAATCCATTGCTGATGGCGATGAAATCAATAAATGCCCTCCCGGTGGACAGTCTACAATCAACGCTATTGCTAGCCTTCTCGATGTCCCAGCCCCTGAGCTAGATCAGGAGCATGGTCAGGAAGCTGAAGTTAAGTCTGTTGCGTATATTCGTGAGGCAGAATGTATTGGCTGTACCAAATGTATTCAAGCCTGTCCCGTTGACGCTATTTTGGGTGCGGCAAAACTCATGCATACGGTGATTGTTGATGAGTGCACCGGTTGCGATCTTTGTGTAGAACCCTGTCCGGTAGACTGCATTGATATGCTGCCGGTGGAGACTGGCATTAAAGAATGGCAGTGGCCGGCACCGCCATTACCCAATGGCCTAATAGCGACAGATAAAACACACAGTGATTCAAATCATGAGGATGCGGCATGAGGCAGACCTGGGTTACACCGGGCGGCGTTCACCCTCCGGAAAATAAAATCCAATCGCTTACTCAGCCCATTGGCACTCTGCCAATACCTGAGAAATTGGTAGTTCCCTTGGGCCAACATATTGGTGCGCCGGCAATCGCCTGTGTAAAACTGGGAGACACTGTTCTCAAGGGGCAAAAAATTGCTGATCCCGCGGGCACTGTTTCTGCTGCCATACATGCGCCGACATCAGGCAAGATTACTGCGATAGAATCGCGACCTATTGCCCACTCATCTGGAATGGATGCACTCTGTGTCGAAATCACCACTGATGGAAAAGATCAATGGATCAAAAAATCAGGTATTAGTGACTTTGAACATACTAGCTCTTCTGCCCTGTTATCTATTATTACCGAAGCTGGTATTGCCGGAATGGGTGGTGCTGGATTCCCTACTGCGGTAAAACTTAACCCGGGGTTTCAGCGCCCCATCGATACCCTAATTGTCAATGCGACAGAATGTGAACCCTATATCACTGCTGATGATTCTTTAATTAGGGAGCGTGCCGAGGAAATTGTTGAGGGTATTCGTATTCTTAGCCATATTTTAGGTAATCCGCATAATATTTTGATTGGCATTGAGGATAATAAACCTGAAGCTATAGCTGCATTGGAACCACATACCCAAGATACAGGTATTAACGTGGTGTCCTTCCCGACCAAATACCCATCGGGTGGCGAAAAACAACTGATATATATTCTCACCGGCAAGGAATTGCCTAGCGGACAGATTCCTGCCGATATTGGTATGGTTTGCGTTAATATTGGCACCACCCATGCCATTAAGCGAGCTGTGGTCGATGGTGAGCCTCTAATATCTCGGGTAACCACAATGACTGGCGAAGCCTGTGAGATCAACCGAAATTATGATGTTTTAATTGGCACACCCGTAGAGCATTTACTGGCACATAATAACTTTGATGCACAACGTTGTAGTCGAGTCATTATGGGCGGCCCTATGATGGGCTTTAGCTTGACCTCTCAGCAAATTCCAATTGTTAAAACCACTAACTGCATTTTAGCGCCTAGTGTCGAGGAAATACCGCACAACGAACCTGCTCAGCCCTGTATTCGCTGTGGCATGTGCGCTGAAGCATGCCCTGCTTCTCTGCTTCCACAGCAGCTGTTATGGTACTCGCAAGCCAAGGATCATGAGCGCCTGCAATCTCACAATCTATTTGATTGTATTGAGTGTGGTGCCTGCTCCTATGTATGTCCGAGCAATATCCCTCTAGTGCAGCATTACAGAAGCAGTAAAAGCGATATTAAAAAGGCGCAGGAAGAAAAGATTAAATCTGATCAGGCGCGCGAACGCTTTGAATTTCGCCAACAACGTATTGAGCTAGCGGAAAAAGAACGTGAAGCTAAGCGAGCAGCGCGACGGGAAGCCGCTAAACAGGCAAAATCCTCAACCGGCACTGATTCTATGGCTGACATAGTTGCTGCAGCTCAGGCGCGCACAGCTGCTAAAAAAATTAGCCCAGAACAAGAACTGGCAAAACTTGAACGCGCTGTATCCAGTGCCGAAATGCGGGTTCAAAAGGCTCAGGATAAGCTAGATACTGCAACTGCCAGCTCAGAAACGGAAGAAAAAATAAATATTCTTAGTGCAGCACTTTCAGGCGCTCAGCAAAAACTTGAAAAAGCGAAAGCACGTCTTGTGGAGCATTCTAAATAATGGCTTTTAAACAGGTGACTTCACCTCATGCCCATGGCGCTCAAAGCACAGCTAGGGTAATGCAATTAGTTGTCTGGGCAACTATTCCCGGGTTGATTGCGCTGACATGGCACTTTGGCTGGGGTTCACTAATCAACGTAATACTCGCTTGTATCACTGCTGTTGTCAGCGAGGCGCTTTTTCTAAAAATGCGTCATCGCCCAGTGGGATTTTATCTAGGTGATTATAGCGCGGTGGTCACTGCTGTTTTGCTCGGTTTGGCGCTACCTCCGCTCTGCCCTTGGTGGGTCGTTGTGGTTGGTACTCTTTTTTCTGTAGTTATCGCCAAACAACTTTTTGGTGGTCTCGGCTATAACCCGTTTAATCCGGCGATGGTGGGTTATGTGGTTCTACTTATTTCATTTCCAGTAGAAATGACCACATGGGTAGCACCCCTTGCATTACTGCCGGCAGGTGTTGCCCACCCTGACTTATTAGAGTCTTTAAGACTAGTCTTTTCCAGTGCTGCTCCGATGGACGGCGTTACTGGCGCCACACCTCTGGACAGTTTTAAACATGCGGCGGGACTAACCGTTGATCAAATTTATCAAAGTGACTCTCTGTTTAGTCAGGCAATGTTTGCCGGCGTTGGCTGGGAATGGGTCAATCTTGGATTTCTTGCTGGTGGCATTATACTTCTTGCCAGTCGCGTCTTTACCTGGCATGGGCCTGTAGCTATGTTGGCAGCAATGGCGTTGATGTCATTAATCTTTTGGGACTCTGGTAGCTCGCAAAGCCCTGGCTCTCCCCTTATGCACCTATTTAGCGGTGCCTCTATGAT
>CBFIHQ010000012.1:0-33595 GCA_965662525.1 uncultured Porticoccaceae bacterium
TATTATTGGTGTTTAAGAGACTAAAGTTAATGTAACGTTGAAAAAAATTAGAAGCTGTGGATATGTATAAAATTTTTTGCTCTGTACCCAATTTTTTAAGCATGCTAAGGCTATTTTTAGTTCCAGTTCTGGCGACAGCGGCGGCTCTAAATAAAGCTAATTTATTCCTCATTTTGCTGGCCATTTCACTCGTAAGCGATATGCTTGATGGCTATTTTGCTCGAAAGCTTGATCAGGTAACTGAGCTAGGTGCTCGACTTGATAGCTGGGCAGATATGGCGACCTATGCGATGATGATAGTGGGTCTTTATGCCATTTGGCCCACTATTTTTTCTCAACAGTTCCTCTTTCTAGTGGCGGCAACACTAAGCTATTTAATGCCCGTTGTTATCTCTTTATGTCGTTTTGCTAGCTTTCCAAGCTACCATACCTGGGGTGCAAAGTTGGCTGCTTTATTAATTGCCCCAGCTTTCTATTTACTTATCATAAACGACCAACAACTGTTTTTTAGATATGTAATTATTTTTCATGTCATTGTTGCTCTTGAGGAAATAGCTATTACATTTTTCCTAAAAGAACCTCAGACTAATGTATCCTCTATTCTTACAATTCTCGCTAATCGAAAAGATAAGCCCTAGAAATGGAAGGGCAAAGCTCAAAGCTTGGTGTTGCAACCTGGGCTGCAAATCTCTATAATCGCGCGGCTTGAAGGGTCTGAGAAGTCGAAGTACGATTAATCTTAGGCACTCCTTGTCTCACTGCATCATCAGGTTGGTGTTAGCGGGAGACTTTTTAATCCATGAGGAGATACAATGCGTCACTACGAAATAATGTTTCTGGTCCACCCAGATCAGAGCGAGCAAGTTGCCGGTATGGTAGAGAGATACACTTCTGCTATTGAAGCTGGAAAGGGTTCCGTCCACCGTCTTGAAGACTGGGGTCGCCGCCAACTAGCATATCCAATCAATAAAATTCACAAGGCACATTATGTTCTTATGAACGTAGAGTGCGAACAAGATATCCTTGATGAATTAAATTCTTCATTCAGATACAACGATGCTGTGCTTAGAAGCATGGTAATTCGTCGTGATGATGCTATAACAGAAGAATCACCCATCATGAAGCAAGAAAACGCTGAAAAAGCTGATAAGGAAGCTCGCGAACGTCACAAGGCGGCAAAAGCTAAGGAATCAGCAGAGAAAGCAGAAGCAGCAGTCAAGGCTGAAGCAGCAGCTAAAGAGGGTGCTGAAGAAGCTCCAGTAGCAGAAGCTCCTGCAGAAGAAGCCTCAGCAGCGGAAGGAGAAGAATAATGGCTAGATTCGTTCGAAGAAGAAAATTCTGTCGCTTCAGTGCCGAAGGTGCTACTGAGATTGATTATAAAGATCTCGATACACTGAAGGGCTATGTGTCAGAAACAGGAAAAATTGTACCTAGTAGAATTACCGGTACTAAAGCTCGTTATCAGCGTGAGCTATCAGAGGCTATTAAGCGTGCGCGCTATGTAGCTCTGTTGCCATACTCTGATAGCCATAGCTAAAATCAGGTAGACTATATTGAAAGCCCTAGCTGAGTTTATATTGCGAGGGCGTTTGCAAGCCTTGATTGTAGCGTTGATAGGAAGTTTCTTTCCATTAATTAGCTCGGCAACAATAGCATTGGTATCCATTTGCAAGGGTGCCAAAGAAGGAACTCTTTTGTTTCTTTGGGTTTCGTTAGCGCTGGTACTATTACAGCAAGCTGGCACAGAAAACCCGCTTTTAACCGCTGTCTCTATAGCGTCCCTCGGGATTATGGTTATAGTTGGTGCAGTACATAAGGTTTTGGCTTCATGGCAGTGGACATTGTTAGCAATAGTTGCAGTTGCGGTTGCTATTAGTCTAGCCTTTGGCATTTTTATGGGATCGTCAGTAACTAATTTGGTTGCTACGGCACAAGAGATGCTAAGCAATGTTCAAAGCCAAGAGCAAGATGCTCAACTGAGCATTGGGCTTACGGATTCTATGTTGCTTGGGTTGGTAGCTACCATATTAGCTGTTGGCTCAATGATGAGTTTGATGTTGGCGCGATGGTGGCAAGCGGGGATATACAACCCCGGTGGATTTCAAAAAGAATTCCACAGCTACACTATCGATGCAAAGATAGCTGTGTTGATTGTTGTAATACTAATTGTAGGGCAACTTTTACCACAGAGCTCGAAATTATGGGCAGAGTTAGCAGTATTGCCATTGTTAGTTGCTGGGATAGCGTTGGTGCATTTTACAGTTAAGCTATTCGGTCAAGGTAAACAGTGGTTGGCATTTGTATATGTCGGAATGATTTTGGTGGGAAAGCCAGTGACACTCATATTGGTGCTACTGGGTTTAATAGACAGTTTAATTGATTTGCGCTCGAGATTAGAAGGGTATAAAAACTCCAAAACTTGAGTTTATTAATAGATAAAGAGGTGTAAGAGATGGAAGTTATTCTATTGGAAAAAATTGGTAAGTTGGGAAATATTGGCGATCTAGCTAATGTTAAGTCTGGCTATGGCCGCAACTACCTCATACCTCAGGGTAAGGCATTGTTTGCAACTAAAGCTAACCTCGAAGAGTTTGAAGCTCGTCGCGCTGACTTAGAAGCTGCAGCAGCTGACAAAATGGGAAAAGCGCAAAACCGTGCTAACAAATTGGTGGAAATTGCTACTGTTACAATCGCTGCTATTGCCGGCGACGAAGGCAAGCTTTTTGGTTCTGTTGGGACTCGCGAGATTGAAGAAGCAGTTAACAACGCTGGTGGTGATATTTCTAAAAGTGAAATTAATATGCCCGAAGGCGCTATTCGCAATATTGGTGAATTTGTAGTTGAAGTTCAGTTGCATACAGATGTAACTCAGGCTATCACTGTTGTTGTAGAGGCTGAGTAAGTTTAATTCTGCGCTACATAGTAGACTGCGAGACGGCATTGGCTCCTTAAAGAGTCAGTGCCGTTTTAGTTTTTAACAAATTTTTTCAATTCACTGTGTTAATTTATCTTCTAGTCGCTCTATAATCTACCTCTATAATTTGAAAAAATCATACTTATGAATGAAGCCCTTTTTGCCGAGCCAACAATAAGCCAGCCCCTGCCGCACTCTCTAGAAGCGGAACAGGCGGTTTTAGGCGGCCTAATGTTAAAGAATGATGCCTTTGATTCTGTTGCTGAGGTGCTTGGCGAAAACGATTTTTTTGGGGCTGATCACCGCTCTATATTTAATGCTATGGTCGGCTTAGCCTCAGAAGGTCAGCCGTTTGATCCTATTACTCTGACAGAGCATCTGCAAAATTCCAATGAATTAGCTGTAGTTGGTGGCGCTGAGTATCTCGTTGATCTGGCGCAAAATACACCTAGTTCTGCCAACGTTAAAGCCTACACTCAAATTGTCTTAGAGCGTTCAATTGTCCGACAGCTGATTACTGCCTCCAGTGAAATTGTGCGAAAAAGCTATAATCCAGTGGGCTGGGATAGCGGTAAGCTATTGGCCGAAGCAGAGGCTCGACTTCAAGAGATTATTGAGAATCGACCTAAGCAGGGTGGTTTTAAGGATGTAAATAATCTTATTAAAGACGCTGTAACTCGGCTTGATGAACTGTTCAAAAATGATGCTGATATTACAGGTATGAGCACTGGCTTTTCCGATTTAGATAATATGACCTCCGGTTGGCAAAAGTCAGATCTTATTATTGTTGCCGGTCGACCATCTATGGGTAAAACCTCTTTTGCTATGAATATGGTTGAACACGCAACGCTACATCAGGATCGCCCGGTACTAGTGTTTTCTCTAGAAATGCCAGCCAGCCAGTTGATTACCCGAATGTTGTCCTCAATGGGAAAGATTGATCAAACTAGAATGCGTTCAGGCAACTTGCAAGAGGACGATTGGCCTCGCCTAAGTAGCGCTGCCCAGCGCCTTAAAGATCGCCCCTTATTTATCGATGATTCAGCAGGCATTACCCCATTGGAAATGCGAAGTAGAATTAAGCAATTCACTCGTGAGCGAGTAGAGCAGTTGCGTCAACAATGGCACAAAGAACATGGTTCGGATTCTCAGCCCGATAATGATGAGCTCTATAAGCAAGCGCAGCCCGGTTTGATAATGGTGGATTACCTCCAGTTGATGAGTGGCAATAATTCTTCAGAGGGCAGGGTTCAAGAGATTTCACAGATTTCTCGTGAACTTAAAGGTTTGGCAAGAGAGTATGAGTGCCCAATGATTGCTTTGTCTCAGCTTAGTCGTAATGTAGAGCAGAGACCCAATAAGCGTCCAGTCAATGCAGATTTGCGTGAATCCGGTGCTATTGAGCAAGACGCTGATGTAATTGCCTTTATTTATCGCGATGAGGTATACAACGAGGACAGCCCTGACAAGGGTACTGCAGAGATTATACTTGGTAAGCAGCGTAATGGTCCTATAGGAACCTGTCGTCTTATGTTTATGGGTAAATATACGCGTTTTGAAAATCTTGCAGTTGATAACTTCGCTGAATACTAAGTTAAGCGCTAAGCTAAGCGATTAAAAATAGGGGGTGGCAATGCAAGTATTTCACAGTGTAAATGGCCTTAGAGATATACTTCGTAAACACCGCAAGACTAATCAAACTATTGGTTTTGTTCCCACTATGGGAAATCTTCATGATGGGCATCTGGCGTTGATAAAACAGGCCAAACAATCTAATGATATTGTTGTTTGCTCTATTTTTGTTAATGCACTGCAATTTGGTCTTAATGAAGATTGGGATAAATATCCCAGAACTTACGAATCAGATTGTACAAGGCTTGATCAAATAGGCTGTGACTACCTGTTTTACCCAGAAGATGGCGAAATGTATCCCAATGGTCTTGATACTCAGAGTCGAGTTATCTGTCCTACTATGACTGACGTACTTTGTGGTGCCAGTCGTCCAGGTCATTTTGAAGGGGTTACTACCGTAGTTAGCAAGTTGTTTAATATCGTACAGCCCGATGAGGCGATTTTTGGTATTAAAGATTATCAGCAATTAGCGGTCATTAAGCGTATGACAGAGGATCTTTGTCTGCCGGTGAAAATAATTTCTGCACCCATTCACCGTGAACCTGATGGTTTGGCAATGAGCTCTAGGAACATTTATATCACCAAACAAGAGCGCCCTAAAGTAAAAGTATTAAAGCAAGTTTTAGAGTTAATAGCCAAGCAGATCAAGGCGGGAAATCTAGATTTTACAAAACTAGAGCTAGAAGCAAAAAAACGTATCAAAGCTGAGGGCTTCAAAACAGATTATGTAACAATAAGTAACAGTAAAACACTACAGCCTGCGGCAGTCGATGATCGCCAAATTACCATATTAGGAGCTATGTATACAGCTTCGGCACGCCTTATTGATAATATTAGTATCAGTTTGAAATAATTCGACAATCAATTTTTCGCAAACAATATTCTCTCTTGGTATAATGTAGTCATCAAAGAAAATTAGGACATTACTGTGTTATCGGCCTTGTTAAAAGCAAAATTACATATGGCTTCCGTTACTCAAGCGGAGCTTTGGTACGATGGTTCTTGCGCCATTGATGCCGACCTTCTTAAGCTAGCGGGTATGCGTGAGTTTGAGCAAATTGATATTTATAATGTCGATAATGGCGAGCGTTTCACTACCTATATTATTTCTGCTGAAGCAGGTTCTGGTACTATTTCGATTAACGGTGCCGCGGCACGTCTTTGTCAGGTAGGTGATCGTATTATTATTGCTACCTATGGCCAGTTTGATGAGCAGGAAGCGGCAGAGCATAAGCCACGACTGGTTTATTTAAATAAAGATAACAGCGTTGAGCGCACATCTAACACTATTCCAGTGCAACTAGCTGGTTAATTATTAAACAAATTTATTGCGGTTTTAGTTGACTGCTGGTTAAAAAGTGGTAAATTACCCGCAAATTGGCTCGAATTGAGTTAAATTTTAAGTCCAAGTACCAGACAGGTGTAACCCATGCCGCTGGTCATCATAAGAGATGGAGCTATTATCCTAGCCCCTAAGAACGGTCAAAAGCACTTACCGGTGTGACTGTAGTTAGCTACTTCTGTGGCGTCCCTATTGATGTTTCAGCCTAGTCACTACTGGGAAAGGTTCTTTTTGCTCTTAGTTTTTCAAGAGATAGGTTTAGAGGACAAATTATGGAACATTTATCTGGCGGTGAAATCGTAATTCGCGCCTTAAAAGATGCAGGTGTAAAACATGTTTGGGGATACCCGGGCGGTGCCGCACTGCATATTTATGATGCACTATACCGACAAGAAGATGTTGAGCATCTTTTAGTTCGACATGAACAAGCGGCGGTGCATGCGGCGGATGGATTTTCAAGATCGACAGGCGAGGTAGGTACAGCACTTGTAACTTCTGGTCCTGGAGCAACTAATGCCATAACCGGTATCGCAACAGCCTATATGGATTCAATTCCATTGGTTGTTATATCAGGTCAGGTTCCCAAAATTAAAATTGGTCAAGACGCCTTTCAGGAAACTGATATGGTGGGTGTTTCTCGTCCAATCGTAAAACATAGTTTCTTGGTGACTAGAGCCGAAGATATCGCTGAAACTATTGCCAAAGCGTATTACATCGCCTCTACGGGTAGACCTGGACCGGTGGTAGTTGATATTCCTAAGGATGTTACAGACCCTAATTACAAGGTGCCCTATGAGTGGCCATCGTCAGTTAAGATGCGCTCTTATCAACCAACTAATAAAGGCCATCGCGGGCAGCTTAAGCGCGCGGTTAAGACTCTTTTGTCGGCCAAAAAGCCGGTTATATATTCCGGTGGTGGTGTTATCTTGGATAATGCTTCCGAGCAGTTGGTTGAATTAGCTCAGCGGCTAAATTACCCCGTAACAAATACATTAATGGGCTTGGGTGCCTATCCAGCAACTGATCGTCAATTTATTGGTATGTTAGGCATGCATGGTACCTTTGAAGCCAATACCGCCATGCATGAGGCAGATGTAATTTTTGCCGTAGGTGCTCGTTTTGACGATCGGGTTACTAACGATTTAGATAAGTTTTGCCCAAATGCGACGATTATTCATATTGATGTTGATCCAACATCAATATCGAAAAACATTAATGCCCATATTCCGGTGGTTGGCACCTGTACCTCAGTGCTCAATGAAATGCTTAGCATTGCCAGCGAGTTAGAGACTAAAACTGACACCAAGGCGATTGAAGCATGGTGGGCTAAGATTGATCAATGGCGAGCCGATAAGGGTATCTATACAGCAAACCGTTATGAACCGAGTTCTGGTGATGTTATTAAGCCTCAAGACGTTATTAAGGCTCTATATAAAGAAACTAAGGGTGATGCATTTATAACCTCTGATGTGGGTCAACACCAAATGTTTGCTGCGCAGTATTATTTGTTTGATAAACCGCGTCGCTGGATAAATTCTGGCGGACTTGGAACCATGGGTTTTGGCTTGCCGGCAGCAATGGGTGTTCAGTTGGCACATCCACAGGCGCAGGTTGCCTGTGTTACGGGTGAGGGCAGTATCCAAATGTGTATTCAGGAGTTATCTACCTGTAGTCAATATAACTTGCCAGTTAAAATTATTAATCTTAATAATTCGGCATTGGGTATGGTTCGCCAATGGCAGGATATGAACTACAGCAGTCGATATTCTCAGAGCCTTTATGAGGACTCTTTACCCGACTTTGTTGCCTTGGCGGAAGCCTATGGTCACGTTGGTATAAAAGTGACTCGCTATGAAGATCTTGAAGACAAAATGCGTGAATGTTTTGCCCTTAAGGATCGCGTGGTATTTATGGATATCATTGTAGATAAATCTGAACATGTATATCCGATGCAGATACCGGGTGGTTCAATGGGTGATCTGTATCTGAATAAAGCGGAGAAAGGCTAATGAAACGCATAATTTCAATATTACTAGAAAATGAATCTGGTGCGCTTTCAAGAGTTGTCGGGTTATTCGCTCAAAGAGGGTATAATATCGATACTTTGACCGTTGCGCCGACTGATGACGATACGCTTTCGCGATTAACACTCACAACACAGGGTGACGATCAGATGGCAGAGCAGATTGTTAAACAGCTGCACAAGCTAATCGATACCATTAAGGTAGTCGATTTAACCGTGGGCTCACATATTGAGCGCGAGTTGATGCTGGTTAAAATTAAGGCATCAGATCCTGAAATACGTGTTGAATTAAAGAATTGTGTGGAGATATTTAGAGGCCATGTTGTTGATGTAACAGCCTCGACCTATACGGTGCAGCTCACTGGAGACAGTGATAAATTAGATGCATTTATCGATGCCGTAACAGAAATCGGCATTATGGAAGTCGTTCGAAGTGGTGTTTCTGGCATCTCTCGTGGCGATAAATTTTTACGTGTATAACTAACTAGGTGAAATCAATGCAAGTTTATTATGATAAAGACTGTGATCTTTCAATTATCAAAGGAATGAAAGTATCTATTATTGGCTATGGCTCACAGGGTCATGCTCACGCTAACAACCTGAAAGATTCGGGAGTTGATGTAACTGTAGGCCTTCGAAATGGTTCATCTTCAGCGGCTAAAGCTGAAGCAGCTGGCTTAAAGGTTAAAGATGTTCCCAGCGCAGTAGCTGGTGCTGATTTGGTAATGATACTAACGCCTGATGAATTTCAGTCGCAATTGTACCGCGATGAAGTAGAGCCAAATTTAAAGCAGGGTGCTACCTTAGCTTTTGCTCATGGTTTTGCCATTCATTACAATCAGATTGTACCGCGTGCTGATCTAGACGTTATTATGATTGCGCCAAAAGCGCCTGGTCATACAGTGCGTAATGAGTTTGTTAATGGCGGTGGTATTCCTGATTTAGTTGCGATTTATCAAGATGCTTCTGGCAAGGCTAAATCTGTCGCTATGTCATACGCCTCAGGCGTGGGTGGCGGTCGTACTGGTATTATCGAGACTACCTTTAAAGACGAGACTGAAACTGATCTATTTGGTGAGCAGGCAGTTCTTTGTGGTGGTGCGGTAGAACTAGTCAAAGCAGGTTTTGAAACATTGACTGAAGCAGGTTATGCCCCAGAAATGGCGTATTTTGAGTGTCTGCACGAGCTTAAATTGATTGTTGATTTAATGTACCAAGGTGGTATTGCCAATATGAACTACTCAATCTCTAATAATGCAGAGTATGGTGAGTATGTAACTGGCCCTGAAGTTATTAACGATGAATCGCGTGCGGCTATGCGCAATGCTCTTAAGCGTATTCAGGATGGCGAATATGCCAAAATGTTTATTTCTGAAGGTGCGTTAAACTACCCATCAATGACAGCCTATCGTCGTAATAATGCAGCACACCCGATTGAAAAAGTGGGTGCTGAGTTGCGCGGTATGATGCCATGGATTACCAAGAATGCATTGGTAGACAAAGATAAAAACTAATCAGTTTATTCAACGTGATTATTAGTAAGCGGCCCTTTATTGGGCCGTTTCACTTTTGACTTATGAATGCCCTATAATTAGCATAACTACTTTGAGTATATAGCTATGAATAACACTGAAAATTCTGAAAAAATAGTTGAAATTGATAGTTTTTCGGACGCTAATCCTAGTGCCGCACCCAGACCGAAAAAGGGCATTTATTTATTGCCAAACCTACTCACTACGGGTGCACTTTTTGGTGGTTTTTTTGCGGTATTATCAGGCTTTAGTGGTGGCTATGAGATAGCGGCTATTGCTATTTTTGTAGCTATGGTATTCGACGGTTTAGACGGTCGTGTTGCTCGTATGACCAATACACAAAGTGATTTTGGCGTTCAATATGACAGCCTATCGGATATGGTTTCATTCGGCATTGCGCCAGCCATTGTTATCTATGGTTGGGGTATGCAAGGTCTTGGTAAGGTTGGTATTGCTGCCGCCTTTGTATATGCCTCATGTGCGGCGCTAAGATTAGCCCGTTTCAATGTTCAGTCAAGTGTCAATAGTGGCAAATTTTTTATTGGCTTGCCTAGTCCTGCCGCTGCGGCACTGATCGCTGGATTTGTTTGGTCAGCTCAATCTTTACAGTCTTCATGGCTATTATCCTGTTTTACAGCATTATTAACAGCTGTGGCAGGGCTATTGATGGTATCTAATTTTAAATACCCAAGCTTTAAGCAAATAGACCTGCGTGGCAGGGTTCCATTTGTTGTTATTTTGTCTATTGTGATGTCATTTGTGGTGATTACCATAGATCCTCCGCGCATTCTATTGATGTTAGCTCTGGGTTTTGCACTTTATGCCCCAGTTAAAGTTTTATGGGCAAAACTGCATTAGTCGCTAATAAATAGCTAGTTCTCTGCTAAAATAGACGGTTTTATCATTATCCATATTTCATAGTCCGAATGACGTCGTTTTTGTTGACCAAATAACTGAGACTCAATAAGATCATTTGAAAAGTTAGCTACATTGACTGCCACAAAGGGTTGTTTTGCTCTATTACTTTCATTATGAATAGCTCTAGCAACTAGCTCTTTACCAACGCCAGTTTCGCCAGAAATATAAATTGAAACATCTGTTCTAGCTGCTTTTTTAATATTCTCAAAAAGTCTATGCATGGTTATATTACGGGGTAAAATACCATGAAAAAAAATGGGTTTTCGTGATTTTACTTGAGGTTTGATGTCAATCTCCCTGAAAATAATTTGCCAAAATCCTTGTGTTAACTATGACTGAAGAGCCTCTTTGTATCGAGAACATCTATCCATATATAGATATTAGTTTAGTTTAAAAAACCTAATGCTGAAGAGGTTTTTGATTAATTTATTACCATAGACTCGATTTTATGTTTTTCATCTGCTATTGTTTTGGTATGGCTACTCGAGAATTTTTATTAAACATCTCAACTAAACAGGCTTCAACAGGCTTGTTTATTGTCTCTGCACGCCTCCTGCCCTGAGGGGCTTCTATCTGTTATACCCAAATAATTTTCGTTTTTGCTCTCAAGTCTAAATTTTGTAATATTTACATTAATAATTGAACTTAGAGCGGAATTCTATCCCCTTAAAGGGAAATAAGTTTTACAATACTGTTATTCTTAGCTGATGGCAGTTAATCAGGAATATAATCATGGATTCAAAAGATACTTTAGTTATTTTTGATACAACCTTGCGCGATGGCGAGCAAAGCCCCGGCGCGTCAATGACAAAAGATGAAAAAGTGCGAATAGCAAAAGCACTGGAAAAGCTTGGTGTCGATGTTATTGAGGCCGGTTTTGCCGTGTCTAGCCAGGGTGATTTTGACGCAGTTCAAGCGATTGCGAATACTATCAAAAAAAGTCGTATTTGCAGTCTTTCTAGAGCGGTTAAGGGCGATATAGAGGCTGCCGCAGAGGCGCTTAAGAGTGCAGAAGCGGCACGTATCCACACATTTATAGCCACCTCGCCAATTCATATGAAATACAAGCTGCAAATGGAGCCAGATCAAGTGATGGATCAAGCTATTTCGGCAGTTAAATTAGCGCGTGGTTTGGTCGATGATGTAGAGTTCTCTTTGGAGGACGCCAGTCGCACAGAATTTGATTTTATGTGCCGTATTACCGAGGCTGTTATCAATGCTGGAGCACAAACCATTAACTTGCCCGACACCGTAGGCTATTCAGACCCCGGTGAATATGGCGATATGATTCAACGCCTTTTAAATACCGTGCCAAATGCCGATAAAGCCATCTTCTCTGTTCATTGCCACAATGATTTAGGGCTTGCGGTTGCCAATAGTTTAGCGGCAGTTAAGGCTGGTGCCAGACAGGTTGAGTGCACCATTAATGGTTTGGGTGAGAGAGCGGGCAATGCCTCCCTTGAAGAGTTAGTTATGGCGATTCGTACGCGCAAAGATATCTTTCCGGTGCAAACGAATATTGATACTACCCAGATTGTTCCTACATCGCGCTTAGTTTCATCGGTAACAGGATTTCCTGTTCAACCCAATAAAGCCATTGTTGGCGCAAATGCCTTTGCTCATGAATCCGGAATTCATCAGGATGGTATTTTAAAATTCCGTGAAACCTATGAAATCATGAAGGCTGAAGATGTAGGCTGGAGTACCAATAAATTATCGCTGGGTAAATTATCCGGTCGAGCGGCATTTGCTGCGCGTCTTGAAGAGTTGGGAATAAGCTTTGAAAGCAAAGATGAGTTTAATCAAGCCTTTGCTCGGTTTAAAGATTTAGCCGATAAAAAGCGCGAAATCTTTGATGAAGATCTTCAGGCTTTGGTGTCTGACGTTCAGATAGGAACTGAAGATGACGCTATTACAGTGAAGAGCTTAGAAGTTTTAAGTAAAACTGGTCAATTGCCAATGGCTCAAATTTGTATTCGCTATAAAGACAAAGATCATCATTCGGAAGCTAGTGGTGATGGCGCAGTGGATGCGATTTTCAATGCAATTGAAAAACTAATTACCAGTGAAACCACTTTACAGCTTTATTCGGTGAATGCCGTTACCGAGGGCACTGACTCTCAAGGTGAAGTGACCGTTCGGCTAGAAAAAGAAGGTCGTATTATCAATGGACAGGGCGCTGATACAGATATTCTATTAGCTAGCGCCAAAGCCTATGTCAATGCACTAACTTTAATGCGCAATCCCGGTAGGCTGCATCCCCAGTTAGGTGGTGTTTAGTGGCAGAAAATCAGGGATCACCGACTCAGTTACGCGACCACTACTTGCATACCTTGGGAATAGTGCAATATGTTTCCAGAGGTTCTGCAAATGAAGTAGTGGTCGATAACCCAGTCGACTCTGTAGCTGATAGTACTTTAAGCGAGGGCCCTGTAGTTGAAAGTCCGGTAATAGATAGCCCTAATGTCCAAAGCTCCCTAAAATCAGTAGAAACTATTGCTAACCAGCAATCAGAAACTGAAGGCATATTGCTAGATGATGCTAAGTCTAAATCGCATAAAAAGCGAAGCAAAGTAATTTCTAGCTTAATTAGTTCAGAGTCAGATACAGTGCCATTAGCGCTTAAATTTGTATTTTGGCAACCTACGGACCAGCTATTAATAGCAACTACAGCCGACGATAAATTACCAGATAGCCAACAGCTAGGTCTGCTAAATAGAATAGTTGCGGCTATAGATAATTCAGCTTCACTGCCACAGTTTGATGTTGTCAGTTGGCCGCCCCACCCAAGTATGCAAGGTGGGGAGCAAGAAGCCAGAGAGTTTATAGCTACCTTCATCAAATCGAAGCTGGCAGCTAAATCAATCAAACTGCTTTTAGTGCTGGGTGAATCATCAGAAAATTGGTTGTTATCAGAAGCGCAAAAGTCAGCCTGCCAAGAGGGTTTGTTAGCTATAACGCCTGAAGCAACAGCCATAATCGCTCCGTCTTTAACTCAGATGCTTAATCAGCCACAGTCCAAGCGTGATACATGGCAAACTATTTGTCGTTATTTCAATAAAAAAAGCGCCTAAATATTTTATATGAATCTTTCCTTGGCATTAGATATAACAGCTGCCAATCAAGTTTTGGAATTTTTCCAAGATTACGAGGTCCGACCAGCAGGTTTGAATGACCTAGATAAAATTAGCACTATAGAAAATGTAACATCGGACTATCCCTGTACCAATAAACAACTTCAAGATTGTATCGATAAGACTGTGGTTTTTGTTGGTGGCAATGATATTTTGGGCTTTGCAGTTATCGTCACGGTTGAAAATCAAGCTGAATTACATAATATTGCTATTGTTCCGCAGCAGCAGGGCAATGGTCTGGGCAGTCTGTTTTTAAAAGCCTTAGTTGCAGCCTTGCCTATGCTAATTGAACAATTTTACCTAGAAGTAAGGGTTAGTAATTTTCGTGCTATTAGGCTTTATCAGCGAATGGGCTTTAGTAAAATTGCCGAGCGAAAAGACTATTACCGCAATGGCTTAGGGCGCGAAGATGCTGTCATAATGGCCAAGGCCTGCAACCTATAGCTATTGCTTGATGGGTTTTTTTTGGAGTTTGCGCTGCAGGGTACGACGGTGCATGCCTAGGCTTCTTGCTGTTGCCGAAATATTGCCTTCATTATCATTTAATATTTTTTGAATATGCTCCCATTCCAAACGGTTTACCGAGGTCGGTACGGCGGGAAGGGGAACTTCGATATCACTAATTTGCGGCGATGAGAATGCCATAATGATTTCGTTCGCTGAGGCGGGCTTGCAAAGGTAATTAATAGCGCCTAATTTAATTGCTTCGACAGCAGTAGAGATAGATGAGTAGCCGGTTAATATTAGGATATCGACATTTGGAAGAATCTTCTTAACATTGTTTAAAATCGACAATCCTGATTCATGTTCTAGCTTCAAATCCAGAATAATTCGCTGAATATCATTACTCCGCTCGCAAAGGCTGATCGCTTGCGCGCCATTGTTTGCAATTTGAACACCATTTCCCAGACGCTCTAGCACCCTTGAGAGCACTGAGCAAAAGGTAATATCATCATCAATAATTAGGTAATTCACTCAATAGTCTCAACTTTAGCGGTTAAATTTATTGGAAGCCTAATAGAGGTTAATGTACCGCCATCAGTTAAATTTTGTAAGTTTACTGAGCCGCCAAAGCGGGTCACCGTACTTTGGGATAAAAATAAACCTAGACCTAATCCTTCAGCCTTACTCGAGAAAAAAGGCCTACCTATATTTGCGGTATCAAAGCCTTCACCAAGATCTTTAATCTGAATGTCGATTTCGGCATAATTCCAGCTGATATTGACTTCCACTAGTTCTGGGCTTGCATCAGCTGCATTATTGAGTAGATTTAAAATAGACTGTGCAATAGTGGGATGAAATTTTAAATCCGGCGCAGGAATAGCGCATTCAATATAATTAATAGTAGTTTTAAGTTTTGGGCGCATTAACTGCCAGCGTTCAAATAACTGGTTGAAATAAAGGTGAAGTGGCTGCGTTGAATAGACTTCGGTAGATGACTCATTAGCGGTAGTCTGTAACTGTTTTAAGGTGAGTCTGCACTGATCAATTTGCTGGCTTAACAGGCGTAAGTCAGAATTTTTTTGCTGCTGTATTAGCATTTCATCGACCAATAATCTCATGGTGTTTAGTGGTGTCCCTAACTCATGCGCAGTACCTGCGGCTAGGGTGCCAATCGCCAAAAGCTGCTCATCTTGTAATTGCTGCTCTCGATGTTCGGCAATTTTTTGTTGTTGAGATTTCAATTCATTCGCCATACGACTGACAAAATAAGTAATAATTGTCGCGCTAATAGCAAAATTAGCCCACATCCCCCAAATATGAAGATTATTGCCAGCCATTGAATGACCCATACTGTGGGGCGCTATTGCCGATACTGGAATATGATAGATTAGTAGTAAGCTGTAACAGACTAAAGTAATTATGGCTATGATAGCTGTATAAAGCCGAGGCAAGGCGATTGCCGCGATACTAATTGAGATTAGATAATAAGAAATAAAAGGATTAGATGCTCCACCACTTAGATATAGCAGTATGCTGAAAAAGACTATATCGACGAGTAGGTGAGCAAAAAACTCTCTGTCGTTAATGGGAATATTTAATCGGCCCCTATTAGCCGTAGCAATAGTAACTGAGGCGTAAATAGCCAACACTATTGATATTGAACTTGCCTGCAGATCAATTGGCTTAATCCAGCTAAAATATGCCAGTGCCATCCCTTGTCCAATGATCACAACTACACGAATTAAGCCCAGCCTAAAAAGGTTGTGACGTGTGGCTGAATCATTTTGATAGATAGCATTGTTATTCATGGTCTAAGTTTACCAAAATTATGACTAAAACAGTTTAAAATATTTAGGACTAAAGCCACTGCTTATAGGGTTTAAATGACTCGAAATTATGATCAAACTAGATTGTCACAATAATGATTTCTTGTAAAAATGTTAATTATTAGTCGATTTTTGGCTCAGTTTAGCTATGCGCTATTTATCGATCGGAAGTGATATTTAATATTAATGATTGCAGGTGTAAGAAGTTCTAATCTAAGAAAAATTTCAGTGTAGAAAATAAATCTATGATTTAGCATGCGGTAAAAGTGGAACCCTCATAATAAAGCGGTTAACATGGCGCCTGTGATCTAACCATTGTTATAGAAGAGCGTCGATGCAGCCACTTTCAGAAAGTCTTCAAGAAAATTATGATCGCCTTATTATCGAAAGCCTTGAGCATGGCTGTATTTGGGCTCTTAGAGATGAAGAAGATAACTGGGCAATGGTTGAATCCAGCATTGATCCTGATATCGGTGTAATTCCTTTCTGGTCAAATCATGAATTAGCTCTTCAGCTATGTGGCGATGAATGGTCAATCTACAAACCTGTGGCTATTGCGATGGAAGAATTTCTTGATGACTGGTTAATCGGCATGCATGCAGATGTTGTACGTGCGGGCATTAACTGGAATACAGATCTTGAGGGTCAAGAGCTTGAGCCTTTAGATTTACTTGAAGAATTTGAATCAGAGTTAGAGTAGCAAATGTTTTTACAACCTTTTTTCTACCAAATCGGTAACCAGCTAAGCATTAGTGCGGAGCAGGGCAGTCAATTCGCTAAGCAAATATGTAACGATTACAACCCAATTCATGATATTGAATCCAAGCGTTTCTGTGTTCCTGGTGATCTGTTGTTTGCCTTAGTATTAAATAATTATGGATTAAGCCAGCAAATGCAATTTGATTTTTCCGGTCTAGTGCCAGCAGACAAGGCGCTTATATTTCCGAACTGGGATGAGTCTGGTTTAGCTATTTCCGACAGTCGAGAAAAAATCTATCTAAACGCTGACCGTAAAGGTGATTTAACACAGGATCAGTCTATTATTGAGCATCTAGTTCGGAGTTATGTCGAATTTTCTGGACATAGCTTTCCCTATATTTTGGTGCCTTTAATGCAGCAGCATAATGTAATGATCAACACGGCTCGACCTTTGGTAATGTACCAATCTATGTCATTAAGCTTGGATCGACTTGATATATCTGCACCTAAGGTAGAGTTTTTAGATGCACAGATGGAAGTGGATGGTAAGCGTGGTAATGTCAGCCTGCAATTTTCTATCAATGACGGTGAAACAGTCGTTGGACGTGGTGAAAAAAAACTAGTACTCAGCGGTCTTCGTGAGTTTGATCAAAACGCGATGGATCAACTTATTCTGGATTACGAGGCTAGAAAGACCTAATCACAACAATTTCTTTAAAAATGCCCCAGTGTGAGATTTCTTCACTTTAGCGACATCCTCTGGGGTTCCTGTTGCGACAATTGTTCCGCCCCCAGCGCCACCCTCAGGGCCCAAGTCTAAAATCCAATCTGCAGTCTTTATAACATCTAAATTATGCTCGATTACCACGACTGTATTACCTTGATCACGCAGTTTGTGAAGAACACTTAAGAGTTGTTCTATATCGTGAAAATGGAGACCTGTAGTAGGCTCATCCAAGATATATATGGTTTTACCCGTACCTCTTTTTGATAACTCTTTTGACAGCTTCACTCGCTGAGCTTCACCCCCTGAAAGGGTTGTTGCCGCCTGTCCCAGCTTTATATATGACAGTCCAACATCCATAAGGGTCTGCAGTTTGCGTGAAACGCTGGGGATAGCTTCAAAAAATGCACTGGCATCCTCAATAGTCATATCCAGCACCTGATGAATATTCTTACCTTTAAATGTTATATCTAGAGTTTCACGGTTGTAGCGTTTACCCTTACACACATCGCAAGGAACATAAATATCTGGCAGAAAGTGCATTTCTACCTTAGTTACACCATCGCCCTGACAGGCTTCACAACGACCGCCTTTAACATTAAAGCTAAATCGTCCTGGCGTATAACCGCGTGATCGCGCTTCTTGAGTACCTGCAAATAGCTCCCTGACTGGAGTAAAAATACCTGTATAGGTGGCAGGATTCGATCTAGGCGTTCTTCCAATAGGGCTCTGATTAATATCAATACATTTATCAAAATGCTCAAGACCATTAATCTCATTGTGCGCTGCAGGTTTAAGAGTAGTGGCTTTGTTTAGTGCCACAGCCGCAGCGGGATAGAGTATTTCATTAATGAGGGTTGATTTCCCGGATCCTGAAACACCTGTAATACAGGTGAAAAGTCCGACTGGAATGTTGGCATCAATTGACTGTAAGTTATTGGCTTTCGCGCCACTAATTTCAAGGAATTTACCATTACTTTGATGGCGTTTTTTTGGCACCACAATGCCTCTAGCGCCAGACAGGAACTGCCCAGTAATAGACTTAGGGCTGTTAATGATAGATTCGCTGTCTCCCATGGCGACTATTTCACCGCCATGAACTCCGGCACCGGGACCTATATCAACAATAAAATCAGCTTCTTTGATAGCGTCTTCGTCGTGTTCTACAACAATTACTGTGTTACCAAGATCACGAAGGCGAACTAAAGTTTTAAGCAGTCGCTCATTGTCTCTTTGGTGAAGCCCAATACTCGGCTCATCAAGAATATACATAACACCTACAAGACCAGCACCGATTTGACTGGCTAGCCTTATTCGCTGAGCTTCACCGCCCGAGAGTGTATCAGCACTGCGGTTAAGAGAGAGATAATTCAGCCCAACATCCACTAAAAAGCAAAAACGGTCACGAATTTCTTTAATAATTTTTTCGGCAATTTCACCCTGACGACCGGGTAGGTTGATTGATTGGAAATATTCGTAGCACTCACCTACTGGCATGGCGACTATATCTTCAATACGTTTATCGTCGACAAAAACATTGCGTGCTGATTTACAGAGTCTAGTACCATCGCAATCGGGGCATTCAGAAGTTGCCATATACTTACTGAGATCCTCTCTAACCGAATTACTCTCAGTATCCCTATAACGCCGTTCCATATTAGGTATAACACCCTCAAAACTATGTTCTCGGCGAAATACCGTGCCTCGATCGTTTTCATAGTTAAAGGTAATTTCTTCATTTTCACTGCCAAACAGAATTTTCTGTTGATGCAACGCAGACAATTTATTCCACGGCGTTTCGATATCAAAATCATAATGCTTTGCCAGACTGCTAAGCATATTAAAATAAAACAACGATCGTCGGTCCCAGCCGCGAATAGCACCTTCAGCAATTGAGGCCTCAGGGTGCTGTATAATTCGATCTACATCAAAGAACTGATGAATGCCTAAACCATCACAGGTATCACAGGCTCCAGCAGGATTGTTAAAGGAAAATAATCGCGGTTCGAGTTCGGTTAAACTGTAATTACAGATTGGACAGGCAAATTTCGCACTGAACATTAAATCTTTTTCATCGCCATCCATATAGCTGACAAGTGCAATTCCCTCGGATAAACCAAGAGCGGTCTCGAAGGACTCTGCCATGCGAATACCGATACCCTGTTTAACCTTAAAGCGATCGACCACAACTTCGATACTGTGTTTTTTCTTTTTGTCCAGGGCAGGGGCTTCATCAAGATCACAAATTAGTCCATCAATTCGAGCGCGAATAAAACCTTGTCGACGCAAGTTGTCCAACAAATGAATATGCTCACCTTTTCTGTCCTGAACAACCGGTGCTAAAAGCATTAGCTTGGACCCCTCGGGTAGTTCCAGAACCTGATCAACCATCTGACTCACAGTTTGTGCTTTTAAGGGGAGATCATGATCAGGGCAGCGCGGCTCTCCAGCTCGAGCAAACAATAAGCGCAAATAATCATATATTTCAGTAATAGTTCCAACGGTAGAGCGGGGGTTGTGACTAGTGGATTTTTGCTCAATCGAAATGGCTGGAGAAAGACCTTCTATATGGTCAATATCAGGCTTTTCCATCATTGATAGGAACTGGCGTGCATAGGTGGAAAGTGATTCCACATAGCGTCTCTGTCCCTCAGCATAAAGAGTATCAAACGCTAGTGATGATTTTCCAGAACCTGAGAGGCCAGTAATAACTACCAATTTGTCACGGGGTATATCTAAGTCAATATTTTTTAGATTATGAGTTCTTGCTCCGCGAACTTGAATTGTATTCATTAGCACTACTTTTATTTAGGTGAAAGGGTCCATTATACGACTCATGACACAGGCCGAGCAAAGTGAAATGGATATAAGTTGAAATGTTTACTCTTGTATCGACAATATAGATGAATCAATAGGCGAATAAATTACACGATATATATTTTCCCAAGCTCATCTGACTGTTACTATAGTGAACTATAAGTAACTTAATCAATAAGCGATTACATTGACAAATAGCTCCCCAAATTTAAACAAATTTTCCCGGATAGAGAAGCGTGCGGTATTTTCTATCGCTAGCCTCTATGGCTTTCGAATGCTCGGTTTGTTTATGGTTTTACCCGTTATGTCGCTTTATTTTGAGGGTTATCATCAGTCCTCAGCCTTTTTGTTGGGGCTGGCATTGGGTATCTATGGGCTAACACAAGCTATTTTTCAAATACCATTAGGTCTGTTATCAGATAAAATTGGTCGACGACCCGTTATCTTGGGTGGTCTATTGTTTTTCATACTCGGCAGTGTGGTCGCGGCAACTGCAGATAGTGCAATCGGTGTTGTGTTTGGTCGTGCGCTTCAGGGTATGGGAGCTATAGCCAGTACGTTAATGGCTCTTGTAACCGATCTTACGGCCGAACAAAACCGCACTAAAGCGATGGCCTCTATAGGTGGCAGTATCGGCATATCATTTGCCATAGCTATGGTGCTGGGCCCAATAGTGGCTGCAAACTTTGGTATGGCAGGAATTTTTTGGCTAACAGCATTAATGGGTTTAATCGGTGCTGTTATAGTGTTTAAAGCCATTCCTAAAACCATCTCAATGCGAAAAAATCGTGAAACCCAAACTGATTTGCATCAGTTAAGAGGCTTGCTTTTAGAGCCATCATTGATGCGCTTAAATATAGGTATATTTTTTCTTCACCTAACATTGATGGCAGCCTTTGTTGTGATACCAACAGTGCTAGTGAATCAGCTATCCATAGATCCAAATCAGCTATGGTGGGTTTATCTCAGCCTTATAGGAGGTGGATTTATTGCCATGTTGCCGGCTATGATTTTTGCGGAAAAGTATAGGGCCCAGAAAAAAATATTTGTTGCAGCGGTGGGCCTGATGACGTTTGCAATGTTTGTTTTAGGTAGCATGCAAAGTGAAGTGTTAACGGTGCTGATGCTATTTATTTATTTCTCAGCGTTTAATCTTTTGGAGGCATCTCTCCCCTCATGGCTGAGTAAAGTCTGCCCTGTAGGCAATAGGGGAACAGCAATGGGGGTTTATTCAACCTGCCAATTCTTAGGCGCCTTTGCCGGTGGTATTCTCGGCGGTTTTGCCCTGGCTAATTTAGGTGTTGAGGGATTGTTTTTGTTATTGGCTATGATGCTGTTATTTTGGTTCTTATTGGCATGTACAATGATTTCACCAAAGCCACTTCAAACACTTATACTGCAGGTGGGTGAAACAAAAGCGGATGATTTTGTAAAAAGTATTTCAAATATAGTTGGAGTAGAAGATATACTCTTGATCGAGGGTGAAGATTTAGCCTACGTTAAGGTAGATAAAACCTTGATAGATCTAGATTCGGTAAAACCCTTTATAAAACGCACATAGACAGGGGAAAAAAATGGCACGCGGAATCAATAAAGTAATCATAGTGGGTAACTGTGGACAGGACCCAGAAACAAGATACATGCCTTCAGGCGGTGCAGTAACAAATTTAAGTCTTGCTACATCAGAAACCTGGAAAGATAAAAATACTGGTGATCAGCAAGAGCGTACCGAATGGCATCGCGTGGTATTTTTCAATCGCCTAGCAGAGATCGTCGAGCAGTATGTGAAAAAAGGCTCAAAAGTTTATGTTGAAGGTTCATTGCGAACGCGCAAGTGGCAGGGTCAAGATGGCCAAGATCGCTACACTACAGAAATTGTCGCCAGTGAAATGCAAATGCTTGATAGTCGCGGTGGTCAAGCTGGGCAGGGTGGTTATGATCAATCGCCACAGCCAGACTTCGCTCCCTCTGGTTCTCAGCAACAAGCGCCACAAAAACAAGCCGCTGCTCAGCCATCAGCACCAACGGGCGGTATGGGTTTTGATGATGATATTCCGTTCTAGGGTTTTAAGGTTTAATTAATTTTATGGAGTCAGATATGACAATTAAGGTTGGAGATAAACTGCCCGAGGGCGTGTTTACAGTAATGGGTGAAGAAGGCCCTGCAGGTTTAACTACCTCAGAGATTTTTGCCGGTAAAAAAGTCGTTGTATTTGCAGTGCCTGGAGCGTTCACTCCAACCTGTGCAATTGCTCATCTTCCCGGTTTTGTCGTCAAGTATGACGATATTATTGCCAAAGGGGTTGATACGGTAGCCTGTCTATCCGTAAACGATGTATTTGTGATGGATGCGTGGGGCAAAAGTTCCAATGCAGAAAACCTTCTTATGCTAGCCGATGGTAACGGCACCTATGCAGCTGCCCTTGGGCTTGAGCTCAATGGAACAGGATTTGGCATGGGTGTGCGCAGCAAGCGTTTCGCCATGATTGTCAATGATGGCGTAGTCGAATTGCTAAATGTCGATGAAAGTGGTTTTGAAATATCAAGTGCTGAAGCAGTTCTCGAAGCTCTATAATACAAAGTGTTTGATAGTAAAAAGGCACCCATTGGGTGCCTTTTTTTGTGAAGCATATTTTAAAAAGTTAGCCGGAATATTTTTCCATCACTAAGGTAGCGTTAGTGCCACCAAAGCCAAAGCTATTAGACATAACACGATTGACCTGTTTATCTTTACTTTCGCGAAGAATCGGCAGGCCTTCAGCCTTTTCATCCAAGTTATCAATGTGGGCAGAGCCAGCGACAAAATTTCCTTCCATCATCAGCATGCAGTAAATTGCTTCATGAACACCTGCAGCACCAAGACTGTGTCCAGATAATGACTTAGTCGAGCTAATATCTGGACAGTTATTACCAAAGGTATTGCGAATAGCGCCTAGTTCGGCCAAATCGCCGACTGGTGTACTGGTGCCATGAGTATTTAAGTAGTCCAATGGGCCATCAATATTTTCCATTGCCATCTTCATGCAGCGCTCTGCTCCTTCACCAGAAGGGGCTACCATATCGGCACCGTCAGAAGTTGCGCCATAGCCAGTAATTTCACAGATAATATTAGCGCCACGAGCGAGAGCGTGCTCAAGCTCTTCAACCACAACTGTCCCAGCGCCAAGACCAGGTGCAAAGCCATCACGGTCTGCATCATAGGCGCGCGAGGCAACCTCAGGTGTGTCATTATATTTGCTGGTTAGCGCACCCATGGCATCAAACATACCGGCCATTGACCAGTGCATGTCCTCAGAACCGCCGGCGAGAAGAATATCTTGCTTGCCGAGCTGGATTAGCTCTGCCGCGTGGCCAATACAGTGAGCACTGGTGGCGCAGGCAGAGGCGAGGGCATAGTTAACGCCCTTAATTTTAAACGGGGTAGCAACACAGGCTGAAACAGTGCTCGCCATAATTTGAGTTACACGATATGGGCCTGCGCGCTTGATGCCGCGCTCGCGCATTACATCGATGGTTTCGGTAAACATTTCACCAGAAACACCACCAGAACCCATTACAAGTCCTGTTCTAGGATTTGAGACCATTTCTTCGGTTAGACCGGCATCGGCGATAGCGCGATCAGTTGCGATATAGGAATATGAAGCAGAAGGACCCATAAAGCGCATGATTTTTCGATCAATATGATCTTTTGGATCTATATCTAAGGTAGCGCCAACATTACACTTAAGACCCATTTCGGCAAAGTCTTCGCGATAGCGAATACCTGAAATACCTTCTTTTAACGATTTTGTAACAGTTTCTCTATCATTCCCAAGGCAAGAAACTATACCCAATCCAGTGATTACTACACGTTTCATTGGTTTTCCTCTAATTCAGCAGCCAACAGCAGTTAGAAATTTTCAGTATTTTCAAAAAGACCTACTTTAAGATCCTTAGCAGTATATATTTCGCGACCATCTACTTCTACGCTACCGTCGGCTATTCCCATAACCAGTTTGCGTTGAATCAGGCGCGTGATATCCAGTTTGTAAGTAACTTTTTTCGCGTCAGGCAAAATTTGGCCAAAAAACTTAACTGTACCAGCGCCAAGAGCGCGACCTCGACCTGGGTTTCCATTCCAGCCAAGGAAGAAGCCAACCAGTTGCCATAAAGCATCAAGACCAAGACAGCCGGGCATTACTGGGTCGCCTTTAAAGTGACAGTCAAAAAACCAAAGATCTGGGGTAATATCAATTTCTGCGATAATCTCGCCGAGGCCATGGGAGCCGCCGGTATTATTGATGGTAATGATTCTATCGATCATTAGCATATTTGGCGCAGGAAGTTTCGCATTGCCTGGCCCAAATAACTCGCCGCGGCTACATTTTAAAATTTCTTCTTTTGAATAAGAAGATGCTGGTATAAAAGTCATGGTATCCTTTTTGATTTACTCTTTGATCGCGCATCGTAACTAGTTATTCGCTCTTCATCAATAGTTAAATCCATAGAGTGCCTCTAAACCGCATGTTCAGGGTTGACAGCAGAGGGACGTCTGCTAGCATTCGGTATACAGAAATTTACTAGGTAACCCAGTAAAAAATGGCATTTTTCCATAACTCTATCGCTGATGAATTTCAATCGGTCAATCAACTTATTCTCAATAGTCTCAAATCCGACGTTGGTCTTGTCGAAAATATAGGTAGTTATATTGTTGATTCGGGGGGCAAGCGACTGCGTCCAGTGCTGGTTCTGCTGAGTGCATTAGCCAATGGTTATTCCAAGGGTAATGATCATATTAAAATTGCTGCGATAATTGAGTTTATTCACACAGCTACATTATTGCATGACGATGTAGTTGATGTTTCCGCACTGCGCCGAGGGCGCGAAACTGCCAATGAGATATGGGGTAATGCTCCCAGCGTCCTAGTTGGCGACTTCCTTTATTCTCGAGCCTTTCAGATGTTGGTTGAACTTTCTGATATGTCCATCATGAGCGTGTTTGCTGATGCTACCAATGTAATTTCTGAAGGCGAGGTTCAGCAGATGGCACATGCGGGGAATGCCGATTTAGATGAATCTACCTATGAAGAAGTAATATTTAGAAAAACGGCCAAACTTTTTGAGGCAGGTATGGAATGTGGAGCCATCCTCGTAGGGACTCAAAAGCAAGCTATGAAAGTATACGGTAAGCACCTCGGTATGGCTTTTCAAATTGTAGATGATGTTTTGGACCTTCAAGGAGATGTCAGCATTACAGGAAAAAATATTGGTGATGATCTAAGTGAAGGTAAGATGACTCTGCCAATGATATATGCCCGAGATCACTCTACTCCAAAGCAAAAAGAGATTATTCGAACTGCAATTAGCAGTAAATCATCTGAAAATTTTTCTCAAATTTTAAAAATAGTCTCAGAAACCGGTGGGGTAGACTATAGTTTGAATAGAGCTAGAGAGCACTCAATCATTGCCCTTAAAGCTCTAGATGGGTTACCGGAGAGTAAATATAAACAAGTATTAAGCGAATTGGCTACATTTGCCGTATCTAGAGAAGTATAAAAAAATATTTAACGATTTAGTCTGTGGGATTAACACAGCTTAGCAACAAAACTTAAAATTAGGTTTACTTCATAATATTTATTCACCCTCAAGTATTTTATTGTGGGTTGATTTGTTAGACTTATACCATAATAAGAGTTCACAAAAGTGGACGTTTTTATCATTAAGGAGAATGACGTGATTATTGCAGTTACACGGGAACTAGTTGCAGGAGAGAATAGGGTTTCTTTATGCCCCGACAATGTCCAGTCGCTAATCGAAGCAGGTGCAAGCCTGTGGATAGAGCATAATGCTGGCGTGAATGCAGGCTTTACAGATGAAAGTTATCAATCAGTAGGTGCAAAAATTATCTCAGACAGAGATGAGTTATTTGCTGGTGCCGATATAATCCTTCAAGTTCAAAGTTTTGGTTCCAACACTGAAAATGCAGAACAAGATCTTAAGCGACTTAAATCTAAACAAATCGTCATCGGCTTGATGGATCCGCTGGCACAGCCCAAAGCGGCAAGTCAGGTGGCCAAAACAGGTGCTACCGCTATTGCTCTGGAGATGGTTCCTCGAATCAGTCGTGCTCAAAGTATGGATGTTCTCTCTTCTATGGCAACTCTTGCAGGTTACAGATCTGTGTTATTGGGTGCCGAAGCGGCGCCAAGAATCTTACCCATGTTAATGACAGCCGCGGGCACACTGCAACCGGCCAGAGTTTTAATTATGGGGGTAGGTGTTGCCGGTCTTCAAGCTTGTGCTACCGCCAAAAGATTGGGAGCCGTAGTTGAAGCCTATGATGTTCGCCCAGCGGCGCGCGAACAAATAATATCAGTGGGGGCAACGCCTGTAGAGTTAGACTTGCCGACTGAGAGTTCAGAAGGTGCTGGCGGCTATGCTAGAGAACAGAGTGAAGAATTTCTTGAACTTCAGAGAAAACTAATGACTGAGGTAGTGGCTAGACAAGATATTATTATTACAACTGCCGCTGTGCCGGGGGCAAAGTCTCCCATTTTAGTGACAGAAGATATGTTGAAAGCAATGAAGACTGGCTCGGTGGTTGTAGATTTAGCCGCGGAAAGAGGGGGTAACTGTGCGCTTACCAAAGCGGGTCAAATTGCTGTTGAGCACGGTGTGACTATTTTGGGGCCAGAAAACCTGGCTTCAGATGTGGCTTATCATGCTAGTCAGATGTACGGGAAAAACATACAAACGCTTCTAGAGTTAATTTTGCAGGATGGAAATATTAATCTAGATTTTAATGATGAGATCGTAGCCGGAACAGTCGTTACTCATAATGGTGATGTGCCACATCCATATATGAGAAAACTATTGGGCTTACCCTCGTTAGATGTTGAACAGCAGAGCAAATAAAGGACTAAGACATTGGAAATTTTAATTTTATTACTCGCATTATTCGTATTGTCACTTTTTTTGGGTGTTGAGCTTATTGTTAAGGTTCCACCTACCTTGCATACGCCATTAATGTCAGGCACCAATGCCGTTTCTGGTATTACCTTAGTTGGAGCGTTGCTTGCAGCTGGGTCAGATACCTCACCTATGCTGGTCAATGTACTGGGCTTTCTAGCGGTCACATTTGCTACGATTAATGTGATTGGCGGCTACTTGGTAACTAATCGCATGCTCGCGATGTTTAAAAGGAAGTAAATTATGAGCTCTTCTATTGTAAATTTGGTGTATTTGATTGCTGGGATTTTATTTATTCTTGGTATCAAAGGTCTAACCAAGCCGGCTACTGCGGTTAGAGGCAATATGTTATCGGCTACAGGTATGCTTATTGCCGTAGTGATTACATTGCTAAATTCTGAGGTTGTTAACTTCACCTATATTATTGCTGGTGTGTTATTTGGTGGTGCAGTCGGTGCATTTATGGCACTGCGCATACAGATGACATCTATGCCGCAAATGGTTGCCCTGTTAAATGGTTTTGGCGGTGGTGCATCATTAACGATTGCCTCAGCGGAATATTTTTCGGTTTTAAATATACCGGCTCAGTCATTTTCTGATCTAATACAGCCAGTAGCGTTAGGGGCAGATGCCTTTGGGGCTGGTGCGGTGGGACAGGTCACGCTTGTTTCAATTGGTTTAACTATTCTTATTGGTGCAGTAACCTTAACAGGCAGCCTTGTTGCCTTTGCAAAATTGCAGGGTTTGGTTAAGAAGAATTTTGGTCTCCCCGGCGGTCCTGCGGGCAATGCGTTATTACTGTTAGGCGCCATAGTCGCTCTTGGCTGTATGGTTATAAGTCCAAATCAAGCGGTGACAGTCATGGCTTTGGTGGCGCTGGCATTATTGCTTGGCCTATTTTTGGTGCTCCCTATTGGTGGTGCCGATATGCCAGTGGTTATCGCTTTACTTAATTCATACTCAGGTTTAGCCGCTGCATTGGCCGGCTTTATTTTGGGCAACACAGTACTAATTATTGCGGGTTCATTAGTTGGAACCTCAGGATTAATTCTAACCAAGATTATGTGTGTGGCGATGAATCGCTCACTGGGCAATGTCTTATTCGGCAAGATGGCAGCTGCGGGTGAAGTGGTTGATGCAGATGAAATCTATGCCGGTAAGGTTACTAGTGCTCAGCCTGACGAGGTGGCTATGATGTTAGAAGTGGCTAAACGTGTGGTTATAGTTCCCGGTTATGGCATGGCAATGGCGCAAGCACAGCATGCAGTGCGTGAGCTGGCTGACTCACTTGAGAGTAAAGGTGTTGAGGTTGAATATGGTATTCATCCAGTTGCAGGACGTATGCCCGGCCATATGAATGTATTGTTAGCAGAGGCAGAAGTGCCTTATGACAAGCTGGTTGAAATGGATCGAATTAACCCGACCTTTGAGGAAACAGATGTTGTTATTGTTATTGGTGCTAATGATGTAACCAATCCAATGGCGCGTGAAGCAGAGGGAAGTCCGATCTATGGTATGCCGATTTTAAACGTAGATAAGGCAAGAAATGTGGTGGTTATTAAGCGCTCGCTTAGCCCCGGTTTTGCAGGCTTACCCAACCCATTGTTTGCAATGGATCACACTTTGATGGTGTATGGCGATGGTAAAAAAGCAGTGGTTGAGATGACCACTGCCTTAAATCAGAGTTAGGTTATTTTGTTTGTGGAGTCTCTACTAAAAACGGTTCAGGCTCCATAAACACCAACCGCACAATAATGCAGTCAATCTCGGGCTTAACCGCCATCATCAGTACATTGATATCCCCATCAATTTGAACGCCGCTAGGAATATTAAATAAAACCTCACCATTTTCCTGATTAGTAAGGGTGCGTAATGTTTTTAATTCTTTATCCTTGCGCACCTCAGTCTCAAATTTCTGTAGCAGTGACCTGACTGCTACATCAAAATTAGGGAAGTTAAACTGTCCGCGATATTCCTCGCGATCTAACTCAAGTTTGATAGGAATGATGTCGCCAGACTTTTCAGATTTAAGTTGACCGCCTTTAAGAGCACCGCCTTTTTTTAGGTCCTTAAACAGTTTTTTGGCTTCGCTAGCCTCTTGCTTAATAAATCCAGCAGCAACAAGATTGGCGCCCAAATTAAAAAGGCGCCGAGGATCAATGTTCATCGTCTGTTCAGTCGTCATCGTGATTAGTCAATAAGACTATATTTAGTCTTTAAAATTTCAACAATCTCAGCTTTGGGGTTAGACGACAGCGGTAGCGGTTGCCCAGTAATTTTTTCAGCTAAGCTCACATAGGTATTAGATACTTCCATCATCATCGATTCAGGCAGCTCATTATCTTTAGCCAGTGCATAGCGCTCATCCATACGGTTTTTATCCAGAAGGATATCGGAGTCTTCAAAGTGATTAAGAAGTAATTGACGGAATACCTCTTTAGAATTTTCCACGACAGAGCCGCCTTTGTATTTTTCACCATCCCAAATGCGCGATGAGTCAGGCGTACCTACCTCATCCATATAGATAAGCTTCTCATTGCCAGATCGATCGTTAACATAGCCAAACTCAAACTTGGTATCGACAAAGATTTGATCTAATTTAGCAAGTTCATCACTGATTACATCAAAACCCTGTTGCAGTAATTCTTCATAAACATTGATATCTTGAGGTGAATTAAATTTGAAGGCAGCGTGATTATTTTCAATATCAGAGCGCGAGATATTCACATCGTCCACCTCAGGAACCCCAGGGATTCCCTTAAGAATTCCTTTAGTTGATGGCGTGATAAGTAATTCGGGTAATTTTTGATCCTTCTCCAGACCATCGGGCAGCTCGATACCGCAGAAATTGCGCTCGCCTTTAACATAAGAGCGCCACATTGAACCCGTGATGTACTGCCGACAAATAGCTTCAATCATGACTGGCTTAGCTTTCTGCACGATCCATACCAATGGGTGAGGAATATCTAGAATATGACTATCAGCAAGATTGTTTTCACGAAACAATTTAAACCAGTGGTTTGAAATAGCGTTTAATGCAGCGCCTTTTCCGGGAACGCCCTGCATATTGCCTTCACCTTTCCAAATACATTCAAAGGCAGAAATCCGATCGCTAATCACCATAATTGCTAACGGAGAATCCGGTGCAACATCATAGTTATTTTCTTCAATAAGTCTGCGGCTATCGGCTTCAGTCAGCCAATAAACAGAGCGGACTTTGCCGCTATGTACAGGTAAATTGGTTCGGATTGGTAAATCATTGTTTACCGACAACACTTTGTCAGCGAGGCTCATAGTTGGTACCTAGATATAAAGTAAAAAAAAGAAATTTTGAACTAATTAAGGTCTACATTTTAGCAACACAAATCACAGCACGCAAAACAATCTAGGCAGAATCCTTAGGAGTTGCGTATTATCAATAAATTAAGTACTTCTTAAGGGTTGTAATGAAAACTATTCTAGTCACAGGTGGCAGCGGTTTTATTGGTCGCAACCTCTGTCAAAAGCTCTCTAACTCAAGCGATCAGATTGTGGTGCTAAGTAGAAGCCCCAAAAATGCGGCAAAAGTATTGCCCAATTCAGTGCAGATTATTGATGATCTAAACCAATTAACCCAGTCAGTAGATATATTGATTAATCTTGCAGGTGCGCCTATAGCGGACAAGCGCTGGAGTATGAAGCGCAAAGCGGCAATTACCCAAAGTCGCATTCAAACTACACAAAAACTGTATGAGTATTTCAAAGATTCTGAAAAGCCACCCTCTATGGTGATCAGTGGGTCTGCCATTGGTTATTACGGTGGTGGGCTAGCCAATAATCAGCCAGTCACCGAGGAGGGTGCAGTGGCGCCTAATTTCTCAAGTCAGCTTTGTGCAGAATGGGAAAACAGCGCCCAGCAATTTGAAAGCCTAGGCTCTCGAGTCTGTTGTTTGAGAACCGGTATTGTTCTGGGGAAGCAGGGTGCGCTCAGCAAGCTTTTACCGCCCTTTAGGCTAGGCTTAGGCGGCCCAATAGCCACAGGTCAACAATGGATGCCATGGATTCATATTGACGATATGGTGAATATTATTATCTATGCTATACAAAATGAGATTACTGGCCCTATTAACTGCACAGCACCACAGCCAGTGAGTAACCGAGAATTTGCCAAAACGTTGGGCAAGGTATTAAGGCGGCCTGCTGTAACACCTATGCCAGCAGTAGCGGTTAAATTACTATTTGGGCAGATGGGTGATGAATTAATGGTTCAAGGGCAATGTGTAATTCCCCAGAAACTGCAACAGCAGGGCTTTGAGTTTAAATATAGCGACCTGCAGAGTGCCTTGGGGCAACTACTGAGCACTAAATAGTAACTTAGGTTGCTGTAGTTATTGCGCCACCAATAAATCTTTCAATAACTGCTCACAGCTAGGTAAATTCATAAATTTGGGTACTGGGTATTCGGGGTGAGCCTCTTTTAAGGCTTGTTTAGCTAGCGAGGGAATATCCTGTGGCTTTAGGTCTCTTAGGCCTGTGGGAATACCCATCTGTTGATTTAATGCCTCAATTGCTTGAATAAATGCCAGTGCTCTAGCGGTTTGGCAGATTTTATCCCCACCTATTTGGCAATGGTCTGCCAGTATAGCTAATTTGTGTTCGACTGCACTGCCATACCAACGCAACACTTTGGGGAGTACAACGGCATTAGCTAGGCCGTGAGCTGTGCCGTAATAGCCACCCAAATTGTGGGCAATGGCATGAACATAGCCCACATGAGCGCGGGTAAAAGCCTCGCCGGCATAAAAAGACGCCAATAGCATATTCTCTCTATATTGATGATTCCGCCCCTGTTTATAGGCGGGTAAAAGATTGGCGAAAATCAAGTTGCAGGCATCCAGCGATTTTTGACGCGTAAAATTGGTTCCAATAACACCTATGTAGGCCTCAATAGCGTGGGTTAGAGCATCCATGCCGGTATGAGCTGTAATCTGTGGGGGTAGGTCATAGGTGAGCTTAGGAATAAGCACAGCTGCTTTAGGGCAAAGACAAAGATCAGTGACAGCAAATTTTTGTTTTTCGATCGGGTCAAATGCTACGGCTGCAACGGTTGTTTCAGAACCCGTCCCTGCAGTTGTGGGTATGGCATAAATAGGCGGTAGTTTACGACGTATTTTAAATAAACCCCTAAGTTGAAGGGTGGTTTTGTCAGGTCTGGCTGTTCGAGCCGCTACTAGTTTGCCGCAATCTATTACTGAGCCGCCGCCTAGGCATATAAACCCTTGGCAATGACTTTGTTGGTAACAATTTAAAGCCTGTTCGATATTATTGATCGGGTTATTTGGCTCGACATCTCTGTATAGCACGGTAGTAATAGAGTTGACGGCAAGCTGGCTGCATAGTTCTCTGTGCAAGCCTAGGGTCTCAATCTGTTTATCAGTCACCAACAGCAATCGATTTAGCTTATTGGCTTTTATATCGGCGATTAAATTTTCAAGGGCGCAGTCACCCTTGTATAAGCATGGGCTGGGGGGCGCAAGGACTCTAACTAACAATTTTAAGCCAACGTGATAAAGTCTATAAAAAAAGGTCGATATATTTAGCATATAGCGCTCATTTTATGGCTAGAAATTCCACCATAGTTTTTTTCTAGGCTTTAATCAATCTCACAAGCGGATTGTTGTGTTTTAAGACAATCTACAAATCATAGAAAATCTTTTCGAAAAATGGCAAAAATCAATCTAGCCTTAGGTTAATTCATGTAACATATGCCTTATGTTAACTTTTTTAGAGAATTGGCTTTGCGATGAAGCTTAATTATATTGAGCAGGGTGATGGCAACTCTGTTTTTCTTATTCATGGTTTGTTTGGTTCCTTATCTAATTTAGGTCATTTAGCCCGTGCTCTTGCGTCCAATTATCGAGTGATCTCTGTCGATCTTCGCAATCATGGTGACTCGCCCCATAATTCGGAAATGAGTCTAAAATCTATGGCTCGAGATATAGTTGATTTAATGGATAATTTATCTTTGCCCAGTGCGTATTTTGTCGGTCATTCATTAGGTGGAAAAGTGGCGATGCAGTTAGCCATGGTCGAGCCGGAGAGAGTGAAAAGCATAGTGGTGGCCGATATAGCACCGGTTAATTATACAGATAATAATACCAATATAATCAATATTTTACATGAATTATCTAATGTAAATATTAAAGATAGGAAGATGGCCGATTCCTTTTTATCTAAGCGTGGTATTGAGCTTTCTGTTAGGGCTTTTTTATTGAAAAACTTGCGTCGAAATACGACGGGTAATTTTGAGCTTAAGATCAATATTAATGCCATTAAAGCTAACTATGAAAGCCATTTATCGGTTGCTCCACAGGGCGAAGTTTTTAACGCTCCATGTCTATTTTTAAAGGGCGAAAATTCCGATTATATAGATCAGAAACATCTACCAATAATTCAGTCTTTATTTCCTCAGTCTTCGTTACATACAGTCGAGAATGTCGGTCATTGGTTGCATGCAGAAAAACCAGAATTATTTAACCAACTTGTTTTAGAATTTATTAGTGAAATTTCCTGAACAAGCGGTTCAATCCGTAGTAAAATGTCCCCAGAAATGTTCGTAGTTAGGAGCTACCATAATGTTTGAGAGTTTAAAGCCTGTTGCAG
>CBFIHQ010000013.1:0-32138 GCA_965662525.1 uncultured Porticoccaceae bacterium
TATGCGTGTCGCTTACAGTGAAGGTCTGGCAAATGCTATATCTGGAATCATTACCGGTGATTCGGTGTACCGCGATAGCAATTCCTTTTGGCCGTACTTTGGCTGGTCCATGGATATGGAATCTAATTTATCCTACAACCCTGGGTGGTTTAATGAGGGCTCTATTCAAAGTATTATTTATGATTTGTACGATAGTACTTCCGATGGTGTGGATAATATAGCTCTGGGTTTTGGGCCTATTTTTAATACATTAACCTCTGCAAACTATATTAATGATGATTATCAAATTAGTATATTTTCATTTACCCAGTATCTTAAAGATCAACAATCCCCTGCTGATAGTGTCAAGATTGATAGCTTGGTTAATGCACAACAGATCTATGGATCTGGGAGCGATGGCTCTAGTGAAACTAATAATGGCGGCATCGCCTCTACGCTTCCGCTGTACCCACAAATTTTTGCTAACAGTGCATCTAAACAGGTTTGCTATAACAATAGCGCTGGTGTTCTTAATAAATTAGGTAATCGTGCCTTTTTGTTATTTGATGTGCCCACTACTGGTATCTACAACATAGCCCTAGCACCGGCTGAACTGGCTAGCGCTTCTTTAGATGCTGATTTAGCTATTCACAAACATGGGGTAACCATTGGGCGAGATTTTTCAACCAACTTCAACGGTAGTGCAAATCTATATATATATCTTGCTAGTGGCAAGCATATTATTGAATCTGGCGTATGGGACCCTAATCAGGCTACTGCGCCGGGGAATTACTGTTTCAACATTGCCATTACTAACTAGAATAACGAGGTAATTATGAAGAATAAAATCCAATTTTTTAGCCAGACGATTTGCCTTGTTTTTTTATTAGGTTGTGATTCTAACCCCTCGAATATTGCAGATAAAAACACCTTAACTAAACCGCAGCAACATTTGGCTGAGCATCATAAACATCATCCAACAGACCAGCCAGCAAATTATCAAAAGCCCGGTGCTAATATTCAACTTTCACATAATTATGATGGGCAAACTGCTTTGGGAGAAACAGAAACTATTGCGCTGACGTTTCACGAGCAATATTTATCTGGACAATTGTATTTAAGGCTTAAGCCCGATGCATCACTATCAATTAAACCCGCAATTGAAGACTTTGTGTTTTCGATGGAAGATGTAACTAGCCATTCAATAGAGCTAACTGTTAGCGCCAAATCCGCCGGCAAGTATCTGTTAAATATTTTTGCATCGGTAATGGATAAAAGCGGAAGACCACGCAATAGGGTGATGGCGGTTGCCATTTATGTGAGTGATGGTAACCATCGACAGAGTAAGCCGCAGGCACCATCACCAACAGACAAGGTGATTATTTTACCCTCTGAAGAAAGTGGCTCTTAACTAATAGCTGAACTTTTAACCCTGCCAAGAACTAGGGTAAATCGTCTACTAATTCACCCTCTTCTGGCTCAATTAGGTCTTCTCGATCCACATTCATCGCCAACATAACAGTAGCCGCCACATAGATGGATGAATAGGTACCAATTCCAACGCCAATCATTAGGGCTATGGCGAAGTTATGGATAAGCTCACCACCGAATAAAAACAGCGCCAATAACACTAGCATGGTGGTCATCGATGTATTAATGGTTCGCCATAGAGTCTGTGACAGCGATTCATTAATGACTTCAACAGGCGAAGCCTTGCGAATTTTTCTAAAGTTTTCTCGAATTCTATCCGATACCACAATGGTATCATTTAGCGAATAACCCACTACCGCTAGCACAGCGGCTAATACCGTAAGATCAAATTCAAGGCGGGTAATTGAGAAAATACCCAAGGTAATGACCACATCGTGAACCAAGGCTAATACCGCGCCTACAGAGAACTTAAACTGGAAACGTATGGCCACATAGAGCATTACCACCGCTAGGGCAATCAGCATGCCCAAGCCACCTTTGTCGCGCAGCTCTTCACCTATTTGTGGGCCGACAAAGTCTACACGCCGCAGATCAATCTCCTCACCGCTAACCTTGAGCACCGAGTATAAACGCTCGGCAAGCCCTTGGTCGGGTTGACCCTGCATACGAATCAGCACATCTGATTCTGATCCAAAGTGCACAACCACGGGATCATCAAATCCTGATTGTTTAAGTTGGTTGCGCAATTCGGCAACATCAACTGGCTTATCATAGCCAACTTCAATTTGGGTACCACCGGAAAAGTCTAGACCTAATACCAGACCTTGGCTAAATAAAGAGCCGGCGGAAACCAATAATAGGACAGTGGAAAAAACTAACGCAATGCGGCGCAAGCCCATAAAATTGTAAATTTTTAATTCACTCATTTTCCTATCCTATATCCATAGTTTTTCAATTTTTCGACCACCGACAATAGCATTTACCAAACCGCGAGTTAACACGATTGAAGTAAACATCGAGGTCAAAATACCAATTGAGAGTGTCACGGCAAAACCTTGAACTGGGCCTGAACCAATAAGGAACAATATCACCGCGACAATTAAGGTAGTGATATTGGCATCTAAAATAGATACAAAGGCGCGATCATAACCAGCGCTAATAGCTCCTTGTATCGAAGCGCCGCCGGCTAATTCCTCGCGAATACGCGAGAATATAAGCACATTGGCATCTACCGCCATACCTACGGTTAATACAATACCGGCAATACCCGGCAGTGTAAGCGTTGCACCCAGCAGTGACATGCAGCCCACAAGAAGCAGTAAATTCATAGTTAGCGCAATATTGGCAAGCACACCAAAACCACGATAAATAAGGATCATAAATAATAGTACCAAGGCCATACCGATGGTCACTGATTGCACACCAAGTCTAATATTATCTGCGCCAAGTGAGGCGCCAATGGTTCGCTCTTCAACAATATACATAGGTGCGGCAAGAGCTCCGGCTCTTAGTAACAGCGCCAACTCCGAAGCCTCACGCTGACTGTCTATGCCAGTAATGCGAAATGATTTACCCAGCTGGCTCTGTACTGTAGCCAAGCTAATGATGTGCTTTTCTACAAAGGGTACTGGGGTAATTTGTATATCGCCATTAGTATCAAGAGATTTCTCTAACTTGGTTTTATATTCAATAAACAGTACACCCAGACGACGACCCACATTATCTCGAGTGGAGTGGCCCATCTGCCAACCACCTTTGGTATCTAGGGTGATATTTACCTGTGGGCGGCCATTTTCATCAAAGCTAGCTCTAGCATCGGTGACATTTTCACCGGTAATCACTGGCTTTGTTTCTAATCTAGAATCTAAACCGCGACCATCGCGGAATTCAAAAACTTCACCTATTCTGCCTTCAGCTTCTAAGCGAAACTCAAGGTTGGCGGTTTTACCGATAATTCTTTTTGCCTCTGCGGTGTCTTGCACTCCCGGCAACTCAACTACAATACGATTTTTTCCCTGACGTGACACTATGGGTTCAGAAACCCCTAACTCATTTACGCGATTGCGCAAGGAGGTTAGGTTTTGCTTAATGGCATTATCTTCAATCTGACCTGTGGCTATTTCACTGAGCTCTAAAACTAAAGAAAGCGGGTTTTGACCCTGCCTATTTTGCGGCTGTAAATCTCTAAAATTAGTTCGAACAAGTGTCGCCGCCTGTTCGACCTGCTGTTCGTTGCGAAAGCGACCAATAATTTGCTGGCCTTTTAACTCAAAGCTTCTGTAGCGAATTTTTTCTTCTCGAAGACTTGATTTAACCTCCTGCAGATCTCCCTCAAGACGAGTGGCTAGGGCAGAATTAAGATCGACTTCCAATAAGAAGTGCACACCACCATTAAGATCTAAACCTAACTTCATGGGCGATCCGCCCAAATCACTTAACCATTGCGGCGTAGTTGGGGCTAAGTTAAGTGCGACAATATATTCACCGCCCATCTCAGCCTGAACCACCTCTTTGGCTCGCATTTGCAGATCGCTATTCACTAGCCGAATTAGAGCAGCTTCACCATCAGCTTCTCCGGCAAAGTATTCTATTTTTGCCTCGCCAAGTGCCTTTTCAACTTTAGTTAGAACCGCCTGATCAATCTTCATGGCACTACTTTGCCCAGAAAGCTGCAGTGCTGGATCTGGTGGATACAGGTTAGGGGCTGCATAGATAAATGCAAAGGCAACCACCACAAGGATCATTATGTTTTTCCACAATGGGAATTTATTGGGCATGCTTTGTTCCTTTAATTCCTTAATTATCCCCGTATAAATACCGAGATAGCTGAGTAGCGAGGCATTATAGCCATAATAGTATATATTGGGGCATATTTAACACATTAAACCGCTAAACCCAATTTAACTAGCGTCAAATTATGAGGGCCTTTGTTGTCCCTGTTTGCGATAAAACTCATCGACAAATTGCTCTAAGCAGTCATTCTCAATAGCATCGCGTAAACCCTTCATTAAATTCTGATAATAACGAAGGTTATGAATAGTATTTAGCTGAGCACCCAAGATTTCCCCACACTTATCCAAATGATGCAGATAACCGCGGGTAAAGTTTTGACAGGTATAGCAATCGCATTCGGCATCTAGTGGCGAGGTATCACCGCGATGCACTGCATTGCGAATTTTTATCACGCCAGTTGAGGTAAATAGATGACCATTGCGGGCCTTGCGGGTTGGCATCACACAGTCAAACATATCAATACCGCGCAAAACCGCCTCGACCAAATCGGCAGGCTTACCCACACCCATTAAGTATCGGGGTTTATCAGCGGGCATCTTGTCACCGAGGTGCTCTAAAATGCGCACCATATCCTCTTTTGGCTCGCCAACAGAGAGGCCACCAATGGCATAGCCATCAAAACCAATCTTCTCAAGGCCTGCCATAGATTCGTCGCGCAAGGACTCGTACATTCCGCCCTGCACAATGCCGAATAATGCCGATGGGTTATCGCCATGGGCCTTTTTACTGCGCTCTGCCCAGCGCAGCGATAACTGCATTGAGTCATTAGCCTGTTTTTCTGTTGCCGGGTATGGTGTGCATTCATCAAAGATCATTACCACATCACTACCTAGGTCGCGTTGCACCTGCATTGATTTTTCAGGGTCAATAAATACCGGACTACCATCAATAGGTGACTTAAAATCAACGCCTTTTTCAGTGATTTTACGCATATCTCCAAGACTAAATACCTGAAAACCACCGGAGTCAGTCAAAATTGGTCCCTGCCACTGAATAAAATCATGCAGATCGCCATGTTTTTTTACCACTTCAGTCCCCGGACGCAACATAAGATGAAAGGTATTACCTAAAATGATCTCAGCACCAATTTCTTTTATATCGCGAGGCAACATGCCCTTCACTGTGCCATAGGTTCCCACCGGCATAAATGCTGGTGTTTGCACCTTGCCGCGAGGGAAACTTAATTCGCCACGACGTGCTTTGCCCGAAGTAGCTGATAGCTTAAATTGCATAGCGCAGGCCCTGGAACTTGTCTCAGTCATTTGGCACATCCTTGGTAGCATTTGGGTTATGGGTCAGCAACATTGCATCACCATAGCTAAAAAAGCGGTAGCGTTGTGATACCGCCTGCTGATATGCCTTCATTATAGGTGTGTAACCGGCAAAAGCAGAGACCAACATTAATAATGTTGATTCTGATAGGTGGAAGTTAGTGAGTAATCGATCAACCACCTTAAATTTATAGCCAGGGTAGATAAAGATATCGGTATCACCCTGATAGGGCGCAATTTCACCAGAACTTGAAGCGGTTTCTAAACTTCGAACGCTAGTAGTACCAACCGCAAATACCTTGCCTCCACGAGCCTTGGTTGCTTGGACTTGCTGACAAACTGAGTCGCTCACCTCTAGCCACTCAGAATGCATCTTATGCTCGACAATATTTTCAACCCGAACCGGCTGGAAAGTACCTGCACCTACATGCAGGGTAACAAAGGCTAGATCAGCACCCTTTGCCTGTATATCCGCTAATAATTGATCATCAAAGTGCAAGCCTGCCGTAGGCGCCGCCACCGCACCGGGCTGGTCGGCATAAACCGTTTGATAACGAGTTTTATCTTCTTGGGTATCCTCACGATCAATATAAGGAGGCAGTGGCATATGACCTATTTCATCGAGTATAGCCAATAGTGGCCCGCTAAATTCCAGCTCAAATAGATCGTCAACCCGACCCAACATTTGTGCCGAAAAGCCATTATCAAATAATAAGGTTGCCCCCACTTTTGGTGACTTACTAGCACGAATGTGCGCTAGAGCAGTCTGATTACCAGTAATACGCTCGATTAAAAGCTCAATATTGCCACCCGTTTCCTTTTTACCAAAGACACGCGCCGGAATAACCTTAGTGTTATTAAATACTAATAAATCACCGGCTTGAATATAATCCAAAATATCGGAAAAACCTTGATGCTTAATAACTCCACTGGCATCCATAGCCAATAGTCGGCTGCCACGACGATCCGTGGTGGGCTGACGAGCAATAAGCTCATCTGGCAGTTCAAAATGAAAATGATTTAAACGCATTAAATAAACTATTAATTAAATGTATTTTGTCAGGGCGCAAGGGTATAGAAAATCACCCAAAACGCCAACTTATTTAACAAAATACATCAACATACCTTATTGACCGCAGAGCGATCACTGCTATAATCGCCGCCCTGCTTTAATAGCAATGCCAGAGTGGTGAAATTGGTAGACACAGGGGATTCAAAATCCCCCGCCCTTAAAAGCGTGCCGGTTCGAGTCCGGCCTCTGGTACCAAACACTTACACCCGCCTTTTAGGTGGGTGTTTTTGTTTGTGCCACGGGGTCGGCGAGAAGCGATATTCGATTTGACCCATTGCGACAGCAATTAGGTTGAGCGTTGAATTAGCACGAACTTATTTGTAATATTTCAACATTTTCCTTAATTTTAATGAATTTTAGCCACTTTTAGCGACATATAACCAGAATATTGCAAAGCCCCGCTAGGCGAGGCTCCTTCAGAAAAATTACATACGAACGTATGTTTGAGTAATTTCGCGATCATCATAGATAAATGTTTGCTTCATACGGTTTTCATCAATTATTTCAAACTTGACCTCTGTGGCCCAACCTGAAAAACCTTCCCATGAGCCAACCATTCCAGTTTCGAGAACCATACCGCCCTGTTTGACATCAAAGGTACCAAAGCCAAAATTTCTCACTCTTTCACCCTGAAATAGTGCACTTTGCAAAATGATAAAATGGCCGCCACCAATCATTTTGGTTTCGGTAAATTCTGTAAGCTGAGGAATTTCTGCTTGGCGTCTTTCCAGCGTCCAAAGCCCATCAAAGGGCGACGGCTCGCCGGGAGCCCGCTTCCATACCTCAACCATGGTTTCTAAAACACGCCCATCATCATATTTCATACCATGTAAGACCTGATCAAACCCGGCCTCTGTAGGTTCTATAGTAATATCAAAACTTAAATCAGACAGCGGCCCATCATGATTAACCAAGGGCTCCTCTACCATAACCCCATCGACCCAGTTTGCATTACCCGCGCCCACATCCATCTCACCAGTAGACTCATTATCGAAGGCAAACATAAACTTGCCCTGGGTATAAATTTTAATCTGGTCTCTTAGCTTAACAGTTGTTTCGCCGTTCTCAGTGATTGTTACCTGTGATAGCAAATAAGCGCCATCAGATATCTTTTGCATTACATCATTCTCCAACTGTTTTGCCTGATGATCCTTAGAGCATGCAGCCATCAATATTGTCGCCGTAATTAGCGTCACTAAATTTATTTTCATTATATTACCCCAAAGAAAAATTGCTTTAATTTGCTATGCACTTTTAAGTAATCAGTTAAACCTTATAATCACGGCGGGTCAAATACTTTCACTCTATAAGAAAGCAATCATGTGATTTTTTGGAAAATATCTATTCATATCCTCCTTAATCACGGCGCCGAAATACAGAGTTTGCGTCCACTCTAATTTCATTACAGATTAATTAATTGAAAGGATCATTGACTTCTTCTCTTCTTGTCTCAAAATATGGCTCATCTAACGCGCCAAGCTAGCCAAAATAGCGGTGAAAAGGGTAAATTCGGAGTTGGATCAATTATTCCAATTACATTGAAAAGTTACTTCCGAAGAGGGTGGTCATGAAATCTATTCTAAAAACATTTAACGCTGGCTCAATTAGCAATTTTGCTTTGATTGGCATGCTTAGCGTCCTAGTCTCTGCTTGCGGCAGCGAAGACTCAACAAATCCCCGCGCTTATGACACAACAGGGCCAGAAATTATTATGGCTGGCGATGCTAATATTGAATTAGACATTGGCGATACATATGAAGAGTTGGGCGCAACAGCGCGTGACGTATGGGACGGTGATACAATTGTTGACCAAGACACCACCACTGCAGGCACACAAGGTGTTGCCACCAGCGGCGTTGATAGCGTAGACACATCAACAGTTGGTATTTATCAAGTGATCTACACAGCGGAAGATAGTAGCGGTAATGTTTCTACTGCAATACGAACTATTGACGTTGCTGATAGAACAGGCCCAGTTATTTCTATTCCCGGAGCCAATCCGCTTCTAGTCCCTCTTAATGGAACATTTACTTTGCCAGCTGCAACCTTTGTTGATGCTTTTGATGCAGCGCAAGGTGATGCCGGAACAACCGATATCTCATCAAGCGGTACAGTGGATTCCAACGTTCTTGGAACTTACACTGTCACTTACACAGCCTCTGATAATTCCGGAAATTCAACAACAGCTGATTTAACTGTTGTTGTTGAACCAGATTATGCTGATGAAGTGGTTATCTTTAGAAATGGTACCATTACTGCCGCCTGGCAGCCTGGTCTTAACGGTTATGATCAAGATCTAAGCTGGGGTGCCTGCCCGGCTGGTGATTGTCCAAATCTTGAATTTGGCTTTGTCAATGATGCCGAAAAAGGCCGCGATGTGGTTTATGTTTCTCACGCTGATACTGAAGCACAAGCTGGCTTCTTTATCGAAACCGGCACACCAAACGATCTTCGTGGTGCAGCAGTTAATGGTAAGTTACAGTTTGACATCTGGTCTGAATCAGGTGTTGATGTGTTTGTTTCAGCTGACTGTATGTATCCTTGCCAAGGTGGTCCTGTAGCTCTGAAAAATGTTGGTGCTGGCGAATGGCAAACTATTGCTATTCCCGCAAGCCAGATGATGACTCAAGGCTTGAATGCAATTTCTATGGAAAATGTCAGTACCTTTAGCATCTTCGCCGATGGATGGAGAGATGCAACATTTAGGCTAGACAATATCTCATGGCTTTGCGAGTTCACCTGTACTGGCACTGATCAACCTGATCGCGTCTTCACGCCTTGGGATAGAGCAGATAAAACTGTTGGCTATGATGCACCTACCTCCTATGAAGGCTATGACCTAGTTTGGTCCGATGAGTTCGATGGTACTGAGGTTGATACAGCTAAGTGGAACCTAATTAATGCAGGTGGTGGTTTTGGTAACTTTGAACTCCAATACTACCGTGAAGAAAATGCTAGCATTGACACTGATGATGATCTGCTTGTAATTTCTGCAGAAATTCAAAAGAACGATGATGAAGATCTTCCTGGCAATGAGCTGTATTCTTCTGCCAAGCTAACCACTCAGGATCTCTTCGAATTTAAGCACGGACGTGTAGATATACGCGCTGTAGTTGCCGAGGGTAAAGGCATGTGGTCTGCAGGCTGGATGCTAGGATCCAACGTTGACGATATTGGCTGGCCTTATTCAGGTGAGGTAGATATCTTTGATACTATTGGTGGTCAGTTAGACGGTAATCCGCAGGAAGGCATGATTGTTCACAACGCCTACTGGAATGCTGAAGGTCCAGATGATACCGGTCCTTATGACGAGTCATACTACAACCAAAATGCTTGGGGTGAGAGAAGAATCAACGCTACCAATGAAGGCGTGACATTCTCTAACCAATTCCATGTATTTAGTATTGAGTGGGATGAAGATAAGATAAGATTCTTTGTTGATGGTGAATATGCGGAAGGTAAAGATCTTGAACTGTCTGGTGGTATTCCATGTGCCGGCGGTTCTGGCCTATCCTGTGTAGGTGAGACCTATGACCAAGACTTCTTCCTGATTCTAAACGTGGCAGTGGGTGGTGACTGGCCAGGTGCGCCAGATGAAACTACTCAGTTCCCACGCGGAATGTTAGTAGACTATGTACGGGTTTATCAAACTCCTGCTCAGCAAGCTGCTCAGTAGAAGTATTTAAACCAGGCTACAAAAAAACCGGCTTCTTTTAGGAGCCGGTTTTTTTATGCTTTTCAAAAATAATGTCGCTAGAGTAAAGAGTAAAGAGTAAAGAGTAAAGAGTAAAGAAAGATTCAAAACCCTTGAGCTTATAAAATTACAAAGACTGATTTATTTTTTGCAACATCTGCATAGGGTTTTCAGCCTGAGTAATAGGCCGGCCAATAACAAGGTAATCACTACCCTGCTCTATTGCCTGAGCTGGAGACACAATACGACGCTGGTCATCAGAAGCGCTGTCGGTAAGACGAATACCTGGCGTTACTAATTTAAAATCTTGCCCTAATTGCTGCTTTAACGCCGACGCCTCTTGAGCGGAGCAAACAACCCCATCGAGCCCTGATTCTTGTGTTAACTTGGCAAGAGACAATACCTGATCACTTGCGGGCCTGTGGACGCCCAGCTGCTGTAAATCACTATCATCCATACTGGTTAGCACAGTGACTGCAATAAGTAACATATCGCCGCCATGTTGCTCAATAGCCTGCTTAGCTGCAGACATCATGCGACTGCCACCAGAGGCATGCACATTGGACATCCACACACCCAGATCAGCAGCTGCAAGAACGGCCTTAGCAACTGTATTTGGGATATCGTGAAATTTTAAATCTAAAAATATATCAAAGCCGCGATCAGTCAGTGATTTTACCAACTGTGGACCGGCGGCTACAAATAGTTCTTTACCTACTTTAAGACGACATTGATTTGGGTTTAGCTGATCTGCAAGGGTTAGAGCTGATGCTGCATTATCAAAGTCTAGAGCTACAATAATACGTGGTTCTGGGGTTGTCATAGGTTATTCATCTCTCTTTTTGAAACGTCCGAGTTTACGGCGATAACTACCTATCATCAGGCTACTCACCACAACACCTAATAACGCCCCAAACATTAAAAATAGCATTAACCACAAGCCTAGACTAATTTCAGGGCCACGGAAATAAATAAAGTCGACGCTTATTGGCTGCTTGTTATGGAGCGCGAACAAGGCACCCACCAAAGCAATAGCAAACAAAAGTATGGCTTTAAAAAATGATTTGATTGCGCGCACTAGGTGCTCCATGTAAACAGACTCTGTCTTACTATTGTAACCGTTGAATGGAATACAATTAAATAGTCGATCGAGTTAATTTTAATCATAAACAAAAAATGTCGTATGTAAGACCTAACGGCATTTTATTGTTATCACAACAGGACTCAATAAATTATTACTTCTTGCTACCTGCAAAGCACTAGCTCAACCTGTTATGCTACATCACATTAGCACTTTATACATAGACACGAAGAAGTACGGCAAGCTTTTCAATAAGCGCGGATTCTAGCAACTATAAGACCCTACACAAAAGGAATTCTTTTTAGATATGCCACAAAATGGCCCAATAATCCTTCGAATTGCAGTTCCATCACCTCTTCGACGCACATTTGACTACAAGTTACCTGAGTCTTTGCGCTTAAAGGTCAAAAACCACAAGCCTTTGCCAGGCATGCGGGTCACAGTTGAATTTGGTCGCAGATTAATGGTTGGGTTGATTGTTGCTATCCCTGAAACTAGTGAAGTAGCTAGCGACAAACTTAAAGATATTAGCGAAATTATAGATTCAAGTCCTATTGTCTCCCAAGACCTTTTTGAGCTTTTTATTTGGGCCGCTAATTATTATCAACACCCATTGGGTGAGGCATTATTTACAGCTCTTCCGTCACTGCTTCGCAAAGGAGATGCGGCTGAAAAAGCTATGATTGTACACTGGAAAATATCGCAATCAGCATCCGAGCTCACCCCAGACACCCTTAAAAGAGCGCCAAAACAACAGGCACTGTTAGATTTTATCCAAAGTCACAATGGATCCGTCGCCGAGTCTGAAATTAACCTATTATTTTCAAGCGCTGTGCGCAATCAACTGCGGGATAAAGGATATATTGAATCTGCACTTGAACGGCAACAGCCAAAGGTAGCGTTTGATGAAATTTTAAAACAGCCAAGTCTTGAGCTTGATAGCCAGCAACAGATCGCTATGGATAAGATAGATTTGCATAGCTTTAATAGTTACCTATTAGAAGGGGTCACTGGCAGCGGAAAAACAGAAATTTATCTACAGGCAATTGAGCAGGTACTGCGCTATGGGCGTCAGGCGTTGGTATTAATTCCCGAGATTAGTCTTACCCCACAAACTGAAAAACGTTTTCGCGATCGTTTCAACGTATCAATCGTTACTATCCATTCAGGATTGTCCGATAATCAGCGATTAGAGGCTTGGATTGAAGCTAGGTCTGGTGACGCGAGTATAATTCTGGGAACACGTTCGGCAATATTTACGCCATTTAAAGATCTCGGTTTAATTATTTTAGACGAGGAACATGATAGCTCCTATAAACAGCAAGAAGGATTTCGCTACTCTGCGCGGGATCTGGCTGTGATTCGCTCTCAACGCAATAATATTCCAACTATTTTGGGCTCTGCCACCCCCTCATTGGAATCACTCCACAACTGTAATCAAGGAAGGTATAAACACCTAACTTTGAATAAACGTGTCAATAGTAGCAAGGCACCTAGCTGGACTCTCATTGATTTAAAAACTGAATCAATCCAATGTGGGATTGCCAACTCAACTTTACAAGCTATTGAGGCAAGATTAAAAGCCAAGCAACAGGTATTGGTATTTTTAAATCGGCGCGGTTATGCACCTACCCTGCTTTGTCATCAATGCGGCTGGACTGCTGAATGCCAAAGTTGTGATAGCAAACTGACCGTTCATCGTGCCCGTGGGCTATTAATTTGCCACCACTGTGGCTATCAGCAACGACAGCCACGAGAATGTCCCAGCTGCAATAGCACCGAACTAATAGCGGCAGGCGAAGGAACCGAACGCAGCGAAGATTTCTTACAACAGCACTTTCCAGATTACCCCATTATTAGAGTCGACAAAGATAGTACCCGCAAAAAAGGTGCCCTAGAGGATTTTTTTGCCACGGCAGACAGTGGCAAGCCCTGCGTGCTTGTTGGCACTCAGATACTCGCTAAAGGACACCATTTTGAAAACGTCACTCTTGTGGTTATTTTAGACGCTGACAGTGGACTTATGAGTGCAGATTTTCGCAGCCATGAACGCATGGGGCAGTTGCTTACTCAAGTGGCAGGACGCAGTGGCCGAGGAAAAATTAGCGGTCAGGTAATTGTCCAAACTCACCAACCCGAGCACCCAGTTTTGGATCAGCTCATGAATGACGGTTATCGCCCATTAGCACAACAACTGCTTCATCAGCGCCAACAGGGAATGCTACCCCCATTTAGAGCCCTTGCAGTTATTCGTGCAGAATCGATATACCCCCAGCTAGCGATCGACTTTTTAAGCCTGGCTCGCCGAATAAGTGAAAAACATATAATTTCCATTGCCGAGGTTGATCTGTTGGGTCCGCTTCCGGCACTAATGGAAAAGCGTTCTGGTCGCTATCGTTTTGTGCTACAAATCACGTCTCTGAGTAGAGCAATCTTACAACAGCTTCTAACTGAGGTTGCATCTGATTTAGAAAACAGTAAAAAAGATAATAAATTACGCTGGTCAATCGATGTAGACCCGCAGGAGCTTTAGTTAACTGAATAATACTGTCAGTTTACTTTGCCAATTACAGGCGTTTTCACCTACAATTCGGTTTAACAATAGGTATTGGCAATTATGGCTCAAAACTATAACAAGAAATCAAACTCGGTTAACAAAAGGCGCGGCCAACAGAGCAGTAATGGCTTTCCTGTTTTTGTTTCAGGTTTTATTCTTGGGATTCTAGCCTGTCAGATTTTACCCTACCTATTAAATACTGAAAACTCGCACACCACCAATGATGATCATACGACTGCAGATGCTCCGGCAAAACCTGACTTTCAATTTCCTAATTTACTTAAAGGCGGTGAAATCAATATCCCCCGCACCGAGGCCAATAAAAAAACCAATACAAATATAGTTATTGATTCCAGCTACCTACTTCAGGTAGGTTCATTTAAAAATGTGGATGAGGCTGAAACCTTGCGAGTCAACCTATTACTTCTCAATTTACCGGTTTTTATCGAGCCCTTCAAAACATCTACTGGCGGTAAACTTCATAGAGTCTTAGTCGGCCCATTTAGCAGTAACAAAGAAAGTAGCAGTGCCCGAAAAAAACTGATGGAAAACAATTTAGATTCTCTTCTGCTTAAGCGAAATAATATCTAAGAGCACAACTAATTAGCATCAGCTATTACACCTCTGGCTTTTAAATCAGCAATTTTTTGAGCATCCATTCCAAGAGTTGCCAAGACTTCATCTGTATGTGACCCCAAATCTGGTCCAGGCCATTCAGTTGACCCGGGGGTTTCTTTAAGCTTGGGTAAAATGGCAGGAATTTTAAGTGGCTCACCATTGATCTCCACCTGCTCAAATAACCCTCTTTCATTAAAGTGCGGATCATTCATCATGTCTTCAGCATTGTATACAGGACCACAGGGAACCCGTTTAGACTCTAAAATATTAACTGCATCCTCTAACTTATGATCAGCGCACCAGGCCTTTAAAACAGCGTCTATATCCCTCTCATAGCGCACCCTACCCGCATTGGTCGCATAGGCTTCATTCTCAGACATATCCTCACGCCCAACTGCCTGCATTAAACGCATAAAAATCGAATCGCCATTACCACCGATAACCAAATATTTACCATCGGCACATTTGTAGGTGTTGGTCGGTACAATACCCGTTACTGTTGTGCCTGAGGGCTGCCTAATAATTTCAGCAGCATGATATTCAGGGATCACAGCCTCCAAAAGATTGAACATAGATTCATAAAGGGCAACATCGACTACCTGCCCCTCGCCCAACTGTTCTCCGGACTGTTGATCACATGCTCTCAAGGCCATCATAATGCCTATAACCGCATGCAGCCCAGATACCGTGTCGCCCAAACTAAGATTGGGTCTTACAGGCGCCTCATCTGGATAGCCGTTAAGATACCTAAAGCCACTGATGCCCTCACAGGCAGAAGCAAACCCCGGCTTTTTGGCATAGGGCCCCGACTGCCCATACCCCGAAATTCTGGCATAGATAAGACGTGGATTTTCCCGCCTAAGGCTTTCAGGACCAAGTCCCCAATTTTCCATCACCCCAGGGCGAAAATTTTCAATCACTATATCGGCAGTCGTTAGAAGTTGTTTGACCAAATCACGTCCTTCCTCAGTCTTCAAATCTAATGAGATACACTTTTTATTTCGCGCCAAACTTCGCCACCATAAAGAAGTACCATCTTTCATTTCTCGCCAGTTGCGAATAGGGTCACCCCCAGGCGGTTCGATCTTAATCACCTCCGCCCCAAAATACCCGAGCATACAGCCGGCAAAGGGACCCGCCAATAATTGACCTAATTCTATAACACGCAAACCCTGCAATGGTTTATGCATTTGCATTACTGCCTATATAATGAAAATATAGTCAATTCTAGCATTGAATTGCAAAAACTTACTTTAACTAGGATTATTTTCTTTGGCTAAAAAGATAAGCTCGCGGACAAAAAATGAAGCAACACCAAAATAACGATAATAGCCTCGCCAATAGAGTAAAAACTCTTAGTCAACAGCAAATTGTGATACTAACCATGCTGGTTATTTCAGCCTTGTGTTATGGCTGGATTAAATTAATAACGCCATCCCATATAATATGGGATGACACTAGCATTCAACTGCCAAGCGCAGAAGAACTTCAGCTATATATAGATAAAAAAGTGACTGGTCAAACTGATATAGACCAGCAAGTAAACAATCATTTGGATGACATAATTGATGATCAGGCAATGCAAATAAAACTCTCTGGTCTAACTAAAAATATCACCTTAACCAGAGAGCCCAGCAATAAAGAATTAAACGATTTTTATCAGCAACACCAAGAACAGTATCGACAAATATCCAGTTTCCAGTTTACTCAGTATCTATTTACTACGGTTCGCCACGGCGGTCAGGCAGTCAGTGTTGCGCAAAAGATACTCAACAGAGCGCCAGCCAATAGACCGGCACCACAGGATGAAGTAAGCCTAAATACATTAGAAATTGATCGACTTTATGGAGCGGAATTTAGCAAAAAGCTTGTAGCTATAGTTTTACAGCATCCACAGAATCTTCCTTGCTGGACAAAACCAATCACATCAAAAGTTGGCGTTCACCTGATATGCGTTAAACAGGTAAGTATAGGCACCGTGCCAAAACTGGAGCTTTTAACACCCCAGGTTATAAATCATTGGCGCTATGAAATGGTAAAAAAACAAACAGCAGACAAGAAAAATTAGCTCTTAAGCCATCATTTCTTTAAAGAAGGCTCGCAGCCCATCAGCACCAGACTGTTGCCAAATTTTTAGGGCCGCAGTACCAATAATTGCCATATCAGCATGACCGCGTAAAAAGTCCATATCCTTTTTACTGCTAATACCAAAACCAACACCGATGGGAACATCCGTATGCTGGCGGCAGCGATTAATCAACGCCACCACATCATCACCCATATTAGTTTTAGAGCCAGTAACGCCTTTTCTAGCAACAGCATATACCATGCCTCGACTTGCAGAACCCAACTGCGCTAAGCGTTTTTCACTAGAGGTAGGCGTCATAAGAATAATCGGCTCTATACCCGCTTTATCGGCAAGTGCATGCAGATTACCTGCCTCTTCAATCGGCAAATCTGGGAGAATAAAACCCACACCGCCGGCAGCTTTTAGGCGCTCAACAAAAACCTCTTCGCCCATCTTAAATGCAGTGTTGTAATAACCCATCATTAGCACTTTAAACGGAAATCGTGCACTAACCTCTGCCATTAGTTCAAAACACTGGTCAACCGTAGTGCCAGATTTTAATGACTGCTCATTGGCATGAACAAATAGTGGACCATCAGCGCTGGGCTCAGAAAATGGAAATTGAAGCTCGACAATATCAACCCCCGCCTCAGCCATTATCTCCAATTCTTTTAAATTATCTTCAAAAGACGGGTAACCACAAACAACATGTGCCATTACCAATAAATCTTTATCCTTTTTGCGCTCAGCAATAAACGACTGCAAACCCATTACTTTTTCTCCGCACGATATTGGTCAGCCTTGCCACCAATAAATGCTTTCCATTTAGCATCATCAAGTGCATCTGCAATAGTAAAGATATCCTTATCACCACGACCGGACATATTAACGATTACAATCTCATCCTTGCGCATAGTAGCGGCCTCTTTAAGAGCCACAACAAAACCATGGGTACTTTCCAATGCAGGAATAAGACCCTCAGAACGCATAGTTAGCTTAAGTGTTTCTTTCACCTCAGCGTCGGTTGCTGCTTCAAAGCGCACCCTACCAGTATCATGAAGATGAGAGAAGATTGGATTTACTCCAATATAATCCAAGCCAGCAGCAACCGAATGGGTTTCATTCATATTGCCCTCATCATTTTGAAGGAAATACGTCTTATATCCCTGAGCAACACCCACCGAGGCATCATCATAAGCCAAGCGAGCCGAATGCATATAAGAACCAATACCCTCACCACCAGCTTCACAGCCAATAAGTTCGATATTCGGCTCATCAATAAAGCCTTGGAATAGCCCCATAGCGTTAGAGCCACCACCGACACAGGCAAATACCCTATCCGGTAATCGACCGGTCTGAGCGAGAATCTGTTCTCGCGCTTCAAGGCCAATAATTGACTGGAACCAACTAACCATTTCTGGAAATGGATGAGGACCACAGGCAGTACCTAATATATAGTGAGTATCGGCCATATTAGTTACCCAGTCACGCATACACTCATTAACTGCATCCTTGAGGGTTTTCTGACCATCCTCAACGGCAATAACTTCAGCGCCAAGGTTTTCCATCCAAAAAACATTAGGACGCTGGCGAGCGACATCAACCGCACCCATATAAATCTTACAATCAAAACCAAATCTGGCAGCCATAGTCGCAGTAGCAAACCCATGCTGTCCAGCGCCAGTTTCAGCAATAACACGTTTCTTGCCTAACCTTTGGGTTAATAATCCCTGGCCCATCACATTATTTACCTTGTGGGAACCCGTATGATTCAAATCATCGCGCTTTGCATATATCTGCGCCCCACCTAATTCACGGCTAAGGTTTTCCAAATGCGTAAGTGGTGTCGGCCTGCCAGAATAATTCTGTAACAGCGCGACATATTCCTGCCAAAATTTTGGATCAGCCTTACACTCTCGAAAGCATTCAAGCAACTCTTCGATAGTCGCGTGCAAAATTTCGGGGAGAAAAACACCACCATATTCTCCATAGTAGCCTTCACGACCATCGGAGAAATCAAAAATATCCATGAAAATCCTCAATTGTGCGCCTTGCGCCCTTTTATCTAGGCCAATGCGTCAAAGAAATAATATAAACTACATTTTATCGAGTTAGGTAAGGCGAAACAACTCAACCGCTTAATTATATGGATTTACGAAATTTCTTTTGCCTTAGCACACTTCAACCATGACCAATTTATACACATTGGTCAATATTTATTAACATAGCCTGCTATCACTGCATTTGTGAATTTTATCCACATATTTTTCAACAGCTTACCAACCATATATTGGAGATTTTTTAAAAAAAAACACAATATATAGTGCAATAGTGCTTGCAACACACAAAATGTTGGATAAACTCTATCCATTAATAAAGGCAAATTATCCGAACCGCTTTTTAAGTGATACGGCAAATTTCCACGAAAACAGTGGCTGCATACAATTTGCACATGAAAATCTGCCGACAACTTAAGACAAACAAAAAGGGCTAGTGATGAGCGCAACTAAATTAAAGACTGTAAAGCCGAGTAAATCTTTTGATGATATTCAATTTCAAGAAGCATCGTTAGATATATGGGATAAAAAATACCGACTAAAAGACAAACAAGATAAGCCGGTCGATAAAGATATCCAACAAACCTACGATCGAGTTGCTAAAGCACTGTCTGATGTAGAGTCTAAGAGCAAGCGAAAAGAATGGCATGAAAAGTTTGTTTGGGCTCTTCAAAATGGCGCCATACCTGCTGGTCGTATTATTTCAAACGCTGGCGCTCAGGCCTATAAGCCTGCGACCTCAACTATCAACTGTACAGTGTCTGGCATAGTGCCTGATTCCATGCTGGGTATTTTAGAACGCAATCTAGAAGCGGGTTTAACCCTTAAAGCAGGTTGTGGCATAGGTTATGAATTCTCTACCCTACGTCCAAAGGGTGCCTACGTGTCCGGCGCTGGAGCATACACCTCAGGTCCATTATCTTTTATGGATATCTACGATAAGATGTGTTTCACGGTATCCTCTGCAGGTGGTCGAAGAGGTGCGCAAATGGCAACTTTTGATGTCAGCCACCCCGATGTGTTTGACTTTGTAAAAGCTAAACGTGAAGACGGTCGTCTCCGCCAATTCAATCTATCTCTGCTAATCACCGAAGAGTTTATTGAAGCTGTTCGCAACAATGGCGACTGGAACCTAACCTTCCCTGTCAGTGCAAAAGAAGTCAAAGAAGGCTTAGATATTAAAGGCGATAATATTGTCTGGAAACCATTCCCAACTACCGACGGCTATGTAACCAACGATCATGGTTTGGTCGCCTGCCGAATTTATGAAACAATTCGTGCACAAAAGCTGTGGAATGCCATCATGTCATCAACCTATGACTTTGCAGAGCCGGGCTTTATCCTAATCGATCAGGTCAATAAAAATAATAACAACTGGTTCTGTGAAGATATTCGCGCCACTAACCCCTGTGGTGAGCAACCGCTACCACCTTACGGAAGCTGCCTTTTAGGATCAGTTAATCTGACTAAATTTGTACGCAACCCATTTACCTCAGAAGCCTCATTTGACTGGGATCAGTATGCCGAAGTAGTTAAAGTTTTTACTCGCATGCTGGATAACGTAGTAGAAATCAATGGTCTACCGCTTGAAGGTCAAAGAAATGAAATCCAATACAAGCGCCGTCATGGTATGGGCTTTTTAGGTCTTGGTTCGGCTATCACCATGCTATGCATGAAGTATGGCGACAAAAACTCGGTAGAATTCACTGAAAAAGTTTCACGTGAAATGGCCGTTGCCGGTCTGGAATGTGGTCTTGATCTTGCAAGAGAAAAAGGTCCAGCACCCATTATGGAAGATGATTTCGAAATAACTGCAAATATGCTCTTCAAACAACCAGATCTAGCTAAAGATGGCATCATGGTCGGCGATATGGTCAAAGGCAAAGTGCTAATGGGTAAATATAGCCGATATATGCAGGATATTGCTGGAGTGGCTCCAGAGCTAGCCAGCTCGATTATCGAAGAAGGTTGCAGATTTAGTCACCATACCTCAATTGCACCTACAGGTACGATCTCACTGTCTTTAGCCAATAATGTTAGTAATGGTATTGAACCAAGCTTTGCTCACCACTACTCAAGAAACGTTATACGAGAAGGCAAAAAGTCCAAAGAGAAAGTAGATGTTTTCTCCTTTGAACTTCTAGCCTATCGTACGTTGATTAACGAAAAAGCTATGCCTTTTGGTACATCTGAAGAAGAAGCATTGCCCGATTACTTTGTAAGTTCTGAAACTATCGAGCCAAAAGCTCACGTAGATATTCAGGCTGCCTCACAAAAATGGATCGACTCGTCTATATCAAAAACCATCAATGTTCCCACAGAGTGCGACTATGATGACTTTAAAGATATCTACCTATATGCCGCAGAAAAAGGGCTAAAAGGCTGTACCACTTTCAGATTTAATCCAGAGGCCTTCCAAGGCGTATTGGTTAAAGAAAGTGACTTAGAAAACACGGTATACAGCTTTACCCTAGAAGATGGCTCAACGGTCGAATACAAAGGAAACGAAGAAATTGAATATGATGGCGAGACTCATACAGCCGCCAACCTATTCGACGCACTTAAAGAAGGTTACTACGGCAAGTTCTAAACACTTGGTAGAACCTATAAAGGACAGAGAAGAGGAATAACATGAGCAAGAAAATTGATAAAAAGATCGTGGGCTACAAAGTAGTCTCGGATGAACCGGCAGCAGCAGAAGTGCCTGCAGTTGAGCAAGAAAGTAATATTATTCAGATGCATGAAAAAGTATCGCGCCCTGAATCACTTGCTGGCAGTACTTACAAAATCAAGACTCCGCTATCAGATCATGCGCTGTATCTAACCATCAACGATATTGTGCTAAACGAAGGAACCGATCACGAATTGCGTCGTCCATTTGAAGTATTTATTAACTCAAAAAATATGGACCACTTTCAATGGATTGTAGCCCTAACTCGGGTTGTATCTGCAGTATTTCGCAAAGGAGGTGACTGCACCTTCCTGGTGGAAGAGCTCAAAGCTGTATTCGACCCTCAAGGTGGATACTTCAAGCCAGGGGGTAAATTTATGCCCTCACTAGTAGCAGAAATTGGTTGGGCAATCGAAGATCATCTTCAGAAAATTGGCATGCTAAAAAAAACTGAAATTCCTGAGCATCAGCAAAAAATCATGGATGAAAAGCGCGCTGAATTCGAAGGCACTACTGCGGCAAAAGAAGAACCAAGTGATTTTCCTGCTAACGCAGAAGTTTGTAAAAAGTGTAGTGTAAAAGCTGTTATCCTTTTAGATGGCTGCATGACCTGCCTTAACTGTGGCGATTCAAAGTGTGGCTAAATGCTATTCTTTAAACTAAAAAAAGCGGCTATTTAGCCGCTTTTTTTATAGATCTAAATAAGGCTTCAATATTTACCAAAGGGTGAAAGCGACGCTAAAATCAGGTCGGAGCTGTTGGGTTTATGCTGCCGCTAGTAGGAAGAAAAGTAAGGTTTAGCTGGGTTTCTTTTCTTGGACTAGCACAAAGGGCGGAATTACTAGAGCCCAAACCGCGGTGTTTTGGTCATACCAACGCTGAGCCTGACTATCACTTACCTCTACGACTAGCTTTTCGGCAAGCCATTGTTTTATCTGGGCGGTGTCATCTTGATGTAATGCAATGGCGACTTTAATCAGATCAAAACCAGCGGCTACAGCAATCACACTGCCTGATGCATAGTGCTTTTGTAACTCATGCCACTCAATCTTGGCAGTTTCGCCGTTAAGGCGAGTGATTAATTCACTGATATCTTCTGCGGATGACATGATGGGTTTAAGCGCCCTGCCATTGGCAGAAATTACTTAACAGTTGCAGTCCTGCATTGGCACTTTTTTCTGGGTGAAATTGCACCGCAAATAGGTTGCCTTGTTGAACAGATGCGGCAAATTGTTTGCCATAGTCACAGGTAGCGAATACATTGGGGTTGTTTAGGGCTTCGACATAGTAGCTATGCACAAAATAGAAACGACTATCTTGTTTAATGTTGTGCCAAAGCGGATGATCTTGAGACTGAGTCACATTGTTCCAGCCCATATGGGGAACTTTGAGCTTATGGCCTTGGCTATCAACAAAGTTTTCGCCAAAGTATTTAACCTGACCCGGCATTATATTTAGGCAGTCGATGCCACCATTTTCTTCACTGTTTTCCATTAGTGCCTGCATACCCACACAAATCGCTAAAACAGGCTTAGCTTGAATAGCTTTTTTAACCACTCCGCCTATATTAAGCCGTTGTATTTCGTGCATACAGTCGCGAATTGCACCTACACCGGGGAATACAACCCGATCTGCATTTTCGACAACCTGTGGATCTGAGGTTACCGTAACCACAGCACTGGAAGCCACATGCTCCAGTGCTTTGGCTACAGAATGAAGATTGCCCATTCCATAATCAATAACGGCAATATGATCGCGAAAATCACTCATAATTTTTACTGTCGCTGTAGATTTACAGTGTGCCCTTGGTAGAAGGCATAACCCCTGACATACGGGCGTCTTGGCTTACTGCCACGCGCAATGCTCGACCAAATGCCTTAAAGATAGTCTCTACTTGGTGGTGAGCATTTGCACCGCGTAAATTATCTATATGCAGGGTAACAAGACCGTGATTAACAAAGCCATGAAAGAATTCTGAAGTAAGATCAACATCGAAGGTGCCAACATGACTGCGAACAAAATCCACATTCATAATCAAACCAGGACGACCTGAGAAGTCCATAACCACACGAGAAAGAGCCTCATCCAATGGTACATAGGCGTGACCATAACGGGTCAAACCCTTTTTATCACCAACTGCTTCAGCAATCGCCATTCCCAGAGTAATACCTATATCCTCAACGGTGTGGTGATCATCAATTTCTGTATCACCAGTAGCTTTAATATCAAGATCTACCAAGCCGTGACGGGCAATCTGATCAAGCATATGATTCAAGAAAGGAACCGGTGTGTCTAGGTTAGCTTTTCCGGTGCCATCAAGATTCACACTGATAGTAATCTGTGATTCCAACGTGTTGCGCGTAACGGTTGCCGTGCGCTCGGTCATGGGGTTCTCCAAGTCAGAACATTTAAGCCGATATTATAAGCGTAAAACGATCTGTTTTTACAATTTACTTGTAGTTATAAGTCAGTTTTCGGATATCTCTAATTATTCAAATGGTATATCATTGCACTAATGAAGATTAAACATATAGCAGTCGCAATATTTCTTGGCCTTATTTTAGGGCTGAGTAGTACTGTATCTGTATTTCACAACTATTCTTACCATAATAATTTCGCTGAACATGCTCATCATAATGATGTAAATGGACATGATGATCATGAAGAAAGTGGCTGTGTCTTCACGGTGGTGCAATATACTGAGTCAGTATTAGACCAGGTAATTCAGATTATTTCCGCACCACTTCGCAATATTAATAAAACTACCATTTTAATTGGTGTAAATAATAGCCAAGCAAATAGCGGCTTTTTTGCTAGAGCACCGCCTTTTTAGTCTTTAAAACCTAACAAAATTTTTAATTTCTGCTCACTCCCTAGTTGTGTGGGCTTGTTGTTATTTTTAGAGACACTAATTATGAAAAAATTAATTTATATTGGGCTATCAGTCATAGCCTTTTCTGCCGTTGCAAATACAAGCATGGCAGATGAACTTGAAGAGGTTATTGTCACTTCTTCGCTTATTGATCCTTTGGTAAATGATATTTCTAATCCTCTTCATATCTTGGATGGAAAATCTTTAACTCTCGATGCTACACAGAGTATCGGCGTTATGATAGATAGCTTAGCTGGTGTATCTTCTAGTGATTTCGGTGCTGCTGTGGGCCAACCAGTGATAAGAGGACTAAGCGGAAGCCGAGTTAAACTACTTAATAATGGTAAGGTAGTTCGCGATATATCCTCATTGGGACCAGATCATTCAAATGAAATCGATTTGGGGCATTTACAACAAATCGAGATTATTCGAGGTCCTTCTTCTCTTTTATATGCCAATGGTGCTGTCGGCGGTATTATTAATATCGTTGATAACACAATTGCCAAACAGGATATTGAATCTGCAAAATTCAATCTAGGTGCTGGCTATGAGGATGGTAATTCGGGTAATACTGGTAGTGCGAGCTATATTGCCAATATTGGCGGCCTTAACCTTACCTCAAGTTTTCAATACGCTAATTTGGAAAATTATAGTATCCCCGAGCATGCACTTCATAAAGAAGGTGAGCATGATGACCACGGCGATCATGACCCCCAAACACTTGAAAACTCTGATTTTGCAAAAAATGGTTTTAAACTTGGACTATCAAAAGTAGAAGACTGGGGTTATGTAGGCCTTTCCTATGCTGACTCAAGCTCAACCTATGGTATCCCGTTCCATGGTGATGGCCATGAAGATCACGGCGACGAAGACCACGGCGACGAAGACCACGGCGACGAAGACCACGGTGACGAAGACCATGGTGACGAAGACCATGGAGATGAGAATCATGCTGATCACGAGGGTGAAAGAATCTTTGCTGATACAAATTCTAAAACTATTAACTTCGAGGGCGCTTTTAATTTCAACGGCGGCTTAGTTAATCGTGCAGATTATTATATTCGTCGCACTAGCTATGATCATACAGAACAGCATGCTGAAGAACATGGCGCACATGATGATGACCATGGCGATGACCACGGCGATGACCACGGCGATGACCACGGTGATGACCACGGCGATGACCACGGTGATGACCACGGTGATGACCACGGTGATGACCACGGTGATGATCACGGTGATGATCACGGTGATGATCACGGTGATGAGCATCATGCCGAGGGAACTGAATTCAAAAACATTTCTAATGAGTTCGGTCTAACCTTAGATATTGGTCAAACTGAAGCTATCCAAAAACTTACTTTGAATGTTGCTCAAGAAGAATTTTCTATCACGGGTCATGAGGCGTTCCTAGAGCCTACTGAGTCAGATGAAATTACTTTGGGATACTTTACAAGTAATAAATTTGAGCTAGCACATGTTGACTTTGGCATCAGACATGATCAGATTGAACGCAAATCTGTCGCTGGCAGCTATGACACTAACCTAACTAGCTACTCAGCAACAATCAGTCGCGAACTTTCGAAAGAACTGGGTGTTAGCCTTGGGGTTTCATCTGTGAAGAAAGCACCTTCTGCTATGGAGCTTTTTGTCGATGGCCCTCATTTGGTCACTCAGCGATATGAAAAAGGCGACGCTACACTGGAACCTGAAAAAGCCAATAATATCGATTTAGTTTTCAACACTGTTTTAGCTGGTTTTGATACCAACTTAAGCCTTTATAAAAATAGTATTTCTAACTACATTTATCTTCAGGATACCGAAACGGAATTGGAAGAGTTAACTGTATCTGAGTATCGTCAACAGGACGCTGTATTCGAAGGTTATGAATTAGAATTGTCACGATCGCTAGTGCTTGAAAATGGAAGTCTAGGAGTTTCACTGGGTCGAGATTATGTAGATGCACAATTTAAACAGGGTGGATATATTCCGCGCTCAGTGCCTACAAGAAATATCCTTAGGTTCAGCTACAATGGCAATAATGGTTTAGATTGGTCACTTTCAATCAAAGATGTCCAAAAGCAGTCGAATGTTGCCTCTGAAGAAGAGGAAGAGGAGCATCATGATGAGGCTGAAGGCGAACATGGGCATGAAGAACATGGCGAAACGCCTACTGATGGTTACCAATGGGTTAATTTCTCTCTATCTCAAGAAATTAAAACTAGCGAGAGTGAAGTAATTACTGTTTCGTTCTTTGCTAAGAACCTATTGAACGAAGTAGCTAGAAATCATAGTTCATTCGTTAAAGATGAAGTACCACTTCCGGGAAGAAACCTTGGCTTAAAAGTGAATTACAGCTTTTAATAGAAGCAAATAGTCAAGTTAGAACTTAAAATGATGGGTAAAGGATTGCCCATCATTTTAACCCCTGAGTGTTTAGGGTAGAATATTACTCGTTGGTAAAGATATATTTCGGGTGATAATGAACAGCTTCTTAAAAAGGCTATTAACTGGCCTCCTTTCTTTAATTTTATTGATTACCTTGGGTATTTATATTGTTACCCTTGTTGTTGATCCCAATCAATTTAGATCGGATATAGAGACAACTTCGGCTAATGTGGGCGTCGAATTGGGCATTGAAGGCGACTTAGCATGGCAGCTTTTTCCCCTGGGAATTAGTGCTAAAAAAGTCAATTTTGTTCTTAATGACAAGTCAATGGCCGGCAGTGCCGATCAACTGAGTCTTGGGGTTAATCTTTCAACTATTATTTCTCTTGCAAGTCAGCGTAGTCAGCTTCCCGTTAGCCGCCTATCCATAACTAATGGTCGTGTACTTTATGCCTTACCCAATAGCTTACCCCTTCAGTTTAGCCAGCTTAATCTAGCGGTTGATAATTTAAATTCTACAGGTAATAAATTCCCACTTGCTCTTGATTTACTGGCACCTAAGGGGGTTAAGATATTTTTGACATCTGAAGTCGCTATAAAAATATCAGATCAAGCAGTGACTGACCTTACTATTGCCAATTTACAACTGAATGTGAATCAATTGTCTATCAGCGGCTATTTAGATGCATCAGATAATCTCACCAAAATCCAGGGTAATATCAAAACTGAAGCTTTCAATCTTATTCAGCAGTTTAAATTAGCCAAACGTTTTGTGCCTGACTTAATCGTTCCACAGTTAACTGATGCTAATGCCTTAACCGATATCACCTTGAATAGTTTTTTTGATATTGAGACTACAGGTTACTCTAAAATTCAAACTACCCTATCTATCGATGGGCAAGTACTTGATATAAATATTGATATAGATCAGCAACAGTACAAACTCAACACCTTGGTTAGCGGTAAAGTACTTAATTTGGATGCCTACAAGGCAAAATCATCGGCTAATGCAAATAATTCAATGTTATTTGCGCCTCTGGCGGTTCCCATGGCTCTTTGGCACGGAAAAAGCCAATTTGAATTAAACCTAATGACCGTTAAATTAGGCGATATAAGTCTATCAAACCTCTATGCAAATCTATTTGGCAATCAGAATATCTTTCGATTGACTGCTTTGAGTGGTGATGTTTTTGACGGCCAAATAAATGCCACTGCTTCACTCAACATGCAAGGCCCTAAGCCTAAATTTAATACTGAATACTCTATGACAGATATTGATTTAAGCGCTGTCACAAAATCAATGGAAGATATAAAAATAGGTGGTAAATTAAATCTTGAAACCGCTATCAAGGGATCTGGAAATACGCCCGAATCAATCCTTGAATCGCTTGATGGTTGGGGAAAATTTAAGATTGAAAGTCCAAGTTATATTGGATTCAACTTAGAACAAACTCTTTGTAATGCTGCGGCAATTTTTGGTGGAAAACCCATTCCTAAGACGACTTGGTCAGAGAATACTGTGCTTGATGATCTAACCGGCCAGCTACGTTTTAACCAAGGCCGCTTATTGTTGAGCGACTATCAAACCAACTTAAACCATATCGACATCTACGGTAATGCAAGTTTAAATTTATCCTCCCTGCGCTATTCATTAAATACAACTGCTTTGGCAACTCAACCAAAGAGTAGCGCACAAGGCTGTAAAATTAACCCAATGATTGTGAAGCGCGAGATACCCTTCAAATGCAAGGGGGCATTGGGTGACAAATTTAAATGCAAGCCGGATAATAATTTGATTCAAACACTTCTTCTTTCGCCAAAGTTACAATGAACCCTAGAGATTTTCAGCTAGCGGTACTAGGCTGGTATCAGCATCAGGGTCGCAAAGACTTACCCTGGCAAAATCCAATAACACCCTACCGCGTGTGGATTTCTGAAATTATGTTGCAGCAAACTCAAGTTTCTACTGTTGTACCTTATTTTGAACGCTTTATGGAAAGCTTTCCTAGCATTGAAGATTTGGCCAATGCCAGTATTGATGAGGTTCTGCATCACTGGACTGGGCTAGGCTATTATGCGCGCGCGCGCAACTTATATAAAACGGCTCAAATCATTGTCTTTGAATTAGATAATCAATTTCCAGATACGGTTGAGCAACTATCTGAACTCCCGGGTATTGGTCGCTCTACCGCCGGAGCAATTCGTTCCATTGGGTTTAAAAAACCCGCTGCCATCCTAGACGGGAATGTTAAGCGGGTTTTGGCAAGGTTTGCCGCCATCGATGGTTGGCCAGGTAAAACTGCGGTACATAATAAGCTTTGGGATATTGCAGAACGTTATACACCTGATCAACATACCCAAGAATATACCCAAGCAATGATGGACCTGGGCGCGCTACTTTGTACTAAAAAATCACCGCTGTGTGATCACTGCCCTTTAGTATCAGGCTGTAAAGCCTTAGCAGAGGGCAGCCAAGCGCTATATCCCGGCAAAAAGCCTAAAAAGGTCACTCCGATAAGGGAATCTATATTTTTGATGCTACGCAACACTCAGGGGGATATTTTACTAAAAAATAATCCACCTACTGGCCTTTGGGGTGGTCTTTGGGTACTCCCTGAAATACAAAAAAAATCAGAACTTAAAGCCATCTGTGACACATTAGGGCTAAATATAAAATCTGAGTTATTTTTAGCAAAACAACGGCACACGTTTAGTCACTTCCATTTAGATTACCAGCCCATGCAGGTAGAGGTTGAAGAAACTTGTAACAATATCAAGGAAAATAATGACTTAGTCTGGTATAACACAGAAAATCCTCTATCATTGGGGATGCCTGCACCGGTTAAGGCATTACTGAATATTTAATTGAGGTCAATATGGCTCGCACTGTACTTTGTAAAAAGCTTAAAAAAGAATTACCCGGCTTGGATATACCGCCATTTCCCGGCCATAAGGGAGAGGAAATATTCAATCACGTGTCAAAACAGGCCTGGCAAGAATGGATGGAGCACCAGACCACACTTATCAATGAAATGCGCTTAAATATGATGGATTTAACCGCAAGACATTACCTCGCAGAACAGCGAGAAAAGTTCTTTGATGGCGAAGATGTAGATCAAGCAGAAGGATATGTTCCACCTAGTCAATAATCCTTGACGAATGCCGCTCCAAACGGTTTAATACGCGACCTCAGAGTAATGCCCAAGTAGCTCAGTTGGTAGAGCAGTGGATTGAAAATCCTCGTGTCGGTGGTTCGATTCCGCCCTTGGGCACCATCTCTTTTAAAGCCTCGATTATTCGGGGCTTTTTTGTGTCTATTCAATATCTATAAATCGAACACACTTTATATCGGTGGTCGATGGACTCGCATCCTAAGATGCTCGGTCCTGCGGACCGCCTTCGGCGCCCAAATAGCATGCCATTTGTTTCGCCCTTGGGCATCATCTCTTTTAAAGCCTCGATTATTCGGGGCTTTTTTGTATCTAATTATTATCAAAACATAATTTTGCAGACACTTTGTCGGGTATTACTTTTTTAACCGAAGCAGCTGTTGTATAGTCTAGAAAAACATTTATAACTTAATTAAGAGTGGGTAATTTTATGAAAGCCATTATATCAATTATGATTTTAATAGTTGGCGTCCTTGTATTTCTTGTTGTTGATACCGATATCACTGACATTAAAGTATCAAGCGAACAATCAGTATCAACATCGAATACAGATGCAAGTGCTAGCAAGGAGACGACTAAAAGTGAGGATTCAAAAGGCGCTAAATCTAGCGACTCAAGCAAACTTTATGCGAAAAGTTCTTCCAATATAAATAATCAGTCTAGTAAAGATGATTACTCTAGATACGAAAGTGCTGATTCAACCAATTATCAAGGTAATAATACATCTTACAACTCCGGTGATCAGCTTAATAGCGATACCGAATCATCCAATGATAATAATCGATCCTCATACAACCAAAATAATTCAGCCACTGACAATACTTCCTCAGTGAATAAATCCAGTAACAATACTGAGCGCACCAACCAAGAATCATCTAAACAAAAAGATAACAATAAAGATTCTGAAACCACTGAAGACGAAAACACTCAAAAGTTTCAGAGACTCTTCGATAACGGCATTATGTGGTATGGCGAAACCGGTACATTGAATATTGAATATCAATCATCACATGCAGAAACTACCGGGATTGGATTTAGGGTTCACTATGATAGCTCATCAATAAGACCGATCAATATTACACAGTATCCAGTTGACGCTATTGTAAACACTACACCAAATATAGTCATGGCTGACGCTGATAACCGCGACAACAACCCAGCAACCGACGCATTTTTACCCTTTGCTTGGGCGTCGATCTACGGTCAATGGCCACAAACTAATGAGCTTAATTTAGCATCAATAGAATTTGAAAAAGTGAGTGGCGGGTCAAATAACTATACCGTTAACTATAGCGCAGTTAGTGTGCCGGCGGGATTTCAGCTAGTTAGATAATAATACTCATTACTTAAGTCGGTAAAAGCCTTCCTTTAAAGCTAAAGGAAGGCTTTTTAATTAAACTGTTACAGCCATGTATTACTAAAATAAACTCAACCCTCCCCACCTCTAGTCATTTAATACACTTAATTAAACTAGATATGAATCCATCTCTTTTTACAAATAAATTTAGTTATTAAACCTCTTCAATAGTGCTTGCCTTAAAGATGACTAGCAACAGTATTAATTCCATACTGAGTCAACGATATTGTCTGGATATGCTTAATAACCTTTGACCATACTGCTTAATTAGACTGATGTGGTTTTGATAACCTTATAATAGATTTATAAATAGAGTGAGGCACTTTGGATTATATCGACTTAGCTAAGACTATGTTCTATACCATATACATTCACAAGTCGTTTATAAAAAAGCTATATCTACAGAGTAAAGATTTTTTCTTTACATTTTCTCTGTGGCAATAAAAATCTGTTAAACAATGTTCACTTATAATTAATTGAACATGTTATTTAATCAAAAAAAAACCCCGATAAAATCGGGGCTTTTTTTGGAGTAGGCTATAAAAGCCTATACAGCTACTCAGGATACAACGTATTACCATTAACAGACAGCGCATCAAATCTTACATCACCACTTGATAGCTGAATCTTAACCGCTCTATCAAATGCTACACCGCCAACTGTAATGTCGTTAGCGCCAAGGGATAATGCTTGAGCATTTCCTAAGAAGTCACCGCCATTAGCAGTAGTCTTATAGACTCTGTAGTTAGCACCACCCTCAGGCAACTCAGTCACATTTATAGATAAGGTCTGCGCCGCTTGGCTAGAAGCACCATCAGAAACAAGCGCTAAGTTAATAACCTTAACCCAAACAGCATGTGCCTTATCATAGAAATCTGAGCTTTCAGCAATCGTGATGCCTGCTGGAGCCTCTGGCTCAGGAGCCGCTACAGTACCACCGAAGTAGAGGTTATTGAATGCAACAGCACCGTTACCATCTACTTTGAACTGGAACACGTCCGCTAGATTAACAACACTTGAATAGCTCGTTAATGGAATCTGAACATTAACCCACTGCTC
>CBFIHQ010000014.1:0-29350 GCA_965662525.1 uncultured Porticoccaceae bacterium
TATGGGCACGATATGAATCAACAGACTAGTCCAGTTGAAGCCAGTCTATTGTGGAGTATCAATAAAAGTCGTCGAACAGGTGGTCATAAGCAGGCCGGATTTCTTGGCGCCCAAGCAGTGTTAAAACATATTGATCAAGGTATTTCACAGAAACGTGTGGGCTTTATAGTCGATGGAAGAGCACCCGTTCGAGAGGGCGCTGAGATTGTTGACTCAGCCGGAGCAGTGCTTGGTACTATCACTAGTGGTGGCTTTTCACCCAGCTTACAAAAGCCAATTGCTATGGGATATATAGCTACAGATTATTCAATTACAGGAACAAAAGTAAATGCGATGGTTAGAGGTAAGTCGCGTCCGCTTGTTGTTTGCTCAATGCCATTTGTCCCCCAACGCTATTATCGAGGATAACTCAGGAGAAGTTAGATGCTTCAAAAGAAACGTACGCTCAATGATTTGCAACATGCTGAACAATTCGTTAAACGTCATGTAGGCCCACGCGTTGAAGATCAGCAAGCAATGCTTAGCCTGCTTGATTGTAATAATTTACAGCAGCTAATTGAACAGGTTGTTCCTGAATCTATCACTAATAATAAGCCGTTAGATTTGCCGCTTCAGTGCACAGAGTCACAGGCGCTCAAAGAGCTTCGTCAAATTGCTAATAAAAATAAGATCTGCAAAAGCTTTTTGGGTCAGGGCTATTATGGCACCTTAACACCCAATGTTATCTTGCGTAATATTCTTGAAAATCCAGCCTGGTACACAGCCTATACGCCTTATCAGCCAGAAATCTCGCAGGGTCGTTTAGAAGCCCTTATTAATTTTCAAACCATGGTTACCGATCTTACGGGCTTAGAAATAGCCAATGCCTCTATGCTCGATGAAGGAACAGCCGCTGCTGAAGCCATGACACTGTCCCGACGTGTGTCAAAATCAAAATCAAATCGCTTTTATATCGATAGTGACTGCTTACCACAAACTATCGATATTATTGATACTCGAGCAAAACCATTGGGTATTGAGGTGGTAATAGGTAATCCTCAAGATTGTGATGGTGATGTATTTGGTATGTTACTGCAGTACCCTGGTGTCAGTGGTGATATCCAAGATCACAGAGAAACCATAGCCAAGGTTCAAGCGCAAAAGGGCATTGTGGTGATGGCGGCGGATATTCTTAGCCTAGTGTTACTTGAATCCCCGGGGTCCTTAGGTGCAGATATAGCCATAGGGTCCACGCAACGCTTTGGAGTGCCCATGGGCTTTGGTGGTCCTCATGCGGCTTATATGGCTACTAGAGAGGCTTACAAACGCAATCTGCCCGGTCGTATTGTAGGGCTGTCTCAAGATGCACAGGGTAATCCCGCCTACAGGTTGGCATTGCAAACAAGAGAGCAGCATATTCGTCGCGAAAAGGCGACATCAAATATATGTACTGCACAGGTTTTATTGGCAGTAATAGCAGGTATGTATGCGGTTTATCACGGCCCTAAAGGTTTAGCCGATATTGCCAATCGTGTACATATGCTAACAACAGTATTAGCCAATGGCTTAAATGAACATAATATAACCACAGTAAATAGCAGTTGGTTTGATACACTGACCTTAGATACTGGAGACAATACCGCTGCAATTATCGGCAGAGCGGAAGCTAACAATATCAATTTACGCCAGATTGATGACAATCATCTGGGTATATCTCTTGATGAAACCACCAGTGCCGAAGAGATTGTTCAGTTGTGGGATACCATTATTGGTCACCACAACCTATCCATTGATCAGATAGCCGAGCAAGCTGTGCAGAATATTCCCGGCAATATGATGCGAACAGAAAGTTTCTTAGATCATGAAACCTTTAACAGTTATCACTCAGAAACAGAAATGTTGCGCTATATTCGCAAATTATCGGATAAGGATATTGCCCTAGATAGAGCCATGATACCCCTTGGTTCATGTACCATGAAGCTTAATGCAACCGCTGAAATGTTGCCGGTGACCTGGCCGGAATTAGCTAATATTCATCCCTTTGCACCCGCTGATCAAACGCTGGGTTATCAGATGCTTATAGATCAGCTGGAATCAATGCTGTCAGAGATTACCGGCTACGATGGTATTTCACTGCAACCCAACGCTGGATCTCAGGGCGAATACGCAGGGTTGCTAGCAATAAAATCCTACCACGAAAGTCGTGGCGATCATCATCGCGATATCTGCTTAATACCTAGTTCTGCCCATGGTACTAATCCAGCCTCTGCGCAAATGTGTGGAATGAAAGTAGTGGTTGTTGCCTGCGACGATCAGGGTAATGTGGATATTGACGATCTAAAACAAAAAGCCGAACAATACAGTGATAATCTTTCCGCCATTATGGTGACTTACCCATCTACACACGGCGTGTTTGAAGAAAATATCACTGAGCTATGCGATATTGTTCACCAACATGGTGGTCAGGTTTATATTGACGGCGCCAACTTAAATGCCATGGTAGGTGTATGCCAGCCGGGTAAGTTTGGCGGCGACGTATCCCACCTTAATTTGCATAAAACGTTCTGTATCCCTCATGGTGGTGGTGGTCCTGGTGTGGGTCCGGTTTGTGTAGGTGAGCATTTAGCAGAGTTCTTGCCGCAAGATAACTCTACCACTCGTCGCGGTGGAAGAATATCAGCAGCACCATTTGGCAGTGCCAGCATCTTACCTATTACTTGGATGTATATCAGAATGATGGGTTACAGCGGGTTGAGACAGGCAACAGAAGTGGCTATCTTAAATGCCAACTATATTGCTAAGCGACTAAAGTCGAAATACAGCATATTGTTTACCGGTGCTAATGATCGTGTTGCTCATGAATGCATTGTTGATACTCGTGATATCAAAGAGCAAACCGGTATTAGCGTTGATGATATTGCCAAGCGCCTAATAGACTATGGTTTTCACGCTCCAACTATGTCATTTCCCGTTGCTGGAACCCTTATGATAGAACCCACCGAAAGTGAGTCAAAGCGAGAAATAGATCGTTTTTGTGATGCCATGCTATCCATTGCCGATGAGGTTGCTGAGGTAGCAAGCGGCAAGTATAGCCTAGAGGATAACCCTCTAGCCGGTGCACCTCATACAGCGGCTGTGGCTACAGCAGATCAATGGCAGCATAGTTATAGCCGCAGCACCGCCATTTATCCATCAGAATTTAGCCGAGCAAATAAATACTGGCCACCCGTAGGGCGTCTAGATAATGTATATGGCGATCGAAACCTTGTTTGCTCCTGTCCATCAATCAAAGATTATCAATAAGGTTAAAATGGCCAGCGGGGTGTATTTGCTCGCGGGCCATTTTATTTGCCGTATAAAGTTTCAAATCTTTGGATAACCACCGACTATCTGCCGAATTGTTGACTGTGCATTTAACGTGATTTTTTACCAAATTATAGGTTTCTTCGGTGATGAGTATTTCATTTGCTTGCGCGATGGACTCTAAGTGACTGGCCAAGTTAACCGTACTGCCTAAAACGGTATAGTCCAATTTATTTTCGGTACCAAAATTTCCCACCCTGCAGTTCCCTGTATTTATTCCCATTCTTACACTGGGTGGTGTTTCAATCCCCGCAATTTTCCATCTTTGTTGAAGATTGCTCATAGCTTCTTTCATTGCAATTGCCATACATACACAGGATAGGGCATCATTTTTTTTTCACGGCTGTTAGGGTCGCCAAAAAACACCATCATTGAATCGCCGATGATTTTGTCTATAGTACCCCCAAATCTAAATGCTATTTCTGACATCTCACTAAGGTATGTATTAACAAGCCACGATAGTTGGTCTGGTGTCAATTGTTCGGATAATTGACTAAAACCCTGCATATCTGAAAAAAAGATAGTAATGGGTCGGTCTCTTGCATCTAAGCAAGTGTTTTCTTTTGCAATGATAGATTGACACAATCGAGGGGATAAATATTTAGATAGGTTGTGAACGTGTTATTTTAAAGCACTATTTTTTCGAGATACTAGTTCAAGCTTTTCATTGAGAGTTTTATCCTGATAACCCCTTATGATACAAAATGACAATAGGAAACTGCCCATTAAAATGAGCAGCACAATTTCAGTAAAGATTTTAATATCACATGATGGGAATGCAGTGATATGGCCCGTAATAATAGCGATACTCACGCCACAGATCGCCGTGAAAGTCATGGCTGAAAATACCTTTACGTAAACTAAAGAAAAAAGGCCAGCAATACCAATAGACAAAGCATGATAAAGCCCAATAAATTGTATTAATAAGCCAGTAATAACGCCGTCGATAAAAACAATCGTTAAGGTCGTTTTGAGGTTTGGAGCAACATTCTTAAGATTTAACAATAATACCAATGATTGATATATATTTAAGCCAATAAAAATCGACAGAATCAAATGCTGAGTGGAGTGATGGTATAAATAGCATACTATCAAAACAGTAACCACAGAATATTGCAGTATTCTATGTAGGTGAAAAATAGGATTGGGAAGAAGGTAAAAGCTATTGGTAATCATTATCATATACTAGCACTTAAAATACGCAACTGCCGTTTGATTTGAGCAATTAAATTACATTGCTTTTAAAACAGGCATTGTGTAAAGTTTCGCCGCTTAAATCTTGGGCTGATTCGATGCAAGTAATTGCCCAATTTAAAACGGTGAGGTGTCCGAGTGGCTGAAGGAGCACGCCTGGAAAGTGTGTAAGCGTTTATAGCGTTTCGAGGGTTCGAATCCCTCTCTCACCGCCAAATACCAAAACCCCTCTTCTGAGGGGTTTTTTATAGGTGTAAGAGGGTGAGAACCCTCGTTGGGTTCAAGCCGAGCGCATAGCGCGAGACATCGCCAAAACGAAGAGAAGGCGACCCGAAGGGCGAGGGCATAGCCTGAGTCATCCCTCTCTCACCGCCAATTAATAGAATCCATCAGGCGAGGGGCTTAGGAGCTAAGTTCTATTAATAAACGACATAGTGATTATTAATAAAAGTCATTAGTAGTTGGTTAAGGTCTTCAATATACTTATTCTAAATTCCTAAGATCTTCAGATGACCACTTTTATTATCTCATTTAGCTTGGCTTTTACAGCGCTTTTAGCATCTCAAGACTTTGAGGTGTCTAGGCAGCCTGCCAGATTCTATTCTGAGATTATCACCATTAATAACGATAAATAATCTCAGAATTTAACTGTATTTTATGCGCCTACTTTAATTTTTAATCGCTTGGAATATTGCTTGAACGCTAGCATTTTCTGAGGTTGTTAAAGTAGCATTTGCATTAGACTGATTGATTGATCCCTGCCATCCCACAAATTCATACCCCTCATTAGGAACAGCCCTAAGTGACACAGGAATAAAGTCAAAATACTCGCCTTGCCAACTAGCAGTGTCGATTGTTAGAGAATTTAGCTGCACAGATCCAGCCTCAGTGTTATTTATAGATAGGTTGAGGTCAAACATGCCATTGATGCCAAAATAACTTCTAAAGTGTCCAGCTAATGGGGTAATTCTGTTTTCGGCAAATTCTTTTATTATATTGACTTCATTTTGCCATTCGCCATAAGACGAATTCATATATTGGTTTTGCCAATAGGGCGAGCGGTTATCCCAGTTACTCCAATGAGAATAATGTCGACTTATCTCAGAGCTCACTGAATTAGCCACGCTATCAATATGAGCGACAACAGCATCAGCCTTGAATCTTGTATTCATTTCATCGGCAAATTGATTAATAAACTTATTTTTAAAGGTTGTATTGTCCATCAACTTGCGAGCAAGAAGGGTAGACCATGCCGGATTAGGCCAATCTGGACCATTGGGGTTTAAAGCAAATGACAATGTATCATTATTGTAGGCTTGCCAGCCTTCCCATGGGCGACCAAAGGCAAAATCTGTATCATACAAAATCCATCGCCATTTAGTTTCAGGGGAATTCCAAAACTTAATATTATTACCGGGCCAATCGGTATTATCTAAATAGATATTGGCAATTTGGTAGGTAATAAAATTATCAATATCGATGTGGCTAGCGACATAATCATAATTAGAAGAGTCAGCTAAGCTGTTGTTTGAGATAAAGTCAATTAACTGGTTATATTCGGTATTACTGCCTTCAACAATTTCTCCATTGTTGGTTAGAATATTGATCTCACTCTTATCAACATTGATCTTGTCATCAAGAAAGTGCTCGTTAACTTTTTCTCGTATATTATAAAAGCCCCAATATTCACCATTAAGATAAACTACTGCCGACCTATGTTCTTGAAATTCTAGGCCACGTCCTTCCATAAGGCTGGTGGCTATAACATCTTTAATATTGGTTCTCATCCAATCATTGCCAGAACTGCGCAAAACAATTGACTCAAATTTATCATAATCTAAGGAGGGGAAAATGGGGTATTCAAGCTTGCCAAAGCCATAGCGACCACGCGCATGAATAGACATAGATCGTTGATCATTTGCGCGACTCCAGGCGCCAAATATTTTTACACCAGCATCGATAGCAACGCCTAATTCACCCGTTGGTTCATAAAAACTAAAGTGAACATCTCGCTCCCAATCTTGCCAAAAATTTGCGCCAAAGAAAGGGAGACTATTTTCATAGTTTTGTTCTGGGCCATATTCATAAATACCATTTTGCTGATCAAAGAAATTATCGGGCTCGGACACCAGGGTCACTATGGGTAAATCATGAGTATTTGATGTGATGTAGGTTCTCGTCTCTGTTCGAGAAGGTATGTAATTATCCTTGAAGATTTTCGCGCGAATAACCGTATCTTGACTGATAATAATGGGTGATGTGTATAGGCTTGATGTTTGGTTGGGTTTTGTTGCATCAAGTGTATAGCGTATTTCTTCGCCCTCAGAAGCGCCGCTTAATTCAACGCTTTGGCCATTAAACTCGCCACCCTCATGAGAAAATACACTGTCACTTTCAATGGCCCCTAAATAGCCAGTGTTGGGGTTTTGTTCACCCGGGGTTGGCGTCTCAAAATACAATATGCTACCGTCGTTAGGAGATCTTCCCATACTATTATCTGTATCCATGGCTGTGACATTCATATAATCAACTTGACTACCATTATTATCAAATAGTGTGAGCTCTTCGCCACTTGAGGATAATTTAAAGTTAGTGTGCAGGCTTGGGGCGGCATAATTAAGCTCAGCAGGCGGCTCAATACCATCATTGGTTGTACCTAGATAGAAAGCCGATAAAAATGGAATCAATGCCAAATCAGATGAGGTAGAGTTGACATTATGAATCTGAATACTTAATGAATTTTCGCCGTTAATAAGAAGGTTTTGAAAGTCATTAATCTGAAATTGACGGACTCCACTCGGAAAATCTGTGTTTTCTCGCCAAGTTGTTGTTACGGCATTGTAGTTAGGTTGCTGATCAACCATATTTGCGCGGGCAATTTCAACGCCGTTTATATAGGCAACAAAACCATCATCATAATCAATATCTAGCCACAGTTCATTCATAATTGCTAAATCATTGACTGTGAATAACTTTCTTACATAGATAGAATTTGTTCCGCTAGGAACAGTTGTTGAGATATTGTCTAGCTCTCCGTTATTTTTATAGCCAAAGCCGCCTGCGCCTTGTTGCCAACTACTGTCATCAAAGCCTTGATTTATCCATGAATTACTTGGATTTGAGGTTGGTATAATGTAGCGGAAAGTGTCCCCCTTACTGACAAGAGTTTTATAGGTGCCACCACCAGTTCTATCTTTGTCTGAGGCCCAAATTTGCAGATAAGAATTTGGTGCTAAAGAGGTGGCTGGGAAAATCCATTTTGCTGGTATTAGGCTGTCATCGGTAATACTCCAGCCGGTAAGATCAACGGTAGTATTGCTGTTATTGTAAAGCTCAATCCAATCAGGGCTATCTCCATCTTCATCATCAAATGATGAGTTGGATGATGAAACCTCATTAATAATAACCGTTTCAGGAAGGCCGCCAGTATCGGCTCCTGGCAACTTGCTGGCTAAATATTGTTCTATTGCGGAGCTGCTGGATCTGGGAGATCCTTCAGCGACTGCAGAATTAATTAGTGGATCACCACCAAGCCCAAACAGATAGCGTAATAGAAGCAAGCCATCAGTTAGTGCATCAACCTCGCCGTTGCCATCAATATCAGCAATTACCAGTGTTGCTTCAAGCTCTTCCTCGACCTGGGATGCAGAGAGATTTGAGCCCGATGCTATTGCATTGTTAGCTAGGGGATCACCTCGAAGTCCAAATGCATATCGTAGTAAGAGCAGACCATCAGTTAATGCATCGGCATTTCCATCCTTGTCTATATCCCAACTAATATTCTGCCCAGATGGACCTGTAGTGGCTTGTTGGGCTAAAACCTTCAGGCCGCCTGTAAAAGGGTCTGAGGAAGGTTGTGTATCCTGCGAATATGATGGGATATTTAGTCCGAGGCAAAAGAAAATTACCACAAAAAATTTAATGTAAGAGAGCTTCTTATTAATAATCATTGCCACAGCCTATTATTGTTTGATTTTATTCTATTCATATTATGTTATTTTTTTAACTCAGAGAATAGCTTCACGCTAATAATACGATATTTTGTGACCCATAGGTCTATTTTACCATTCTCTTTTTTTCTTAATCTCGCGTTTAAAACCAAATAAATACTTGTATCGTAATGTTCTTGTACTAACCATGATTTATGAATATGTTGAAAACCCAATTTACTAATGATGAAGTCTCTAGAATTATTGAAATGGCTTGGGAGGATAGAACCCCGTTTGAGGCCATAGAAATTAATTTTGGATTAAATGAGTCTGCTGTTATTCGACTTATGCGCGCTCAAGTAAAACCTAGGTCTTTTCGTTTATGGCGAAAAAGAGTGTCCAATCGCAATACAAAACACCTAATGAAGCGTTCTCCTGATATATCAAGGGGCTACTGCCCAACACAATACAAAAACCGATAGGTGTGTTCGATGAACAAAATTTTATATCCCTGCTTGATGCTTATTAATTTGGCTTTAATTACAAGAATAGGTGCTGAAACCATGATATTGGATGATTTTAATTCAAACACTCATTCTCAATGGAGCTATGTTAGCGATCAGGTAATGGGTGGAGTATCTCAGGGAGGTTTGGTTTTTGAAAGCAATCAATTTGAAACTTACGCTCAGCTTTCCGGTCAAGTGAGCACTTTAAATAACGGCGGCTTTATCCAATTTAGAACCGATGTGACAGACAAATCCAAAAGCAGCTACAAAGGTATCTACGCAAAAGTTAAAGGTAATAATCAGAAGTATTTTATTCATCTTCGTACACGAGGGACCATCATGCCTTGGCAATACTATCAGAGTGATTTTATTGCTGATGATAAATGGCAAGTGATTAAATTACCGATGAGCAGTTTTGTACCTTCAAGTAAATGGTTAAAAAATACAATAGAGTCAAAACATATTCGAAGTCTGGGATTGGTTGCTTTCGGTCGGGATCACAACGCTGACTTAATGGTCTCTGAGATTGGCTTTTATTGATATATTAGCCTTTTTAGGTATTATCTCGATTATCTTAGGCTGGTGCTTTCTCTTAAATAAGCATATATTGTTATCAAGCATTAATAATAAAAATTCCTTTTCTGGATAATTACATTGAGGTGGTTTGGATGTTGAGTATCAATAAAAAAATAATAAAAACATTGGCAAGTATTTTTACTGCTTTGAGTCTTACGGTGATTAGTATTTCAGTCTATTCTCAAGATTCAACCATCTATGTCAAAACAAATACAAATCCCTTTGCCTCGCCATTTTACCTTTTCTCAAATACACCTGATGGTGAGTCAATCAATGTAACCCTTGAAAAGGGTTCTACCTATACATTTATAAGAACTGACACTGCGCATCCCTTTAATATTGGCGATGGTTGGAGACAAGAAAATACTCAAATTGAATCTTCCAGTACAGGGACAGGTGGGGTTGTTGGTAACACGGCGTCTATTGATGTTGATGAGGAATTAACCATATCGATACCGTTAGATTTTAATGGCTCTCAGTTAACGTATTTTTGTTATCCGCACTCTACGATGAAGTCCACATTTGCGGTTGTTGAACCCTCTGATAACTCTGCTGACCTACCAGCAAGTTGGGATTTTGATGGTAATGGTGTAGCAGATGCCTTAACTGACGGGTTGTTGCTTCTAAGGTACGCATTTGGTTTGACGGGTGACGCACTTACCCAAAATGCTATCGCCACTGATTCAAACCTATCATCACAGGAGGTTCAGGGCGCGTTAGAACTCGCTCTAAACATTGCGGATATTGATGGCAATGCAGAGGTCGACGCATTGACAGATGGTTTACTGTTGCTTCGTTATTTATTCGGTCTTCGTGGAGATTCATTAATAAATAACGCTGTAGCAGATGATAGTTCTAGAAGCGGTATTGTCGAGGTTGAAGAGTATATAGCGTCTTTTACGCCTAGTCAGATAATAGCTCGGGCCTCTGGACTGCTGGTGCAAATGAAAAGCACTCAAGAATTTTCGTCCAATTTTACCCAAAGCTATAGTCGTACTTTTGGCGACGTAAACGACATGGTCGCTGTGGATGACATGCCAGAAATGGCGATGGATGCAGCTACATCAGAGGGTGGTGGAGACTCTTTTACCACTACCTATACCCTAGAAAAAAATATCGATGAACATGATTTTGTTAAATACGATGGTCAACATCTATTTATAGCTCCCAGCTACAGTATGTATGATGATTGTTGTTTTGCATTTGGTGAACCTGTTGCATTGTTTGATGATGCAATTGAAGTGGGAGAAGAGCCAGCAGTTGTTGACGAACCAATGCAGCCGATTATTCCAGAGCTGCGCTCTATAAAAATTATGTCAACTGACCCGGATCAAGCAACGGTATCTGAAGCGGGAAATATCTTTATTGATGACAACAGAACCATTGAAGGGCTGTATACAAACGGAGATCAGCTAGCATCCATAAGTACCTCCGGTTGGTGGGGAATGTATGGAAGCGCATTTATGGATCCAGCCATTTGGCGCGGCCAAACCACGGGCGTTTCTGTTTATGATATATCTAATGTAGCAGCCCCTGAGCTAGATTGGAAATTTGAGATTGAGGGTGGTTTTGTTACCAGTCGTAAGAAAGGCGATATTGTTTATTTGGTAGCTCGCCATACCCCTCAAATAGATTACTATATTGATTACCCCACTATTGAGCAAAGAGATGCCAATGAAGAACTTTTAGAGGATGTATCTAGCACAGATATACTTCCAAAAGCCTTTATTAACGGTGAGGAAACGAGCCTGTTAAGCGCCACAGACTGTTTAATGATTAATGATGAGCATGAATTAGCCCCAGATCAGTACGGCTACCCGACCATGACATTATTGGTGGCAGTTGATGTTAAAAATAAACAGTTAGTTAATACAACTTGCTACTTAGAGCCGACTTCTGGTGTGTATGTTAGTCAGAATGCCATCTACTTTATTCAGTCTGAGGGGTGGGGGGATGATTCCAGAACCCTGATACACCGCTTTAATCTATCCTCGAGCCTCGCTTACAGTGGATCGGGTAAGGTAAATGGTCATTTGTATGGATCAGGTCAAATGGATTTTCGCATTAATGAGCATGATGGCTACCTCAGGGTGGTTAGTAGCCAGTGGACTGGGGATTCTGGCGATAACAGGGATCACCAGCTTGCAGTTTTAAAGCATTCTCCAGCGAATTACTCGATGGATCAGGTAGCGACACTACCCAATGAAGAATATCCCAACGAAATAGGAAAACCCAATGAAGACCTTTATGGTGTCAGATTCTTTGGTGATACCCTATATTTGGTAACATTTGAGCGCACTGATCCTCTTTACGTTGTCGATCTCTCAGAGCAAGAGAACCCTATAATTGCTGGCGAGTTGGAAGTAACCGGTTTTTCAGACTTTCTTCATCCAGTAAATGATGATTTGCTACTTGGCCTAGGGCAAGATGAGAATGGCTTAGTCAAACTAGAGCTATTTAATGTAGCATCTATGGACAATCCAATATCGCTTACTGCCCTTAGTATTGGTGAAGATTCAGACTGGATTCATTCGCCAGCAAGATATAACCGCCATGCGTTTACTTATCAGCAGGTTAATGAGAATCAAGATCGCTTTACCATCCCAGTTACCCTGTCATCTAATACTGCGGCGGGTTATACCCAGGAAAATAGGCTGTATATGTTTAACCTGTTTAATAAGGATGTACCCGATAGTGCATCGATAATGAATAGTGGGTTTATATCCGGTGGATCAAATAATTGGTGGTCTAATAATGATCGACAGCGATCATTTATTCATAACAGCACGGTTTTCTATGTTAACGATCAGAATGTTATTCCAAGCTTTTGGCAATATCCTGAAGATTAATATTATTAGTCTATCAAAGCACCCGGAAGGGTGCTTTTTTTTGTGTAAAAAAACGAGTTTTTAAATTTGAGATATTAATGTTTTTGGTCTAGTTTTAAACAATCTGATTTAAATCATAATTTTTCAAACGATGTAATGACATATTTAAGCCAAGACTAAATGGATTTATTTAATGAGCGGAGTCTCAACAGTCGATGCAAAAGACCAATCTAAACGCTTTAGCTATTTTCAACAACCACAGATTTAGCGCAAATACTGTTTTACAATTTTGCTCAGGTAGCCTTTCAGGAGGTTCAAAATGACATCATTGCATGGACAGCCATTACAGCCTGAGTTTAAACCCCTTACTTCAGTGGTACATCATAGTTTTTACTATTCTATTGGTGATATTTTGACGAATCACTGGGATCCATTGGGTATATTGGATTCTTGCAGGGCTCATAATAAATATGACCGATATATAAAGCCTATCTACACTCGCGCCTTAGTTGTCAAAAGCGTTAGCGAACTTATTCAATACCTTAATATTTTAGCTCTCAATGAATTGGGAATAGAAGAAAACTTGGAAAATGATAAACGCACTAGTGTTCTTATTCTAGCGGTTAGAGATTACTGCTTTAGAAATATTATTTAGAAAAAAACAGCAAGGCACTAATGCCTTGCTGTTTTAACGAAAAAATATACTAAGTTTTCAGATTTTTTCCGTGCGGAATAAACCTTTTATATTAATTTAAACCATATACAAAACACCAAGCAGGCCAACAATAGTGAGCACGATAGTGTAGGGCAAGGCCATCACTACCATACGCATATAGGATAGACCTATCAGTGGTGCTAAGGCTGAAGTAAGCAGAAATAGGAATGCAGCCTGCCCATTGGGTGTTGCAACACTAGGCAAATTGGTTCCGGTATTGATAGCAATTACTAATTTATCAAATTGTTCGCGATCAATCATGCCAGAATCTAGGGCGACTTTTACTTCATTGATATAGACCGTAGCTACAAAAACATTATCACTAATTGCGGATAATAAGCCATTAGCTAGAAAGAAAACCCCTGGTTGTGAGCTAGGATCCATTGCCAGCACCCAATTTATAACGGGTGAGAACAGGTGTTGCTCATGTATAACAGCCACAATGGCGAAAAATACAACCAATAACGCGGTAAAGGGCAGCGCTTCTTCAAAAGCTTTTCCGATGTGATGTTCTTCTGTAACGCCGTTAAAAGCCGTTAGCAGCACAATAATCATCAGTCCGATTAGACCCACGGGTGCCCAGTGGAATGCCAGTGCAAACACCAAAATTAAAGCGACAACCGCTTGGGTGATAAGGATGGCAACCTGTTCTTTGGTACGATTCTTTTCATCTTCTTGACTAAAGTCCATAAGAACTTGTCTTACAGCCTCAGGTAATTGTGCGCCGTAGCCTAAAATTTTGCTTTTCTCTAATAATATGCAACAGATTAAACCACAGACAAACACTGGCATTGTAACTGGCGCCATGCGCATAAAGAATTCGATAAATTCCCATCCGGCTTTTTCAGCAATAAGTAGGTTTTGAGGCTCACCAACTACTGTCGTAACACCACCAAGCGCAGTTCCCACAGCACCATGCATTATTAGGCTACGGAGGAATGCTTTAAATTCCTCTAGGTTTTTACTATTTGATTCAATGATTGAGCTATTATCAAGATGATTGTGGGAAAGGTCAGTTGAGGCTTTCCCAGAGGCTACTCTGTGGTAAACAGAGTAGAAGCCGACAGCAACGGTTATAAGAACGGCTGTTACTGTCAGTGCATCCAGAAATGCGGATAAAACAGCACCAGAGAAGCAAAATAGAAAAGAAAGCGTGGTTTTTGAGCGGACATTAAGCAAAATTTTAGTAAATGTATAAAGTAGCATGTCGCGCATAAAGTAGATGCCGGCCACCATAAACATCAGCAATAGGATAACTTGAAAGTTTGACACTGCCTCGGCATAAACATTATCTGGGCTTGCTAAGCCAAGGAGTATCGCCTCAATGGCTAATAAACCACCGGGCTGCAACGGATAACATTTAAGAGCCATGGCCAGAGTAAGAATAAACTGTGCAATTAAAATCCAGCCTACAATAAACGGAGAAGTCACCATTAGTAAAATAGGGTTGATAACCAAAAACGCAAGAATCAGTTTTTGGTACCAACTAGGTGAATTACCTAAGAAGTTGTTATGAAATGCCTGTGTCAATGATGCCGTCATATTTCTATCCTTTGTATGCCTTGCAGTAATGGCGAATGGGGCGTTAAGATCAATAAAACCGATTGTACTAGATTGGGCTATTTGGAAAGCGCAAACCTTAGCCTCACAGGGTGGTTTTTGCAACTAAAACGTCTGTAAATAGTCTTATTTACAGCAGTTTTTATACTGCATCAAAGGTATTGGTCAGCGTTGTTCAAATATTTAATTAGTCTATAATCCCATCAGATATTCGTACCTTAAGTAATAATGACTTTTTAACTCACCTTTGTAATACGTAAAATCTGGAGATTAGTTTGGAATTTTTAGCAGAATATGGGTTGTTTCTTGCCAAGGTTGTAACCTCGATTATTGGTTTGGGGGTATTGATAGCGATTATTGCCAGTGCTGGCCAAAAAAATCGTCATGCTGGAGATAAGGGAGAATTAGAGATTACTCCTTTAAATGATCAATATGATGAGATCAGTAAAGCTATGTCGATGGCGCTTTTAGATCCTAAGTCTAAAAAAGCAGAAGCAAAAAAACGTCGCAAAGCGCAAAAGAAGCAAGCCAAAGCTGAACAAAAGAAATCGCTAGACGAAACTGTAGAGCAAAAGAGAGTCTTCGTTGTTAAATTTAATGGCAATGTTAGCGCCTCTGCGGTTACCAATCTTCGCGAAGAAATTACAGCCATATTAACTCAAGCAAAATCGGATGATGAGGTGGTTGTTAAGCTGGAGAGCTCAGGCGGCATGGTTCACAGCTATGGGCTTGCCAGTAGTCAGCTCGATAGGCTTCGCAAAAGAGGTATACCCATCACCGTATGTGTAGATAAGGTTGCTGCCAGTGGCGGTTATATGATGGCCTGTGTCGGCGATAAAATTCTTGCTGCGCCATTTGCCGTAATTGGTTCGATTGGGGTTGTTGCGCAACTCCCTAACTTTCATCGATTGTTAAAAAAACATGATATTGATTTTGAATTATTAACCGCAGGCGAGCATAAAAGAACACTCACTGTCTTTGGTGAAAACACAGAACAGGGTCGTGAAAAATTTATTGAAGATTTACAAGATACCCATCAATTATTTAAATCCTATGTTGCCGAACGCCGGCCTAAAATTGATATAGATAAGGTTGCTACTGGGGATGTATGGTTCGGCTCACGTGCTTTAGAGCTCTCATTAGTTGATGAATTGATGACCAGCGACGAGTATCTAACCCAGCAGGCGACAGACTCCAAGCTTTACGAGATTAATTACGTGCAGAAGAAGAAACTACCGCAAAAGCTTGGTATTGCCGCTGAGCAGAGTGCCGACAGGCTTATCAATAAGTGGTGGAATCGCTTAACAGACAGCTCGAATATCTATAAGTAAATTAATCTCTTCTCAATCGCTCGCTTACAGCAATAGGGTTTGGGAAGTTAAATACAACAATATAGCTCGAAATTAAGAAGGTAATGATGGCGGTTGCTTGAATTAAGTGTGACGCATCATTGCCTATTAGTTGTGTGCTAAATGCCATATAAGCAATCAGAAGTGAAAACTCACTATTTTGCCCCAATCTAAAGCCAATATCCCAAGAAAGACTATTGCTTTCGCTCTGTGAACGTAATAAATAGCGGTACGCCGCAGGCTTTAGAGACAGCATAACCAGTGCCAAAAGAATGGCAGGCACGGCTATTGATGGTAATAAAGACAGGTCAAAACCACCGCCCAAGGAGAAGAAGAATAAAATCAGAAAGAAGTCTCTCAAGGGTTTTAAATTAAGCGCAATATATTGTGCAATTGGACTTGTGGCCAAGGAAATGCCTGCAATAAAAGCACCTATTTCTTTGGATAGACCAATGACTTCAGCTAACTCGGCAATACCAAGACACCAACCTATGGTTAGAAGGAAAATATATTCACCTATACGATCAAAGCGAGTAAATAGTGGTTGAAGTAAATAACGAACTAAGAACATTGAGCATGCGACTAGTGCGGGAAGTGCAACAATACTGATGGCTAAACTAGCCATACCATTTTCACTTGAGCTGGCTGATAGTAATACCAATATCACCGCAATAGCTAAAAAATCCTGCATCAACAGCATGCCAACCATTAATTCACCGGAATGCTTATGATGTAAAGCAGTGGTTGGTAACAACTTAATACCAATAATGGTGCTAGAAAACATCATAGCTGCGCCGATAATGGCGCACTCAATTATTGAGTAGCTGAAGCTGTAGGCAATAGCAAAACCAATTAAGCCAAATAGAAGTGAGCTAATTAGAGTGATATGAGCTACTTGCTTTAAAACTTTCAGCAGGGATTTGGGTTGCATGTCCAGGCCTAGCAAGAACAACAAGAATACAATGCCTATAGATGATATTTGAGCAATAAGCTCTAGATCAGATACCCAGCCTAAGCCGTAGGGGCCTAGAAGGGCGCCAAGGGCAATATAGGCGACCAATAAGGGCTGACGACCGAAAAGCGCGAGTGATGCTAAAAGTGCACCACCTGTAAAAATAAGGAAAAAGATAAAAACAACGTGCTGATCCATGTATTAAACCTGCTTGTTGATTAAGCTAAAACTAGTTTATCGCCTTCTAAAAAGGGGTTTTTCTTCATCTGCGCTGACTTGATAGGTCTCAGAGAAGTCCTGAAGTGACTTGGCAGATTCGGTTAAGTTATTGGTGTCATCAAATTTAAATGCATTAAATCCACAGCGACTTAGTAAATATAACTGATCGCGGATAAAACCACCAACGGCACGGATTTCACCAGAATAATTATAGCGCTCGCGTAGTAGGCTTGCTGCTGAAAAGCCGCGCCCATCAGCAAATTTTGGAAAATTAATCGCTATAAGAGGAAGGTCAAGCAAGGGCTCGATAATTTCTTCGATTTCAGCATTGCCCTCGATAACCACTCCAATACTACCATTATGGTTTTCTATCTGATCAGAGAGGTTTTGCCACTGATTATAGGAAAGCAGTATATCTCCATTGGGCAGAGTCTCTGAATCTTCGGATAAAATAGTCCAGCTATCATTTATAACGCAATTGTCTTTAAGTACTTGGGGCATAAACTCTTTCCTTAAATTTATCAATTCCAATGCGTTGATATGTGTGTAAAAAACTCTCATCAGCGATGCGATTTTCAACATAGACGTCTAGTAATTTCTCAATACCATCGGTAATTTGATCGCGTGATAGTGATGGGCCAAGTACCTTGCCTAGAGAAGCATTTTGATTCGCACTACCTCCAAGTTGAATTTGGTACCATTCCTTGCCTTTTTTATCCACCCCAAGAATGCCAATATGGCCAATATGATGGTGACCACAGGCATTCATGCAGCCTGATATATTGAGTTCAAGATCACCCAAATCATAGACATAGTCAAGGTCAGAGAACTTGCGTTGAATGGCTTCAGCCACTGGGATGGATTTTGCATTGGCTAAGGAGCAATAGTCGCCGCCAGGGCAACAAATCATATCATTTATAGTGCCGATGTTAGGAGTTGCTAGACCTGATTCTTTAGCCTGTTGCCATAGAGAGAAAAGATCGGATTCAATAACATCTGTTAATACCACGTTTTGGTTATGTGTAGCACGCAGTTCACTAAAGGAATAGCGGTCTGCAAGATCCGCAATAGTTTCAAGTTGTTTATCGGTTACATCACCTGGAGCAACGCCAGCGGGCTTTAAAGAAAGTGTTACTGAGCGATAACCAGCTTGTTTTTGCATCTGTGTATTGCGATCTAACCAACGGCTAAATGCAGTATTTTCTGCCGAAATAGCCGATAGTGCCGAGGTAGATTCAGCGGCATTAACCTCTTGGTACTGTGGCAAAGGGAAGAAACTTTTAACTCTAGATAATTCAGCTTCTGTGAGAGTAGAAGGCCCATCTTTTATATGTTCCCACTCTGCTTCTACACGCTGGGCAAAAACTTCAGGTGTCCAAGCTTTAACCAGTATTTTTATTCTTGCTTTATACTTGTTGTCACGATTGCCGTAGCGGTTATATACCCTAAGTATTGCATCTAAGTAAGATAAGAGATGTTTGGTAGGTAAGAATTTACGAATAGAGGAGCCAATAATTGGCGTTCGGCCTAAGCCACCACCCACAAAAACTTCAAAGCCAAGTTCTCCGGCATCGTTTTTAACCAGCTGTAAACCGATATCATGTAACAAGAATGCTGCGCGATCTTCCTCAGAACCACAAACTGCGATTTTAAATTTACGCGGTAAAAAAGCGAACTCAGGGTGCAGGGTCGACCATTGGCGAATAATTTCACACCAAGGGCGGGGATCTTCAATTTCATCTTTGGCGACACCAGCAAATTGATCAGTAGTAGTGTTGCGAATGCAATTACCACTGGTTTGAATGGCGTGCATCTCAACCTCAGCAAGTTCTGCCAATATATCGGGTACCTGTTCCAGGGCAGGCCAGTTAAGTTGGACGTTTTGGCGGGTAGTGAAATGAACATAACCTTTGTCATAGACGCGAGAAATATGCGCTAACTTTCTTACCTGTACGCTCGAAAGCATACCGTAGGGCACAGCGATTCTAAGCATAGGCGCCAAACGCTGAACGTAAAGACCGTTCTGCAAGCGCAGGGGAAGAAATTCTTCGTCAGCAATTTCTCCTGCAAGATAGCGTTGAGTCTGATCTCTAAACTGCTCAACTCGCTCATTCACAATTTTATGGTCGTAGTTATCGTATCTATACATCTATTGGTTACTGCGGCATGTTTTAGGGTTAAAGACTTAATGATACAGATTGACACTGAGGTTTTAAATTAATATTTACCTATATGCCCCAAATTAAAAGGAATAATGTCGAATTATTAAATACTGCTATGTTTTGGCGAGACAGCCTGTTAAATGCTTGTTAAAATGCCCTAAATTAATTGTATTTCCACATAAACCGACCAATAAACCTTAAGGCTTTTTTAATGACAGATGCAAACAATCAAAATGATGGTGATGGAAAAGCTGATGCAGTTGCTGCTATCGCTGTGGTATTAATTATAGTAGCTGGTGTTATTTACTGGTTATCGACCGTATAAATCAGTTTTATGCATCAAGATCGAAATTCTTTATCGATACAAGAGCCTAGCGCTCTAGTTCAGGAATATCTCAGTAAAGTTTCAGTTGAAGAACCATTGCCTGCAGACCAAGTTGAGTCTATTCGTCAGCAAGTAAAGCAACTTTTAATTGAAAAAAATGCTGTTATTGTTGCGCACTACTATACTGATCCACTTATTCAGGCCTTGGCTGAAGAAACGGGTGGTGTGGTCGCTGACTCCCTTGAAATGGCCCGCTTTGGTAGCAAGCATAGCGCAGATACCTTAATTGTTGCTGGGGTAAAGTTTATGGGTGAGACGGCAAAGATTCTCACTCCAAATAAAACAGTCTTAATGCCTACCTTAGAGGCGACTTGCTCTTTGGATGTGGGTTGTCCAGCTGATGAATTTACCGCTTTTTGTGATCAGCATCCTGATCGGACGGTTGTGGTTTATGCCAATACCTCTGCAAAAGTAAAAGCACGTGCTGATTGGGTGGTGACCTCCAGTATTGCGGTAGACGTTGTCGATCACTTAGATGCACTTGGCGAAAAAATAATTTGGGCGCCAGATAAATACCTCGGCGCCTATGTCGAGCAGCAAACCGGCGCTGATATGCTAATGTGGAACGGTAGTTGTATTGTCCACGAGGAATTTAAGGCCAAAGGTATAACCGATCTGAAAGAGGTTTATCAAGATTGTGCGATTTTAGTACATCCAGAATCTCCCCAGTCTGTGGTCGAAATAGCAGATGTTGTTGGATCAACGTCGCAGTTGATTGCGGCAGCTAAAACTTTGCCACAACAGCGGTTAATTGTTGCTACAGATCAGGGTATTTTTTATAAAATGCAACAAGCTGTTCCTGATAAAGAATTGATAATAGCCCCTACAGGCGGCAGTGGCGCTACCTGCAGAAGCTGTGCTAATTGTCCCTGGATGGGAATGAATAGCCTGCAAAATCTGCTTCAGTGCCTACAGCAGGGCAGTGGGGAAATAACCGTAGACGGTAAGGTGGCAAAGCTAGCAACAACCGCTCTTAATAGAATGATGGACTTTAAGCTCACTAACTAGAGTTTATTCAGACTTTTTTCCATAGCCTCAATTTCAATTAAGCGATGCTCGACAATTGCTAAACCTTTGACATCATTTTGCACTAGTTTTTTGGCAAAATTTAATTGTCTTTTAGCATTCTCTAACGCACCAATCAAAATAAAATATTCGGCTCTAGCCTTGTGAACGCCAAAAATATTTCCCGCGAGACCTCTTACTTCAGCAAGTTGATACCAAACCGTTGGGTCTTCAGCACGGTCTTTACTCAATGTAGTTAATACATTGGCCGATAGTTGATACTGGTGTGATTTCCAAAGCGAATCTGCCTGAAGCATTAACAGGGGGTAACTGGTGTTATTTAGCGCTAATTGGTGATTTAATTTTTGTAGTGCTGGTTTGTGATTGCCCGCTGCAATATCTATTTCAATATCAGAATATATATAGGGGGCATAAGTTGGCTTGCTCTTCAGCAGTTTAGTTATATGATATTTCGCCTGTTCATGGTTACCGGCTTGTGAATATGCGATTCCAAGTCCATAGCGATAGGCCTCTGATTTTAAGCTATTTGATGTAAGTTTTTGGTTGAAATATTTTATCGAATAATTAGGGTTATTTTGATGTAAAACCTGAGATCTGGCTTGCATAATATAGTAGTCAAAATTATCAGGATAATGACGATGCTGGTACTTTAGTGCCCTCGATCGCGTATCTGACACGCGCTTTTCTGTCATCGGGTGTGTTAGCAAAAATTCGGGCAATCGACTGCCTTTATACCTTGTAAGCGCCATCATTTTTTCTAACATTTCTGCAGAGGCAGCGGGATTACGTCCGGCATTCTGCATAATCTTTAAGCCCAAGCGATCTGCTTCTTTCTCATTATTTCTGCTGTAGCGTAACTGTTGGTCTGCAGCTATAGCCTGAGTGGCTGATAGGGCGGCCATGCCTGCATCAGCGCCAGCTTTTGAGCTGACGACTATCGTCGCCAATAGCCCAGCCAGATTAATATGATTTGAGTTGCGTTTTGCCTCTATGCCTCTAGCAAAGTGCCGTTGACTTAAGTGAGCAATTTCATGGCTAATAATTGAAGCTAGCTGGTCCTCATTATCCGCATGAGTAAAAATACCCGTATGTATACCAATTATTCCTCCAGGTACGGCAAAGGCATTGATATTGGGGTTGTTGATCAATACTAGGGTTAGACGAATGTCTTTAAGCTCGCTATGAGTTACCAATTCAAACGTTAGTTGCTCTAAGTAAGCTTGTATTAGTGGATCATCGTGTTGTTTAACATGGCGTCTAAATGCCTGAAGCCAAGCTTTTCCTAGTTTATACTCTTGGTTTTTTGACACTATGCCAGAGCTGGTATCGCCCAGTATTGGCAATTTTATATCAGCACTCAGGCAGTTAGAACTTAAAGTCAAAACTGAAACTATAAAAAGTGCCTTTGCCAAGTTTAAATATTTTAACAACTGTGGATATGTAATTAGCATGGACTATTTTTTATTAATATGTGTTTAATAGGTTGATACCTTATTGATTGCCAATTTTGACAGTAAAAAAACAGATTGGTTTCATCTGTGATATCTGTATATTCGGTTAATAATATGCCATATTGGCTATATAATTTTCTATTTTAATTATGGGGTAGCTATGAAGAAGGTATTACAAAGATGGATGGCACAGTATTTTAGCACTGAAGAAGCGGTTCTCTTAAGTGTCTTTTTAATTGCTTCCATTATTATTGTCGCTACCTTAGGCGATGTTTTAGGCCCTGTTATTGCCGCTTTAATTTTTGCGTTTTTACTGCAAGGAGTGGTTAATAACCTAACGAATTTTGGCGTATCCAAAATAGCGGCTGTACTTTCTACTTATATAATTTTTCTAGTGACTTTTATCACAGTATTAGTTGTTTTAGTGCCAATAGTAGGTCGGCAAACCTCTTTGCTTTTAAAAGAGCTTCCCAACATGGTAGGGCAATTAAAGCAGTTGTTGAGTTCGTTGCCGGAAAAAGCCTCGGAATATATTGGGCCGGATCAAATTCAGCTTGTTGTTACTCGCGTATCAGAAGAAGTGGCAAACCTTGCTGAGCAGCTTTTAAGTTTGTCTATTAGTAGCTTTCCAAGTTTACTAGCGATTATGATTTATCTGTTCTTAGTGCCATTGCTTGTATTCTTTATGCTTAAAGATAAAGATTTATTGTTAAATTTTATATCAAATATGCTGCCCAAAGAACGCCGAGTAATGACTATTATTTGGGACGAAATGGATATTCAATTTGCCAATTATATTCGTGGAAAAGCGATCGAAATTTTAATTGTCGGATCAGTTTCATTTATTGCCTTCTTACTCCTTGATCTTAAATATGCTGCGCTGCTGGCATCCCTTGTGGGTCTATCAGTGTTGATCCCTTATATAGGTGCTACATTGGTCACTATACCGGTGCTTTTAGTGGGGTACCTACAGTGGGGGCTCACGAATGATTTCTTCTGGTTAGTCGGACTTTATGCGGTTATCCAGATTATTGATGGCAATGTGCTAGTGCCGTTGTTATTTTCTGAAGTGGTGAATTTACATCCCGTTGCTATAGTTATTGCCGTGCTTATTTTTGGTGGGATCTGGGGTTTTTGGGGGCTGTTTTTCGCGATACCACTAGCTACATTGGTTAAGGCGATTTATAACGCTTGGCCCAGAGCAGCAGCTCATCCAGAGTAATTGCTGTATAAGTGAAATATTTGTCTAGGTTATATATGAACAACTATATATCGCGTTCTTATATCGATAAAAAACTCCCGTGCTTGTTGATATTTAGCCTTTTTCTATTTATCACTACATCCTGTGGTTCAAAGTTATTAATATCTACAACCATTCCAGAGCCTGAGACTGTTGTTAAAAGCGCCAATGATCAGCGCCAATATCAGCGCATTCGGCTGCCTAATCATTTAGATGTTGTACTTATTTCTGACCCCACCACAGATAAAGCCGCAGCAGCCCTAGACCTGTATGTTGGTAGTTATCAGAATCCAAAACAAAGGCAGGGATTGGCACACTTTTTAGAGCATATGCTATTTCTGGGAACCAAGCAGTTCCCCAAAGCAGATGCTTACCAAACTTTTATTAGTGAGCATGGTGGAAGTCACAATGCTAGCACTGGCCTTGAGCATACCAATTACTTTTTCGATGTAAATGCTGATTCTCTTACTCAGGCCTTAGATCGGTTCGCCCCATTTTTTACTGACCCCCTTTTTGATGCCAACTATGTTGATAGAGAGCGAAATGTGGTTGAGTCTGAATACCAATTAAAATATAAAGATGATAGAAGAAGGCAATGGGACGTATTGAGAGAAATCGCCAATCCGCAACATCCGCTGTCAAAGTTCAATGTTGGCAGCTTAGATACCCTTAGCGATAACAAGCAGTCTAGTGTTCGCGAAGAGCTAATAGAATTTTATGATAAATACTACTCAGCCAATCTTATGACCTTGGTGGTTCTTGGTAAACAGCCCCTTGATCAATTGGATAAAATTGTACGTGCAAGATTTTCAGATATTCAAGATAAGCAAGTTGTAATAAGCGGCTACAAATCGAGTTATATAGAGTCAGCTGCACTCCCTATGCAGGTTAATATTAAGCCTTTAAAAGACACTAGAGAGTTAAGCTTACTGTTTGAGCTTCCAAAATTAAATTCCTACTGGCAATCAAAGCCCGCGCAGTATCTTGCTTCAATGATTGGTTATGAGGGGCAGGGCAGTCTATTGCAGGCTTTAAAATCCAAGGGTTGGGCAGACAGTCTTTCTGCGGGGAAAGTGCTTGAGGATCGAGGGGCTGGGTTATTTGCAGTTGATATAGGGTTGACCCCGGAAGGCTACAAGGCTAGAGAGCAAGTTTTAATAGAACTTTTCGCCTGGATTAAACTTATCAAAGATAAGGGTATTGAGAAATGGCGTCAAAATGAATATGCGGCAATGGGAGATATAGGCTTTAGATTTGCAGAAAAAAAAGATCCAGCTTCTTATGTAACAGCCATTGCAAGAGCGATGCACCAGTACAAAGGTGGTGAAATATTGCGTGCACCCTACGTCGCAAGTCAATTTGATAGGGCTATTATAAATACTGTTATTTCAAACTTAACGCCGACAAATATGTTGATGCTAGTATCCGCTCCAGAGGCCCGAGTGGTGGATTTTTCAAAGTATTATCAGGCGCCATATTTGGCTGAAACACTTGATTCTGGTTTTATTGACCGGATTGTCGATGGTTCACCTTTTTTTGATTTAAGTTTGGCAGATCCAAACCCATATATACCTGACGATTTAACATTAATTGATGCCTCTTCTTACTTAAAGCCAGCACTTTATATAGATAACCCCGGGCTGCGTGTTTGGCACCTTCAAAACACCCAATTTGGCACGCCTAAGGCGCAAATTGTTATCCGCTTAAATAGTCATTTAACCCAAAGCTTGAAGGGCTTATCAGCAGCGCGGCTTTATACAGCCTATATTACTGATCAGCTGAATGAAGATCTTTATCCAGCGGTAATGGCAGGTTTAAATTATCGTCTCTCAGCTAACGAGCAGGGCCTTTCGATTGTTATTAACGGTTATTCAGATAAACAGGAGATTTTATTGCAGCGGATTTTGTCGGTGATCACTGCGCCAAGCTGGAATAAGGATCAATTTAATTTAATTAAGCAGCAATTAATCAGAGAAAAAAATAATGCTAAAAGAGACTACCCTTTTAGGCAGGTTATTTCATTTTTCTATTCTATTTTAGAGGGTAGGTGGACTGCTGAAGATCAGGCTAGGGCATTGGTTTCTATAGATATAGCGGATCTGCAAAAATTCTCTAAAGAACTTCTTTCGTCAATCAGTGCAAAGGTGCTGGTGGCGGGTAATCATCAGCAAGATTCACTAGATCGTATCATTGCCCAATTTGACCTAATTAACTTTAAGGACACTGTGCATGCTAGCAAGGTGGCCAAGCTTGAGCAGTCAGATATAGTTCGCTCAATTGAGTTAGATCATAATGATGCCGTACTGATTCAATATATTCAGGCGGATAATGATAGTATTGAGGAGAGAGCAATTGTGGGTCTTTTATCTCAGATGATTTCGGCCCCATTTTATAATGAGCTGCGAACAGAGAAGCAGTTGGGTTACGTTGTTTCAGCGTTTGCAATGCCTATAAATAGAGTTCCTGGTATTTGCATGCTAGTGCAGTCTCCAGTAGCGTCGACTTTAGCTTTAAAGTCAGAGTTTAATGTTTTTAATCAGAATTTTAGTAATCAGATTGAGAATCTATCAGTTGAGGCGTTGGAAAAGCATAAGAGGGCGCTTTTAATCAATCTAGAGAAGTCGCCAGATAATCTATCTGAGCTTAATTCAAGGCATCTTCAGTCAATTAAATTGGGTTATGTAAACTTTGATTTTCGCGATCAATTGGCCGCTTCAATACGCTCAACAACAGTGGGCGACATTCAGACTGCCTATAAGCGATTAGTGCTAAATAAGCCGCGTAGGTTATGGGTTAAAACGTCAAATAAAGATACCGTAAACAGTCAGATAAATGATGATGTGGTTATTGAAGAGTACTATATGTTTTCGAACTAACTGCCTGAAAAGCATTTCTGTAGTTAAACTAACTTAAAAATAAAATATTATATATTCATAAAAATCAACAATATATATATATTACTTGATGTTAAGTATAGCTAAAATATACACTCCAAATCTATTCAATTCCATTGATTTTGTAGCCTCACTACATTATGATATGCGCCTTCATTAGGGGGTCGGTGCGTCTCTGTGTAAAGGATGCAAGGCTACTACAGTGTAACCCCTTTAAAACTGAATCTATTACAATTATTGGTGCCGCATGTCTCAGGATTTAGATCCAACAGAAACCCAAGAATGGTTAGAAGCATTCGACTCAATTTGTCGAGCTCAAGGAAGCGACAGAGCTTCTTATATACTAAGTCAACTTCAAGCACGCGCCACCAATACTGGTGTTGGCTTACCTCAATCGATAACTACGCCTTATTGCAATACAATTCCGGCTAATAAAGAAAAAGTTATGCCCGGCGACCTTTTTATGGAGCGCCGCGTTAGATCTTTGATTCGTTGGAACGCTCTTGCAATGGTTATGCGTGCTAATAAACAAAGCGAGGGTATTGGCGGACACATTGCTAGCTTCTCTTCTGCTGCCACTCTTTACGATATCGGCTTTAACTACTTCTTTAGAGGCTCTGAGGGCGAAAATCTTGGCGATCTTGTATTTTTCCAAGGCCACAGCGCTCCGGGAATGTATGCTAGATCTTTCTTAGAGGGTAGGCTTTCAGAAGATCAACTGGATAGTTTCCGTCGTGAAGTCGATGGTAAAGGTCTTTCCTCTTATCCGCATCCATGGTTGATGCCAGATTATTGGCAGTTTCCTACAGTTTCTATGGGTCTAGGCCCCATTCAAGCCATTTATCAAGCACATGTAATGCGTTACCTTTCTGCTAGGGGTCTTGTGGCTCGTGGTGATCGTAAGGTTTGGGCATTCTTAGGTGACGGTGAGTGTGATGAGCCAGAAAGTTTAGGTGCTATCTCCTTAGCTGGTCGAGAAGAGCTTGAAAACCTTGTATTTGTTATTAACTGTAACCTACAGCGTCTTGATGGCCCTGTGCGTGGTAACGGTAAAATAATGCAAGAGCTGGAAGGCGTTTTCCGCGGCGCTGGCTGGAATGTTATTAAAGTAGTTTGGGGTCGTCACTGGGATCAGTTACTAGAAAAAGATAAGTCTGGTTTGCTTATCAAGCGTATGAATGAAGTATGCGACGGTGAACTACAGAACTATAAATACAATGGTGGTGCCTACACTCGCGAGCATTTCTTTGGCAAATATCCAGAGTTGTTAGAGCTGGTCAAAGATATGACCGACGATCAAATTATGGCACTTAACCGCGGTGGTCACGATCCTTATAAGGTGTATGCCGCCTATGCTGAAGCATCTGCAAGCAAAGGTAAGCCAACAGTAATTCTAGCGCAGACAGTAAAAGGTTATGGTTTGGGTGATGCTGGCGAAGCCGCTAATGATACCCACTCTGTTAAAAAGCTTGATATGGATAGCTTGCGTAAATTCCGTGACCGTTTTGGTATTCCAATTCCGGACGATCAACTTGAAACTGTTCCCTATTATAAGCCGGCAGAAGATAGTCCAGAATTGGCCTATATGAAGAGCCGTCGTCAAGAGCTTGGCGGCCCACTGCCAGCGCGTAAGGCTGATTTTGAGCCAATGACTACTCCTCCGTTAAGCGCATTCAAAAAGCAGCTTGAGAGTTCTGGTGAGCGTGAAATCTCAACCACTATGGCATTTGTCCGAGTTTTATCATCACTTGTTAAAGATAAGAATATCGGCAGTCGTGTTGTACCCATTGTTCCCGATGAAGCGCGAACCTTTGGTATGGAAGGTATGTTCCGTCAGCTGGGGATTTATACCTCTGCTGGTCAGAAGTATGTTCCCCATGATCATCAGCAAATCATGTACTACAAAGAAGATAAGAAGGGTGTGATCCTTGAAGAGGGTATTAACGAAGCCGGTGCTATGTCAGCTTGGTTAGCGCTTGCCACGTCTTACAGCACTAAGTCTTGTCCAATGATTCCGTTCTATATCTTCTACTCAATGTTCGGCTTCCAACGTATTGGCGACCTTGCATGGGCATCGGGTGACAGTCAGGCTAGAGGCTTCCTAATTGGAGCAACTGCAGGTCGTACCACCCTTAATGGTGAAGGTCTTCAGCATCAGGATGGACACAGCCTTATTTTGGCGAATACTATCCCAAACTGTAAGAGTTACGATGCTACCTTTAGCTATGAATTAGCGGTGATTGTTCAAGATGGCGTTAAGCGCATGTTTGAAGATCAAGAAAATTGCTTCTACTACCTAACCACTATGAATGAAAACTATACACAACCCGCTATGCCTGAAGGTGTAGAAGAGGGCATAGTTAAGGGTATGTACAAGTTTTCAGAAGCTGGTAAAGGCGATAAGAAAGTTACCCTAATGGGTGCTGGTACTATCTTAAATGAAGTTATTGCCGCTGCAGGTATTCTAAAAGATCAGTTTGATGTTGAGTCTGATATTTGGAGCTTAACTAGTGTTAACGAGCTGGTTCGCGAAGGTCAGGCGGTTGATCGCTGGAATCTTTTACATCCAACTAAGAAAGCTAAAACAGCCTATATCACTGAGCAGTTAGGTGATTGTAAAGCGCCTATTATCGCTTCAACTGACTATATGAAAGCCTACTCTGAGCAGATGCGTGCTTATATAGAGCAGCCATTCTATGTGCTTGGTACAGATGGTTTTGGTCGTAGTGATAGCCGAGCGGCACTGCGTCACTTCTTTGAAGTTGATCGCAACTTTGTCGTTATTTCTGCCCTTAAAGCGCTTGCTGATCAGGGTACAATTAAGGCAGCTGTTGTAGAAAAAGCAATTAAGACATTGGGTATAGATCCAGAGAAACCCAATCCATTGTATTTGTAATAGTTGAAACTGTAATTAACAAATAGAAAGACTATTTATAAAGGGCGATTTAAGTGGCAATAGAAATTGTAACAATTCCTGATTTAGGTGGCGCAGAGTCGGTAGAAGTAATCGAACTATGTGTAT
>CBFIHQ010000015.1:0-28612 GCA_965662525.1 uncultured Porticoccaceae bacterium
ATGCGCTTAAAGCCTTTGAGGAAAATGCTGACTTTATTAGTCTTAAAGCTAAATATGAGAGTTCATCAGCCGATTTTCAAGCCATGGCTCAAGAAGCGGAAACTGAGCGTTTTACATGGTCGCCAGAAGAGTTGGCCGAGCATCAGAAGAAGATGAGCTACGTAAAGGCAGATGCGGAATTAGCAATACAGAAAATTACGTCGGAGCAAAAGCAATTAGAGCAGCGTGTTTTGCAAGATTTGGCGCCTCTAGTTGAGCAGGCACTGCAAGAGATTGTCAAAGAAGAGGGTATCACTGTATTGCTAAGAGCAGAGTCTGTTCTTTTAGCAATACCTGAGATTTCGATTACTGCAAAAGTAGCTAATCGCATTGATGCTAAATCCAAACCTCAGTTAGAGTCAGAGTAGTTTTCTGAGTGGGTGTTTCTATGTCGTTCTCTTACAGCCTAAAACAAATAGCATCATTTATTGATGCTGAGGTTGTGGGCGATGATTCGACGGTGATTACTGGTTTAGCCACGCTTAAGTCTGCTACGGCAAATGACATTGCTTTTTTAAGTAATCCCAAATATGCAAAGCAGTTAGATGATTGTCAGGCTGGGGCTGTTATTTTACAGTCTGCTCAGGCGCAGTTTTTTAATGGAAACTGTTTGATCGTTAGTGACGCCTATCTTAGTTATGCCAAAATTAGTGCTTGGTTTGATAAAACACCTGAAGCACAGAAATCTATCCATGCCAGTGCCTCTATTGATTTAACAGCGAAGGTTGGTGATGGAGTATCTATTGGGCCCAATGTAGTGATTGAAGCCGATGTTCACATTGGATCAGGAACAGTTATCAAGGCAAATACAGTAATTGGTGCGCGATCTGTAGTGGGTGACAATTGCACCATTGCCGCAAATGTTGCTGTTTACCATGATGTACGTATTGGTTCAGACGTTCTAGTGCACAGCGGTTCGGTTATCGGTGCTGATGGCTTTGGTTTTGCTCCCAATGGTAAAGCAGGCTGGCAAAAAATTAGCCAAATTGGCGGTGTGGTGATTGGCGATAATGTTGAAATCGGCGCCTGTACTACAATTGATAGGGGGGCTATCAATGATACGATTATTGGCAATAATGTAATCTTAGATAATCATGTGCAGATAGCGCACAACGCGGTAATTGGCGACAATACCGCAATGGCTGCTTATGCGGGTGTGGCGGGTAGTACGGTTGTAGGTAAAAACTGTGTACTTGCCGCTGGAGCCCATGTGGTAGGTCATGCAAGCTTATGTGATAACGTTCAGGTAATGGCGCATAGTTTGGTATTTAAAGATATTAAACAGCCGAACTCCTACTCAAATGCTACTATGCCATTAATGACTACTGCCGAATGGTCAAAAAACTCCGTGCGAATGGGGCAATTAAACCTGATTGCACAGCGGTTAAAAAAGTTAGAAGCTAAAGACTAAATTTTTAAAGATAAAAACTTATCTGGATAAATGGACTAAGTAATGAATGTAAATGAAATAATGAAGCTACTCCCCCATAGATACCCATTTTTATTGGTTGATAGAGTGGAAGAGATTGAAGCCAATAAGCGCATTGTCGCCTATAAAAATATTACCTTTAACGAGGATGTTTTTAATGGCCACTTCCCGGGTGCGCCAATTTTTCCTGGGGTTATGATTGTCGAAGCTATGGCACAGGTATCAGGTATTCTTGGCTTTTATTCATCCGAAATTACCGCCGAAGATGGAAAACTGTTTTTATTTGCTGGCGTTGATAAGGCGCGCTTTAAAAAGCCCGTAGTGCCTGGCGATAAATTGGTCCTGACCTCAGAGATAGATACGGTAAAACGCAATATGTGGCGTTTTAACACCAGTGCATCGGTAGACGGTAAGGTGTGTTGTGAAGCGACCCTGCTTTGCGCTTTTCAGGACAGAGATAAAGTAGTGTGATTGATTCAAAAGCCATTATAGATCCCAAGGCGCAAATTGGCGAAAACGTCAGTATTGGCCCTTGGACAGTTATTGGAGCGGATGTTCAGATAGGGGATAATTGTACTATAGTTTCTCATGTTGTTATTCGTGGCCCATCAATTATTGGCGCCAATAATAAGATCTATCAATTTTCTACCATCGGTGACGATACCCCCGACCTTAAATACAAGGGTGAGCCAACCAAACTAATTATCGGTGATGATAATGTTATCCGTGAGGGAGTGACTATTCATCGCGGCACTGTTCAAGATAAGGGCGAAACCATAATAGGTAACCATAATCTATTAATGGCCTATGCTCATGTAGGGCATGACTCGGAAATTGGTGATCATGTGATTATGGTGAATAACTCTAGTCTTGCTGGTCATGTTACTGTGGGTGATTGGGCAATTCTTTCCGGTTACGCGCTTATTCACCAATATGTTTCGGTTGGCGCGCATAGTTTTATTGGCCCTGCAGCCTTTAGTTATCATGATGTTCCTGCATTTGTAACGGCTTTTGGTAGTCCCGCAGAGCCAAGAACAATCAATAAAGAGGGATTAAAACGCCGCGGATTTAGTGCAGAGCAAATCTCTTTAGCCAACAAAGCCTATAAGTTGCTGTATCGTCGAGGTCTAACACTGGACGAAGCCATAGTAGCGATTACTGAGCTCGGTGATGATACTGTGATTGCTATTCTTTTAGACTCTCTGAAAGCCTCAACGCGCGGTATTATTCGCTAAATTATGGTCGGTCAAGCGCCTGTTTTTGCCATTGTTGCCGGTGAAACATCTGGTGATTTACTGGGTGCGGACTTAATTCAAGGATTAAAGAAACAGTACCCCAATGCTTTTTTTGAGGGTATCGGCGGGCCAAAAATGCAAGCCGAAGGCTTTAACTCACTGTTTGATATGGAAAGACTTTCAGTGATGGGCCTTTGGGAGCCTCTAAAGCGATTGCCGGAGTTACTGTCTATTCGGCGCTCAATAATTAAGCGTTATTCAGCTAATAAACCTGTGGTCTTTATCGGAATAGATTCGCCAGACTTTAATGCCAAAATAGAGCGAAAATTGCATTTAGCAGGGGTTAAAACAGTACATTATGTCAGTCCATCTGTTTGGGCTTGGCGTCAGGGACGAATCAAAAATATAAAACGTTCAGTCGACCTAATGCTAACACTCTTGCCCTTTGAAGCGGCGTTTTATCAGCAGCATCAGGTACCTGTTTGTTATGTGGGCCATCCCTTGGCCAAACAGTTTCCAGCGCAACCCAATATGGTTGATGCTAGAGAAGCATTGGGTCTAGAATGTGATAAGCCAACACTCTGTATTATGCCCGGCAGTCGCAGTGCTGAGATTGCGTTAATGGCAGAGCTTCTGTTAGATGCAGCGGCGACAGCATCTCAAGATTTAGGCGTTGAATTACAGCTAGTTATGCCAGCAGCCAACCAATCCAGATATGACCAATTGAAAAAGATTTTAGATACAAGGTCAGACAAAGTAACACTAATTAAACACCAATCTCATCAGGCAATGGAGGCAGCAGATGGTGTATTACTTACGTCAGGTACAACTGCATTAGAAGCTATGTTGCTTAAAAAACCGATGGTGGTTGGCTATCGTATGAATGCGCTGTCATTTAAATTGTTATTTCCACTAATTAAAACAGCCTATGTTTCATTGCCTAATCTATTGGCCAATAAACCTCTAGTGCCAGAATTACTTCAGGATAAGGCAACTGTTGACAGTCTATCTGCGCAGGTTGTTAAACTTTTTAAAGCAAACAATGCTGAGTTAATTGAACAGTTTGATGAATTACACCAGCAGTTATCCTTAAATTCAGCCAGTTTGGCAACAACAGCAATATCAAAGCTGATAGCGAGTGAATAGGTTAGTGGAAAAATGGCACCCACCCAAAAATATTGCATGTCTGGCTGGCGTTGATGAAGTAGGTAGAGGGCCTTTAGCAGGCGACGTAGTCGCTGCTGCTGTAATATTGCCGGCAAAGCATGGTATTCAGGGGTTAGCCGACTCTAAGGCGCTTTCAGCTCATCAGCGTGAGGCGCTATACAAAGAAATTATAGAACAGGCCATTGACTACTCTGTGGCAAGAGCATCGGTGGCAGAAATAGATCAATACAATATTTTGCAGTCGACCATGATGGCAATGCGTCGCGCGGTTATGGGTTTAAAAATAAAGCCAGACTTTGTCGCTGTAGATGGCAACCGCCTGCCAAAATGGGAATATCCAGCGGAAGCTGTGGTAAAAGGTGATGGTCGTGTTGAGGTGATTAGTGCCGCATCTATCGTTGCCAAGGTTGTTCGCGATGCTGAAATGCTAGAGTATGAGTCGAAGTACCCAGGCTATGGTTTTGCCAAAAATAAAGGCTATGGCACAGCACAACATATGGAAGCATTAAAACGTTTAGGGGCAACGCCAATACATCGACGAACATTTGCTCCAGTGAGTGAAAACTTGCTTCCAGAACAACAATCTTTATTATAAGAAATAATTTTAAACGCTTTAACTTGAGTTAATTGGGTTGAAGCTATACATTAAATTCTATGATTAGTTTACCTTTATATACTATTACAAGTACCCATTATGACCTCTGAGTTTGTTCATCTTCGTCTGCACTCAGAATACTCATTGGTCGATGGATTAGTACGCATTAAGCCCCTAGCAGCCAAAGTAGCCGATATGGGTATGCCCGCTGTTGCCCTAACGGATTTCAATAACTTTTTTGGCCTAATTAAATTTTACAAGGCAGTGCAGGGTGCCGGGGTAAAACCCATACTGGGTGCTGATGTTTTACTCTCTAATGAAGATGAAGGCGCAGTCTCGCAATTGGTTTTATTAGCCACTGATTTGAGCGGCTACAGAAATTTGACCCAGCTTATATCTCGTGCCTATCTAGAAGGTCAAAGACAAGCAGTGCCAATAATTGATAAGTCATGGTTATCTACCCATAACGAAGGCTTAATAGCATTATCTGGTGGTCGCCAAGGCGAAGTCGGTGTTGCATTGGTTTCAGGCCGTCATGCCGATGCAGAAGTGGCTCTTCGAGAGATGATGGCACTTTTCCCTGAGCGTTTTTATCTCGAGTTACAGCGAACCAGTAGAGCAGATGAAGAAGATTATATTCATGCTGCAGTGACCCTAGCGGAGCGCTGTGATTGCCCAGTGGTGGCCACCAATGATGTGCGTTTTGTCGAACCCGGTGAGTTTGAGGCCCATGAGGCCAGGGTTTGTATCTATGAGGGGCGGGCACTAGATGATCCACGCCGTGAACGCCGCTACTCAGACAGTCAGTATTTAAAAAGCCCCGAAGAAATGGCGGAGTTATTCGCCGATATTCCAGAAGCGCTACAAAATACTGTGGAAATCGCCAAGCGTTGCAATGTTGATCTAACATTTGGGGAGTACTTTCTGCCCGATTACCCGATACCAGAGGGTATGACTATTGATGAGTTTTTAGTCCAGGTGTCTGAAGAGGGTTTAGAGCAACGTTTAGCCAGTTTATTTGATTCCACGGCAGAAGATTATCCAGCAAAGCGCGAAGCTTACTATCAGCGTCTAAAATTTGAATTAGATATTATTATCCAAATGGGTTTCCCCGGTTATTTCCTGATTGTGATGGATTTTATCCGCTGGGCTAAAGACAATAAGATTCCTGTAGGCCCGGGTCGCGGTTCTGGTGCGGGTTCTTTGGTAGCCTATTCATTAAAAATTACCGATCTAGACCCTATAGAATACGATCTACTGTTTGAGCGATTTCTTAATCCAGAGCGTGTATCTATGCCAGATTTTGATATTGATTTCTGTATGGATGGTCGTGACAAGGTAATTGCCTATGTTGCCGAGCGCTATGGTCGAAGTGCGGTATCGCAGATTGTGACCTTTGGCACCATGGCGGCTAAGGCAGTCGTGCGTGATGTAGCGCGAGTGCAGGGCAAGTCCTATGGTCTTGCAGATAAACTCTCAAAAATGATTCCGTTTGAAGTGGGCATGACTCTAGAAAAGGCGGTTGAAGAAGAAGAGACACTCCAGGAATTCCTTAAACAAGATGACGAAGCCTCAGAAATTTGGTCGATGGCACTTCAGCTCGAAGGTATTTCTAGAAACTGTGGTAAGCACGCCGGTGGTGTGGTTATTGCACCCACAGAAATCACCGATTTCTCGCCGATTTATTGTGATGATACCGGTTCGGGTATGGTCACCCAATTCGATAAAAACGATGTAGAAGAAGCCGGTTTGATTAAGTTCGATTTCCTCGGTTTGCGTACCCTAACCATTATCGACTGGGCGGTACAGATGATTAACCGTGATCGCGCTGAGAATAGTGAAGAGCCGCTTAATATTGATCATATTCCGTTAGATGACAAGCCAACCTTCCAATTAATGCAGCGAGCAGAAACAACCGCAGTATTTCAGTTGGAATCTCGCGGCATGAAAGAGCTAATCAAAAAGTTAGGCCCAGATCGTTTTGAAGATATTGTGGCACTGGTGGCGCTATTTAGACCCGGCCCATTGCAGTCGGGAATGGTTGACGACTTTATTAATCGCAAAAAAGGCCGTGCTGAGGTTAGTTATCCGCACTCTCAATATCAGCACGAGAGTCTAAAGCCAGCATTAGAGCCAACCTACGGTATTATTCTTTATCAAGAGCAAGTAATGCAGATTGCTCAGGAAATGGGTGGCTACACCCTTGGTGGTGCGGATCTATTGCGTCGCGCCATGGGTAAAAAGAAAGCCGATGAAATGGCAAAGCAGCGTGAGTTATTTGTCTCTGGTGCTATAGAAAAAGGCCACAGTGAAGCCCTTGCGTCAAATATCTTTGACTTGATGGAAAAATTTGCCGGATACGGCTTTAACAAATCTCACTCAGCAGCCTACGCTCTAGTTGCCTATCAAACAGGTTGGCTAAAAACACATTATCCTGCACAGTTTATGGCCGCCACCATGTCTTCCGATATGGATAAAACCGATAAGGTGGTTACCTTTATTGACGAATGTCGGTCTATGGAGCTAGAGCTATTGCCACCCGATGTCAATCGCGGTCGTTACCAATTTAGCGTAGGTGATCAGGGCCAGGTTATCTATGGTTTAGGGGCTATTAAAGGTTTAGGTGAGGGTCCAATTGAAAATATTATTCAGTCCCGAGAGCAGGGTGGAGCATTTACCGATCTATTTGATTTTTGTGCCAGAGTTGATGGTAGAAAAGTCAATAAAAGAGCATTAGATGCCTTGATTAGAAGTGGTGCTCTCGATGAAATTGGTCCCGAAGGCGAAATAGGCTATCGTCGCGCAGTGATGCTTGCCGCCATGGATCAAGCCTTAAAAATGGCCGAGCAACAGGCGCGAGATGTCAGTAGCGGCATGACAGACCTATTTGGCGGCGCCATGGTTGAAAGCAAACAGCAAAACCCCTACCAAGGTTTCCTAAAAACCAAACCATTTACTGTTAGAGAGCGTTTGGGTGGTGAAAAAGATACATTGGGGCTTTACCTCACAGGGCACCCGATTGATGAGTACGAAGATGAATTAAAGCATATGCTACCTCAACGCATTGTCGATCTTCGAGCCGATAAAGAAAAATCTACCGTATACGGTATGGTCGTGGGTATGCGGGTGCTTAAAAATAAGCGCGGAGACAGTTTTGCCTTTATCACCCTCGATGATAAAAGTGGTCGCTTAGAACTATCTGTATGGGCTGAGCAGTTTGATATGTACCGAAATATCCTCAATAAAGATGCCTTGCTTGTGGTTAAAGGGGCTGTTTCAGAAGATAGTTATACTGGTGGCTTAAAAATGGTAGCAGAATCAATACAGTCAATTTATGAAGCCCGTTGTAGCAAACTTGAAAAACTTAGAATATCGGTGGCCAAAGCGGATATAGGCAATGGCTGGGTAAACGATTTCCATAATTCCTTAAATGACTATAAAGATGGCTCATGTCCAGTGGTGCTAGATTATGCGCATCCTACAGCGGAAGGGCAGTTTTCCCTTGGTAAGCAATGGCGTGTTCAACCTAAAGATGAGCTTATAACTCGCCTCAAAGAACAATTTGGCAGTACCAATGTTAATTTGGACTATGGTTAAGCTGAATTTATGGCCAGTGGATAACTATCCTCATAAATATAGAAAACTAGGCTGGCGATAATTGCACTAGACGTTTAAAATAGCGCATTGAAAGTTTAACTGCCCTAGACCAACAGAGACAGAGAACCACATGAATTTAAATTATTTATCTTTTGAACAGCCGATTGCTGACTTGGAAGGAAAAATTGAAGAACTACAGTTGGTTGGCAACGACAGCGATATCAATATTGCTGAAGAAATTTCAAAATTGCGTGAAAAGTCACGCAAACTAACCGAAAGTATCTATTCAAAGCTAACCCCATGGGATGTGGTGCAGGTAGCAAGGCACCCACAAAGACCCTACGCTCTAGACTATATTCAGCGCATTTTTACCGACTGGGAAGAAATGCATGGCGACCGTCACTTTGGTGATGATAACGCCATTGTCGGTGGTGTCGCACGCTTAAATGGCAAGCCGGTTATGGTTATAGGGGAAGAAAAAGGCCGTGGCGTTAATGAAAAAGTTATGCGTAACTTTGGTATGCCTAAGGCAGAGGGTTATCGTAAAGCCCTGCGTCTAATGGAGTTAGCTGAGCGTTTTAATTTACCCGTTATCACCCTTATAGATACGCCAGGAGCTTACCCGGGAATTGATTCTGAAGAGCGCAATATCTCCGAATCAATCGCGCAAAATCTAGCGGTAATGTCGCGCCTTAAAACACCCATTATCTGTACAGTTATTGGTGAAGGTAGTTCAGGTGGTGCTTTAGCTATTGGGGTGGGCGATAGACTGAATATGTTGCAGTACAGCACTTACTTTGTAATCTCTCCAGAGGGCTGTGCCAATATTATCTGGAAAACCAGCGAAAAAGCCCCTCAGGCGGCAGAAGCCATGGGTGTAACCTCAGATAATCTTGAGCAGTTAGGTATTGTGGATGAGACCATACCCGAGCCATTGGGTGGCGCTCATCGCGATATAGATACTATGAGTGAAAATCTCAAGCAGCATCTAATCGGGCAACTTGAAGAGTTGCAGAAGATACCGACAGATCAGCTGTTAGAACAGCGCTATCAGCGGGTTATGTCCTACGGTAACTAAACCTTAGTTACGCGTCTTTCAATAATGATATCGCCGCCAATGCCTCTGGGTCATTAGACTTAAGTTTGTTGGCGATATGGTGTTGAAAGAAATAATGGAAATCTTTATTTTTATCTGCCGCATACAGGCAGTCATCCCCCGGAAGCACTGGAGTACTGACCATTTCAGCTTCATTGGCAATCATCGCCTCGATAGTTCCGTTGTTTAACAGCCGCCAGCTAATAACTTCTTTAAGTGTAATGGTCGAAAACCCATCATCGGATAAAACCGCGTGAGTACCTATGGTATCGGGTACCTCTTGAATAACATCCTGTTCCGAGTCGCACTGATAGTCATAATAATCAGCCGCAGTTTCAAGTTCGACCACCTTGTGTAGGGGAGCAGTAAAAAATAACTCCTCGACGCCCTGATCAAAATAGCCTTGCCATTGACCGTTTAGCGGATCATTTATTTCATCACAGGCGATAAGCTCATCAAGCCAGGGTACAAGGCCTATCACTTCGCCATTGGTTCTAAGGCCCCAAGCTAAAACCCTCACCGAAAAAAGTTTTTCAGGGTTTTGAGCATTGCTATAGAGCATTTCTAAGCCGTCGAGTTCCGGCGCGATACGAATTATTTTATTGTCAGAGAGTTCAGAGATTGGTTTGCGAGTGAAGATATCAATTACGTTGTCCATCGGGTGATCAATCGCGTGGTTAGGCATGGATACATCTCCTTCTGGTAGTCGATGGTCGAAATAGCTAACACTACATAAGGTACTCCAGAATTGAATAAAGCACAACAGTTTGTGCTTTATTTAATTATTAATCTTTGAGGTTTTTCGATAAGTGTACTTTTAATCTAACCTTATCCTAACAGTGTTCTTTCTAATGAACAAAATTGAATTAGGGAAGCAAGTAGGGTTGGATGATGCGCCCCATGTGGTTTGAGAAGAGATGCCCTTCATACTTGGGTCAAACATTGACGCTAGCGCATTGCATGAATCGGGATCCTCTGGTGCCTCATATAATATCTCATAATGTGTCGCAGCTAATCCGGTAATTTTTATTGTACCTCCAAAAGCATTAGACCTCATTGCTGGAAGGGGTATGGGTGTCAATTTTTTTATCCTTTTCCATGTTTGCAATGCCTCAGCGATTTCATATTGAGCTAGAAGCTGCTTATTTTTTTTCGCTAAATTTGACCCCTGATCTAAAAATGCAACACTTGCCAAAGCACTAATCGCCAGTGCAATAATAACCGGTACTAAGCTATTACCTAATTGGATTTTTCGTTGGCCGATTATATGTTTTTTTGATAATCCATTTAGTTTTTTCATCCTCTATAATCCTTTATATCAGATTTAATAGGGTTAGCTAACTTTCAATAGCTAACTCATTTATAATTATAGTTCGCTAGACAGAATATTTTACATTCTCAACCCCTAACTTTGTGACAACCAATGATTCTATCCGAGCAGAAAAGATTACAGGCTATCATTCAATTATTTGATGGTTTATTTTTACATTCTGAAGCCACAGTACTAGTGGGCGGTGCTGATGAACCTTTATATATTCCTGCGATAACTTCTGGTGAGCCTCATCAGTTAATTTTTCGAGAAAACTTTGTATCCAGTGCCTTACATGAAATAGCTCACTGGTGTATTGCTGGAAAACAGCGAAGGTTACAGCCAGATTTTGGTTATTGGTATCAGCCTGATGGGCGCAATATTGATCAGCAGGCACAATTTGAAGCGGTTGAGGTCAAGCCGCAGGCTCTGGAGTGGGTTTTTTCCAATGCCTGTGGTCAAAAATTTACTCCTAGTGCCGATAATCTTAATGCCAGCGATTACGCCATAGCAGACAACAATGCCTTTACGCAGGCTTTGGTTAAACAGGCAAGGCAGTGGTGTAAAGGCCAGCAATTACCCGCGCGAGCTAAACTATTTATCGATGAGCTAACTAAAGAATTTGAAACTGCAAACCCCTATAATCTAGAGTATTATCAACTTAGTTATTTGGCCTGATTAATCAATGATGCAAGCGCTGTTAATAGACTCATCAATTTATATATTTAAAAGCTATTTTTCACTGCCAGAAAAATGGCATGCCCAAGAAATTGGATATCCCACACAGGCGCTGTATGGCTTTACCAATTTCTTACTGGATTTGCTTAAAAAACAGCAACCGAAACATATATTTTGCGCCTTTGATGAAAGTTTGCAAACCGGCTTTCGCCATCAGTTATGTCCCAATTATAAAATGAATCGTGAGCTACCCGATGAGGCTTTAGCCTTTCAGCTTAATGCCTGTAGGCAGCTGTGTCGTGTCTTGGGCATTGCAGAAATGGCATCCGATCACTATGAGGCCGATGATCTTCTAGGGGCAATGGCTCAACAGGTCAGAACTGCTGGTATGCAACCGGTAATTGTGACGCGAGATAAAGACCTTACCCAGATTATTCAACAGGGTGACCTGTACTGGGATATAGGTAAGTCGCAACCCCAAAATTACCAACAACTAGAGCAGACTCTCGGTGTTGGCTGTCATCAAATGGCAGATTACTTAGCTCTGGTTGGTGACTCTAGCGATAGTATCGCCGGTGTGCCCGGTGTTGGCCCTAAAACCGCCCGAGAATTGCTGTCGTGGATGCCATCAGTTGAATATATTATCGACAATTGCGATCAGCTCGGAGATTTGCCGATTCGTGGTGCCGCTAAGCTTAGTGATAAGATAGCCGAAAACCAAGACCAGCTTTTATTATCGCGCAAGCTGGCCACTATAGTAACTGATATAGGCGATATACCCAGTTGCGATAAAATTCAGTGGCAAGGTGTGCTTCAGGACGCATTTGCCTTATTTGCCGATGAAATGGGTTTTGGCGAGATATTTAATAGTCGCGCGGCCAATTTGAGACAAAGACAGTTTCAAGGCGTATCTGCTAGTTAGATAAATACAAATAAAGGTTTCAATGAATAGTCCGCTTATTATTGCCGATCAAAATATGCCTTTTGTAGAGGATTACTTTGGCCAATTGGGTGAAGTAAAGCTAATGGCTGGGCGCGATATTGACCGCCAAGCTATTGAAAGTGCTGAAATCTTATTAGTGCGCTCGGTAACCGAGGTTAATTCTGATCTATTACAAGGCAGTGCAGTGCGCTTTGTCGGTTCGGCAACGGCTGGTACCGATCATATTGATCTTGAATACCTAGAAAAAAATAATATCCACTTTGCCCATGCTCCCGGCTGTAATGCCGAGGCAGTGGTGCAGTACGTACTTTCTGTATTTAGTTACTTAAAGCCAGAGTGGCAGCAGAGCAGGGTGGGCATCGTAGGCTGTGGCAATGTGGGTGGTAGGCTTTACCAAAAACTACAAAGCTTGGGTGTTGAATGCCGAGTCTATGACCCATTTTTAACGACGACTCAGATCCCAGACTTGGTTACATTTGATAAGATTTTGCGCTGCGATATTATTTCACTGCATACGCCGCTGACCAGCGCGGGTGATTTCCCCACCTACCATATGTTTAATCAGCAGATGTTAGATCAGTTAAAGCCAAATAGTTTGCTGATCAATGCCGGCAGGGGTGCGGTAATCGATAATCTAGCTCTAATAGACAGGCTTAAGCAGTCTGATAATTTACAAGTGGCCCTTGATGTATGGGAGTCAGAGCCGCATATCAATACAGAGCTAGTAGACTTGGTGTCTATAGCGACACCGCATATAGCTGGTTACAGTCATGAGGGTAAAGTTCGTGGAACCAGTATGCTGGCTGAGGCTCTCCATAAGACCTATTTAACCGATCGATCTATGGCGTTACCAAATAACTTAAATGACAGCCTAAAAGCCCCGTTAGACACCGCAGAAATAGATTTAAACCAATTGCTGCTTGAGTGCTATAAAGTGGCTGATGATGATCAGCGCATGCGTAATGCACTAAAGGGCGGTGATATAGCTGTTAGCTTTGATCAGTTGCGTAAAACCTACCCACAGCGCAGAGAATATAACCATTTTAAGATTTCTGCCGATTCACCAATATACCCACAGTTAAAACTGCTTGGATTTTCCGGTGCCTAGCCTTTTGGGCTATTTATTAGCGCCGAATGGTCGCCAAAAATTCAGCTAATCGAGTTAAAGATTCTACTAATTGAGCCTTATCGGGCAAAAATACAATACGCAAATGTTGCGTATCATCCAAATTAAAGGCTGAGCCCTGAACCAAAAGAACCCGTTGCTGTTTTAGTAAGTCTAAAACAAGTTGCTCATCATCCGCTATAGGATACATCTCTGGATCCAGTTTAGGGAAAAGATACATAGCAGATTTAGGCTTAACACAACTAACTCCGGGAATATTGGTTAGCATCTCGTAAGCCAAATCGCGCTGTTCTAATAGCCGACCGCCGGGCAGTATTAGATCTTCAATACTCTGTCTGCCACCCAGTGCTGTCTGTACCGCTAACATGGCCGGTGCATTGGCGCAAAGGCGCATAGAGGCAAGCATTTCAAGACCCTCACAATAACTCTTAGCCTTATTTTTAGTCCCAGTCATCATCATCCAGCCCGATCTAAAACCGGCTAATCGATAAGTTTTAGACAAGCCGTTAAAGGTTAAACACAGAGTGTTTTCTACAAGGCTAGATAGGGGAATATGAACAGCGTCATCGTAAATAATACGGTCATAAATCTCATCGGCAAACACCACCAGATTATGTTTTTCAGCCAGAACTACCAGAGCCTTAAGTGTCTGTTCTGAATATACAGCACCGGTCGGGTTATTCGGATTAATAATCACAATACCCTTGGTTTTGTCATTGATCTTAGACTCAATATCTTTTAAGTCCGGTTGCCAATTATCTTCTTCATTGCATCGGTAGTGCACAGGTGCGCCGCCTGAGATAGTCACTGCAGCCGTCCATAGCGGATAATCAGGCGCAGGGATCAGTATTTCATCATCAGCATTCAGCAGAGCCTGCATAGCCATTACTATTAGCTCGCTAACGCCATTACCCATGATAATGTCATCAACCGTCACATCTTCAATACCCTGAGCCTGATAGCGTTGCATCACCGCCTTACGGGCAGGGAATAACCCTTTGCTGTGACAATAGCCCTGAGCCTGTCGCAAATTCTGTACAACGTCTTGCATAATTTCATCGGGCGCATCGAAGCCAAAGGCACCTGGGTTGCCAATATTTAGCTTAATAACGCTCTGACCCTGTTCTTCAAGCCAGTTGGCATGGTCGAGAACCGGGCCGCGAATGTCGTAGCAAACGCCATTTAATTTGTCAGATTTTACAAACTTAGTCATTGGATATTCATGTCCATAAACAGGTAATACGCGCATTCTAGCAAAAAATAACCATAAAAATGGAAATAATAAAATTCAGGGCAAAAAAACCATAATCAACTCTAATAGACTCTTTAGCTATGGCTAAAATGAAATCAAAGTCAGGGTAAAAAGAAAAATATTGGAATAGGGCATATAAGCCCTTGACAGTATCGGTGCGGCTACTTAGAATGCCCGCCTCTTAGCCAAACACGTCCCGTTCGTCTAGAGGCCTAGGACACCGCCCTTTCACGGCGGGAACAGGGGTTCGAACCCCCTACGGGACGCCATTTGGTTTACGTCAATTTTTAGGCGTATGCGGGAATAGCTCAGTTGGTAGAGCGCAACCTTGCCAAGGTTGAGGTCGCCGGTTCGAACCCGGTTTCCCGCTCCAATTTATTTTTTTTATCCTTATCCTCTTAGATGTGCAACTATTATTACAGTAGAATGCTACAGCTGAGTGCCGTTTACAAAAAGACTATCAAATTTTACGTCCGGACTTGAAAACTGAATTTTTACCGTTCTATCGAATGTTACAGATGTAACAGAGATGTTGTTTTCACCCAATACTAATTCTTGAGAATTTCCCATAAAGTCATTGCCATTAGCCGTTGTTTTATACACTCTATAGTTGGCGCCGGCAGCAGGTAACTCGGTAATATTGATTGCTAATGTCTGGGCTGCTTGGCTTAAGCTTCCTTGGGATGCAAGAGCTAAAGTAATGACTTTTGTCCATAGGTCATTATTGGTGTTGGCAAAAGCTGGGCTTTCTCCCACGGTGATTGGTGTGTTAACGACTGTATCTGTGGGGGCAGTTTCGGGATAAAGCTGTATTGTATTAACAGATAGGGAATCAAATCTTATATTAGGATTTGAAAACTGAAGCCTAACATGCCTTTCAAAGCTTTCACTTGCGACTGTGATAATGTTGTTGCCAAGTACTAATTCTTGTCGATTTGCACTGAACCAAAATCCATTGGCATTTGTTCTGATAACTCTGTAGCCAGCCCCATCTTGGGGTAGTTCAGTGATATTAATGGATAAAGTTTGCGTGCCTTGACTAGATGCGCCATCTGATAAAGATGCCAAAGGAATTACATGGGTCCAGGTGAGATCGTCTCTTGGGGTAAAAGCTGAACTTTCTCCAATAATAATGTCCGTTGTAGGCTCTGGTTCTGATAAATTTTCAGAGGTAACCAATGTTACAGAATTTATAGAAATATTTGAGTCCGCCTCTAATCGAAGCGTGTTCTTACCGGAATCTAGTTGAAATGAGTCAGACACAATAGTTTGCCAGTTTGGGTTAGTCCCTGTACTAATATTTTCGATTGTTTGCAGGGTTTCTTGTTTCTTTATTAGTTTTATTACACCATTGAAGGGTGATGCGGCTCTTATTTCGAGAGCGTATGTTTGTGCTTCTTGAATATCAAAGTCAAATTCTAAATAGCTACTGCCTGATGTATCTGCAGTAGTTGCGATAATATTATCGCCATCTGATATCTCGGTGTAGTTAATACCATCCAGATTATTTGCACCAACGGCAGCAATCTTAACCCCAGCTTGATAGAGGTAACCCTTGCTTGGAATTGAAAAATATAACTCACCAATTGGTGTCGTCGCGCCATTCTCGCCTAGAAGTCCGTTATATGGCCAATTTTGTACACCTTCTTTATTACGACCCACAAACCAAGCGTATCTGTAAACGTTATCTTCTGACTCAAGCCAGCGGGTTGTATCAGCTAAAAACTCAATATGGTCAACTGCTGTTGCTGGCCAGTTTGGGCCGCCACCGCCTCCATTGCCCGCCCACTCAGTAACCCAGACTGGTTTGCCATATTGATAAGATTCCCTAATAAATTCCTTGAATTTTTCTTGATCTTTTCCGTATTTATGCACTGCAATATAATCCACTCGACAGTCAGTGCATGCCTCAAAAAACGCATCTAGATATTCCCATGCCCCATAGAGAGTGGAATTACCAACGGCTGGGCTGACTAATTGAAGGTTATAGTCATCAGCAATGCTTTCTAATATAGGCCATAAATCAGCGGCTTCTTGGGGCGTCATATTTGCCTGATTCAAATGCGTTGGCTCATTAAAGCCGAGCAAATACCAGACGTCCGGGTTGTTATCCAGAAATTGACGCAGGCTAATTTCACTTGAGTTGCGACCCCATAACATTGGGGTAAAATCAATACTCTGTGATGGATATATTCCTGAAACTGACGCAGGAGGAGAGGGGCTCCAGTCGTAAAACCATGCCATTCTTTGATCAATTACATTTAAATCTTGACTCGTGAGCTCTTGCTGTCCGCCCCCAGTGCCGTAGCCAATACCTCTTTTTTCGCTAAGGCGTGTTCGCGGTAGATATTGTACTAAATAGTTATTAATGTCAGAGGCTGAAGTTCTGGTGGCATCGGTTGCAATTGCATCATCGATAAGAGCGTCACCAGAAAGACCAAACAGGTAGCGGAGCAGCAGCAGGGCGTCAGTCAATGCATCAACTTCACCATTACCATCAATATCTGCAATTGTTTGAACCGTATTTAGTTTGACGTCTATTTGAGAGGAAGTGAAATTCGATTCTAGAGATATTGCGTTATTGGTTAGAGGCTCACCCCTTAGGCCAAAAGAATATCTCAACAACAATAAGCCGTCAGTAAGAGCGTCGGCATTTCCACTATCATCAATATCCCAATTTAGTGTATTACTATATGCGGCTGGAGCTGACAGGGTACTTATACCAAGTAACAGCAGGGCAGTGGCAGTAAAATTACTTAATCGAGGCATAATTAATTCACTTATTATTTAATGCTTAAAAGATAGTAAACTATTTATAATGAGAAATAAATCAATTACATAAGGCTCCAATGTTGGGATAACGCGCTAAAAAGCTGATTGTTTCCTGTAGTTTCTATCTTTCCTTTTGATTTGCGTCATTAGCACTTAATATTTACTCTTTTTTGATAAATTTTATAGTTACAGTTCCAGGTTCAACACTGCAAATATCGAGATCACAGACTTCAAATTTAAAGCTGTCTTGGGTGATAAACATATAAGTCGGTGGCCTGTATGTAATAAATAGATTATTGAAAGACGTTCTACGGTTACTCAGCGTACCATAGTCAGGTTGGTCTATGATTTTGTAGCTTAAACTGTAGCCACCCATATTTACTGTGCCTAACATAATATCAACAGTGTCACCCTCGGCGACCTCCACAGACTGATCGTTGGCAGGGGGTATAGGTGGTTTGACATTAATTGTAAAATTCTCCAGGGCTAACCACCAGCCATCTTTAGCTGTTATCACTATGCTATTATTAAAACTGTTAATATCCTCACGTTGTGGTGAACCGACTAGTTTAGCTTTATATATTTGGTTACTAAAAATCTCACTATTCTTCTCTATTTTTAACCAACTAGGCATTGTAAAAGTGACTTCTTCCTGCTTTTTACTACCAAATACGTAATCTGTATCGATTATGGTGAATTCATAGCTATAATCCATGCCCACCGTTGCTGTGGCTCTTTGTTCTTTTGGGGTAATAGACTTAAACCTGGGGGGGGCATTTATTTGTGTGGTTTTAATGCTGATGGTTGCTGCCGCACTACAGGCATTATCATCACATACTTTGTAGTGTAGTCTATCTACTTCTTCTTTAGAGCTAGCACCCCATGGTATTGGTTGGTCTTTTAATGCGGTGTAATTTAAAACATGGCCCTTTTGTCGATACTCCTCCGAAGGGGGCTGGGTTATTGTATAAGTTAGTTCGTTCACATCAGAGTCTACATCTGCACCATACAAGTAAATTGTTGTTGTTTTCCCCTCTTCAACATGTGCAGTAATTTCACGGGCTGTGGGTGCATCATTTTTTTAGGGCTTAATAAGTCGATTGATGTAAAGCAAAATTTATTAGCTCCTGGCTATTTTGACAAGGTAGTAAATCAGCCTTTTATACCGAATAATATTTTGCAATGTGATAGCTCTATTCATTGGGGCTGGTCTGATAAAAAATCTGCTGCAACTAACGCTGAGTTGGTCTTTTTTGACGTTCTTATACCTATCAAAAGTTCTCAAGGCGAAAGCGTGAAAGATGATAATAATTCCTCCTGTGTGTTGCTTATTAGGTGGCGTGACAAAAGTATTCTGTTATCTGGAGATATTGAAAAGTCTGCTGAATTTGAGTTGTTAAAACGTTACAAGTTGCCGGCTATTACGGTTTTAGTAGCTCCGCATCACGGCAGTCAAACTTCCTCTAGTCAAGCTTTTGTAGATCAATTGCAACCAGCGCATGTGGTTTTTTCGGCAGGCTATAGACATCATTTTGGGCATCCTCACAGTAATGTAGTCAATAGATACAAGGTGTTAGGGGCAGAGTTGTGGAATACCGCGATGGATGGCGGTATCAGCTTTGAGTGGGATGATAACGGCAAGCTTTTAATTAAAACGGCAAGGGGAGATGGTTATCAATACTGGTGGCGATAAGGTCATTTTTTTGCGAGAAAACTATGTAGTTAATTTCGCGCTATAAGATAGGGCAACTGCATAGTTTGTGTTAAAGTTCTTGGAATAAGAAATTTCAGGCACTTTCTTTGGTTTAAAGTGTCTAGATATCTTGGTTAGATTGCATTAAGTAATGGCAAGCTAACGGATTGTTATACTAATTAAGAGCAAATTTATGTCACAGGACAGCGTTTCCTCGGGGTTTCAAACCTATCTTCGTCTTCTGCGCTATGTGGGGCGCTATTGGCTTGCATTTCTCATTAGTGTGCTCGGTTTATTTATGCACTCTGCGGCAGAGATTGCCTTTGTAGACCTGCTTGGGTATATCACCGATACAGTTGGCTCTATGAGCGCCACTAAAAATACTGCATCCATTGCGCCATCTGCGGGTATTACCTCGTCTATAGCTGGCGCTTTTTATGGCGAATCGAACATGGTTAATGCGGCAGTGGTTATCCCGCTATTTTTGATCCTTATAAGTGTTGTGCGCGGCTTAGGCTATTTGATCGGCAGTTATGGATTGGCCTATGTATCTAACTTTTTAGTTCATGCGCTGCGAACCGATATTCTCAATAAGTATTTACATTTGCCATCAGATTTCTTCAATCGCTCAATGTCTGGTCATCTGGTGTCGGTGGTAACCTTTAATGTTCAGCAGGTTACTGAAGCTGGAACTAAGGCGATTAAAACATTATTGCAGCAGGGTAGTCTGGTGATAGGGTTGCTGGGCTATTTATTTTATATCAACTGGAAGCTAACGTTATTTTTTATCGCTGTTATGCCCTTTATAGCTTTTTTGGTGTCTATTGTCAGCAAGCGTTTCCGCATAATAAGTAAGCGCATTCAATCGGCTATGGGTGACGTAACTCAGGTCACTCAAGAGGTGGTCAATGGTCATCAAGAGGTACGCATGTTTGGTGCGGAAGCTGTTGAGCAATCTCGTATGGCATTTGCCAGCCATAGTAATCGTCGTCAGAATATGAAGATGGCATTTACTGAAGGTTTAAGTAATCCCTTGGTGATGTTAATCGTATCCCTTGCCTTTGCCGCTATTACTGCGTTTATGTTGAGTCCTGCTATTTTATCATCGATGACTGCCGGAAGTTTTATAACCTTCTTGGTAGCCTCGGGCATGTTAGTTAAACCAATTCGTCAGCTAACTGAAATAAACAGTGCAATTCAGCGGGGTATAGCTGCTGCTCAATCAATCTTTGAAGTATTGGACGCAGATTCTGAAGTTGATACAGGGGCTGTTGAGCTATCATCAGCCAGGGGCGATTTTGAATTTCGCAACTTAAGTTTCAACTACAAATCTAGTAAAAAGCAGGTTTTGTTGGATATAGACTTTACTGTTGCTGCTGGTGAAACCGTCGCTTTGGTGGGGTCATCGGGCAGCGGAAAATCAACGCTAGTTAATTTGATTCCTAGATTCTACCGATTGGAGCAGGGCGCTATATTGTTGGATGGCATGGATATTAAAGATTACTCCTTAGCCAGCTTACGTCAGCAAATTGCCATCGTAAGCCAGAAGGTAACCCTGTTTAATGGCAGTATTTTCAGCAACATTGCCTATGGCGATTTAGCCAATAAATCTGTCGAACAGGTAAAGGCTGCGGCAAAAATGGCCAATGCAGATAAGTTTATTAATAATTTGCCGGAAGGATATGACACTCTCATTGGCGATGATGGGGTTATGTTATCTGGTGGCCAGAGGCAGCGAATTGCTATCGCTAGAGCCATTTTAAAGGATGCCCCCATACTTATCTTGGATGAGGCAACATCGGCCTTAGATACCGATTCTGAGCGCTTTATACAAGCAGCATTAGACGGGCTTATTAAAGGTCGGACTACTTTTGTTATTGCCCACCGTCTAAGCACTGTTGAAAAGGCTGATCGAATCTTGGTGATGGAGTCCGGTCGAATTATTGAACAGGGCTCTCATGAGGAGCTTCTTTCGCTTTCTGGTCGTTATGCTCAGCTATATAATCAAGAGTTTGAGAGTACTGAAAACACAGCAGTGTAATTGAGGCGGGTATGGATAGCATGCAGGTGCAAGTAATAAAAGCATGGCATTCCAAGTGTTCTTGGATGCAGCTACTGTGGCCGATTTCAATATTGTTTCGTGTATTGGTTTTTTTTCGCCGTCTAATTCTGCGCTACTTATACCAGGGGAAGGGCTTTTCCGCCCCCGTGATTGTGGTTGGAAATATTTCTGTGGGTGGCTGTGGAAAAACCCCTTTAATTATAGCCTTAGCTAGTCAGCTTATTAAGCGCGGTATAACAATTGCTATAGTCAGCAGGGGGTATGGCGCAAAGTCTGATAATTATCCACTGCAGGTGCAACCAAATACTTCTGCCTCAGAGTGCGGTGATGAGCCTTTGCTTATTAGGCATAATTTGCCATTGGATAAGAGCATTGTTGTTGTGGATCCAGATCGAAGCCGGGGAGTTAAGCATGCCTTGCAAAGCGTTAGTTGTGATTTGGTGCTATGTGATGACGGCTTGCAACATTATAGATTACACCGAGACGCAGAAATTGCTGTGATTGACGGTGCCAGAGGCTTTGGTAATAAGCTTTGCTTGCCTGCAGGCCCCTTAAGAGAGCCGGTAAGTCGTTTGAGCTCTGTGGATTTTGTGGTTGTAAATGGTGAGCACAGTCTGGGATCAAGCATTGATATTGATACAGGCTTTTATTTAGCGCCATGCCACTTTCGAAATTTATCTACTGGAGAGGTTGTTGGTCTAGATGATTGGGTAGGCCCAAAAACTATCCACGCCTTAGCCGCTATTGGTAATCCTAAGCGTTTTTCAGATACTCTAGAATCACTGGGTTTTGAAGTGATATTGCTCCCTTTCGATGACCATCAGATAATGACCGAGGCTGATCTCACCTTTGAAGACGATTATCCTGTAATAATCACTTCCAAAGATGCGGTTAAATTCCCCGCTGTTGAGTTTAAGCATGTTTGGGTGCTTGAGGTTGAGGCTAAGATTTCATCCGATTTTGTGGATAATCTTTTGACTGCTGTGGATTTAAATTAGACAAACTAGGAATATCTATGCAATTTATTGTGGTTATACCTGCACGTTATGCTTCCTCTCGGTTACCGGGAAAGCCCCTGCGTGACATCAAGGGTAAATCAATGATACAGCGAGTCTGGGAGCAGGCCTGTAAGAGTTCTGCTGATCGAGTTGTTATTGCAACGGATGATCAGCGAATAGAGTCAGCAGTTCGCGAATTTGGTGCTGAAGTCTGCATGACAGCTGAAAATCATCAGTCCGGCACAGACCGCCTTCAAGAGGTTGCTAGTAAGCTCAGCTTGGGCTCGCAACATATCGTAGTGAATGTGCAGGGGGATGAGCCAATGATTCCACCGGCAGTAATCGATCAGGTGGCGAATAATTTAGCTGTTAACACTGATGCTGGCGTTGCTACACTTTGTGAGCCGATAGATGCGGTTGAGGACTTTATTAATCCTAATATTGTCAAAGTTGTGGTAAGCAAGAATCAAATGGCATCATATTTTAGTCGTGCACCTATTCCATGGCCGCGAGATGCGTTTAATATAATGCAGGATTCAGTTCCTGATCTAGCAAGAAGGCATATAGGAATCTATGCTTACAGAGTGGACTGTCTCAATCAATTTATTGAATGGAATATTGCTCCCTTAGAGCGTCTTGAATCTTTAGAGCAGCTTAGGTTTTTGCGTAACAATATTGCTATTCATGTAGCTGATGCTGCTGCACCTGTTCCTGGCGGCGTGGATACTGAAGATGATTTAAATAATCTAATTAGCGTAATATAAACAATAGTTTATAAGTAATATCTAAAATATAAATTAAGAATATTTTATGTCAAAAATTTCAGTTTTGTTTGTTTGTCTCGGTAATATTTGTCGTTCCCCAACGGCCCATGCTGTGTTTCAATCTATGGTCGATAAGCAGGGCTTAAGTGATCAAATATTGGTTGATTCTTGCGGTACTGGTGACTGGCATATTGGTCGTGCTCCAGACCCGCGTTCACAACAGCACGCCCTGGATCGCGGCTACCAAATGGATAATCTTCGTGCAAGACTGGTCGATGATAATGATTTTGATCAATTTGATTATATTTTGGCTATGGATAAACAAAACTTATCCGATCTTAAATCAATGAATTGTCAGGATTATAGCGGTGAACTTGGTTTATTTTTAGATTTTTGTCGCAACGCTAATTATTCTGAATACTCTGAAGTGCCTGATCCCTATTATGGCGGTGATCAGGGTTTCTCTTTGGTGTTAGATCTTATCGAAGATGCGTCCTTAGGATTACTTGGCCAGATCAAGGATCGTCTATGATCAAGGCTTTTTCTAAAGATCTTAGCATCCAAGAATCTATAGATTTAAAGCCTTATAACAGCTTGGCTATTTCTGCTATTGCTGAATACTTCTGTTGTGTAGAGGATATTGATCAGCTCAAAGCCGCGCTGTCTTTTGCTAGTAATAATAAACTGAAGATTACACCCATAGGCGGTGGCAGCAATCTTGTTTTAGCTTCAGATATCTCTGGTTTAGTGTTACATATCAACCTTCGAGGTGTAACTTCCCAGTCTGTATCTGCAAATCAGATCGATGTGCATTTTGCTGCTGGCGAAAATTGGCATGAGATGGTGGGACTCTGTTTAAACAAAGGTTGGTATGGCTTAGAGAATCTAGCACTTATCCCAGGTTATATGGGAGCTGCACCTATTCAGAATATTGGTGCTTATGGGGTTGAGTTATGTGATTTTTTACAATCTGTAGAGGTTGTTGAGGTTGGCACTGGTGCGGTGAAAATACTTTCTTCCTCAGATTGTCAGTTTGGTTATCGAACTAGTGTATTTAAGCAGTCTGCAAAAGACCAATATATTATTAGTAGTGTTTGTTTGCGTTTAAATACTGTGCCTCATGTTAATTTTGAATACCCATCGTTGAAGGCACATATTGATAACCCTATGCCAACACCTGAGGATATTTATCAAGCGGTCTGTGATATTCGAAGTAGTAAGCTGCCTGACCCTAGTGTAACCCCCAATGTAGGTAGCTTTTTTAAAAACCCTGTAATCAATTTAGAAATGGCTGATAGTTTAGTCTGTGACTATCCCGATATTCCTGTGTACCCATTTACTGAATCAAGCTCAAAGGTCGCCGCAGCTTGGCTTATTGAGCGCTGTGGGCTTAAGGGCTATCGCAAGGGTGATGTTGGTGTTCATCACAAACAGGCCTTGGTTTTGGTTAATTATGGCGCTGATGGTGAGTCGATTTTGGTGCTAGCTGATGAAATTAGGTCGCAGGTGTTGCAAAAATTTGCCATCAGATTAGAAATAGAACCTAGAGTTTATGGCGACCCGAGTTAGGGTTTATCACTATGAGTTTATTTGATCATCAGGTTATTCCATTGCCCCTTGCAGATAAAAGTGATCAGTCCGAATTAGTCTTTTGGCCTCAATGGCTCTCGCATGATCAAGCAGATCAGCTTTTAGCTAGATCGATTAAAACCATTCCTTGGCGCCATGACAGTATTCAAATGTTTGGCAGAAAGGTTGCTGTTCCGCGCTTGCAAAATTGGTTTGCCGATCATACCAATACTTCCTATACCTATTCTGGTATTCAAATGCAGGCGGTAAAATTTCCACAATGGATGTCCGATTTAGCTCAGTCCGTAGCAACTGAAACCGGCTTTCCCTTCAATCGAGCGCTGGTTAATTATTATCGAGATGGTAGTGATAGTGTTGATTGGCACGCCGACGATGAGGTTGAGTTAGGTAAAGATCCTATTATTGCTTCAGTTAGCTTAGGTGTAGAGCGTGTTTTTCAGCTGCGTCATAATATAACCGGTGAGATAGTATCCCTAAGTTTGCCTCATGGCTCATTATTGCTAATGGGTTCAAAGATTCAGGATTTTTATCAACACCGATTAGCCAAGGTAAAAAACATGCATCAAGAGCGAGTAAATTTTACCTTTAGATATATGGATAACCATCAACAGAAAGGTGCTAATGAATGAAACTATCATCTTTTGGAAAAAAGCTTACTAGTGGCTCAGGGATTGTAGACTTGATGGAAGACCTCGGGGACGCTCTCAATGAAAATCCCGATATGATTTTTATGGGTGGTGGTAATCCAGCAAGAATTCCACAAATGGAAGAAGTGTTTAAAGTGCAGTATCAATCCCTTTGCAAAAACACTGAGCAGCTCTATAGCACTACAGGTGTGTATCAGTCACCACAAGGTGAGCTTGGCTTTAGGCGCGATATTGCCAATATGCTAAAAAACCAATTTGGCTGGCCTTTGACTGAGGCTAATATAGCCATTTCTAATGGCAGTCAGTCGGCGTTCTATATTTTATTTAACCTTTTAGCAGGGCAAATGCCGGATGGCAGTTTTAAATCAATTCACTTGCCTCTTACCCCAGAATATATTGGCTATAACGATTTGGGTTTATCGGAAAAATTCTTTACTGCTAGCAAACCCGATATCGAGCTTATCGGCGATCATCAGTTTAAATATCATGTGAATTTTGATGATTTAGCGGTTGACGATAAAACTGCTGCGCTCTGCGTTTCAAGACCGACCAATCCGACCGCTAATGTACTGACCGATGATGAGATTAGTCATTTAGATCACATTGCACAGCAGGCAGATATACCGCTAATAATAGATGGTGCCTACGGTGTGCCATTTCCCAATATTAATTTTATCAAAGCTGAACCGCATTGGAATAACAATACAATTCTTGTTCTGAGTCTTTCCAAGCTGGGTTTGCCTGGCGTAAGAACTGGAATTGTTGTGGCTAAAGAGCAGCTAATACAGGCCTTTAGCAATGCCAATACAGTGATCAATTTAGCCAGCGGTAATATTGGCCCATCATTGACCCGCGATCTATTTGCTTCAGGAGAAATAGTTGAGCTTAGTAAGAAATATGTTCAGCCCTTTTATCAACAGCGTTCACAGCAAGTAATGGCATTATTTAAACAGGCTATGAGTGATTTACCCTGTCGAATCCATCTACCTGAAGGGGCCATATTCCTTTGGTTATGGTTTGAAGGCTTGCCTATAACCAGTGAGGCGCTTTATCAGAGGTTAAAAGAGAGGGCCGTTTTGGTGGTATCTGGCCATCACTTTTTTGCCGGCATTGATGATAAATGGCCACATCAGCATGAATGTATTCGGGTTTCCTATGTTCAAGATCTCAGTGAGATTGAGCAAGGGGTAAAAATAATAGCCGAAGAAGTTAAACTAGCTTATCAACAGGGGTAGGAGGGGCTAAGTGACAGCTGCACGTTATTCAAAGATTGTTGAGGTGCTTAAACTTAGACAGCCAGATTTGGCAGTGGTTACTGATTCTGTGCTTAAGGGACAGAATTTATCTGCCATTATTAGAACCTGTGACGCTGTGGGTGTAATGGAACTGCATTCGGTGTCTGATCACGCCTTTTTCGGGGCCCATACCGGTACCACAGTTGGTGCTCATAAATGGGTAAAAACATCCCTGCGAAAAAAAATAACCCAGCCCTTAGAGGAATTTAAGCAGGCGGGCTATCAGATAGTGGCTGCCGATGTATGCGTTGATAGCAAAGATTATCGCCAGGTGGACTTTACTCAGCCTACCGCTTTAGTTTTGGGTGCAGAGTTAGAGGGTATTAGTGATGCGGCGCAACCCTATATAGATCATAGTATTACCGTTCCAATGATGGGTATGGTGGAGTCATTTAACGTTAGTGTTGCTGGGGCGATTATTCTAAGTGAAGCTCGGCGTCAACGAGAGCATGCCGGTTTATATGATAGCTGTCGTTTAGATTCTGAAACTTTCAAAAAACTGCTGTTTGAATGGATGCAGCCGGTATTGGCTAAGTATTGTCAAAAGCACCAGCTTGGCTATCCTGAGCTTGACGATGAGGGTGATATAGCAGACCCTAATTGGCATCAGCGGGTAATGGGCAATTAACTGATTGTTGTTTCGAGAGTGTCGAGAATAAGACGTATTTTATTCATGGATTCTTCATATTCACTATCTGCATCTGAGTCAGCGACAATTCCACCACCGCCCCAACAATGAAGTTCTGCGTTATCGGCAATTACTGTGCGAATAGCTATATTGGTATCCATTTGATTGGAAGCACATAGATAACCAATGCTGCCGCAATACACTGATCGCTGAATAGGTTCTAGTTCATCAATGATTTCCATTGAGCGTTTTTTTGGCGCGCCAGTAATTGAGCCCCCAGGGAAGCAGCCCCGAAGTAAATCTAGTGGTGAATAGTCGGATTTTAGATCACCCGTCACCGTACTTACCAAGTGATGTACATTAGGGAAACTTTCAAGATCAAATAGCTTGGGAACTCGAATACTCCCGGCAACACAGCTTTTGCCAAGATCATTTCGCAATAGATCCACAATCATTAAGTTTTCAGCGCGATCTTTATCACTATTGATCAGCCTTATGGCATTCTCTTGATCTTCTTCGACTGTTTTGCCCCGCAGAACGGTGCCTTTTATTGGTTTAGTTTGGGCTTTTATACCGCCATTATCAGATTTTGCTTGAATAAAACGCTCGGGTGATAATGAAAGAATAGCCTGGTTATCCCATTGCCAAAAAGCTGAATAGGGCGCCGGGTTGGCATTTCTTAAACTTAAATAGGCGTGCCATAAATTACCTTGATAAGGCGCGGAGAGGTGTTGAGCATAATTAACCTGATAACAGTCACCCTCAGCAATATAGTCTTTGATACGCGAAATATCGTTCTTATACCGCTGTTTGCTTATGCTTGATTCAAATTGCTTCTTTAGGTTAAAGCTCAAGTTATTGGGCTGTTTATTGAAACAAACTTTGAGTCGGTTGCGAATTTTTTCTAGCAGTGCATTTTCACAATTTGAGTGAAAATATAATGTGGTTTTTCTTAATTTATGATCAACCACCAAACTCCATAGGTATAGCCCTAGGCGTAAATCAGGTAGTTGCGTAGCAGGATTGTTTGCAGATGAAATAGATTCAACTTCTCGGCCAAGGTCATAGCCAAAATAGCCTAAAAGGCCACAGGCAAAAGGCACATCTGCCAGAGATTCGACAGGTTGTATTTTATTGAGTAGCTGTCTAGCGCTATCGAATGAATCATTCGAGGTGGGGTTAGTCTGACCGTCAGTGGTAATAAAGCCTTGCTTATTCCTGAATTCGATAAGTGACTCTGGGCATGCCGTTATAATATCAAAACGGCCTTGAATACTACGCGGTTTGCCACTATCAAGCCAGATTGCCTCAGGGAGATCTCGCAAGCTATCAAATAGTCTTTCACTATTAGTCTGATAGGTTAGTTCTTCACTGTGAATCTTAAACATAAAACGCTTGGTCATTGAGAGACAAATTTGGGATGACACACTCTAGTGCCTGATGTGTTAATACGCAATACTTTATCTTTTGATTCAAACGTCTGTAAATTCTTAGTGGCGTCAAAATAGGTCGACTGTTGATTTTAAAGCGTATTTGCAGTAACAAAATAATGTCTCGCCAAATTTTAAATTAAGAATCCCTAAAAAAAGGGGTATAATACGGTCTTACTTACGATTGTTCTGTCTCTAAATTGACGGCAAATCTATTAAGGTTTTTAATGAATCCTCAAGTATCCAATCCCACTGCACTTTACGATC
>CBFIHQ010000016.1:0-28194 GCA_965662525.1 uncultured Porticoccaceae bacterium
AACCAGAACTTTCACCTTATCGGGATTAATATCAGGGGTAATACCATGGCCAAGATTGAAAATATGCCCTGGATTGTTACCAAATGACTCAAGAATAGTTTTTGCCTCGGCGTCGATTGAGCTGTCGCTTCCACGTAATACCGCTGGATCCATATTGCCTTGCAAGGCAACACGATCACCCACTATCTGACGTGCAACACCTATATTGGTAGTCCAATCCAAACCTAGGCAGTTACAGCCAGTATCAGCCATAGCCGACAGCCATTGGCCACCACCTTTGGTAAACAAAATAACCGGCACCTGACGACCCTCAGACTGGGTATTTAAGCCAGCGACAATCTTTTGCATATAGGCCAGTGAAAACTCTTGATAGGCAGCGTGGCTTAGCACCCCGCCCCAGGTATCAAAAATTTGTACCGCTTGGGCACCACTGGCAATCTGGGCGTTAAGATAATCAATCACTGATAAGGCTAACTTATCAAGCAATTGATGCAGTAATTCAGGCTGGGTATAGAGCATGGTTTTGGCGCGGGCAAAATCTCTACTACTTTGCCCCTCAATCATATAGGTTGCCAATGTCCAAGGGCTACCAGAAAACCCTATAAGCGGCACACGACCGTTAAGCTCTCGACGAATGGTAGATACTGCATCAGTCACATAGGTTAAATCAGAGGCGGTATTGATAACCTCAAGCTGTTCAATATCTTTTTCCGTGCGAACCGGCTTGCGAAACTTTGGGCCTTCACCCTCTGCAAAATATAGCCCTAGGCCCATAGCATCGGGAATAGTGAGGATATCGGAGAAAAGAATAGCTGCATCAAGCTCAAAGCGCTCTAGTGGCTGAAGCGTTACTTCGCAGGCTAGCTCGGTATTTTTACAGAGACTCATAAAGTCTCCTGCCTGTGACCTTGTTGCTCTGTATTCAGGCAAGTAACGCCCTGCTTGGCGCATTATCCAGATCGGCGTGCGATCAACTGGTTGACGCATTAACGCTCTTAGAAAGCGGTCATTTTTAAGCTCTGTCATTAACGACTCAATCTGTAAATAATTGCAGTTTAAACATCCAAGTAATCAAGGATACCTTCAGCGGCCTGACGACCTTCAAATACTGCGGTTACTACTAAATCTGAACCGCGAACCATATCACCACCAGCAAATACCTTAGGATTTGTGGTTTGGAATGCATAGGTCTGCTCTTCAGGAGCAACTACACCACCCCAGTCTGCTGTGTCGACTTTGACATCGTTCAGCCAGCTTGGTGGACTTGGCTTAAAGCCGAAGGCAACCAGCACGGCATCGGCAGGAATAATTTCTTCACTTCCGGGGATAAGTTCTGCACGGCGGCGTCCGTTGGCATCTGGTTCGCCCATCTGAGTGGAAACAACTTTTACTCCAGACACTACGCCATCGTCGTTGCTAATAATCTCGACGGGCTGAAGATTAAACCTAAATACCACACCCTCTTCGCGGGCATTTTTAACTTCTCTGCGAGAACCTGGCATATTTTCTTCATCGCGACGATAGGCACAGGTAACACTGGTTGCACCCTGACGGATAGAGGTTCGGTTACAGTCCATAGCAGTATCACCACCACCAAGAACAACAACACGCTTATCTTTAAGGTTTATAAATTCATCGGCTGATTTTTCAAAACCAAGATTACGATTTACATTAGCTACAAGAAACTTAAGCGCCTCATGTACGCCGGGAAGGTCTTCACCAGGGAAGTTACCTTTCATTGTGTTATAGGTGCCCATTCCTATAAATACCGCATCATATTCTTCAAGTAATTCATCAATCAGAATATCTTTACCAATTTCTGTATTAAGACGGAACTCAACACCCATGCCTTCCAATACTTCACGACGGGTACTAATAACATGTTTTTCTAGCTTAAACTCCGGAATACCAAAGGTAAGCAATCCACCAATTTCGGGATAGCGATCAAATACAACTGCTTTTACACCGTTGCGAACTAGAATATCTGCACAGCCAATGCCTGCAGGACCAGCGCCGATAACAGCAACTTTTTTATCAGTCCAAACAACTTTAGACATATCTGGACGCCAACCCATAGCTAGGGCTGTATCGGTGATATATTTTTCCACTGAGCCGATGGTTACTGCACCAAAACCATCATTTAGAGTACAGGCACCTTCACAGAGTCGATCTTGCGGACATACTCGTCCACAGACTTCCGGTAGTGAATTAGTTTGATGACTTAGCTCGGCGGCTTCTAACAAATTACCCTCAGCCACTAACTGCAACCAATCGGGAATATAGTTATGAACTGGGCATTTCCACTCACAATAGGGATTACCACAAGACAGACAACGATGAGACTGAGTCTCAGCTGTGTTCTGATTAAACGGGTCATAAATCTCGACGAATTCACCTTTTCTGCGATCCATATCGCGCTTGGGTGGATCAACTCGCTCTACATCGAGAAACTGAAAATCATTATTTGGTCTTGCCATAAACTTAGTCTCTATAAATCTTTTACTTACTTGGAAACAGCGTTTGCTTGTGCCAATAGACTTTGTAAACTCGATGCTTTTGGCTTAACCAGCCAAAACTGAGAAGCAAAGTCAGAAAAATTATCCAAAATATGTTGTGCCCATGGGCTGCCAGTCTCGCGCACATGCGCTTCAATGGTTGCAATAAGGAAGCCACGATGAGATTCAAGCGCTTCACTAGTAACGCGCTGAATATCGATTAGCTCCATATTAAAGCGATCGACAAATTTACGATCCGTATCTAAGACATAAGCAAAACCACCCGTCATTCCAGCACCGAAATTATACCCTGTAGAACCTAATACAGTAATAATGCCACCTGTCATATACTCACAACAGTGGTCTCCAGCACCTTCTACAACGGCTCTAGCGCCAGAGTTTCGAACACCAAATCGCTCACCCACAGAACCAGCTGCATAGAGCGAACCGCCCGTAGCACCGTAGAGACAGGTATTGCCCATAATTGGCGTAGCCTTGGCTTCAAAGCCACTTTCTGTAGGCGGGCTAAGTACGAGTTTACCACCAGACATACCCTTACCTACATAATCATTGGCATCGCCTTCGAGGTAAATATTCAGCCCACCAGCATTCCAAACACCCAGAGATTGACCGGCAACCCCTCGAAGTTTAAGTGTTACTGGGTTATCTTTCATTCCCGCATTGCCATGTCTTACTGCAATTTCGCCTGAGAGACGCGCACCAATAGAACGATCACAGTTACAGATATCATAATCGAAAGTGCCACCACTTTTCGACTCAATGGCTGGCAACATATCTTTAACCATCTGTTCGGCTAGTAAGCCCTTATCAAATGGATCGTTTTGCGCAACACCGCAAGATTGCGGCTTGTGACTTATTTCTGGACGGTCTTCAATCAACGGGCTTAGATCAAGATTTTTCTGCTTGCTTGTTTTACCCGGCAATAACTCAAGGAGATCTACTCGACCAATCAATTCTTCTAGGGAGCGAACACCTAATGAAGCCATCCACTCACGTGTTTCCATGGCCATAAACTTGAAGAAGTTAGTTGCCATGGCAACAGTGCCGCGATAGTGGTCATTTCGCAGACGATCATTCTGCGTAGCAACACCAGTAGCACAGTTATTAAGGTGACAAATTCGCAGGTATTTACACCCAAGGGCAACCATAGGGCCGGTACCAAAACCAAAGCTCTCTGCACCTAGGATAGCTGCTTTAACAACGTCTAAACCGGTTTTTAAACCACCATCAGTCTGAACTCGAACCTTGTCACGCAAATCGTTGGCACGCAGTGTTTGGTGGGTCTCGGTTAGGCCAAGCTCCCAAGGCGAACCGGCATAACGGATCGAGCTAACAGGGCTTGCCGCAGTACCGCCGTCGTAACCAGAGATGGTAATAAGGTCAGCATAAGCCTTGGCTACACCGGCAGCAATTGTACCCACACCGGGTCTCGATACTAGTTTGACCGAGATGAGCGCATCGGGGTTAACCTGTTTTAAATCAAAGATCAGCTGCGCCAAATCCTCAATGGAATAGATATCATGGTGTGGCGGTGGTGATATAAGTGTTACCCCTGGCACTGAATAGCGCAATCGCGCAATTAGATCATTGACCTTACCACCAGGAAGCTGACCACCTTCACCGGGTTTAGCGCCCTGAGCCACTTTAATCTGAATCACTTCGGCACTTCTTAGATAAGCTGGAGTAACCCCAAAGCGACCTGAAGCAACCTGTTTGATCTTCGATGACTTAATGGTGCCATAGCGAGATGGATCTTCACCGCCTTCACCTGAATTAGATCGACCGCCAAGACCATTCATTGCCTCAGCTAATGATTCATGTGCCTCTGGTGATAGTGCACCTAGTGACATACCTGCAGAATCAAAACGCTTAACAATATTTGAATAGGATTCAACTTCACTTATATCAATCGGCTTAACATCATCTTTAAGCTTTAATAGATCGCGAAGTGCCGCAGCGGGTCGGGTATTAACCAGTGCAGCATAGTCTAACCATGCACTGTAGTCATCATGCTGCACAGCTTTGTGCATGGTCTGAACTACATCAGGATTATAAGCGTGGTATTCCTCGCCATGAACGTATTTGAGGAGACCACCCTGATTAATCGGTTTACGCATTTTCCATGCAGTTTGACTCAACTCAAGCTGATCCTGCTGGAAATCGACAAAACTAGCACCTTGAATTCGGCTAGTTAATCCTGGAAAGCAAAGATCAATAATTTCTTCACTAAGTCCCACTGCTTCGAATAACAATGCACCACGGTAAGAGGCAATAGTAGAAATACCCATCTTAGAGAGGATTTTTAATAGGCCTTTATTAATACCCTTACGGTAATGTCTAAACGCAGTATCTACATCTACTAGGGTCTCGCCACTGCTGATAAGATCACATAATACGTGATAACTTAGGTATGGATACACTAGTGAAGCACCACAGCCTATCAGCGTAGCAATTTGGTGTGAATCTCTTGCATAACCGGTGCTTGCCACAATATTGGCATCACAGCGAAGCCCATTAACGGTTAAGTGGTTATGCACCGCACCCACTGCAAGTAGAATATGAATAGGTAATTTCGGCTTTGCGATATCATGGTCAGAAAGAATACATACTGAAACGCCAGATTTAACTGCGGCTTCAACTTCGGAACAGATTCGCTTTATAGCTGAAGATAAATCCTCTTCTGCTGGATCAAAGTTAAGATCAAATTTTTGTACAGGAAACTCTTCGAATTCGTTGGCCTTGAGCGCATAGTACTTTTTCGGTGAAAGCACTGGGCTTGAAAGGCCAATACGGCAAGCTAAATCAGCTTTTTCTTCAAATATACTACCCTCACGGCCCAATTCAACGCCCAGAGACATCACAATAGATTCTCTTAGGGGGTCAATTGGTGGGTTAGTAACCTGAGCAAACTGCTGCCTGAAGTAATCAAACACATTGCGATGCTTGGATGAAAGCACTGCCATTGGAGTATCATCACCCATAGATGCAGTAGCTTCTTGACCGCCTTCAGCTAGCGGGCGCAATACCTGATCTCTCTCTTCGAAAGACACTTGGAACATCTTCATATAGGTGCGAATCTGCTCGCGGGACAACGTACCTTCAAGTTCAATGCTATCCATATCGAAGGTTGATGCAATAGAGAAGTGCCCATCTCTCAACCATTGTTTATAAGGGTTGCGAGCGGCTAATTCAGTTTCAACCTCGTCGCGGAACATTATCTGTCCCTTTTCTGTATCGATAGACAGAATATCACCCGGCCCCAATCGACCTTTGGCTACTACAGATTCAGGGGCATAGTCATAGACGCCAACTTCAGAGGCTACGGTAATTACATCATCATCCGTCATTACCCAGCGCGATGGGCGCAGGCCATTTCGATCTAGGGTACAGACAGCAAATCTACCATCGGTTATTACTAATCCGGCCGGACCATCCCAAGGTTCTTGGTGCATTGAAAGATAGTCATACAATGCACGCAGATCCGGGTCTATATCTTCAACATTCTGCCAAGCTGGTGGCACTAGTGCGCGAACAGCTAAATGTAAATCCATACCACCTGTAACCAACATCTCTAGCATATTATCAAGGCTAGATGAGTCAGAACCAGTGCGATTCACTAGCGGTGCCGCCTCAGTTAAGTCTGGTAATAGTTGCGTTTTATATTTAGGCGTTCGAGCCACAGACCAGTTTCTATTGCCAACAATAGTATTGATCTCACCATTGTGTGCAAGCATTCTAAATGGCTGAGCTAGTGGCCATTTAGGCATAGTATTAGTAGAGAAACGCTGGTGGAATACACAGATAGCAGTTTCGAGACGAGGGTCTGCCAAATCAGTATAAAATTGTGGTAAATCAACCGGCATCATCAAGCCTTTGTAGCTAAGGACATTAATGCCTAGGCTGGCAATATGAAAAGTATCATCATTTTCAAGACGGTTTTCAGCTTTGCGACGACCCATATAAAGTCTAGCGGAAAAAATATTTTGCTCAGTGATCTTGCCAGGCGCAACAAAAACTTGTTCAAAAGTAGGGAGAGATTCAATCGCAATCGGACCAAGACAGCTATCATCAGTTGGCACTTCACGCCAACCAATAACTTCAAGACCTTGAGCTGATAACTCCTCTTCAATAATCGCTTTGGACTGATCGCGAAGATCATTATTGCTATTGAGCATAATTGCGCCGACCGCATACAGGTCTGGCAATTCTTTATCGAAAGATTCTTTGACCACAGCACGTAGGAAGGAGTCAGGCTTTTGTAGCAATAAACCACAGCCATCACCTGTTTTACCATCTGCAGCTACACCACCACGGTGTGTCATACAAGTGAGTGCTTTAATAGCGTTTTGTAGTAACTGGTGATTGGCTTTACCTTTGGTGTGGGCAATAAGTCCAAAACCGCAGTTATCTCTAAAATCGTCAAGCCGACATAAGCTTTGAGTCATATTTAAACTCTGAAAATTAACAGGTGGATTTTGAGCCCAGTTTTAGCTCATCTGGGCGAAAAGGCGCACATTTTACACTTGAGACACAGTTTCGACAAACACTTATACGCAAACTGGAAAACGGATAGTTTATCTAGCTGTAAAAATTCTTTAAAAAAATTACTTTTGTTACTAAGTAAAATTGCTGTAGAGCACTGTTTGCAAGCTTTCAACCGAATACTCACTGGTTACTTCTGCATCGCCAAGAGCACGTAATAAAACTAATCGCAATTCGCCATCTAACACTTTTTTATCTCTATACATTAAAAGATTGAAATCTTCAGCCGTCATATCCTGTGGTGGAGCTACTGGTAACGACCAACTTTTAATTAAATTTTTGATTCGATCAAATTCAGATTGCGAAAGGCCACCCATTATCATGGATAGCTCAGAAGCCATTACCATACCCGCAGCAACAGCCTCGCCATGCAACCAGCCAGAATAATTCTGAAACGTCTCAATTGCATGACCAAAAGTATGACCTAAATTAAGGATTGCTCGAATACCCTGCTCTGTTTCATCAGCACTGACTATCTTAGCCTTATTAAGGCATGATCTCTCGATAGCAAAGGCTAGCGCCGTCTGATCTGCCTGTTTAAGTGCAGAAGTGTTATCTTCTAACCAATTAAAAAAGTCTGCATCGGCAATTAGCCCATACTTAATAACCTCTGCCATACCTGCACTGAACTCGCGCTCTGGCAAAGTGGCAAGACTATTAGTATCAATCACCACTGCTTGGGGCTGATAAAAAGCACCAATCATATTTTTTCCCAAGGGATGATTTACTGCAGTTTTACCACCCACAGAAGAATCAACCTGAGATAAAAGTGTTGTTGGCACCTGAATAAATGGCACTCCCCGCTGATAGCAGGCAGCAGCAAAGCCAGTGATATCGCCAACCACACCGCCACCCAAGGCAATTAGCGTGGTTTTACGATCATGTTTGCTTTCAAGTAACTTGGTCAAAATGCTATTTAAGGTGTCTAGATTTTTATACTGCTCACCATCTTCCAAAACGATAGTGTCAACCTGCTTATCACTTAGTTGCCCCTCAAGCTTAGAAAGATAAAGATCTGCTACGGTTGTATTGGTAACAATAAGTACCTTATTACCCTGAACAAAACGCGATATGCCCACAGCCGCCATCTGCCCCGAACCAATAAATATTGGGTAGCTACGGTCTTCAAGTTCGACATTTATTTGTGCCGTTGAAGGGCTATTGTTTAGCTTGCTCATCTTAAGTAACACTCTTACCAGTTAAGTTGTGGATTTATATTATGCTTGGGTCAAATAAATTATCAATGCTTTGATAATTCGTCCAATAATATCTTAGCAACTCTTGCCGCAGATCCACCCTCTGAAGAAAAAACAACATCAGCCACTTCTCGATACAGGGGATCGCGCACTTCAAGCAGCTGATTAATAACCTTTTCACGGTCTTCAACCTGTAATAGCGGCCGAGATTTGTCTCGGCGCATTCTTTCATAAAGTTGCTCCTTAGACGCAGAAAGGTATATCACCTGACCATTGACATGAAGCAGCTGTCGGTTTTTAGCTGACAATACAACACCGCCACCGGTTGCAATTACCGAACTGGGGTTGTTCGCAATAATATCTTCGAGCACTTTTGACTCTCTTTCACGAAAGCCCTTCTCACCTTCCATATCAAATATCCACTGAATATCGGCGCCACATCGAGACTCAATCTCAGCGTCCACATCGACAAAAGGTCGATGCAATAAGCCAGACAATTGCTTGCCTACAGTGGTCTTCCCCACACCCATGGGGCCTACCAAGAAAATATGTTGTTCATTCATATTAAATTTAAAACCGGTTGGTTAATCACAGCACTGATTATAAAGATTATTACTTTTAGCCATTACACCAAGAATAAATCTCATGGCACTTATCAAACCCACTACCCATGAATGGACCCTAAAGTGAATCGAGTAATTTGACATACAAAAACAAATAATACAAAACAGCGCCTATAGGCTCTATAATACACTGGAAGAAACCTTGGCGTCTGTAGACCTTGCATAAAAGACATAAAAAATTAATAAAAGGCATACTTACCCTCACAGTTCTTGGTGTGGGCGGTTTTCTTATACTAGCATCTTGTCTATTTTTATACCTTAGCCCCAAACTCCCCTCAGTCGAGGAGCTCAAGCGCGTTGAGTTACAGATTCCACTCAAGGTTTACTCCGAAGATTTACAAATTATTGCTGAATTTGGTGAAAAAAAACGTTCACCGGTCAACTTTAATCAAATACCCCCAGCCATGGTCGATGCCTTTTTAGCAGCTGAGGATGATAGCTTTTTTAAACATGGTGGCATTGTTGTATCCGGCCTTGCCAGAGCGGCAATGGAGTTAATCACTACCGGCTCAATCCGCAGTGGTGGAAGCACCATTACCATGCAGGTGGCGCGCAATTTCTTTCTTAGCAAGCGTCAGGAATTTACCCGCAAATTTAATGAGATTTTACTAGCCTTTAGAATTGAAGAAGAGCTTTCTAAAGAAGAAATATTATCCCTCTACACCAATAAGATTTATATGGGTAATAGAGCTTACGGCGTCGGTGCGGCCGCACAGGTATATTATGGTAAAAATCTCGATCAATTAACACTGGCAGAAATGGCCATGATTGCCGGACTGCCAAAAGCGCCGTCCAAATACAATCCCATAGCTAATCCACAGCGAGCACTTCAACGAAGAGACTGGATTCTTGGGCGCATGCTCAGCCTAAAGAAAATCAGTAAAAGTGAATATCAAGTGGCGATCAAGGAACAAGATAAGGCTAGCTACCATGGCTCAATTGCCAAAATTGACGGCGCCTATGCTGCCGAAATGGTACGCCAAGAAGTTATTGCAAAGTATGGCCTTAAAGCCTACACAGAGGGCTATACCGCGATAACTACTATTGATTCCAGATTGCAAGCCAAGGCTACGCAATCGGTTCAAGCTGGATTAATTGCCTACGACAATCGCCATGGCTATCGTGGTGTAGAACAGCCAGCTCTGGCTGAAGAAGATTGGCAGTTAGCGCTCGATGATGCACGAAGCTATGGCGAACTTGAGCCAGCTATTGTTAACTTCGTCGCCGATGACCACCTAACAATCATCGATAGTCAGGGGCAGATATTACCGCTTAACTGGGCTAATGGCCTGGAAAATTTACGCCTATTTAAAACGGCAAATCAACGTTCAGCGCCTATTGAGTCTGCCCATGATATTTTTCAAGTGGGCGATTTAATTCGCATCAAGAAGCAACAAGGCTTTGTTCAGCTTGCGCAACTGCCAACTGCCCAAGCAGCTATGGTTGCCCTATCGCCAAAAGAAGGTGGAATTAAAGCCCTGGTCGGTGGCTTTGATTATCGCCAAAGTCGTTTTAATCGTGTGACCCAAGCGGCAAGGCAACCCGGATCTAGCTTTAAACCATTTATATACACAGTCGCTTTGCAAAATGGCTTTACTCCAGCATCTACAGTGAATGACGCCCCCGTGGTATTCAATGACAGTAAGCTTGAAGATGTATGGCGACCAGAAAATGATGGTGGCAAATTCTATGGTCCTACCAGAATTCGTGAAGCGCTTTACCGATCGCGTAACCTAGTGTCTATTCGACTAGTGAGGCGCATGGGTATTGATCGCACATTACAGGGGTTGCAAAAGCTGGGCTTTGAAACAGGCGATATGCCGGCAGATTTGTCCTTATCCTTAGGCAGCCATGCTTTAACCCCTATGAATGTCGCTCGCGGCTATACTATTTTTGCTAATGGCGGCTTTTTAGTGCAGCCCTATATTTTGGATAAAGTTATTGATCGCGATGGCAATATTATTTTTGAAGCCAAGCCTGAAACTGCATGCAACCCCTGCATTGAGACAGTTGCTACTGAACAAACAGATGGTTTCTCTGCCGAACAAATAGATTCAGAACTGGAACAGTTATTGGATACCCTGGCAGAAGAATCGATCCCTGATTCTGAAAAAGATCATTTCCAGCTTATTAGTCAAACGCTGCGCAATCATCCTCAAGCGGAAACCATCTCAGCGCAACGCGCTATTAATGCTCCCACAGCATTTTTAATTGATTCCATGCTAAAAGATGTGATTCAGAGAGGTACTGGCAGAAAGGCCAAAAAGCTTAAGCGCAATGATCTTGGTGGTAAAACCGGAACCACCAATGGCCCGCGAGATGCATGGTTCTCTGGCTATTCATCGCACTTGGTAGCTACCGCATGGGTAGGGTTTGATGATTATGCTCAGTTGGGTCGCAATGAATATGGCGGCTCGGCAGCCCTACCCATTTGGATTAATTTTATGGCTGAAGCACTCAAAGATAAGCCGCAGACAAATTTGCCACAACCCACCGGCATTGTTAGCGTTAAGATTAACCCCAAAACTGGCAGTCGCGTCGCTCCCAATCAACCAGGGATTTATGAGTTTTTTACCACAGAAACTGTCCCTCAATCGATTACCAAAGGAACACAGCCCTCCACTGGAGAGGAACCATTGCCAGAGGATCTATTTTGAGCAATCCTTCCATTCATATAGATTGGGATAGTATTGATACAGTGCTACTCGATATGGATGGTACATTGCTTGACCTACATTTTGACTACCATTTTTGGACTGTCCATCTACCTAAAAAATACTGCCAAATTCACCATGCAGACCTCAGTGAAATAACCCGTTACATCGCGTCAAGACTTGAAGAAAAGCAAGGCCAGCTTGAGTGGTACTCCACCGACTATTGGTCCGATCAATTTCAACTCAATATTATTAAAGCTCAAGAAGATATTAAGCATCTAATTTCTGAGCGCGACCAGGCATTAGAATTCCTTAATCAGCTTGGTGACATGCTGAAAAAACGCATTCTAATTACCAACTCCGATCGCCCTAGCATTCAACTTAAGTTTGCTAACTGTAAGATTGAACCACTGCTTGATGAGGTGATTTCATCCCATGATTACCAAGCGGCCAAGGAGCAACAGAAATTCTGGCATTGTCTTCAAGGGAAGATTGATTTTAACCCAGATACCACGGTATTTATTGACGATTCTGAAGCCGTGTTAGATTCGGCGCAACAATTTGGTATCAAACATTTGTTAAGTATAAAAGAGCCTATTAGTAGCCAATTGCGCCAAGCCGACAGTAAATATCCCATGGTTGAAAATTACTTGGCTCTATTTACAGGAAACTCAAATGGATAAGGTACGGATAGATAAATGGTTATGGGCAGCGCGATTCTTCAAAACTCGCGCCCTAGCAAAAAATGCTATAGAAAATGGCAAGGTACAGGTTGATGGTCAAAAACCCAAGCCCAGTCGAACGCTAGAAGCTGGCGTCACCTTAACTATACGCCAAGGCTTTGATGAAAAAATCGTCGAGGTGGTTGCCCTATCCGATCAACGCCGCGGCGCCCCGCAGGCACAAGCACTGTATCAAGAAACCAAAGCTAGTATTGCCGCTAGAGAGACGATAATTGCCGAGCGCAAGGCGCTTAACAGCAGTCTACCCCAGCATGAAAAACCCAATAAAAAACAGCGTCGCCAAATCCACCGCTTTATCCGCGGCGATTAAAATAAATAGCTATTTCCTATAATCTATTATGCATTCGATGGCATAATTTTGTAGAATGCGCGGCATGAAATCACTAGATACCCGACAACGCTTCCTATTCGACGACACTCATATTCGTGGCGAAGTGACTACCCTGAGTGAAAGCTTTCAATCAATTCAACAGCGCCAAAATTATCCACCTGTTGTCACCGCTATTCTTGGTGAATTTCTCGCCGCAGCCAGTCTGTTAAGTGCCACTTTAAAATTTAACGGCATAGTTAGCATTCAGGCTATAGGACAGGGTGCAATTACATCCCTTATGGCAGAGTGCAGTAATAATACGCAGTTGCGCGGTATTGTTAGAGGCGATTATCACAACATAGGTAGCGAAGAAAATTTTAAAAGCCTATTGGGTTCAGCCACATTAGCAATTACTATCGAGCCAGAGGGTCGCGAGCGCTATCAAGGTCTAGTACCCCTGGATAAAGATAGTCTTAGCGAATGCCTAGAGTATTACTTTGCTCAATCAGAGCAGTTAAGCACTAAGATAAAGTTAGCTGCCAACCAAACCACCGCCGCTGGTATTTTAATCCAAGAAATGCCCCATAGTAGCGACGATGAACAGGCACAAGATAACTGGCAACACCTTAGCTTATTACTTGAAAGCCTAAAAGCTGAAGAACAACTAGAGTTGGATCATGAAGAGCAGTTGTATCGACTTTTTCATGAACAACAGGTGCGCCTATATGATCCAGAAGCTTTGCAGTTTTTCTGTAGCTGCTCCAAGCAAAGAACAGCAAAAATGCTGATTTCATTAGGCTTTGATGAAGTGAATCAAATACTCCAAGAACAGGATTTAATTGAAGTAAATTGTGAATTCTGTGGTCAGAATTATCAGTTTAATCAGGCCGATATCAATGAGATATTCGATGAATCCAAGCCCTCTGTTCACTAGCTAAAAACCTAAATAGCTAAACTACAGATAATAAAAAACCCGCTATTAAAGCGGGTTTTTTATATGCAAACTAAAATTAACTACTGGCTATTCTCAAGCATATAGTCGATTGTTGCGATAATTTCATCATCGCTACAATCCATGCAAGTACCCTTAGCAGGCATAGCGCCGATACCATTGATGGCATTGGCATAAACCGTTTCAATACCCTTGGTAAGGCGATCAGCCCAAGCCGCCACATCACCTGTTTTCGGTGCACCAGCAACCCCATAATTATGACAGGCCTGACAGTTGCTTGCATAGATTGATTCGCCAGTGCGAACCGCAGAAGCAACAGCCGAAACCACTGCCTGCCCCGCCATTACCACAGCACCATGGGGTGCAATGCGCTCGGCAACAAGGTTTTTCTGATTATCCGTAAGCTCAATCGAGCCATCTTGGCCGCTACAGGCAACCATAGTAAAAAGGGTAGTGATTACAAGTGCAAAAACTCTGAGCTGACTCATTAAAGTCTCCGTTATCTATTGGCGTGGAATTATTACAAAACTGGTTATTAATGATACGTATTATACAGTGAAATGGATAATATCTCACTAGCAGAAAGCATTTTTAACCGGGTTTAGGAGAAGTTTTATCCGAGCGGACGAATTCCCACCGCTTTGCGCACATCAGCCAGTAAAGCAGCACTATGCAGACGGGCCTTTTCAGCCCCCTGCTGAAGAACTTTTTCTACCTCAGCGGGGTTTTCAATCAGCTGATTATAACGCTCGCGCGGCGCTTGAAGTTGGTCATTAATTAATTCAAATAGCTGCTTTTTCGCCTCACCCCAAGCAATACCATCGGCAAACTGCTGACGCATCTCTGCCGTTTGTTGCTCAGTAGCGAAGGCCTGCCACAGCTGGAATACTGCAGAATCGTCTGTATCCTTAGGCTCGTCTGGCTCCAGCAAATTGGTCTTAATCTTATTAATATGCTTCTTGAGTTTTTTCTCTGTTAAAAACAATGGAATAGTATTGTTATAACTCTTACTCATCTTGCGCCCATCAAGCCCCTGCAACACCGCCACATTGTCATCCACCACAGCGCTGGGCAAAACAAAATGCTCGCCATAATGATGGTTAAATCGCTGGGCAATATCCCGCGCCATCTCCACATGCTGAATCTGATCGCGACCCACAGGAATATCACTGGCATTAAACATCAGAATATCCGCGGCCATTAATGTTGGGTAGCTAAATAAACCCATCGTGATGGCTAGATCATCATCCTCACCCGCTTCCTGATTCGCCTGCACCGCCGCCTTGTAGGCATGGGCGCGGTTCATCAGACCTTTGGCCGTCATACAGGTCAAAAACCAATTCAACTCGGCAATTTCAGGAATATCCGACTGACGATAAAACACCACCTGATCAGGATCCAAGCCAAGCGCCAACCAAGCCGCAGCAATTTCCAAAGAAGACTGATGCACGGCATCGGCATCCTGGCACTTAATCAGCGCATGGTAATCCGCTAAAAAGAAAAATGATTCCACAGATTGATCGCGACTCGCCTCAATCGCGGGGCGAATAGCGCCAACATAGTTGCCTAAATGCGGGGTTCCGGAAGTGGTAATGCCGGTTAAAACTCTTTTCTGGCTCATAAAAAATCTTTTATATGGATATAGCAGGCTATATTAAGGGTTCTACTCAGTTACTCAACCTTTATCTGGTTTGTCTTGCTAAACCCAATCACAACCCATAGGTTCGGTAGTACTAAAAAATGCATTTAGCACCATAGTCAGTCTCATTGGATCCTTGGATCCGGCGAGTTCGCGGCAGGAATGCATGGCTAGCTGGGGTATACCCACATCGATGGTTGCTACGCCGAGACGCGAGGAGGAAATTGGGCCTATGGTACTGCCACAGCCCATATCGGCGCGTGACACAAACTGTTGCACGGGCACATTGGCTTGTTCACACAGCTGTTTAAAGCGGCTTGAGGTAACGCTATTGGTAGCATAGCGCTGTTTTACATTGGTTTTAATCACCGGCCCACCATTAATACTGGGAAGATGTCCGGCATCGTGCTTATCCATATAGTTTGGATGCACGGCATGGGCATTATCACAGGAAATTAATAGCGACTTGTCCATTACCGCACTGATATCTAATGAACTGGATTCATTAGCGGCAATTTTTGCAATAATCGATTCTAAAAAGGGTCCATCGGCACCTACAGCTGAAACACTGCCTACTTCCTCATGGTCATTACAGGCGACAATACAGGTTTGGCTGCCATCGGCCTTTATCAGTGCCTGAATAGCGACAAAACAGCTTAAGAGGTTATCCAATCGCCCAGAGGCTAAAAACTCTTGCTCTAGCCCTATTATCGCCGCTGGTTGTGTATCGTATAGACAGAGTTCAAAATCTAGCACCTGATCCTGTTTGGTTAAAAACTGCTGTTGCAAAATATCCCTAAAACTCTGGTTCTTTTGATTGCCCAAATTTAGCTTTACTATGGGAGGAATATCGGTCTGCGGATTAATTGTGCGCTCTTTGTTGGCGTTGCGATCTAAATGAATCGCCAAACTGGGGATTGTCGCCACTGGCTGTTTAAAATTAACCAATGTTTGCTTTAATTTCTTGTTGGCATCTTTGTAAACTACCCGTCCAGCAATGGAAAGATCACGATCAAACCAAGGGTTGAGTAGCGCACCGCCATAGATCTCCACCCCCAACTGGGAAAAACCACCCTTCTCGATTTCGGGTTGAGGTTTTAACATTGGGCAGGGGCTATCAGTATGGGCCCCGGCAATTCTTACACCCGCTTTAGACACTGCTTCAGAACCGGCAACAAAGGCAACAATAGAAGAACCATTGCGCACCACATAATATTTTCCACCTGCCTTTAGCGACCAATTTTGCTCATCAGATAACTCAGTAAACCCCGCCTCAGCTAACAGAGCCACCATAGATGAAACCGCATGAAATGGCGTTGGCGATGCATCTAAAAAGGCGCATAGCTGTTGGTTAAATTGGTTTTCTGTTTGATCCATGCTGGTTCCTGTAAAAATCTGTATCCGAATCTAGACAATACCATTGTATATAAGAATTAAAACAACACCCAAAAGCAATCTATAAATAACAAATGGCATCATACCTATCTTATCTACTAGGCGCAGAAAGTAATGGATGCATAGATAGGCGGTAATCCCTGAAACCACTGTGCCAAAGGCAATTTCAAGCCAAGGCACTGATGACTCAGCCATTAGTTGTAGTGTCTGATAACCACCGCTTAAAGTAATTATCGGAATAGCCAATAAAAATGAAAATCGCGCGGCTGAATTGCGATCAAAGCCCAGCGCCAAGGCGGCAGTGATAGTAATACCCGATCTTGAGGTTCCGGGAATCAGCGCAAGCGCCTGTGCTAAGCCAATAATTAAGGCTGATTTCCAAGTTAGATTTTGCAGTGTTTTAGCTCCACGAACACGCCAATCGACCCAACCCAATAACAGACCAAAAACAATAGTTGTAGTCGCAATTACGGCAATGGAGCGCAGATGTAATTCAATAAAACCGCCGGCTAATAACCCAACTAACGCCGCAGGCACCGTCGCCATAATTATAAACCATGCCATGTGGCTTTCGGCGTTACTGCCACGCCCTAAGAAGGTCGCGCCAATCCAAGAATGAATTAATTTCGCCACATCCTTTTTAAAGTAGGCAAGCACGGCAATTAATGAGCCCACATGCACCGCCACATCAAAGGCTAAACCCTGATCCTGCCAACCTAAAATAGCCGAGGGTAAAATAAGATGAGCAGAGCTAGATATGGGTAAAAATTCGGTTAATCCCTGAACCACCGCTAGCCAAAATGCCTGTATAAAATCCATTAGTTAGCCCCTTGCTCTATTGTTTTTAGGCGTTTTCTTTTTTGCCATGCTTCGGTGCCGCGCAAATAGACCAAATCCACGGTTTCTATATTAACCGCTAAACCATCGGTTAGCTGGTGCGCAGCCATCGGCAGTAAATCGATGGCATTGGGGTAAATATGGGTAAATAGCTCAGCATACTGCGGCGCGGATTCAAATAGGTTACCAGCATCACCAATAATAGCGCTTGGCTTGTTGGCTTTTCAAAGCTCTACAACTTGCTCAGCAGTCATTAATTGATCGGTTTCTAGGGCAACAATCTGCTCATTAATATCCAACTGGTATCTACCCACATTAAATTCAGACATTCGTGCATCCAGCAGTGCCATTATTTCACTCGGCTGAGGGTTTTCTTGACGCCCATAGGTCGCCACCAGCAATTCTAGGGTAGATACAGGCGCCACTGGGATATCAGCGCCATAAGCCATACCCTGTACTGCGGCAAAGCCAATACGTAAACCGGTAAAGGACCCCGGCCCTATGCTTATACCTATGACATCTAGCTGATTAACCTTAATTTCGGCCTCAGCTAAAACTTGCTGCACCATAGGCATTAATAAACGGGAATGGGAGCGTGGCTCATCGGCGAATTTGGCAATGGTTTCACTGCCAATTTGAAGCGCGACAGAACAGGCTTCAGTAGATGTATCAACCGCCAGAATTGTGGTCATAATAAGCCTGTTTTAAAACCCAATTAAAATAAAACCCCGAGTATACCTAACCCAGGGTTTAATCGCATAATAGATTTAGAAAATAGCTGGTTAGCTTAGCGCACTGACAATACGTGCCTGAACCTCGTCCAACTGACCGAGACCATCAACCGTTTTAAACGCCGGTGATTGCTTAGATGAATTAGCTAGATCTGTATAGAAAGCCACTAGTGGTTCAGTCTGATTATGGTAGACCTCAAGGCGATTGCGAATAGTCTCTTCACGATCATCTTCTCGCTGAATCAGCGACTCACCGGTAACATCATCTTGATCGGCTGTTTGCGGCGGATTGTGCTCCACATGATAAACACGACCACTGCCCTCATGCACTCGACGACCACTTAGGCGTGACACAATCTGGTCATCATCAACCGAAATTTCAACCACAAAATCGATAGAAATACCTGCATCTTTTAATGCCTGTGCCTGAGGTATTGTCCGCGGAAAGCCATCGAGTAAAAAGCCATTGACGCAGTCTGCTTGCTGAATACGATCTTCTACCAAGGCAATAATTAATTCATCTGACACTAGTGCACCAGAATCCATAACGTCTTTTACTTTTTTGCCTAACTCAGTCCCAGCTTTAATAGCAGCTCTTAGCATATCGCCAGTAGAGACCTGTGGAACAGCATATTTCTCAGAAATAAACTGTGCCTGAGTGCCTTTTCCTGCGCCGGGGGGACCTAGTAAAATTAACCGCATTAATTATTATCCTGTAAGCTATTCAGTAAATGTGGGCCATTAAGCCATGCAAAGGGGCGTGCACAATACACCGATTAAGCAGGCCAAACAAGCCAAGATCGCAAAAATAGCATTCAGTGGGCTGTTGCGCAACAATCCGATAAAAATCATCCACATTCGCTACAAAAAAATCAGGTTTAATATACAACCCTATGAGTTATCATAGTCAGGAACTCAGTGAAATAATAAATAATGTAATGAATGTTTTTTTTGATGTGCAAGAACTCTACTATTTGCCGCAATACCTACCAGTTCATCATGAGCTTGTTAAAAGAGGGAAAATCAAAACGACATTTATAATCTACAAGGGTAAATTTAACCCCATCTTAGAAAAGATTATTGAACAAGAAAATTTAAATCATATCTGGGTTAATAACCAATCTGAGGCCAATCAGTTCTATCAAACCAAAAAATCTGATTGGATATTTTTTGGTAACACCTTCCCCCATCTCGATAAAGTTCACAAAGTCAGTAAATCTATTCAACTTGGTCATGGCATCGGCCCAAAAGCAAGCTACTACACAAAGTCGAGCACTCCGACCACGGTCAGGTTTGTCGAGGGAGAATATAGAACAAATCGTCTTAAAAAAATGTACCCTGATAATAAATTTGTCAATGTAGGGTTTTGTAAATTAGACCCTATCATCAATGGCAATATATCTGGGTTTGACTTAGAAAGCCTCAATTTAGATGCGGATAAAAAAACGATTGTATACGCCCCTACTTTTTATCCCAGCAGTCTTGAAAAATTTCCAAAAAAATTCCCAGAAGATTTTCAAGACTTTAATATAATGATCAAGCCACATTATTTTTCTTTAAGCAAAGAGAAATATAGAAAACAACGCCAATTACTTGAGCATTGGTCTACCTATGATAATGTCTATTTGGCAAAAGCAGATGACTACTCACTAGTGCCTTTTATGGCAACAGCGGATCTGTTAATAAGTGATGCTTCATCGGCAATTATTGAATTTGCCGCTTTAGATAAACCGGTAATTTGGTGTAACTTTCTTAAATTGCGCTGGAATTATAGAGGGATATTTTCTTATCGGTACAAACAGCGTATGGATAAAGATTACAATCAATACTCTAACGTTGCAGTTCGCTCAGACTCCTATAAAATGCTCAAAAATTATATTAGAGAACAGTTGCGAGATCCTGCATCTCTTTCTGAGCAAAGATTACATTACGCCAATAAAATGGCGGGTTGTCTCGATGGAAAAGCTAGCGAAAGAATCGTAGATTATTTACTAAAAAATAAATGAGCACCTTATACTGCTATGAAAAAAATCGGCTATACAACAGGCGTCTTTGATCTATTCCACATAGGTCATCTCAATATATTAAAGCGAGCAAAATTAGAGTGTGACTATCTTATTGTTGGCATTACTACTGATGATCTAGCGCTATCAGCAAAAAATAAAAAGCCGGTTATTCCATTCACAGAAAGAATGGAAATTATTGAATCAATTAAATTTGTGGATGAAGTGGTTCCACAGACTAATTATGACAAAATAGAGGCATGGAATAATCTTAAATTTGATCTAATGTTTGTTGGTAATGATTGGAAAGGCACCGAAAAATGGAATCAAATAGAAAAGGACTTTAATAAATGTGGTGTTGAGATTATATATTTTTCCTATACATCACATACCTCAAGTACAATCCTTAGAGATGTCCTAAATAAGATTTAATGTTCAGCTTTTTTGGCCTTTTGCCAAGCCTGCTCAAGAGTATCGATATCAAGATTTTTATTATTTTTTAAATCTAATTCTGCGTCCATGGACTCAAAGCGGCGCACAAATTTATTATTGGTTTTAGCTAGGGCTCTTTCCGGGTCAATGGATAGGTGTCGCGCCAAATTAACACAGGCGAACATCAAGTCACCCAGCTCTTCCTCTTGGCGCGTTTTGTCCCCGCTATCGACCTCCTGCTGTAACTCGGCAAGCTCTTCCTTAACCTTATCCATTACACCGTCGGTATTGGGCCAGTCAAAATTATAATTAGTCGCCCTTTTTTGTAACTTGGCGGCACGTATTTGTGCTGGCAAGGCATTGGGTACATCATCTAAAATACCGCTATTGCCTTTTTGTTGACGCTCTTGCTGTTTTATCGCTTCCCAATTCTGTTTAATTTGCTGTTCATCAATAGAAGCACCCTCTCTTGAAGACTCAAGGGTGCCATCAGGGAACACATGCGGATGGCGTCTTACCAATTTAGAAGTGATATGGTTGATAACTGTATCAAAATCAAATTCGCCCTGCTCTTCTGCCAACTGACAATAGAAAATAATTTGAAACAATAAATCCCCTAACTCTTCACTTAAATCACTAAGATTATTGCGCTCAATGGCATCCACCACCTCATACACTTCTTCAACCGTATGAGAGGCGATAGTGGCATAGGATTGCTTTATATCCCAAGGGCAACCGATTTCAGGGTCTCGCAGGCGCGCCATTAGGTAGCGTAAATCTTTTATTGAATACTGCTTTGGCATAGACAATAACCTCAGGCGTAATATAAATCCTAGGCAAATAACCCAGAAGATAGATAGCGATCACCACGATCGCAGATAATCGCCACAATAACGGCATTTTCGACTTGCTTACTAATCTCTAGTGCCGCGGCAACCGAACCACCGGAAGATACCCCAGCAAAGATACCCTCTTCGCGGGCTAATCTAATCATAGTTTGTTCCGCTACCGCCTGCGATATATCCATTACTGTATCTATATTGGCATCATCAAAAATGCCTGGCAGGTAGGCTTTAGGCCAGCGTCTTATTCCCGGAATATTAGCGCCATCTTCAGGTTGTAGGCCAACAATTTGAATGTCTGAATTTTTCGATTTAAGAAAAGCAGACACCCCCATAATGGTGCCGGTAGTACCCATTGAGCTAACAAAGTGGGTAATCTCACCCTGGGTATCGCGCCAGATTTCTGGACCCGTAGAGTTCACATGAGCCATAGGATTATCGGGGTTGTTAAACTGATCTAGCACCACGCCCTTACCCTGAGCCTCTAGATTATTGGCCAAGTCGCGAGCACCTTCCATACCCTCTTCTTTACTGACTAGAATAAGCTCGGCACCATAGGCAGTCATTGCCCATTTACGCTCATCGGTGGCGTTTTCCGGCATAATTAAGGTGATCTTGTAACCCAACATAGCCGATGCCATCGCTAGGGCAATACCGGTATTACCACTGGTGGCCTCTACCAAGCGATCACCGGGCTTAATATCACCGCGCAGTTCCGCCTGCTTAATCATATTAATGGCAGGACGATCTTTAACACTGCCAGCAGGATTATCACCTTCTAGTTTTCCAAGAATGATATTAGAGGTTTTGCCGGGGATACGCTGCAATCTCACCAAGCGGCTATTGCCAACTGTTTGATCAATTGTCGGGTACTGCATGTTCTTGCCTCAAAAATAGTTTGGTATCAATAACTGCCTATTGTGCCCTAATTTTTCACTAACCACTGCTATCGGAATGTTATATAACATAATATTTTGGTCTATATGGGCACTATTTATGTAATTGCCACATAGGCTAAAGCATAGTTTTTTTCATCAGAAAGACTGAGCAAAACTTTAGTGCCGCCCAACTTTTTTAATCGATCAGCAGCATTTTCTTGCAGTTCAACCTGTGGTGCGCCTTGTGGATTATGTGATACTTCCATCTGCTGAAAGCTAATGCCGCGACCAATACCTGTGCCCAATGCTTTAGCTATTGCTTCTTTGGCGGCAAAGCGTTTCGCCAAAAAAGCCACCGAATTGTCACGCTCACGGAACTCTTCGATTTCACTTTCGGTAAGGATACGCTGCACAAACTTTTCGCCCTGACGCTCTAGAGCATCGGCTATACGTTTAATGTCTACAATATCTGTTCCTATGGCAATGGTCATTTTTTGCTCTTTTATTGGCTATTTAATAGGTGTTGGCGATACAGTTCGCGGCTATTGAGCTGTTTGCCATCTAGGTAAAAGTTGATCACCTGACGAGTTAGCTGCTTGGCCGCTCTAAGCACTGACTGCTGCTCAAATTCACCCTGACTTAGGGCTATAATATCAGCTCCGGAAAAGGTATTAGCATTGTTTGTGGTTTGATCCTGTAATAGTTTAAGCCCTTGATCGGGAATATAGTAATACAAATGCTCTGGGGTTACTGCCTCCCCAGTTTCAGCTTCTGTATCTAGCACTAAACCATAGCCTAATTCTTCGAGCAGCTGCATTTCAAAGTGTCTTAATACTGGCTGTTCTAATACTGAGCTAGACAGCGTTGTCATCAACTGTTGATAAAAATCATACAGCGATCGGTGGGGGTCATTTTGATGCAATAATTTATATAGCAATTCATTGATATAAAGGCCAATAAATAGGGATTCTTGCTGAAGAAAAACCGGCGCCTGAACTGGATCGGCTTTAATCAAAGTTTTTAACTCACCGCGCCCCTGCCATTGAAAATGGTGCTCGGTATAAGGAAAAAGGGTTTTGGCTATGCCTTTTTTATTGGGCTTACGAAAGCCTTTGGCAACACAGCGCAATCGGCCATAGTTTTGGGTAAAAATATCTACCAGCAAGCTGGTTTCGCGATAGGGAATGGTGTGAAGAATAAATCCGGGTTCAGACTCGACTCGCATAGCGCGCTACTCGTCTGTGTAGCCCAGGCTGCGAAGTGCTCTTTCATCATCGGACCAGCCACTTCGTACCTTGACCCAGGTTTTAAGCATTACTTTACAATCTAGCAGTGACTCCATATCGGCGCGTGCCTGTTGGCCAATTTTTTTAAGCCTTTCACCACTGGCGCCAATAATAATTTTCTTTTGTCCTTCGCGCTCGACCAAAATAAGCGCACTGATATGGGTAACTTTCTTTTCAACCCGAAACTCTTCAATTTCTACGGTGACCTGATAGGGTAACTCTGCACCCAGTTGGCGGGTAATTTTTTCACGTACAATTTCAGCAGCTAAAAAACGTTCGCTGCGATCGGTAATCTGGTCATCCGGAAACACATGAGTGTTTTCGGGTATATAGGTGTTAATTTTATCTTCCAGCACATCAATATTGGTTTTGCGCAAGGCAGAAAGTGGAATATATTGTTCAGCTTTAATCTTACCTCTGATAAATTCTATATGTGGCAAAATAGCCTCTTTATCTTCAATCATATCGACTTTATTGATAACCACTAAAACTGGTGCAGGCGACTGGCTTAATTGTCGAGCCACATATTCATCAGCCTCACTCCATTCAAATCTATCCAGCACGAAAACCACCATATCCACATCGGCAATCACGCTCGAAGCAGATCGATTCATTACGCGATTAATAGCTCGATCCTGATTGGTGTGAATACCTGGAGTATCGACATAGATAGTCTGATAGTTTTCTTCAGTTTTAATACCTAACAGCGTGTGCCTTGTAGTCTGTGGTTTGCGCGAGGTAATACACAACTTTTGACCCAATAAATGATTGAGTAGTGTGGATTTTCCGACATTGGGTCGGCCTACAATGGCTACGTAGCCACAAAATTGTTTAGGATTAGTCAAAAGTCTATCTCTAGAGTGGCTAAGAACTTTTCAGCCACCATCTGTTCAGCTTTGCGTCTACTGCTGGCAGTGGCAGTAAACTCTCGGTCAAGTAAGTCTATTTTACAACTTACGGTAAATAAACGGCTATGGGCTTCGCCCCCTGTTTCAATCACTCTATATTGAGGCAGTGCGTGACCGCGCTGTTGCAAGAATTCTTGCAATGAGGTTTTGGCATCTTTGGCCGGTTTTGTCTCATCGGCAATATTTAACAAGTCTTTAAACCAACTCAGTACACAGCGTCGTGACTCATCGAGGTTGGCATCTAGATAAATCGCACCAATCAAGGCTTCTACCGTATCCCCTAAAATAGAGTCGCGCCTATGACCACCGCTTTTCATTTCACCCTGACCCAGCAATAACTCAGAACCTAGATCTAAACTTCTAGCAACTTCTGCCAGAGATTCTGCACGCACTATCTGCGAGCGCATCCGACTGAGATCACCCTCTTGAGAATCAGAAAATTTTTGATATAAAAAATCGCTAATCACAAGACTGAGAATTGAATCACCCAAAAACTCTAAGCGCTCGTTATTTTTGGCACCACAGCTGCGATGAGAAAGAGCTAACTTTAGCAACTCAGTGTCGCGAAATTGATAGTCTATTCGCTGTTGAAGCTGGTCTAAACCAATATTCGCAATCATAAGTGATTACTAATCATTGAATTTTACCTGCGCGTTCAAAGCTTGGTAGGCTGGCAAAGCTGTCCCAAAACATCCATCGAGCAAATGCCTTGCCGACAATTCGGCTTTCCGGAACTGGACCCCAAACCCGGCTATCACTGGAATTATCCCGATTGTCACCCATCATAAAATAATGACCTTGGGGCACCGTGGTAGAGAAGTTTAAGCTTAATCGAGTAGGTAGATTACGGCGCTGCATTAGATGCTCACTGTTGCCTAAATTTTCCATCATAACCACAGATCTCGGTGCCGCAGGCTCCTCAGGATAAGGCTGTTGCAACATCTTTTCACCGTTGATAAACAACTGACCTTTGATTAAATTAATTTTATCACCAGGCAAACCAATAACGCGCTTTATAAAATATCGGTCCTGGTGGGGCGGATAAAACACCATCACATCGCCGCGCTGAGGCTCTGAAACATCGATTAATTTAGTATGCAATACTGGTAATCTAACCCCATAAATCCATTTGTTAACCAAAATATAATCCCCGACCTTAAGGGTTGGATCCATAGATTTAGACGGGATTTGAAAGGGTTCAGCAACAAATGAGCGCAATACTAATACAACACCAAGCACTGGTGCCAAAGAGGCAAAAAAGCCAATTAGTGAGTCTTCATCGGCGCGAATCGATTTGTTCATCAACCAGCAAAGGCCGCAGAGTAAAAAGATAACCGTCAAAATTAACTCAAAATTGAAATCCAAAATTAGACCTTCTCTATAGTTTGCTAATTATGTTTTAAGCACTGCAAGGAAGGCATCTTGTGGAATCTCCACTCGCCCTACCTGCTTCATGCGCTTTTTACCCGCTTTCTGCTTTTCTAGTAGTTTCTTCTTGCGCGTAACATCACCGCCGTAACACTTAGCGGTCACATTTTTGCGCAGGGCCTTAACCGTTGTTCGCGCTACAACACTGCCACCGACCGCTGCCTGAATTGCTACATCAAACATCTGTCGAGGAATTAATTCTTTCATTTTTTCAGCAAGGTTACGACCTTTTTGCACCGCATGATCACGATGAATAATAGCCGCTAAGGCATCGACTTTATCGCCATTAATAAGAATATCGAGCATAACCAATGAAGCCATCTGGAATCGCGTAAAGCTATAATCCAAGGAGGCAAAGCCACGACTCACTGATTTTAACCGATCAAAGAAGTCCATAACCACTTCACTCATAGGTAAATCGTAGCTGAGTGACACCTGTCCACCAATAAATTGCATATCTTTTTGAATGCCACGCTTTTCAACACAAAGCGCAATCACATTACCAACATAGTCTTTAGGCACCAGAATATTAGCTTCGCAGATTGGCTCGCGCATTTCATCAATAGCCGCTGGATTCGGCAGATTTGATGGATTGGAGATATAAAGAGTTTCTCCCTTGTTGGTGACAATTTCATAGACTACCGTTGGCGCAGTGGTAATTAGGTCAAGATTATATTCACGCTCTAAACGCTCTTGAATAATCTCCATATGCAGCATTCCTAAGAAGCCACAACGGAAACCAAAGCCAAGAGCATCTGAACTCTCAGGCTCATAAAATAACGATGCATCATTAACCGCTAATTTAGCTAGGGCTTCGCGGAAATCTTCAAAATCATCCGAATCCACCGGGAACATACCGGCATAAACCTGAGGCTTAATTTTTTGAAAGCCTGGCAATGCCTCTGCATCAGAACTGCTCATATGGGTAATGGTGTCGCCCACAGGGGCACCCAAAATATCTTTAATACCAGCAACCATAAAGCCAACTTCACCGGCTTTAAGCACACCGGTTGGATTGCGTTTTGGGGTGAATACTCCAACACTATCGACCACATGGGATTTACCCAGTGACTTCGCCATAATTTTATCTTTAACTTGCAAAGTACCCTGCATCACTCGCACTAGGGATACAACACCAAGATAATTATCAAACCAAGAATCGATAATCAGTGCCTGCAATGGCGCATCTACATCGCCCTCAGGAGGTGGCACCTGTAAAACGAGCTCTTCGAGAATGCTATTAATTCCATCACCGGTTTTAGCGCTACAGCGCACTGCCTCTGTCGCTTCAATACCAATGATATTTTCAATTTCATTGATCACTTTTTCAGGTTCAGCTTGGGGTAAGTCCATCTTATTAAGCACCGGAATAACCTCTAATCCCTGTGCAATAGCGGTATAACAGTTTGCTACTGACTGCGCCTCGACCCCCTGAGCGGCATCAACAATCAATAGCGCACCCTCGCAAGCAGCTAATGAACGTGAAACCTCATAGGTGAAATCAACATGACCTGGGGTATCAATAAAGTTAAGCTGATAGGTATTACCATCCTGCGCCTTAAACGGCAGGGTTACGCTTTGACTTTTAATGGTGATACCGCGCTCTCGCTCGATATCCATTGAGTCTAAAACTTGCGATGCCATTTCGCGTTCGCTAAGGCCACCGCACAACTGTATAAATCGATCGGCAATGGTCGATTTGCCGTGGTCAATATGGGCGATGATGGAAAAATTTCTAATATGACTAAGATCGGACAAGGTATTTGCTGCCATTAAAATTTGCGGATTGGATTTTAGCCTATTTCGGGGATAGACGCCATCAAACAAACCATCTAAAGGGTTGGTTAAACCATCAATTATTAGATGAACTAGTCAATCACTACGGTTTTGGAGATAGCCCAGCCCTGTCGATAGAATCTCACCAAAATAGGTGTGTTTTTAGGTAACGCAGAAATAGCTTGCTGATACTCATCAGTGTTTTCAACTCGGCTGTAGCCTAATTGCACCAGTATATCCCCAGGCTTTATTCCCGCTACTGCTGATGGACTGTCCGGCAAAACCTCGGCAATCAAGACACCCCCTCGCAACCTTAGGGCACGCAATTGATCTTCATCAACCGGCTTTATAGACAAACCCAGCCTATCGCTACTGTGGTCTGCTGCCTTAGCAATACTTACTTCATCGCCCTCCAAGGTACCGATGGTGACTTTTAAAACCTTGCGCTTTCCATGGCGAACAACCTCTATCTTGGTTTTAGTATCAGGCGCTAACATACCCAC
>CBFIHQ010000017.1:0-27665 GCA_965662525.1 uncultured Porticoccaceae bacterium
TACCGCATTAGTGGGCATGGCAACAAAGTATGCTGAAGCAGTCCTTGCGGTTAATTATCGAGAAACTGATTCTGAAGGTAAAAAAGTCGGCGGTCCAATGTACTATATAAAAAATGGTCTTGGTAATCGCTGGAAGCCACTCGCTTTTCTATTTGCACTATTTGGCAGCCTAGCAGGCTTTGGTCTGGCTAATACGGTGCAATCAAACACTGTTTCACAGGTGCTTCACAATAACTTCAATATACCCACGCTTTTTAGTGGGTTAGTTATGGCGTTTATGGTGGCATTAGTGCTGCTAGGTGGTATTAAGCGAATTGCTCAGGTCGCGGGTAAACTAGTGCCTCTTATGACGGTGATATATATGCTCGCTACAGCCATTATTTTAGTTATTCATATGGCTGATATTCCCACTGCCTTGGCCCTTATTGTAGATAGTGCATTTAACGGAACCGCTGCTACAGGTGGATTTGCCGGCGCCACAGTAATGCTTGCTTTACGTATGGGAGTATCAAGAGGTATTTTTTCTAATGAATCTGGCCTTGGTTCAGCGCCTATTGCTCACGCTGCAGCCGAGACTAACAGTCCGGTTCGGCAGGGGACTATTGCCATGCTTGGTACGTTTATTGATACCTTGATTATATGCACTATGACCGGTTTAGTTTTGATCGTTTCCGGTGCCTGGAATACTGATTTAGAGGGTGCGGCAATGACACTTATGGTGTTCGACTCAACGCTGCCTTTTGGCGGCAATATACTGTCGCTTTGTATTGCGTTGTTTGCTTTTACCACGATGCTCGGATGGAGTTATTACGGTGAGCGTTGCGCACAGTTTTTGCTTGGCCCAAAGGTGGTTTTGCCGTTTAGGGTGCTTTGGGTTATCGGTGTTTTTATCGGCACTCAGATGAGTCTTGGTTTGGTGTGGAAAATGTCTGATGCGCTTAATGGTATGATGGCTATACCTAATCTCCTGGCATTGTTACTGCTATCGCCGGTTGTTTTTACATTAACCAGGCAGTATTTTGCACAACAAGATACTCAATCAGAATTAAAAGCTAAATAGTATATGTCAAAAGCATCTCCGCCAAAGCTAGTCATCGCCATTTCATCCACTGCATTGTTTGATATGCGTGATAGTCATGAAATATATGAAAAGCAGGGTGTTGCAGCCTATGCCGAATATCAGCGTCAACACGAGGATGATATTCTCGCTCCAGGTGAAGCGTTTCCCCTTGCATCAAAGCTTTTACATATTAATGAAAAGCTCGGCGGCGAACCCAAAGTTGAGATAATTCTGCTGTCTCGCAATAGCGCAGATACTGGTTTGCGAGTGTTTAACTCAATTGCTCATCATGGTCTTAAAATCACTAGAGCGGCCTTTTCGGGTGGCGATAGCCCCTATAGATATGTCTCTGCTTTTGCCTGTCACCTATTTCTATCAACCAATGCCGGCGATGTTAGAAATGCTCTGGATAACGGCATGGCTGCAGCTACTTTGTTGCCTTCTCAAGGAGAAACAACAATTTCTGATGAATTGCGTTTTGCCTTTGATGGTGATGCAGTTCTATTTAGTGATGCTTCAGAACGGATCTTCAAAGAACAGGGGCTTGATGCCTTTACAGAAAACGAAAAAAACTCAGCCCATAAGCCGATGGATGCCGGTCCCTTTAAAAGCTTTTTAGAAGCATTACAGGGACTTCAGGCAGAATTTCCTGCAGATGAATGTCCTATTCGAACGGCATTAGTTACTGCGCGAGCTGCACCTGCTCACGAACGAGTGGTGCGAACTTTGCGCGATTGGAATGTTCGGATTGATGAAAGTTTATTTCTGGGTGGGCTTAGCAAAGGGGATTTTTTGAAGTCATTTGGAGCAGATGTATTTTTTGACGATCAACAGGTACATTGCACATCAGCTAGTGAATATGTGGCTACTGGTCATGTGCCGCACGGTGTCGCTAACGAAAAGTCTGATAATCCTAAAAAATAGATTTAACTAACAATAAATTTAATTCCCAATCCTAGTAAGATTAAAGCTATAAGTGTTTGCAATAAGTCACTTGGCATACGTTTGGCTAATTTAGTGCCAAAGTGTATAGCCGGTAGGGAGCCTATTAATAGGCTTCCTAGAAGCACCAAATCTACATTGCCTAATACAAAGAAATGCCCTAATCCTGCTATTAATGTAAGTGGAACTGCATGAGCTATATCAGTACCAATAATTTTAATGGTTTTGAGGTAAGGGTATAGCAACATTAAAACTGCTGCTCCAAATGCACCAGCACCAACCGAAGAAAGGGTTACAAAAATACCTAAAAATAAACCGGCAAAAATAACAATAATGTCGGAATATTTTTTCGGTTTAGGGTTTTCTAAAGGGGTATCCGAGCTCAATCTTCCTCGAAAGATAATAACAATAGATGTTAAAACTAGCATAATGCCGAGGCTGAGGGTCAGTATGGATTGGTAGTCAGATGAATCTGTAAATACATTACTTAAAAAGTAAGTGGTTAAGAGCGATGCGGGGATACTACCGAGCGCAAGAAGCCCCATAATACGCCACTCAATTGTTTTTTGACGGGCATGAGTCACCATACCGCCAGCTTTGGTAATGGCTGCATATAAAAGATCAGTGCCAATCGCTATATGATAGGGAATGCCAAAAAGGATTAAAAACGGCGTCATCAGCGAGCCGCCGCCAACACCAGTTAATCCCACGGCAAGTCCAACCACGGCACCTGCACAAATAAAATAAAGTAGTTCGATCATGTAAATACAGATTTATGAGAAATTAGTGCTACTTTAACAATTGGCAAGTATTCAAGAAAAGAATAAAATTATATAGTTTTATAGCTTAAACGAATAACGAAGCTATTTATTAATAAAAGAGGTGTATTGACATGAAGTTACAGCAACTGCGTTATATCAAGGAAGTAGCTAACCATAACCTAAATGTTTCTGCTACCGCCGCTAGTCTATATACTTCTCAACCGGGTATCAGTAAGCAGATAAGGCTTCTTGAAGATGAGCTAGGCGCTGAAATTTTTTCTCGCAGTGGTAAACACCTAACCAAAGTCACGCCAATAGGTGAAGAAATATTATCCATTGCTAGCAATATTTTGCGTGAAGTCGATAGTATCAAGCAGCTTGCGCAAGAGCACAAAAGCCCAAAATCAGGTAGCCTAGATATTGCTACAACACATACTCAGGCTAGATATGCGCTGCCGGATGTAATCAAGAAATTTATCGACCGCTATCCGCAAGTTGGCTTGCATATGCATCAGGGCACGCCAGTACAGATTTCCGAAAAAGCGGCGGAGGGCACGGTAGACTTTGCTATAGCTACCGAAGCTCTAGAATTATTCTCAGATTTAATAATGATGCCATGTTATCGCTGGAATCGCTGTATTCTAGTGCCAAAGGATCATCCGCTAGCTAAGCTAAGATATGTCTCCTTAGCTGATGTTGCAAAATACTCTATTGTTACCTATGTATTTGGCTTTACCGGTCGCTCAAAGCTCGATGAGGCGTTTTCTGAGCATGAATTAGAGGCTAATGTGGTATTTACCGCTACGGATGCTGATGTGATAAAAACCTATGTTCGTCTCGGTCTTGGTATAGGTATTGTTGCGCATATGGCTTATGACGCAGACGTTGACTGCGACTTAGTGGCCATTGAGGCGGGACATCTTTTTGACTCAAGTGTAACCAGTATTGGGTTTAGAAAGGGCACATATTTGCGCGGTTATATGTATGACTTTATTGCTGAATTTGCGCCGCATTTAACGAGGGATGTTATCGACCGCGTTATGAGCATGCCGAATAAAGAAGCTAGACAAGAGTTTTTTGCAACCTTAGAGTTACCGGTGCTATGAATTTACGACAGCTTCGCAGAGTAAGGTCTAGCGACTTTTCCCGCTAGACCTTTGGTGAAGATTAGCTATCTGATTGTATATTGACCGCATGTAAGCCACATTCTTTCTTGGTCGCTTCGTCCCACCACCAGCGACCTTCACGCTCATGTTGGCCAGGTCCTGTTGGGCGGGTACAGGGTTCGCAGCCAATGCTGACAAAGCCACGATCGTGTAGTTCATTGTAAGGCACTTCAAATGCCCTTATATAGTCCCATACCTGTTGTGACGTCCAATTAGATAGTGGGTTAAATTTAGTCAAAACACCGCCTTCACGAGCGAAGAACTTGTCATCTTGAATAACGGGAACATTTGCTCTGGTGCCAGGGCTTTGATCTTTACGCTGTCCGGTTATCCATGCATCAAGTGTGTGAAGTTGACGGCGTAAGGGCGAGATTTTTCTGATACCACAGCATTCTTTGTGATCATCTTTATAAAAACTAAATAGGCCTTTTTCTTTAACTAAGGCTTCAACTTTATCATTTTCCGGCATAATCACATCTATATCAATGTTATAGTGCTCACGAACACGTTCGATAAACTGGTAGGTCTCAGCATGCAGTCTGCCGGTGTCTAGTGAGAATACTTTGATATCAGAGCGAATTTTATGCGCCATATCGATTAATACAACATCCTCAGCGCCGCTAAAAGATACCGCAATATTATTGTGGTTTTCTAATGCATAACGTAGTATTTGCTGAGGCGCTTTCGAGGCGAGCTCGCTTTCTATATCTGTAATATTGATTGAATCATTCATAGTTATTGTGGGCTTTTGGTAACTGAAATTTTAAATTCGGTTAAATCTTCCGAATACATTTATTAATACAGACAAAATTATATCAAAAACCTCGATAGATCGGTAGAACAACACAGTTTTATGTCGAAGTGTTTTGATTAGGTTGAATGATTTGCAATGCTTTATTGCAGGTGAAAACTATTTTGAGTAGAGTGCTTACTTACTTTTTTGAGGATTTGTTGTGGAAATTGCGTGCTTAGATTTAGAAGGTGTATTGGTTCCAGAAATTTGGATAGCGTTTGCTGAAAAAACGGGTATCGAAGAACTTAAAAAAACAACCAGAGATGAACCAGATTACGATGTGCTTATGCAGTATCGTCTGGATCTTTTGCGCCAGCATAAATTGGGTCTTAATGAGATCCAAGAGGTTATTGCAACTTTATCCCCATTAGATGGGGCGGCTGATTTTGTAGACTGGCTACGAGAACGTTTTCAGGTTGTTATCCTGTCTGATACATTCTATGAGTTTGCTAGCCCTTTAATGAAGCAGTTAGGTTACCCAACGTTGTTGTGTCACAAGCTAGAAACTGATGCTGCTGGCAATGTAGTTAATTACCGACTTCGTCAAGCAAATCCAAAGCGTCAGGCAATTGTTGGCTTTAAGAGTATGTACTATAGAACAATTGCGGCGGGCGACTCATACAATGATACAACCATGTTAGCTGAGGCCGATGCAGGGATTTTATTTCATGCCCCTGACAATGTAATTAATGAGTTTCCTCAATTTCCTGCGGTGCAAACATTTGCTGATCTTAAGCAAGAATTTATTCGCGCCAGTAATCGTAATCTCAGTTTATAATCAGTAGCTCTAATGCAAGCTAATAGTTCCAGTGCCGATCGAATACGTGAGAAGAAAAAACTTTTTCTCGCGCGCGAGCAACGCGTCATCGATGCGGCAGTTGAGCTATTTTTAGAAGAGAGTATTGATCGTATAACAGTTTCAAAAATTGCTGTAAGAGCAGGTATCGGTAAAGGCACAGTGTATAAGCATTTTCTGACTAAAAATGAAATTTTAATCAGAATTATCTTGAACTACGAACAAAACATAACGACAAAGTTAACCGATGGTATTAAGCGCGCTGAAGCAGGGGACTCGGGAGCTGCGGCTAAGTCATACTTTCAAGCTCGATTAGAAAACCCTAAACTTGATCGCCTAGTTCAACAGCTTGAGGATCGTTTGGTTGAATCTGGTGATGTGGCTAATCAAGTTGAACAGTTACACCAATTACGCCGCTCAAATGAAGATGCTTTGGCAGGATTGACTAGTAAATTAATTGATCGCGGTGTTCTTGAAGATGTTCCGCCACATTTTCATTATCTTGCTTGCTGGGCCTTAGCTCAGGGTGCCGTTGAGCTATGTTTTAATAAAACATGGAACTATAGAACTGATACCAATGAGTTAATGGAATTTATCACCAATATTGGTGTAACCATGGGTAATCAAGGCCAGTATCATCCTGACAACAAAGTCCCCAGTAAAAAAAGCAAATCTCCATGAAATCCTCGATCAGCATAGAACAACTATTTGCTGATCTTATTGAACAGACCCATCAACACTCCTGTAAATTACCTCCTGTTGATTTGTGGCACCCAGAAAAAACTGGTGATATGGACTTGCGTATTGATCGTGAGGGTAGGTGGTTTCATGAGTCTGTTGAGATTAAACGATCGTCTATAGTTAAGTTATTTTCTTCATTGCTAAAAGTGGAAGATGGTCAATATTTCTTGGTGACACCTACTGAAAAGTGGACAATTTTTGTGGATATTGCGCCTTTTTTTATTATCGATGCCAAGCGAACAAACAGGCAGGGTATTCAAGTTGTTTGTGTGACCACAAGCACTGGCGAAGAGGTTCTTTTGGGTAGTGAACATCCTTTAATGATTGAAAGTAAGCCCCCCTATGAGCCACTATTACCGCTAGTCCATATTAGACGCAATCTAAAAGGTTTAGTCAGCAGAACAGTTTATTATCAACTGGTAGAATGGGGTCGCGAACTTCATTCAAGCGATGGCAGAAGCCAGCTTGTTTTAGATAGCTTGGATTGCCAGTTTTCACTGGGTGATTTATCAGTTTAACGCAAGCTACATATTCGGATAATTTGGACCGCCAGAACCCTCTGGCGTAACCCAGTTTATATTCTGACTGGGCTCTTTGATATCGCAGCTTTTACAGTGAACGCAATTTTGCGCATTAATTTGAAATTTTGAGCTGCCATCTGACTCTTTGATAACCTCATATACACCGGCAGGGCAGTAACGTTGGGCTGCCTCATTGTAGATGGGCAAGTTATGCGTTATGGGTAAATCGGAGTCACTTAACTGAAGATGACAGGGTTGATCTTCTTCATGGTTGGTATTGGATAAAAAAACTGAGGAAGGTTTGTCAAAACTTATTATACCATCATATTTTGGATAACGAATGGCATCGCATTCATCAGTAGTTTTCATGGTTTGGTGATCTGCTACTTTATCCCTTAACGTCCAAGGTAAGTATCCATTGAAGATATTGATGTCAATAAAGGCATAGGCAGAACCCAAAAGATAGCCAAATTTGTGTTGTGCAGGGCCAAAATTTCTTTGACTGTACAATTCCTTATAGGCCCATGATTTTTGGTAGGCTTTGGCAAATCCGTCTAGATCGGTATGAGTCTGATTATTCGAAAGTGCTTCGGCTACAGTTTCAGCCGCTACCATGCCAGATTTCATTGCGGTATGACTGCCTTTAATCTTAGCGAAATTTAAGGTTCCAGCATCATCGCCAATTAATAGGCCACCCGGAAAAGTCATTTTGGGCTGAGATTGCAGGCCACCTTTGGTAATGGCGCGAGCACCATAGGTAATACGTTCTCCACCCTCGAGGTATTGCTTAATACTTGGGTGGTGCTTATAGCGCTGAAACTCATCATAGGGGCTTAGGCTGGGATTGCTGTAGGAAAGGTTAGTAATAAGACCGACCGCAACCTGATTGTCTTCTAAGTGATAAAGAAATCCGCCACCTAGTGTGTTACTTTCATTAAGTGGCCAGCCGGCTGAATGAACTACTAATCCAGGTTTATGCTTATCTTTGGGTATTTTCCATAATTCTTTAATGCCGATCCCATAATGCTGTGGATCTTTGCCCTTATCTAGATGGTATTTTTCAATTAACTGTTTACCTAAATGTCCACGACAGCCTTCAGCAAAAAGGGTGTATTTAGCGTGTAATTCCATGCCCTGCATATAGTTATCTTTTTGCTCCCCAGAGCGACTTAAGCCCATATCGCCAGTAGCAATGCCATACACCTGCCCATCGTTGTTGTAGAGGATTTCTGCCGCAGCGAATCCAGGGAATATATCAACTCCAAGGCTCTCTGCGTGTGACGCCAGCCAGCGACAGAACTTGCCTAGGCTAATAATATAGTTGCCGTGGTTGTTCATTGTCTTGGGGGCAAGCAACCCCGGAACTTTGAGTTGCTTCGAATTATTGGTTAAAAGCAAGATATGATCATTAGTAACCGCAGTGGTTAAGGGTGCAGATAAAGACTGCCAATCGGGTATTAATTCATTTAAGGCAGTTGGTTCAAACACTGCGCCAGATAGGATATGGGCGCCAACTTCAGAGCCTTTTTCGACTACGCACACCGAATATTCTGGGTTAATTTGCTTTAGTCTACAGGCAGCAGAAAGGCCGGAGGGGCCGGCACCAACTATAACTACATCATATTCCATGAATTCACGAGCCAAGATAATGTCCTTTTTAACTGTATACTTAACCATTAAATACTTTTTTACCTGTGCCTACAATGTCTAAAAATACGCACAAAAGCCACCTCTTAGTGTTTTATTAATGTGACTGATGGGTCGCAATGAAGCCGCTGGCTGTTTGATTTATAGCCGATCCTTGTGCAAACTAAACCTCAATGTAGAGCAGGCGCTATAAACTAAAAATGGAGTTGCAATGAAAGTATTAGTAGCAATCAAGAGGGTGGTTGATTACAACGTTAAAGTAAGAGCCAACGCAGATAATTCAGATGTTGATTTAGCCAATGTCAAAATGTTTATGAACCCTTTTTGTGAGATAGCCGTTGAAGAAGCCGTTCGTCTTAAAGAAAAAGGGCTGGCAAATGAAATAATTACCGTCTCTATCGGAAATGCTCAATCCCAAGAGCAGTTGCGTACATCTCTGGCTCTCGGCGCCGATAGGTCTATATTAGTTCAAACTGAACAGTCACTAGAACCGCTAGCTGTGGCTAAGTGTCTCAAGGCAGTGTGTGATAATGAAAACCCCAATCTTATCCTAATGGGTAAGCAAGCCATTGATGGCGATAATAATCAAACAGGTCAGATGCTTGCTAGCTTAATGGGATGCGGTCAGGGTACCTTTGCTTCTGAGGTTAATATCGAAGATGGCAAAGTGGCGGTTACTCGGGAAATTGATGGCGGCCTGCAGACCGTTTCACTTGCATTGCCAGCAGTGGTGACCACAGATTTGCGTTTAAATGAGCCGCGTTATGCGTCACTACCAAATATTATGAAATCTAAACAAAAGCCCCTAGCCGTTTTAACAACAGATGAGCTTGGAGTTGATATCACTGCCAGAACTAAGCTTCTAGGCGTTGAGCCTCCAGCACAGCGCCAAGCGGGAATAATGGTTAGTGATGTAGCTCAGTTGGTTGATAAGCTTAAAAACGAAGCTAAGGTGATTTTATGAGTATTCTAGTTATCGCTGAACACAATAATCAGCACTTAAATTCTGCTTCTTTAAGCGCTTTATCAGCCGCTAAACAGCTGGGTGATACTATTGATCTATTGATTGCGGGCAGTCACTGTCAGACAGTTGCAGATCAGGCCTCAAAAATACCATGTTTAAATAGGGTGCTTATTGCTGATAATCCAGTTTATGGGCATTCTCTTGCAGAAAATATAGCGCCTTTAATTAAGGGTGTAGTCGATGGTTATAGTCATGTGCTTGCCACCGCTACAACAACCGCTAAAAATATTATGCCCAGAGTTGCAGCATTGCTCGATGTTCAGGCTATTTCTGATATATCGGCAGTCATGAGTGAGGACACCTTTAAACGACCGATTTACGCGGGTAACTTAATAGCCACAGTTCAGTCGCTAGATTCGGTAAAAGTCATTACTGTGCGAGGGACGGCATTTGAATCAGTGTGTGCTGAGGGTGGTTCTGCCACAATAGAGGCAATTGATCTAGCGCAGGACAGTGGAGTTTCAGCTTTTGTTAGTGAACAGTTAGCCCAATCTGATCGACCAGAACTGACTGCAGCTAATATTGTTGTTTCTGGTGGTCGCGGTATGGCTAGTGGCGATAATTTCGCTATGCTCTACAAAATAGCCGATAAGCTCGGTGCTGCAGTGGGCGCCTCAAGGGCTGCGGTAGACGCGGATTTTGTGCCTAATGATATGCAGGTGGGGCAGACGGGTAAAATTGTTGCTCCAGATTTGTATATTGCTGTAGGTATTTCTGGAGCTATACAACATTTAGCTGGCATGAAAGACAGTAAAGTGATCGTAGCCATTAATAAAGACGAAGAGGCACCGATCTTTTCTGTTGCTGACTATGGGTTGGTGGCTGATTTATTCACTGCACTACCCGAGTTAGAGTCTAAGCTCTCATAGCTGTCACAGTTAGATTACTAAATCAATCCAAATAGGGCAGTGATCTGAGGGTTTTTCATGACCTCTTGCCTCGAGATCGATACCGGCAGCAGTGCACAGTGATATAGCGTCAGAAGAGGCGAGTAAGAGGTCTATTCTTAGGCCTCTTTTAGGTTCTTGATCAAAACCCCGACTGCGGTAGTCAAACCAGCTGTATATTTCGCTCTCAGGATTGGCTGCTCTGTAGGTATCTGTAAGCCCCCAGTCTAGAAGACTTTGTAGCCATTCTCGCTCCTCGGGTAAAAAACCACTTTTGCCGGTTTTAAGCCAGCGCTTGGCATTTTCTGGCTTAATACCAACATCAGCATCTTTGTGAGCTACATTCATATCGCCCATAACAATAACAGTGTCGTCGGCCTTAAACTGAGTATTTAAGTAATCTAGTAGGTCACCGTAGAATTTTTGCTTAGCTGGGAACTTAATCGGGTGTGCACGGCCTTCTCCTTGAGGGAAATAGCCATTGATCAGGTGTAAAGTTTGACCGTTGATACTAAATTGACCGTGAATCATGCGGCATTGACTGTTAGGAGTGTCTTCCGGGAAGCCGCATTGAATATTGGATGGGTTAATTTTAGTTAAAAAAGCAACCCCATAATGACCTTTTTGGCCATGTATATGAGCTTTGTAGCCAAGCTGCTCAATATCCTTAAATGGAAATTCTTCATTTGAAACCTTAGTTTCCTGAAGTCCGATAATATCCGGTTGGTGCTGCTCTAAAACCTCAGAAAGCTGATTAATTCTTGACCGTATACCATTGACATTAAAGGATATTACTTTAACTTTATTAGTCATATATTTAAATCTTTGTATTTTTATAAAGGTTAATTAGCCGTTATTTTTGTTGTAATTTGATGGTTGAGTAAACGAATTTGGTCACTAAGTATTAAGCCTGTCTCGTAAAGCATAGGGTCGTTTTCTGCTGTTGGGATCTCGTTTTTATCTTTATTATCTTCATCGTCTTTAGCTGCTTCCCAAGCTTCGATATCCGCATAGGCTTCAAGATTATTACTTAATCGACGTTTATTTTCGATAGCCAATAAGGATTCATCTATTCTGTTATCACGTTTTTTTCGCTGTTCAAGGTTAAGATTAGCCTGTTTCTCATTTTTCCAGCCCTGTCTTAAGGTCAGTTGATCAGTCATGCTAGCGAAGTTAGCGTCTGTATAGGCACGTTTTATATGAGCGTTGGTCAATGGCTTAACCAGCTTGTTGATTTGGTCTGAATACTGATGAGGTACTGAATGAATTTGATCCCAGGGAAGGGCGCTATCGAGATGACTTTCGCCAATTTCGTCTGAGTCAAACATTGATGGATATACGATATCCGGAATGATACCTCGATGTTGGGTACTTCCGCCTGACACGCGATAAAACTTCGATACTGTTAGTTTTAAAAGCCCGCTACTTAGATCAGTCATGGTTTGCACTGTTCCCTTACCATAGCTTTGGCTGCCTACAATCAAACCCCTACCATAATCCTGAATTGCACCGGCAAAAATTTCTGAGGCGGAAGCACTGAGGCGATTGATAAGCACCACCATTGGTCCGTCGTAAAAAGCTTTCGATTTGGCGCGTTGATTACGATAGATTTTTTTATTGGCATCGCGGATCTGCACCACAGGGCCATAATCGATAAAAAGATCAGTGAGGGCAGTGGCTTCATACAGTGAGCCGCCACCATTATTTCTCAGATCCAAAACAACACCGTCAACCGCTTGCTGTTTAAGCTCTACAAGTAGCTTGCGCACATCGCGCGAGGTACTTTTATAATTTGGGTCGCGTTTTCTGTAGGCCTCAAAGTCCATATAAAAAGTTGGGATCTCAATAACCCCAATTTTGTATTTATTACCGCCATTATCAATGTTAATAATATTACTTTGTGCTGACTTTTCTTCAAGTTTAACTGTGTCTCTTACAATTGATATAATCTTGTCACTGCTGCTGCCAGAATCAATTTGCAGGCGCACTACAGATCCTTTTTCACCGCGAATTAAGTCGACTACATCATCGATTCGCCAGCCAATAACATCGACTATCTCTTCATCACCTTGTGCGACACCAATGATCTTATCCTTTGGCTTAAGAATGCCCTGTATATCAGCAGGGCCGCCAGTAATTACATCTACAACTTCGGTAAATTCGTCTTCTGTAGTCAGCTGGGCGCCAATGCCTTCCAGCGACAGAGACATATTAATTTGGAAATTTTCTGAAGATCTAGGGGTAAAATAAGATGAGTGGGGGTCATACAAGGACGCAAAAGCATTGGCATACTGCTGGAATACATCTTTGCTGTTTCGTTGTGTATAGCGGTTTAAAAGGGCTTTATAGCGCTTTACTAGCAGGTTGCGAGCTTCTGACTGATCTTTGCCACTTAGCATTAGACGAATCATCGAGTCTTTCATGGCTCTGCGCCAGAAATCATTCGCTTGCTCCATGTCGATAAACCATTGACGATCATCAGCATCTAGTAGGATTTGTTCATCAATTGTGAAATCAAATTTATACTGTTTTGTTTCCAAAAGCTTAATATTGTTTTGAAGGCGCTCCGTAGCTCTAAGTCGCAGCCGATTAAAAATATAAAAGCCTGCTGTTACATCTCCGCGTCTGGCAAGATCATCTAGTTTATGTTGCCACTTTTGAAATTCTGCTATATCAGCGGCTAAGAAGAAGCGCTTGGGAGAGTCTAGCCGATCTATATAGGTACTTAGGTATAACTGAGAAAACTCATCGTTAATATCCTGTGCTGCATAGTGGACTTTAGCTAGCTGAGTATATATCTCACGAAATAACTTAGGGTGATGTGGTTCGGGCGAAATTTCAGTAAGTTTATCGGTACTTGATGAAACTAATGTAACAAATAGGGCAGATATAATTACTGTTAAGATGGTGAGCTGGCGCATGATTTCCTTTTTAATGCGATTGCTATGAATTGATTATACGAAATTAAAATAAGAATGGTAGCAAACCATTGGAGCATACTTTAAAAACAATTTTTAAAAGTGCCAACGATTCGTTAGTTTATTTTATTAGTCATCAGATTAAAGGCTAACGTTCCTTTGTTGTGGCAAACCTAGGCAGGGTATTATGTGCCTCTTATATTAATTCCTCTAATCTCAATTAGTGGACATAGCTAGACAATAGCAATCAGGCTTGATACAGTTATTATAAGCTATATCACCTAAGTATGTGTTTTTACAATTAACTAGAGTTAGGTTATGTCAAAGTTTAAAGCAACGCCGCTGTTTGATGCGCATAAAACCTTTGTCCGTCTTCCTATGGGCATGTTAATGCTCAATGATTATCCTGATTCAAAAAAGTTTATCGACGATTTAATTAAAAACAATCCTGATATTAGTCAGGATTTTATTCAGGCTCAGGCATTCCTTAAAAGTTACAGTCGTAAAAGTGAAGCTACCTATCGCAGCTATCGCAATGAGGTTGAGCGTTTATTATTATGGTCATGGACTATCGCTAATAAAAGTATTATTCAGCTAAAACGACCAGAATTAGAGGCTTTCTTTGACTTTGTCCACAGTCCACCAGAATCCTGGGTTGGCCTATCTGTACAAGATCGGTTCAAACATATCGGCGGACAGTGTCTTCAAAATGAATTTTGGCGGCCATTTGCCGCGAAAATAAGCAAGGAGGACCGTAAAAAAGCCTTAGCAGGGGGTCTGGATGTAAAGCCGGATAACAAAGGGCATACACTATCTGGTGAGGCGATAAAGATCTGTTTTTCAGCAATATCTTGCTTTTACGATTATTTGGCTGATGAGGGTTATGCTTTTGGTAACCCTATTCCAGCTATACGCAAACAGTCGCCCTATTTAATCAAAGGTGCAACACAAAAGAATATTAAAAGGCTATCCAATTTACAGTGGGACTATGTTTTAAGCTGTGCTGAAGAAAAAGCCAATAATGATAAGTCTTATGAGCGCATGTTTTTTGTTGTTGCTCTGATTAAAACCCTTTACTTACGTGTTTCTGAGCTTTCAGATAGGCCCAATTGGCAGCCAGTATGGCAGCATTTTTGGCAAGATTCAGACGGCAACCAATGGCTGAAAGTGCTTGGTAAAGGTAATAAGTTGCGCGATATATCAGTTCCAAGCGCCCTATTTACGTATATCAAGCGCTATCAGGCCTATAGAGAAGAAATAAGTAATAATTTTAATACTAATGCACCGCTAGTGGCTAAGAATCGCGGATCTGGAGGCATGACATCAAGACAGTTGCGGCGCATCGTCCAGGAGGCCTTTGATATTGCCTATAACAAGATGCTAGATGAGGGTTTTTCTAACGAGGCCAAAGCGTTACGTGAGGCCACAACACATTGGCTAAGGCATACAGGTGCTTCACAGGATATTGCCACTCGCCCACTCAAACATATGGCCGATGACTTAGGTCATGCCAGTATGGGCACAACCGATCAGGTCTATATTCAGTCTGATATGAAAGAGCGCGCTAGAACTGGCAAAGATAGAGATGTTTGAGGTTAAAGCAAGGTAAAATATCTGCAACCTAACAATTTACATGAGGTTGCAGAATATAGTTTATAGTTTAATTTGCAGCCTAAGTGAGAGTGCTGAACCTTCTGGGGCTAGATTGTAACTTGTGATTCCTTGGGTTTCTGTATCTGTGGCGTTAAGCATAAATTTTACGCGCTTAGTTGCGTAATAGTTAACGCCTAACACAGTAGTTTCTATTTCTACATGAGAATTCTTATTGGCACTGCCGATATCAACTGACTGCAAAGTACTTTTTCGATAGGTTAACTCCCAAGCTCCCTTGTCTGAGTTGGGTTTCACACTTGAAAACCGACCTTTCTTATAGGGTCGATGATCATTGGTTAAGAAGTAAGACAGCTGGGTGTAATAGCCTTGATACCTTGCACTTTCATCGATATCTAGGGCATCGATCTGTAAATATTGGTACTCCCCTTGAAGAGAAAGTTGTCCCCTGCCCCATGCTGCTTCAGCGCCCTTCTTAACAATTGTGTCAGTAGCAATATTACGCGTATCTAAAAAGCTAAAGGCATTATCTACACCACCATTAGTTTTGATTTCATATTCAGCGCCCTTTAGATCTCTAGTTGTATAAGCTAAACCTAAGTGGTTGTAGTTGTTATCTTTATTTATTGGGCTAAATGTTACTCTGGCTGTGTATGCTTTGTCACCGTCAGCCTTGACCTTGCCATTTTGCTCGACCTTATATGTTCCTAAGCTCCAGCTATATTTTTTATTAGAATCAGAGAAACTTATTCCTTTACTGCGACCCAAGGCGAAGATTGAAAGACTTCTTTCGGTAAACATTGAATTGCCAGAGCTGGTTACATTCTCAAGGCCAAAGGGCTCTTTAGCTTGACCGATTTTAATGTCGGCAAAATTAAATCCTTTATAGCGTAAATATAGATCTTTAGTTTCATAGCTTTCTTCATCCTCATTAATGGCAAATTGAACTTTACTAGACCAGTTATTACCCAGTGGTAATTTTAATGAAAGGCGCGCTCTACGGAGCTGTGAATCATAATGATTGTCTTCTAAACGATCTTCGCGATAGATACCATAAAATCGATTTGCATCAAGATTTAACCTAAGACTAACATCTAACTGTTTTAAGAAATCATTATCAATAGAATCTGTGTCAATCGAGTGATCACTAGAAACCGCAAATGATGAAAGGGTTAGAGTGCTTGAGATTACTGCAAAATAGTACAATGCGTTTTTTAGTCTAGACACTTATTTCACCTTAAATAATGATTTAATTAGGATTTAGTTACAATTACTTATACTTATAGCTTATTTAGATTCACCATGTAAAACTTTTAGGTTAGCTATATCGCTTAAAAAATCAATATTTAATATTTCTATACTTTTGACATCAAGGCCTGTGCGATCTTTTATATCAGCGACTAGAAGCTCATAATTTTCAGGACGAATATTATGAATGTTTTCGTAGCGAATATTTTTTTCAAAAATCCTTGGTGCAAATAAGTTGGTTTCACCCGCAGCAACAATAATACATAAAATACCATTAACAAATGCAGCGCTTAAGGGCGTTAAAGGCCCTACTCCATTGAGTAGAGAAATTACGATTACCAAGAATAGATAGGTCATATCGCGAATAGTAATGGATTCTGTTCGGTAGCGAAGCATGGCAAAAATAGCAAATAAACCAAAAGCAAAGCCCATTGATATTTCTACACCCTGTAACAAATGGGTGACCACAAATACTCCCGTGCCAAACATAAAGAAGCCAAATACTGAATTTCTGTCCGGTGAATGACGATAGAAAATACCGCGCAATAATATCCCAAGAAAAATGATATTAACTAATAGCATTGGAAAGAATTTAATACTCAGTGGTCCGATGATGTCATTCATCAATGAATGCTCCCTTATTAAGTTTGATTAGGTTCTGTTTAAAGCGATTTGATTTGATGTGCTTATTATTGGTCAGCGCTTGCCCCATGCAATATTTGCTAAAGCCCTTAGGGCGAATATTCATTTCGCGCATCAATTTATAAAATGGCGATTGTCGATCAAGTTTTGCTTGTTTTAATTCAGCTATATAAAAATCAGAAAGAATGTAGTTATCCTTTGGTAGGGAATGTTTGAGCATACTGGAAAAGTTTATATTTAAATCCAGAGTTAATCGCTCTCTAGATGCGTCATTTGCAAGGCTTATTCGTCTGTAACTGCAGGCTTGGGAGGTAATTAACAAAGTAGAGGAATCAATGCCATATTTGGCCAAAAATAAACCATTATCCGAAAGTGCAGATAATGGATCTTGATCCACAAGAATGCGATTCTTTATTGTACGGCCTTTATTGTTTTTGAATTTAACTTCCAAATAACTAGTTCCCGCATCAACGTAATGACGATGTCTGACCTTATGACGGTTGAGTTTGCGATTATGGTGGTTGTTATAGAAATCAAGGTTGATGGTATCAAAGTAAACGTTGTCATACTGAAAAACGTTTATATTATTGATCTTCAACACAGAATAATGTGAGCTGCAGGTTTTTAAAACCTGAATAAGTGTGTTGGCAGGTAGTAAAAATTTACTATCAATACGATCCATAAGCCCAGAATTAGAAAGCCCAGACAAGTCATGTGTAGAAAAGCATTTTAATGTCTGATCAAGCTGGGAGCCAAAATCTTCCAGAAATTCTGTTTTATTAAAGTCGTATAACATTTTATTACCCTAAAGCTCCAAGGGGAACACTTGGCTAGAATCTAGCAACAGTGAATTTTAGTCCATGATCATTAGTCTGAACTAAATCTTGGGGCGTCTAAATTATTCATCAAAACGAATAGCATATTGGTTTAATTTATATGGATATTGCAGTTCTGATTTGTCTTGTTATTTTTAGACAAGGTTATCTATTATCCTTTGACAATGCAATCGTTTTTTCGCTCAAACCATTATGAATAGTGAGTTTGAGTGAATGTGAAATATTTTATCTCATCATATATTCGAATAATAGATCAACTTTACTTGAATTATTATTCGAGTAATGGTTTATAATTGGAATTTAGTTAAAGGGAGTCAAAGATATGCCTAAACCGCTAAAATCGAGAGCTGAGCCGATTCAAAGTCGGGCTAGAAAACAACGCGAAAATATACTTAAGGTAACCTGTGAGCTATTGAATACAGTGGGCTTGGATGATTTGACAACGATACTTGTTGCGCAAAAGGCTGGCATATCTGTAGGCACTCTTTATCACTATTTTCCAAATAAGCATGCAATTCTTTATGCTTTATCCGAGATTTGGGTGGCCAAAATAAACCGTGCAATTGAGAAGGTAGAGTCTGAGGACTTAGAAAAAATCCGGCTTAAACCTTTTGTAAATAGCTTTGTAAATCGTTTTTCTGAAATCTATAAGGATAACTCGTCACTACTCCCTCTTGTCGCTGTAATGCCCTCTATGCCTGAGTTGCAGCCCATAAGTAATAACTATCTAGAACTCATTCATAGTAAATTTAATAAGATTTTGCTTAGACTGCCTGTCTCTCTTGATAATGACGACGCGCAACATTTAGCTAAATTTTATTGGCAGATATGTCATTCAGCGTTATATGCGGTTAATTGTGAGGCGCTTAATGCTGATAAATCCTTAGCAGATTTGAAGTATCTACTGATGTCACTTTTGGAAAGAGCTAGGATTAACTTCTAATGTGTAGAATTAATTTTGTTATTTAAGCAATTGAAATTATTGATTATTTTAAAGTAACAAATTCTTCTGCAGTTGAAGGATGAATACCTATTGTTGCGTCAAAGTGAGACTTAGTAGCTCCCGCTTTAATGGCAATGGCTATCCCTTGAATAATTTCTGCCGCATGATGACCCACCATATGACAGCCCAAAACTCTGTCAGTTGACTTATCAACGATCATTTTAATATAGGTTCGGTCGATGCCCTGCCCTAATGTTTCAAACATTGCTCTAAAATCTGATTGATACACAGCAATATCGTCGTATTGTCGCTTGGCTTGTTCTTCAGTTAAACCAACAGTGGCAAGTTCTGGTTGACTAAACACAGCGGTTGGAATGTCGTTGTAATCCATTTTTGCGCTGTTATTAAGGTATAAATGATCAATCAATGCCATTGCTTCTTTAATAGCGACAGGCGTCAATTGCACACGATCTATAACATCTCCAATAGCGTAGATATCGGGTTCATTGGTGCAGTAATTATGATCAACCATTATTGCATGGCTCTCGCTAAGTCTTACCGCGGTATTTTCAAGACCTAACCCCTCAGTATTGGCCGTTCTTCCCGTGGCATATAAGACCATATCTGCAGTGATAGATTCATTGTTATCGAGATTAACCGTAAGGCTTTGCGATGTCTGTGCTATAGAACTGACATTGGTATTGAGTAATACCTGCACGCCTTTATTTATCATCCCTTCTGTGACTTTTTCGCTACAATCCTTATCAAAGGATTTTAATAGCTGATTTCCACGATATATAAGATGAGTTTCTACCCCTAGACCATTTAAAATTCCTGCAAACTCAACCGCTATATAACCGCCGCCTACGATAACGGCTCTATTGGGAAGCTCGCCCAGGCTAAATATCTCATTTGAAGTAATTGCTAATTCTTTGCCTGGTATATCTGGTTTATAGGGCCAACCACCGGTGGCAATGAGAATTTTTTCAGCAGTATATTCAACACCATTGATATAAATCCTGTGAGGACCCTGTATTCTCGCTCTGCCCTGAAAAATAGTTGCACCACTATCTTTCAGTAGCTTTTGATAAATGGCGTTTAAACGGCTTATTTCAGCGGTTTTATTGTCTCTTAGAATATTCCAATCAAACTTAGCAGGTTTGATCGATTGCCAACCATATCCTTCACTGGCATGGAATAATTCTGGAAATTGTGATGCATAGACGAACAATTTTTTCGGCACACAACCCACATTGACGCAGGTTCCGCCGAGATCAGAGACTTCTGCTATAGCAACACGCTTACCTTTTGATGCGGCCACTCGAGCGGTCCTAACGCCACCTGAGCCGGCGCCAATAACAAAAAGGTCATAATCAAAAGCTTTCGACATTTGCTGTCCTATCAATCTACATTAAACCAATCTAGTTTTTTATGAAGACTCACTACTGTGCCCACAATAATAAGCGTTGGCGCCTTAGCTTCAGCAGTACGAACTGTACTCGGTAGGCTATCTAAATTACCAGTGAATACTCGCTGCCTGTCAGAAGTTCCCTTTTCTACTAATGCAATTGGCATGCTAGCATCCATGCCGTGATGCTTAAGTTGCTCACAGATTGTTTCTAATCCATTTAGACCCATATAAAACACCAGTGTTTGATTGGGCTGAGCTAATTCTTTCCAGTTTAATTCAAGCTTTCCGGAACGATGATGACCTGCGATAAAACGTACTGACTGGGCATGATCCCTATGGGTTAATGGAATACCTGCATAACTTGCACAGCCTGAGGCGGCTGTAATGCCAGGTACTACCTGAAAAGGAATGCCCTGTTCTGCAAGGGTCTCCAATTCCTCACCACCGCGGCCAAAAATAAATGGATCACCACCTTTCAGGCGGACGACACGATTGCCAGCAAGGGCATAATCTACCATTTTTTGGTTAATATTTTCTTGAGTCACAGGATGATCGCCAGCGGTTTTACCCACATAGATTCGAGTGGCATCACGGCGTACTAAATTAAGCACTGGTTTAGACACTAGACGATCATACAAAACTATGTCGGCTTGTTGCATCAGCCGAATAGCTTTAAATGTAAGAAGATCTGGATCCCCAGGGCCGCCACCAATTAGATACACTTCACCCGTTTTAAACTTATCAGTAGTTTCTAGCTTGTTTTCAAGTAGGCGCTGTGCCTCGGCTAAGTTATTGCTGTAGGCCTGTTCTGCTATAGGGCCACCAAATACTTCTTCCCAGAAAGCTTTACGATCAGCACCATTGGAAAACTTGGCTTTGACCTTTTCTCTAAAGCTTCCAGCTAATGCAGCGAGCTTACTCATCCCTGCAGGAAATAAGCCTTCAAGCTGGGTACGAATTAAGCGGACTAATACTGGGGCATCACCACCACTAGAGATGGCTATCTGAATAGGTGAACGATCAACAATGGAGGGGAAAATTACAGTCGAGTAACCTGGATCATCGACCACATTAGAAAGCATATGAGCCTGTTGGGCGTGTTTTGATACTTCACGATTAAGTTCAGGGTCATTGGTCGCAGCGATTACCAACACTGCATCAGGGTTATTTTCAATATGCTGCTGTTGGTAAGCCGCTGTTATTAGCTCAAGGTTATGAATGCCTTTGTTAGTATTACTATCTTTCATCTCAACCAAATCGGCACAGAATTCTTTGGCGACAATGGTAATAAACGCATCGGCCTCAGCTACAAGACGAACTTTACGTAAAGCTATTTCTCCCCCACCCACAACAATCACACGGCGGCATTTTAAATTGTGAAATAACGGTAAAAAATCCATTAGCTTATGTGCGTCAGACCGCCCATTAGAGGCTGTAAAATTTCAGGTATAGCAATCGATCCATCTGATTGTTGGTAGTTTTCCATAACAGCAATCAATGTGCGACCCACTGCTAAACCAGAACCATTTATGGTATGAAGAAATTCAGTTTTACCCTCGGGGTTTCTATATCGTGCTTTCATTCTACGTGCCTGAAAGTCGGTAAAATTACTGCATGAAGATATTTCTCGGTAGGTCTGCTGAGATGGAAGCCATACTTCGATATCGTAGGTCTTAGCCGATGAAAAACCAAGATCGCCACCACATAGGACAACGGTGCGATAAGGTAACTCAAGTTTTTGCAAAATGGCTTCAGCATGACCTGTGAGCGCTTCATGAGCTTCATTTGAATGATCGGGATGGACAAATTGCACCATTTCAACTTTTTCAAATTGATGCTGGCGAATCATGCCACGAGTATCGCGACCACTACTCCCCGCTTCACTGCGAAAGCATGGTGTGTGAGAAACATATTTAATTGGCAAACTATCAACAATTTCGTTGCGGTGTATATTGGTTACAGGTACTTCCGCAGTTGGTATCAAATAGTAGTTACGTTCATCATCTAGCTTAAACAGATCTTCTTCAAACTTTGGTAACTGGCCTGTGCCAAACAAAGAGTCTGAGTTAACAATGTAGGGTACATAGACCTCTTGATAGCCATGCTCCTCAATATGAGTATTTAGCATAAACTGGGTTAAGGCTCGATGAAGTCTAGCTAAACCTCCGCTCATTTGAGCGAATCTTGATCCAGTAATTTTAGCCGCGGCATCAAAATCCAGACCCTTTAAATCAGTTCCTAAATCAACATGGTCTTTTACGTCGAAATCAAAATTGGTGACTGTACCCCAGCGACGGATTTCTACATTATCTTCTTCATCTTTTCCCTCTGGAACATTTGAATCGGGAATGTTTGGAATTCCTTGAAGCAATGAATCTAATTTGACTTGAACACTGGCTAGAGCAGCATCTGCGTCAGCACTAGCTTTTTTAAGTTCTTCACCTTTTGCCTTTAACGGTTCAATATCTTCACCTTTAGACTTGGCTTCACCGATAAGTTTACCCATGCTTTTGGAGTATGTATTACGCTCTTGCTGAATAGCTTCAGATTTGAGTTGCAACTCTTTGCGCTGGGACTCAAGTGACAAAAACTCATCGCAATTTAACTCAAAGCCTTTAATCTTAAGACTCTCTGCAATGGTGTTTAGCTCCGAACGCAGTAGTTTCGGGTCAAGCATAATATATTCCTTAAAACAGTCGTGTTAGCCAAATGGCAAGGATAATAGATAAAAGGCACAGAGCTACAGTTGAAACAACATAGATAAGGGCCATTAATTGGCCGCCATTTTGCCACAGACTGATAGCATCAAGCGAGAAAGTTGAAAATGTTGTGAATGCACCTAAAAAACCAACCATTAAAATATGGCGGGTTTGATCAGGCAATCCGCCTTTCTCAACAATGAGTACATACAAAATACCCATTAATAAGCTTCCCACAACATTGACAGAAAGGGTTGCATAGGGAAATTTATAGCTTGTAGTAGGCAAAAAGCAGATACTTACCCAGTACCGGCATACAGCTCCAATAGCGCCACCAAGGGCAACGGAAATCCAATGCATTAGTGTTTTCCCTTTTTTTGCTTATCCAATGAGCGAAGATAGTTTAGTTTTTCGGTTATTTTAACCTCTAGGCCGCGTTCAGTGGGAAAATAATAGTGCTTATTGCCCATCTCCTCAGGTAGATAGCTTTCAGCGGCGGCATAGGCGCCCTTTTCATTGTGAGCATATCTGTAATCTTTGCCGTAATCTAAATCCTTCATAAGCTTGGTCGGTGCATTGCGTAAATGCAAAGGTACCTCGTAGGATGGCATAGAGCGAATATCGGCCATTGCACTATTAAACGCGGTATAGACAGCATTACTTTTAGCGGCAACGGCAAGGTAAATCGCTGCTTGCGCAAGCACTAACTCGCCCTCTGGACTACCCAGCCGCTCTTGAGCCTGAGATGCATTTAATGTTATTTCAAGTGCTCTTGGGTCGGCATTGCCAATATCTTCACTGGCAATACGCACTAATCGACGTGCTACATAAAGTGGATCGCATCCACCGTCAAGCATTCGGCAAAGCCAATACAAAGCAGCATCTGGGTCCGAGCCTCTGATAGATTTGTGTAAGGCAGAAATTTGATCGTAGAAATACTCGCCCTTATTATCAAATCGCCGACTATCGCCAACCAGAACTTGTCGAACAATCTCTACAGTGAGTTCAGTTTGATTATTAACAATAAGATCAGCGGCTATTTCAAAAAGATTAAGCGCGCGACGTGCATCGCCATCTGCGGCATTGGCAAGCAATTCCATGGCCTCCTTCTCGAAGGTTATTGCAGTTTTATTATTCTTATTTAACTGAGGAAGCGCACTGGTTAGGATAGTTTTTATATCATCAAGGGATAGACTTTTAAGGACATAGATACGACAGCGAGATAACAATGCGTTATTAAGTTCAAACGAGGGGTTTTCTGTAGTGGCACCAATAAAAATAACTGTGCCATCCTCCACATAGGGCAAAAATGCATCTTGTTGCGATTTGTTAAAGCGATGAACTTCATCGACAAATAATAAAGTTTTACGACCCTGAGTATCGCGATGTTGTTGTGCCGCTGCAATAGCCGCTCTTATCTCCTTAACACCAGAGAGTACTGCCGATATAGCTTCAAAGTGTGCGTCCGCAGACTCCGCAACAATTTTTGCCAAGGTGGTCTTACCGACACCCGGTGGTCCCCAGAGAATCATAGAGTGTGGCTGGCCGTTGTTAATTGCTTCTCTTAAAGGTTTACCCGAGCTGAGAATATGTTGCTGTCCATAAAAACCACTAAGGTCTTGAGGGCGACTCTTAGACGCTAATGGCTGATAGATTTCTTGGGGAAAAAAATCAGTGGACATGACTTACAACATCCACACCTTTTGGCACTTGAAAAGTAAAGAAATCATCCTTAAATAATGGGTTCAGAATAAATTCTTTAAACTCTAACTGAGTGGTCTGACCAAGGCTATCTGTAAAACTAATAATAGATAATGTCTGATCTTTGAATTCAACTATTAAATCGCTAAACAATGCATTTAATTTAACTGGCTTTAGAGTAAATCTCAGTATAGATTGGTTGACAAGACTGTGTCCTAGAACGTCAAAACTCTCAGACAGCTGTTGCGGATTTCCAAGCAGTAAACTAATTGGATTAGTGTCAGAGTTGGAGATGTATGGCTCGATAATTACCTGTTCCAAATCTGGATCAAATAGCCACAGATGCGAGCCATCGCTTACAATAGTTTGCGCTGTAGGCTCAAACACAGACCAGTGAACCTTATCAGGCTTTTGACCATGTAAAACGCCAGAAAGCATCTGAAGTGATTTTCCCTGAGTATCCAATAACTGCTGGTTAAAGTGTGCAGTGAAGCTATTAATGGGCTTTAAAAGCGCCGATAGTTGTTTTTCAGATGCATTAAATGCTTCATTGGCCCAAGAAACACTTGCACTCATAACAATAAGCATCCAGCAAAATAATTTCATTGGTTTTAATTACCTGATGATGGAGCTAGAACTTCTCTGCTGCCATTATTACCCATAGGGCTAACAACACCACTTGCTTCCATTTGCTCAATAAGTCTCGCTGCACGGTTATAGCCAACTCTTAATTTACGCTGAACCGATGAAATTGATGCTTTACGGGTTTCAAGAACAAAGGCAACTGCCTCATCATAAAGAGGGTCGCTCTCAGCATTATCATCAGATTCATCACCAGCGCTAAATCCAGGTACTACAACACCAGATGAGGCAGCTTCATCCGTTATTTCCGATAAATAGTTAGGCTCACCACGACGTTTCCAGTCTGCTACAACCTTATGTACCTCGTGATCATCAACAAAGGCACCATGAATTCTTTCCGGAACACTCGTACCTGGCGGCAGATACAACATATCACCATGCCCTAAAAGCTGTTCAGCACCACCCTGATCCAAAATAGTTCTCGAATCAATTTTAGAAGACACCTGAAAGCCAATGCGCGAAGGAACATTAGCTTTGATTAATCCGGTAATCACATCTACTGAGGGTCGCTGTGTTGCCAGAATTAGATGGATACCTGCTGCCCTTGCCTTTTGAGCAATTCGAGCAATTAATTGCTCTACCTTCTTGCCGACTATCATCATCATATCGGCAAACTCGTCAACCACAACAACGATATAAGGGAGTGTTTCTAGGGTAGGTGCTTCTGGTGGCTCCTGAGTTTGATCCCATCCCATTTCCTCGGGATTAAATACCCATAATGGATCAATAATAGGGTTGCCCGATTTATTGGCATCTTCAATTTTGCGGTTATACCCCGCAATATTTCTTACTCCAAGAGCTGCCATCAATTTATAGCGCCGCTCCATTTCACCAACACACCAGCGCAATCCGCTTGATGCATCCTTCATATCAGTAATTACAGGTGTCAAAAGATGTGGAATATCGTCGTATACCGATAATTCAAGCATTTTTGGATCGATAAGAATTAACTTCACTTCGTCTGGAGATGCTTTAAATAGTAGGCTTAATAGCATGGCATTGATGCCAACAGATTTACCTGATCCTGTAGTTCCGGCAACTAGCAAATGCGGCATTTTAGCTAAATCAGCGACCACTGGGACACCGGCGATATCATTACCTAGAGCAAGGGTCAATGGAGAGCTAGAATTATCATATGCATCAGAGGTAAGTACCTCGCTAAGACGCACCATTTCTCGTGTTTCGTTAGGTATTTCAATGCCAACCACAGATTTACCCTGAATAACTTCAACCACACGCACGCTAATAACTGCCATAGAGCGGGCTAAATCTTTTGCCAAGCCAGTAATTCGACTAACTTTAATACCTGCAGCGGGTTGAATTTCGAAACGAGTAACCACAGGTCCTGGAAGGACCTCAACCACTGTGGCGCTGATGCCAAAGTCTTGTAGTTTTACCTCTAAAAGCCGAGATAGATGTTCCAATGATTCATCGGAAAAACCTGTAGTTGTGGTTTTATCCTGCACATCCAGAAGATTTAAGGGGGGAAGAACGCCCACTAACTTTTCGTCAATAAATAACGGCTGTTGTTTTTCCCTTTCAACGCGCTTGCTGTTTTTAGCGGTTACTTCAGGGGCACTGATAGTGACAGGCTTTCGCTGTTTTTTTATCTTAGTTGCAGCTTCAAATTTATTTGAGCGAACTTCTTTGGCTACTTTGGAAATATTCCGCTCAATTTGCTTGCGTCGAATTTCTGAAAAAGTGGCCAATACCCATCGACTGAAAGCCATAGTTTTATTACCCAATGAATCAATAAGAATAATCCATGAGATCTCTGCAAAAACCGTCAATCCAAAAAAGAATAGCGATAGTAAAATAACAGTAGCGCCTGTAAAGCTAAAGACCTCTAGAACGGATTCGCTAATTGTCTTGCCCAGTACTCCACCAAAACCTGAGGGGTATCCGGTAAGTGAATCATCAAATTGTATATTTGCTAGAGAAGTTGCACTTACCATAACAAGCACAAAGCCGATAAGTCGCAAGCTAAAGGTTACGGAATCGAACGGCATTGCTTCTTTTAACAAACAGGTACGCAGTATCTGCAATGCTCTAGCAGCCAATAGAAGCGGAAATAAAAATGCCATCGCTCCAAATAAATTAAAAAATATATCGGCAAATAGTGCTCCTGCTGGTCCGATGGCATTTTCAACGTGGTTAGATGAGGCAGTTTTCGACCAGCCAGGATCTTCTGGCGAGTAACTCAATAATGCCACCATCATAATAAGGCAGAGCGCTATACAACCTATGAGAGCACCTTCAGTAAGCAGTTGCTTTGACCTTGTATCAGTATCCGTCTGCGAAGTGGGAGTCGAGTTATTTGGTTTTATTTTTTTATTACTCAAGGTTTAAGCCCTATTAGCTTTGTAAAGCACTAATTGTAGCTTAATTTTGATTAAACGCCACGCTCAACAACTATATTGCTTAACTATACAAAGAAATTAAAAAATTTATTGGTGACTGGGTTAGGAATCATTATAGTAGTCACCCTAATAAATAGTTTTATAAACTAAAAACAAACATCATTATTTGAGAAAAAAATTATGTCTGACGTGCAACACTACCCTCTTATCATTTTAGGATCAGGTCCAGCGGGATGGACTGCTGCAGTTTATGCTGCCAGAGCAAATCTAAACCCGGTTGTTATTACTGGCATTCAACAAGGAGGTCAGTTGACCA
>CBFIHQ010000018.1:0-26874 GCA_965662525.1 uncultured Porticoccaceae bacterium
TTACTCCTGTACTTGCCATACAAATTTCTTATCAAACTGAGGCTTTTTAATCCACGGATAACGCAATGTTATTTTGACAAACTCTGGTGAAAAGCCTTCGGGTAATCTTATCAGCCCACGATTAATAGAAAAGTATTTCAATTTTAATTGTATAGGCAAATCATCTATTTCTGCATCTATTTCGTTCAAAGGCAGGCTTTTTACTGCTCCATCCTGTTGCCCGATCACCCAAATATTAGCATTTACACGCAATTTTTTGGCTTCATGGGTCTTTTGCATAACCACCCAATCATATTGAAAAAGACCTTCTCTGGCTTTTTCTAAATGAAAATCGCTAACAGATATCCCAGTGACCCCATTATTGTCCTGAAGCATTTCACGGTAGAGCTTAAGTTCCTGATCGCGTCGATAAATTTGTTTTTGCATGCCGAGCATTTGTTGGCGAGTCTGCTCAAGCGCCGCGGCATCAATCTTTGCGGTTAGCTCTACAGCTAACATAGCTTGCTGGCGAGCTGCCAATTCTTCTGACAGCTGATCAAGATTAGTTTCGAGGTCTTCAATATATTGCCGGTCGTCTGAATAGGTTTTATTGCCATACAAAAAGCCCGACGATGCAATGACCACTAACAACAAAACAACACCAGCCATAACCCCTATTAACTGGTTAACTGAGTAATGAATAATCAGCGGGCGACGCTGGGACATTAGGGCATCAATGCCGGCATTGTAAGGCCCGCAGTTTCATCAAGGCTAAACATTATATTCATGCATTGAATCGCCTGCCCCGAGGCACCTTTGGTCAAATTATCTTCAACCACCAAGATCACTAGCTTCGCGCCATTACCCGGCCTATGAAGCGCAATACGACAACTATTAGAGCCCCTAACCGTCCTTGTTTCTGGATAGCTACCTGGCTCTAAAACATCAACAAATGGTTCGCTGGCATAATGCTGCTCAAACAGCGCTTGGACATCTATATCCTGCTTGAGATCAACATAAAGAGTGCTATGAATACCTCGTATAATAGGCAAAAGATGAGGCACAAAGGTTAAGCCCACCGGCTCCCCGGCCATATCGGCAAGACCCTGCTCGATCTCTGGCTGATGTCTGTGTCCTGAAGCACCATAGGCCTTAAAGCTATCACTGATTTCCGACAGCAAATTAGCTACATTGGCCTGCTTACCAGCACCACTAACGCCAGAAGCTGAGTTGGCAATAATGTCTGAGACATCAATGGCGCCAGCCTCTAACAATGGCTTTAAGCCCAACTGCACACTGGTAGGATAACAACCAGGGCAAGCAATAAGCTTGGCAGCTTTAATAGCGGAACGGTTAAATTCTGGCAGGCCATAAACTGCTTGAGCGACCAAATCTGGTGCCGCATGCTCTTGGGCATACCATTTTTCCCAAATATCAATATCTCTTATTCTAAAATCAGCTGAGAGATCAATAACACGGATACCGGCAGCCAATATTTCAGGCACCAAACCCTGTGCCACGCCGTGAGGAGTAGCAAAAAATACCACATCACAATCTTTTAGATTGGCGATAGTTGGCTCGCTAAACACCAACTCAACTATACCCCTAAGATTTGGGAATAACGCCGATACAGGTTTGCCTTTTTCAGATCTGGAGGTAATTGCGGTCAATTCAGCATTTGGATGACCCGCAAGCAGACGCAACAACTCCACACCTGTGTAGCCCGTTCCCCCTACAATTCCAACTTTTATCACCATAGCCTCGCTTTTTAAATATCCAGATTAAACTAAGACCACTATAATAGCAGTAAACGAGTCTAATCAGATAATTATAGAGCTGGTTAGTAGTCAATTAATATTTAGTGGTTGGAGCGAACTATGTATCTATGGGTGCTAGCATTTCACTTAATGGCAGTAATCTGTTGGTTTGCTGCTCTTTTTTATTTGCCGCGATTATTTGTTTACCACGCCACAGCAGAAGATGCCGTCAGCATTGACCGATTTAAGCTTATGGAGCGCAAGCTTTACCGCGGCATCGCTAATCCATCAATGATAGCAACCGTTATTTTGGGGCTATGGCTGGTCTATTTAAACCCTCAAGCCTACCTGAGCCAAGGTTGGTTTCACCTTAAAGCACTGTTAGTGGTTGTGCTTATAGGCTATCACCATATGTGCTTAGGGCATATGAAAAAGCTCGCTAATAATAGTAGCGATAAAACCCATGTTTACTTTCGCTTTTTTAATGAAGTGCCGGTTCTATTTATGGTCGCCATTGTTATTTTGGTGATTGTTAAGCCATTTTAACCATTATTGCTAATCTACTTATAAGCCAATCGCGTATCGCTGAAGCAAGACTAAAAACTAGACTTGATCAAATTAACTCAGGAAACAAACATGTCTCAAAATACTTCTGGCAACAAGCCATCCCGATCTGAGGATCTTTTTGCTGCGGCACAAAAACATATTCCTGGCGGGGTTAATTCGCCGGTAAGAGCTTTCCGCGCAGTGGGCGGAACACCAGTATTTTTTGAGCGCGCCGGTGGCGCCTATATGTTTGATGCCGACAATAAACGCTATGTAGATTATGTGCTTTCTTGGGGGCCAATGTTGCTAGGCCACAATCATCCAGAAGTAGTGGATGCGATCAAAACCCAACTGGATAAGGCGACTTCCTTTGGCACTCCCACAGAATTAGAAATTAAACTGGCCGATAAAATTTGCTCCATCGTTCCGGGCATGGAAATGGTGCGTATGGTCAACTCTGGTACTGAGGCCACTATGAGCGCTATTCGTTTAGCTCGCGGCTTTACCGGTCGAGATAAAATTGTAAAGTTTGAAGGCTGTTATCACGGCCACTCGGACTCACTGTTGGTTAAAGCCGGCTCTGGCGCCTTAACACTTGGCGTTCCAAGCTCGCCTGGCGTTCCAGACGGATTGGCAGATCACACTATTACGCTGTCATACAATAATATTGAACAGGTCAATCAGGTATTTTCAGACATAGGCGAGCAGATAGCCTGTATTATTTTTGAGCCGGTAGTAGGCAATATGAACTGCGTGCCCCCTATTGAGGGCTTTCTTGACTGCCTGCGTGAGTGCTGCACCAACAGTGGCGCATTGCTTATTGCCGACGAGGTGATGACTGGCTTTAGAATTAGCCAAACCGGCGCAGTTGGGCACTACAACCTCGATGCGGATCTTATATGTTTAGGTAAAGTGATTGGCGGCGGCATGCCTGTTGGCGCCTTTGGCGGTAAACGAGAAATTATGGAATATATTGCCCCCCTTGGACCAGTCTATCAGGCGGGCACATTATCAGGTAATCCAGTGGCAATGGCGGCGGGCCTTAAAACGCTTGAGTTAGTTTCCGCGGATGGCTTTTTAGATCCAGTGATTGAACGCACTGACCGCCTAGTCAAGGGCCTGATTGAAAGAGCCACTCAAGCAGGTATTCCAATGACCAGTAATCATGTGGGTACCATGTGGGGCTTTTTCTTTAGCGAAGAAGAGAGAATTACCCATTATCAGCAGGTAATGGACTGTGATACCGAGCGCTTTGCTAAGTTTTTTCATTACATGCTCGATGAGGGTGTTTACTTGGCCCCTGCGTCTTATGAGGCAAGCTTTATGTCAGCCGCCCATACTGATGAGGATATTGAATTTACCCTCGATGCTGCAGAGCGATCACTAAAAAAATTATAGTTTTATACTGAGATGACAAAAAGCCCTACAATACAGGCAAGCCCTATGGTCCAAACAATCGATCGTAGACTTGCCCAGCCCATAAGGTAGCACAGCGTATACAAAGCCCTGGAGGCAATAAACACAACAGCTATAAGGTCAATATATCCTTGTGCAGCTCCTGCCAAATGCGCAACAACAATTGCTGTTATATAAGCAGGAAGAATTTCAAAGCAATTTTTCTCCGCCCACAATGCTCTTTGACTTAGACCCTGGAGATTCTCCAAGCCTGCCCGAGGCGCGCTATTATCGTAACTACCGTTAGAAGCTAAGGCGCTTTTTTTGATGACCGCCATCAGCCAAGGAAAGGCAATAGCAACTAATAATGTCCAAAATGCAATGGTCATAGGTTCCTCCACGTCCATTTTTGCGTATGATACGCAAACTGGTCTTAATTTAGACCAAAACTGTCAATTCAATCGGAGCGATTATGAGCTTAAAAAGTAGCCGCGGACCCTTCCCTTACACTCGAATGCGCCGCAATCGCAGCGAGGAATTTTCTCGCCGTCTAAACAGCGAAAATCAGCTCAATGTTAATGATCTGATTTTGCCTCTATTTGTTATTGAAGGGGAAAATCAATCACAGGCGGTTAAATCAATGCCTGGAGTTAATCGACTTTCTATCGATCTGCTAGTAACACAAGCAAAACTCGTTTTTAAGCTTGGGATACCGGCGGTTGCTCTATTCCCTGTGGTTGGCGATAACAAAAAAACACTACTTGCCGAAGAGGCCTACAATCCCGATGGTCTTGCCCAAAGAGCAGTTATGGCAATCAAAGCGGCGGTGCCTGAGCTTGGCGTCATTACCGATGTAGCCTTGGATCCATTCACCACCCATGGCCAAGACGGCATTATCGATGAAGACACACAATATGTTTTAAATGATGTCAGTGTTGAGGTAATGGTTAAGCAGGCTGTATCCCATGCACAGGCAGGTGCAGATATAGTGGCACCATCAGATATGATGGATGGTCGAATTGGCGCCATTCGCGAAGCACTTGAAGATGAAGGCTTTCCAAATACACAAATTATGGCCTATTCGGCGAAATATGCATCAAGCTTTTATGGCCCTTTTCGCGATGCTGTAGGCTCGGCGTCTAATCTTGGCGGAGGGAATAAAAAAACTTACCAAATGAATCCTGCCAATAGCGATGAGGCCATTCATGAATGCGCTTTGGATCTCGATGAAGGAGCGGATATGATCATGGTCAAGCCTGGGATGCCTTATTTAGATGTGGTGCGCCGCGTCAAAGACCAACTTAAAGCGCCAACTTTTGCCTATCAGGTCAGCGGTGAATATGCCATGATCTGTGCCGCCGCCGATAAGGGCTGGCTGGATAGGGATCAAGCCGTAATGGAATCCTTACTTGCCTTTAAACGTGCTGGTGCCGATGGCATTCTTACTTACTTTGCGGTGCAAGCGGCAAATATCCTGAATAGGCAATAGATTGAGACTCGACAAATATATTAGCAACGCTACCGACCTGTCCCGCACCGAAGCCAAAAGACTAATTAAAGCCGGGAATGTCAGTATTGATGAACATGTCGCTACCAGTGGCTCACAAAAAGTATCCTCAGACGATAGTGTTACCATCGACGGCTCACCCATTACGCTCTTGGTTGATCGCTATTTTATGATGAACAAGCCTGCTGGGGTAGTTTCTGCAACCAAAGATCATACCAATCCCACCGCTATTGACCTTATTTATGAACATCGCAACGATCAACTGCAGATTGCCGGTCGACTGGATATAGACACTACTGGTCTATTGTTGATTACCGACGATGGCCAATGGAATCATATTGTTACGTCGCCTCGAACTGACTGCAAAAAAATCTATCTGGTTGAACTTGAGAATCCAGTGGGCGAAGATTATCAAACAAAGCTTAAGGCAGGCATTGCCCTTGAGGGCGAAAAGCGTCGCTGTCTTCCAGCCACTATGGAGGTGATTGATAGCCACCATATTCGACTAACAATTAGCGAAGGTAAATACCACCAAGTAAAACGCATGATGACATCTCTGGGTAATGAGGTAGTTAGCCTGCATCGCCTTCAGATCGGTGGCATTGAACTAGATCCAGAATTAGAACCCGGCGATTATAGGTCGCTTACCGAAGAAGAAATTGCTTCAATCCAATGAGTAAAATACAGGATAAATCCATCGATTTACTGGTTAACCAGCTAGCCCTGGCAAGCGGTCGATGGCTGATTGTAGCCGATGAAAACTGGCCGCAAACTATTTGGCCGTCTATCAATAATAGTCAACAGTGTACCCTGATCGCTATCACTAATCGTTTTGATATAGCGCGAGCTGCACAACTGGCCAATATAGACTGCCATTTTAATGACTTTGATTTTTCTATGCTAAACCCCGCAAGCTTTGACGGCATGATTTACAGGGTCTCTAAAGAACGCGCAACTAGCCATCATGTGATTAACCAAGCCACTAAATTATTAAAACCCAATGCCAGCCTTGTGCTGGCTGGCGAGAAAAATGACGGTTTAAAAAGCTATGTTAAACAGGCCGGTAAATTATTTGCCGACCCAGTTAATGCAGAAAAAAACGGCAAAGCCTATATTGCATCCATAACACTCAATCCCGCCGCAAATGAAGCGCTTAATGATAAAAATTATCCGCAACTTAGATCTGTTCAACTAAGTGATAAATTATGTCTCCAATCTAAGCCGGGTATTTTTGGTTGGGATAAAATTGATCGTGGTAGTGCGTTTTTAATCGATCATCTACCGCAATTTTTAAAAGGGTATACAAATGCACCGCAGTCATTACTCGATTTAGGTTGTGGCTATGGCTATATCGCTTATAGCGCAAGCCAATTCGGTTTTAATCGGATAATGGCAACAGACAATAACGCCGCTGCCTTATCAGCAGTTGAGAAAAACTTAAAAGCATTTAAAGGTATTGAATGGGACAGTCTAGCTTCAAATGCTGGCGATACGATACAGGAACAATTCGATACTATTTTATGTAACCCACCTTTTCATAGTGGGTTTTCTGTGGACGATCAACTAGCTGTTAAATTTCTAAGTCAAACCAAGCGCTTGCTAAACCGCTCAGGGCAAGCACTGTTTGTAGTTAATACCTTTATTCCTCTAGAACATAAGGCTAAAGCCTATTTTGAACAGGTTAAAATATTAGCTAACAATGGGTCTTTTAAGCTATTAACCCTCAAGCATTAAGGATTACTACCAAGTCATTCTGACGCCAAATTTAGTGATCTTTTCCGTCAATTTATCAAGATCCATAATGCCTAGGCTAATGCTAATTTTTTGATTAATGATATAACTGGCATCAGCCTCAAAAACCGACCATCGTTGTTCCATAAGATTCAGCCTGCCGACACCAAACTTGCCTCTAAGACTTCCAGAACCTCCAGCCAAACCTACCATAATAATATTTCCGGTATAGCCGGCACAGGCATACCAACAAATATCATATTGGCTAACGCCTGCCTCAAAAAATAATGATCGGTACTGATAGCCAGCGGTAAAAAACGAAAACAAACTATTAATCGGCTTTGTATCTGTTGGCTGGTGGTTGCGTATAATGGATGCTCGGGCAACTAGATTACCGACAACATCGCTGGAAACAGAATAGCTAGGACCACTACCAAGCCCATCTTCACTATAACCAATGTCCATATAATTCCAATTGTATTGTTTTGCCAGCGTTGCTGAACTGAGAAAAACTAAAACCACAGGTACTAGGGAGTATTTCACTATTATTATCTCCAAGCTTATTATTTTAATAACTTGGCAGATAAGTTTAGAGGCTAAGTAGTGCCTTGTATGTAACCCAAATGTACTAGTACCTCTGATTAGCCAAGGTATAAAAAAATCACAGCCCCATAGCCTGCTTAATTAATTTATTTTTAATCGCCCCCAACCCATTAATAGCGGATAACCCATAGTTACGCAGTAATCGCAGCGTGGAATTTTGCGCACCAAACAGCCTTTTAAAACCTTCCATTGCCGCCATAGTGGCAAGGTTTTCTGGCTTGCGTCGACGCTGGTAGGGTTTTAGCACAGATATATCCCCCAAATCCAAATCTCGGGCAAAAGCCTTGGCAATTTCTTGCGCCAATACCTGTGCATCAGAAAACCCCAAATTAGCACCCTGACCTGCTAGGGGGTGAATACTATGGGCGGCGTCTCCGATGAGTGCCACTCTCGGCATTACATAATCAGTGGCATGGGATTGCCGCAGAGGAATTAAGTGGCGCTTTTCAATCTTTAGCACCTCACCTAAACAGTATTCACTGGCTCGAGATAATGCCTTGCAGAACTGCTGATCATCTAACGCCATCAATCGTTGTGCCTCTTTAGTGTCTTGAGACCAGACAATAGAACAGCAATGGTCATCGCCGATATTGTTTAGCGGCAAAAATGCCAATGGCCCAGTCGGCATAAAGCGCTGCCACGCAGTTAATTGATTAGAGTTTTTGGTGGTAATAGTTGTGACTATGGCATGCTGGCCATAGTCCCACTGTTTGGTGGTAAATTGAAAATGCTGACGCACCGCTGAGTTGGCACCATCGGCGGCAATTAAAAGTTGCGCTGATAACACCGAATGATCGTCAAGGCTTAACCTTATAGCATCATCATGTAACTGATAATTAACTATATTGGCAGGACAAAATAGCTCAATATTTGGTTGCTTTTGTATATGCTCAACTAAGCTGGAAACCAGCGCAGAATTTTCAACGATATGCCCAAGATTAGACTGTTGAACCTGTTGGCAATCGAAGGTAATTCTGCCAGTGCCCTCGGCATCCCACACATTCATCGCTCTATAAGCACAGGTGCGCTTATCAACCACCCTATTCCAAATGCCGATTTGCTCAAAAATCAATCGGGTTTTTTCGGTCAGAGCCGCCACCCGAGGGTCCACTTGACTAGGGTCAAATTGAGGTGGCATTTGCGATTCAATTAGCGCAATTTTTATTGGCTGCTTAGCACCCTGAGCGATCTTGGTTATTTGCCCAAGCAGGCTGGCAACAGCCGAACCTACGGCACCCCCACCAACAATCACTATGTCGAAATCAGACTGATTAGCCATGATCCACTCCTGACTGAACGCTGCCCATACCAAAATGGGCAAACTGATTACGCAACGCTGGCACTAGATCCATCATCAACAATCCTGAATTGCGGCCCAAGGCTACTGTGGACGATGAAAGACCAAATAATTTTGTCAGATTATCGGTAAATAATAGGGTATTGCGCTGATCTTTTTCGCGCTGTTTTTGATAGCTGAGTAAAGGCTCTAACTCGCCAACATCAGTCTCTTGCGGTTGATCTATTAAACACTGGGCAAGACAGTCTATATCGCGCAACGACAAGTTAAACCCCTGACCCGCTACCGGATGAAGACTATGAGCGGCATTGCCAATCACCACTAGGCGACGACGTACCTGCTCCTCACTGATTGTGAGTGCTAGTGGATAGCTGACTCGCTCGCCAACCGCTTTAAATGGTCCTAAACGATCACCAAACCGCGTCTGCAGCTGGCTGACAAACTCACTGCCATCTAAAGCCATTAGTGCATCGGCCTGATCGCTGGGCTGAGTCCATACCAGCGCACAGCGATGGTCATTTTTAAAATCTGTAAGGGGCAGTAATGCCATAGGCCCATTGTCGGTAAAGCGCTCATAAGCTACTTTATTATGTGCTTGCTCCAGACTGATATTGGCAATAATAGCATTGTGATCATAGGCTTTACGTTTCTGAGAGATACCAAGTTTATTAATGCTAGTGGAATTAGCGCCATCAGCTACCACTAACAATTTACTATTAATTAATTCTTGCTGACCATCAATCTCAATAGCTAGCGCCATAGACTGAGCTTTAGGCTGGAACGATAAAATTTTCGCACCATCTTTTAGGCTTATATCTGCCTGTTTTGCTTGCTGTATTAAAACTGATCCCAGCCAGCTGTTTTCGACCACATAACCCAAGGCATCTACCCCTGCCTCTTCAGCTTCTAGGCGAGTTAAACCAAAATGGCCGCGATCGCTAACATGAATGGATGAAATAGCTTGGGTATGTTGTTCTATATTGTGCCAAATTCCCATTTTCTGGAGAACACTGCGACTGCTCCATGACAGTGCTGTAGAGCGAGCATCAAAACTGGCGCTGTATTCTGTTTTATTATTCTTCGCCATGACTATGGACTCAATCACCAGTATCTTCCAGCGCTGCTGCGCAGCCAATAGAAGCGCCAAACTAATACCCACCATACCACCACCAACGATGGTGATATCAAATTGATTTAATCCCTCGGCTGACTGACTCATGCCATTAGCTTCTCTATTTGGTCGCGTTGCTTGGGTACGCCATCCGTCAATACTTCATACCCCCTTTTAGTTACCAGAATATCGTCCTCAATACGCACACCTATACCCCGCCACTTTTTATCGACCTGAGTATTTTCGCTAGAGATATAAATGCCCGGCTCAATAGTCAGTAACATTCCCGGCTCGTAAACTCGCCAGTGACTATCAACTTTATAGTCGCCAACATCGTGAACATCCATCCCCAGCCAATGACTGACGCTATGCATATAAAAGTCTCGGTAAGCACCCTCGGCAATTAAGCTGTCAACTTCACCAACAAGAATACCCAAATCAACCAAGCCACTAGTGATAACTTTGATAGCCGCCTTATTAGCTTGATCAAAAGACACTCCGGGGCCAATGGTTTTTATCGCCGCATCCTGAGCGGCCAAAACAATATCGTAAATAGCGGCCTGTGCAGGACTGTACTTGCCATTTACCGGAAAAGTTCGCGTAATATCTGCGGCATAATTTTGATATTCACAGCCGGCATCAATCAAAACTAGATCGCCTGATTTTAGCGTTGCAGTATTTTCAATATAGTGCAGGACACAGGCATTGGAACCGCTGCCGACTATACTGGTATAGGCAGGGCCAGAGGCGCCCGACATCATAAACTCATGCTCGATTTCAGCCTGTAATTGATATTCTTTTTGCCCTACACTACAGTGCCTCATAGCGCGACAATGGGCCTGTGCAGAAATATCTGCGGCTTTGCGCATAAGCTTTATTTCCGCTGCTGACTTAATCAGTCGCAACTCACCTAACAGATGATCTAGCTCTACAAATTCACAGGTTAAATGACCCTCAGCGCTTCTATTACTTCTCACCTCATCAACCCAGTGCATTAGTCGGCCGTCAAAAGACTTATCTTTGCCCGCTGAATAATAGACGCGACTTTTACCCTCTAATAAGCCCGGCAGAATATCTTCTATATCGTCAATCGGAAAAGCATCCTGAACCCCTAGGGTATTTTTAGCCTCCAAGGGACCAAGACGATGGCCATCCCATGTTTCACGCAATGAATTTTTATCGCGGCAAAAAAGAAGAAATTCACCTTGAGCGCGTTTTGGTATAAGTACCATCACTGCACTTGGTTCAGAAAACCCGCACAAATAGCTTAGATTTGTACTCTGCTTGTAGGGGTACAATGTATCTTTGGAGCGCACTTTTTCCGATGCAGAGGCTATCACCGCGATGCTGTTATCTCCCATCATCGACATTAAATCTTTACGTCTGGCGGCATACTCTGTTTTTGAAATCATAGTAAATCAGGCCAATAGTCGCCTTAATGAATGGTTGGCTCAGGTTGAGCTTTAGCCATTGGATCCAAGTCAGAAAAGATAAGTTGCACCGCTATACGAACATATTCAACCAACTCAAGATAATCCTTTTCACCATCTTCTTCAGCTTCTTCGTCAGAATCGAGATCAGTAGAAATTTGAGCAATTGCAGATATATCCTGCAATGCTTCTTTACCCTCTTCGGAAACCTCAAACTCAGGCCCCATGCCCTCGCCCAAGCCTGAGAGGTAATTGCTACACCAATCGCCGACCGAAATTAATCGCTCAGCAATAGGTAACTCGTCATCCGGTAACAGAGGTTGAAACAAAAAACTAATGTCCTGAAGATCGCTTAAAGTTGCTTCATAAAAGCTTTCGAGATTGCTAACCGCGGCATCGGCAGTCTCGCCCTCTAAGCCCAACCAAGCTGTTGAGCTATTGACTAAATCTTCCATTTGCACGGCGCCACAACTAAGCCTACCACAAAGAAAGCCATGGAAGCCTGAAGGGCTGGCTTGAATTTTTAACTGATAAAAAAGATCTTCTAACTGCTCGAATGTCACTGTGTCACCTCATAAATATTTAGGGTATGTTACCATTTATAGGTAATTTTCGCCTACGATTAGTCGCTTAGATTGAAAGTCTGAATTGACCCGACTGGCTGCAATGCCTATAGTTAACATTCTATCAAAACTGTTAAAGAATAAAGCTATACCCATGACTGATACAGAAGAATTTGAACAAAAGCTCGATCAATTGATCGCTACCTGCCAACAGCTAAAGCGCGATAACGCTGAATTGCGCGAGCGTGAGGCTGGTCTTGTAGGTGAACGCGGCACACTGCTCGAACAAAATGAAATGGCACGCAAAAAGATCAAAGATATGATTGATCGGCTACGCAGCCTTAGTGCGGAGTAATTTCAATGTCTAATGTTTCACTAAAAATTTATATTCTCGGCAAAGAGTATCAAGTTAACTGTCCGCCAGAAGAGCGTGAGGCTCTTGAGCACTCTGCACAGTTATTAAATGAAAAAATGGAAGAGATCCGCAGCAATTCACAAATTATTGGCCTCGAGCGTGTTGCTGTTATGGCAGCGCTAAATTTAGCTCATGATCTTATCCAAACGGAACAATCCGCTGAGCAACATTCTATTGCCTCAGATGTTTTGCAAACCATGAATTCTAAAATCGATTCAGCGCTTTTTGAATTAACAAATTAAAAATCTCTGACCCGAAAGTCTAAAAAAGTTATCACAAAAACACCCTATATCCACATCAGCTTTGGTATACTTATTGTCCCTGGAGTGTTTGCCAGTCAAGAAGTCCCTGAGCCGATACTATTTTTTAGGCAACTCTTTGATAACAATGTTGTGCCATGCCGCTAGTCGGACCGCCTGATTTGTTGCTTGGGTCGCCCCCTTGAACTCTTCGGTTCAAGGCCACGTTGACAGCGGCACTTTGGGCTACCAACTATTTGCATAAGTTTTTTGCGCAAGACTATAATATGGCCGATGCTAGTATTCGTAAGCAGTTACGCAGTCAGCGCAGATCCCTTTCCGCTGAACAGCAATATATTTTGTCTGAAAAAATTATCGCCATACTTTCCGTACAACCCTTTTTTCTTCGCGCCAAACGTCTAGGCATTTATCTGGCTAACGATGGTGAGGTCGACCCCTCAACGATTGTAGGCATCTGCCAAAAGTCGTCTAAACAGTGTTTTTTACCCGTAATTCACCCGCTAAAAACTCATCGACTTCACTTTGCTCACTATAGGCAAAACAGCCAGCTAATAGCCAACCGTTTTGGCATTTTGGAACCCAGTTTAAGAAGTGCAAAAATGGTTCCACCTTGGAGTTTAGATTTAATTTTAATGCCTTTGGTTGGGTTTGATCGTCGGGGAAATCGGCTGGGCATGGGCGGTGGATTTTATGATCGCACTCTGGCTTTTACCGCTCGAAGTCAACAGCCGGCACCGCGCCTTGTTGGGCTAGCACACAGCTTTCAAGAGCTTGAAAGCATTAGTCCACAGATATGGGATATTCCCGTTGACCATATTATTACTGAACAAGAAATTATCGACGCTCAAGGCTAAATTTTTAGCCCAGAAAAAACTGATAGGCAGGGTTATCGGTTTCATCGGTGTATCTGTAACCCAAATTATCTAAAAAGTCTTTTAACTCTGCTCGATCCTGCTTATTAACTTGCAAGCCGACCAGCACGCGACCAAAAGCTGAACCATGATTTCGATAATGGAACATAGAAATATTAAAGCGACCCCCTAACTGGGCTAGGAAATTTAACAATGCCCCCGGGCGTTCCGGAAATTCAAAGCGGAACACCTGCTCTTCAGCAACTTCTGCTGCGCGACCGCCAACCATATGACGAATATGCAACTTAGCCATTTCGTTATCAGTTAAATCTGATAATTGGTAGCCCTTGGCTTTAAGCTCAGCCACCAGGTCATGTCGGTCTGGATCGCCGTTGACTCGTACGCCAACAAAAATATGTGCCAGCTTCTCATCATTATATCTGTAGTTAAATTCTGAAATACCATGTCGACCTAAAGTGCTACAAAATGTTTGAAAACTACCGGGCTTTTCATCAATAGTTACCGCTAGCACCGCTTCGCGCTTTTCACCTATCTGGGTGCGCTCTGAGATATATCTCAGGCGGTCAAAATCAATATTGGCGCCACATTGGACTGACAATAAGGTTTGATTCTCTACCCCATGTTGCTCAACATATTTTTTTAGCCCTGCTGTGCCCAGTGCACCCGAAGGCTCGCAGATAGCGCGAGTATCATTATAAACATCTTTTATAGCGGCACAGATTTCGTCGGTGGTTACGGTAATTACCTCATCGACAAGATCCTTTAGAAGGCGAAAAGTCTCCTTACCTATTTGCGCTACCGCAGTGCCATCGGCAAATATTCCAACTTGATCTAAGACTACCCGCTCACCGGCTTTAATTGCGGCATCAAGACAGGCGGCATCATCCGACTCAACCGCAATAATTTTTATTTCCGGACGCAACTGTTTCACATAGGCAGCAATACCTGCGCAAAGACCGCCGCCACCGACAGCAATAAAAATTGCATCTAACTGCTCGGGTATTTGATCGAGAATTTCCATGCCAATGGTGCCTTGCCCAGCAATCACATCGGGGTCATCAAATGGATGTATGTATGTAAGACCTTTTGCCTTAACAAGCTCTGTAGCATGGGCTGCAGCTTCATCATAGCTATCGCCAATTAATACAACTTCAGCACCTCTTGAGCGCACAGCATCAACCTTGATACGCGGAGTGGTTCTGGGCATTACTATGGTGGCATTTATACCCAACTTTTTAGACGCAAGCGCTAGACCCTGCGCATGGTTTCCCGCGGAAGCAGCGACAACACCTGTTGCTAGTTGGTGTTTAGAGAGACTCAACAACTTGTTGTAGGCGCCGCGCAATTTAAAAGAAAACACCGGCTGTAAATCTTCGCGCTTTAATAATACGTGGTTATTTAAACGCTGTGATAGTAAAGGCGCCTCGTCTACAGGGGTCTTTAATGCAAGATCATAAATCTTGGCATCTTGAATTTTTTGCACATAATTTAGCGGCATGGCGTTTCCAATATGATTTAGCTAAGTCGTCATGTTAATATAAAACCAACAAAAATATTAGCTTATTGAGGTTATCCGTGGATCAAAATCAACTTAAACAAGCTGTTGCTCAAGCAGCGGTGGAATACTGCCTTACAAAAATAGATAGCGATAGTATTATCGGTATAGGCACAGGGTCCACAGCCAACTGTTTTATTGATCAAATTGCCGAACATAAACATCTATTTAATGGCACCGTGGCCAGCTCTGAGGGTTCGGCTGAACGCCTGCGTTCTCACGGCATTCAAGTATTCGATCTCAATCAGGTTGATGAAATAACTATTTATATTGACGGCGCTGATGAGACCAATCCTCAGCTTGAGCTCATAAAAGGCGGCGGTGCGGCGCTTACGAGAGAAAAGATTGTTACTGCCGTGGCAAAAGAATTTGTTTGTATTGCCGATGAAAGTAAATGGGTAGATTCTCTGGGCACTTTTCCACTTCCAGTTGAAGTGATTCCTATGGCGCGAAGCTATGTGGCGCGCGAGCTGGTTAAGCTGGGTGGCGATCCGGTATGGAGAGAGGGCATCGTTACCGATAACGGCAATATTATTCTTGATGTCCACCACCTTTACCCTATGGCTTCGGCCCGTGATTTGGAAGAAAAAATCAATCAGATTACTGGCGTGGTAACCAACGGATTATTTGCTCTAAAGCCGGCTGATATTTTATTTTTGGCCACCCAAGATGGAATTGTTAGCCACAGGGGCTAACCTTTTGATAGCAGCTCGCGTAAATCAATAATCGCGGCATTGGCGCGACTGATATAAGAGGCCATGACCAGCGAGTGATTGGCAATCAAGCCAAATCCGTCACCATTGGCAATAAACGGGCTGCGAATAGGTTGCTGCGTCATCTCTAATTCGCGAATAATTTGCTGAACACTGGTGATGGCATTTTTTCTTGCCAAAACATCGGCAAAATCGATCTCAATCGCTTTTAGAAAGTGTAATAACGCCCAAGCCGACCCCCGCGCTTGATAGAACACATCATCAATTTCAAACCAACTGGTTTTAACCATTAATTCTGATGGGGCACGCGTAGATTGTGAGGCACCTGCGGCACCAGAGAGATCGGTATTAATACGCTTTTGGCCAACACTGGCGGATAGGCGCTGAGATAAACTGCCCAACCTAGTTTCGACTGTTCCCAGCCAATAGCGCAAATTGTCTGCCCGGGCATAAAACTGGCCATTGTAATTATCTTCGTCCAATAGCCTACGTTTATAGGATTCAAAATACTCACGGCCATCGGCATATTCAATTTCCGGCCACGGCACCGCCCAGCTTTGGTGGCCTACATTGAATCGGGGTTCGGCGAGCGCTAGATCTGAGTCCTCGGTGGACTGAGACTGAGATCGACTAAATGCCTCGCGCATGGCTTTGCTAAGATCCCTAACTTGCACCAAGACACCAAATTCCCAATTAGGCAAATTATCCAACCATAGGCTTGGCGGCATTACATCATTGGCCAAATAGCCTCCCGGCTTGTCTAGGATAATATCTACAACTTTGATAAGAGTATCGGTAGTTGTAACACCAATTACCACTGGGTTTTCAGACGTTTGCTTGGCATTGACGGCGAAAGATTCCGGCTCTTGACTCCAATACCAACCTAGAAGAACCAGAAAAACTAAGATACACAGCGCAGGGATAACAATGACCTTTTTTCGCAGCGCGCCATAATCCGCAATATCTCCAGAGTTATTTATTAAACCCGAAGCAAACTGTCGAATTTTACTGAATACCCACAAAAAACCATTCATCAATGATGCATTGCCTTAGTAGGTTGTGATTTTGACGATTTTATCGGTGCCGAAAATTGTATCTCGCCGCATTTATCGGTGCTCAAAGTAATTTCTGCAGATGATTCTTCGCTCAACTTAACACCAAACAACATCAAATGAAGACCGCCGGGTTTAAAGGTGACGCTTGATCCAGCTGGCACATCTACAGTATCTACAGGGCGCATTTTCATCATGCCATCGACGTGCTGATGGGTATGAAATTCTACTTTTGTAGCATAGCTTGAACTTGCCGCTGTAAGCTTACAAGCCTGTTGACCAGAATTGGAAACGTGTAAAAAAGCAGCGGTCATACTATTACCCGGGACTGGCGCTCGCACATAAGGCATTTCAACTTCGATAGTGCCTTTTTTATGATGACCTGCCATGGTGGGCATGATCCAGCATACTGAAAACACTATTGCTAACATTAGCGTTATTTTTTTCATATTATTCCTCGCTTAGAATGAATGAATTTTAAAATTAGTTTATCACTTAACTAAGGCAAAAATGTTAAAGTAACGTAAATATCTATAATGTTTTGCACTCTACAGGTGAAATCAATGAAACAACTGCTTAAAGCCCTGCTTTTGACGACGCTTGTGTTTGCTGCATCAGCCCATGCTAGCTCGCTATCAGCCGTGAAGGCGACTAGTGGCTTTTCATCTATTACAAGCGCTAATACTGAACTGCAAAATAAACCGCCTGTGTTTTTGCCCGTTCAACAGGCCTTCCAAGTAGAGGCTCTATTAATCAATCAGACCTTAACGCTAAATTGGACTATAGCTGATGGTTACTATCTCTACCGTAAAAGTCTGAAGCTGGATTCCATCGACAGTATAGTACGGGTTGGCACGCCGATATTTTCCGAGGGGCTTTTAAAATGGGATGAATATTTCGAAGCTGATGTTATGGTTTTTTACGACAAAACCAGCCTTGAAGTACCCTTTTCAAGTGATATAGCGCAGTTTCAATTGCTGCTTGAATCACAAGGCTGTGCTGATGCCGGCCTATGCTATCCGCCTCGCAAGCAACTCATTGACATTGACCTAGATACCGGCACTGCTCGTGTTAGCGAGCTGTCACCCCAATCCGTTCAAACTACCTCCGGCGATGGCGCCGCATCAATGCCTTTATGGCTTATCCTGATGTTCGCCATGGCCGGCGGGCTTATTCTTAATTTGATGCCCTGCGTTTTTCCAGTGCTATCAATAAAAGTATTAAGTTTTACGCAACAGCATCAAACCAAAAACCAAAGACAGCTGCACGGCTTGGCCTATACCGCTGGTGTGGTCGGCACTTTTATCGCTATTGCAGCGCTTATGCTTTCTTTGCGGGCCGGTGGAGAAGCCATAGGCTGGGGCTTTCAATTACAGTCACCTGACTTTGTTATATTTTTAGTTTATTTATTTGTGCTGCTAGGACTGAGCCTGTCCGGTTATGTTCAGCTTCTTTCAGGATTAATGTCAGTTGGTCAATCGACCCAGTCAAATAATCGCCTTAGCTCATCATTTATGACCGGCGTACTAGCAACAACTGTTGCCAGCCCCTGCACTGCACCCTTTATGGGTCCTGCACTAGGCTTTGCCATTTCTCAAACTAGCGCAGTTGCCCTATTGGTTTTTGCCTTTCTTGGTCTGGGTATGGCCCTGCCATTTGTGGCTCTTAGCCTAGCGCCATCACTTACGAAAAAGCTTCCTAAACCTGGCCAATGGATGGACAACTTAAAACAATTCTTAGCCTTCCCGATGTACCTTACCGCTCTATGGTTGCTGTGGGTTGTTGGTCGTCAAACCAGTGTGGACATTGTTATAGCAATTTGCGTTGGCCTAATATTAATGGTGATGGCGATTTGGCTATGGCAGCTAGCTGACAGGAATAATATGATAAAAATACTCGCCGTGGGGCTCTTTATTGCTGCTGTCACTTACCCTAGCCTTAACCGTGAAAATAATGATCCTCCAAAATGGCAAGACTATTCAGCGCAGCGATTAGCTGAACTAAGAGGGTCTGAACAGGCGGTATTTATTAACTTAAGCGCAGACTGGTGTATTACCTGCTTAGTTAACGAGAAAGTAGCTATGGGCGATAGCTTTTATCAGGCGCTAGAAAATAACAATATTGCCTATCTTAAGGGTGACTGGACGCATAAAGACCCAGAAATCACCAAATTACTCAATCAATACAACCGCAATGGCGTTCCACTGTATTTGCTGTTTCCTAAGGGTTCGGGTTCAGCACAAATTTTGCCACAACTGCTAAGCAAGAGCAGTTTAATCGTGACCCTTAATCAAGTTAATTAATTTTTGCATCTTTTAGCTTCTTATTTTAACATTTTTGCGTATTTTTGAGGATTTTAAGCTTTTTTACATTTTAAACTTACCCAATAAGCATATAAAATTTAGCGCCTAAAACATAAAATACCGTTAAAAATTAAAAAAATGCTGCTAAATTCAGCTAAAATTCAACATAATTACTATAATTTCGACTTTAATGCCGTAAAAAATAACGGATTATAGCCTAATAATTAACCATTTTATTTGCGAACTTGGCGATTATTGTGAATTTTAGCTGAATTTAGCTGTATTTTCTTGGAACTTGCTTCTAAATTACGCAAAAGCAACAAAACTCACCAAGAAAATAAGTCTAAGTCCTTTTAAAATGTCGTTAAAAACGTATATTTTCCTCTAACTTCGCTTAAATTCTGTTTTTTCCTTTAAGTTATAGACAGCTTGGCTTTTTTAGTGCAGACTAGGCTTAAATCGACCTTTTTGCTTGGGGAACTATGTCAACAATACTTATTTTAAATGGCCCTAACCTCAACCTGCTTGGTACTCGCGAGCCGGAGAAGTATGGCCTAGAGACCCTGGAGCAAATTAATCAGCAGCTAACTGATGCGGCAAATACTGCAGGCTATATAGCCACTTGCTATCAAAGCAATGCCGAGCATGATTTGATTCAACGCATTCACGATGCAAAGCAAGAAGATGTTAATTATATTATCTTTAACCCCGGAGCATTTACTCACACAAGTGTCGCTATTCGGGATGCCCTTTTAGGCGTGGCAATACCTTTTATTGAAGTTCATCTCTCCAATGTGCATGCGAGAGAGGAATTTCGTCGCCATTCCTATTTTTCTGATATTGCCGATGGTGTTATTTGTGGATTCGGTGCAAATAGCTATAACCTTGCCCTAGAGGCAGTGGTGAATAAACTAAAAACTAACTCCTAACTATTGAGAGCGCAGGATGGATATTCGTAAAGTAAAAAAATTAATCGAACTATTAGAACAATCTAATATTAATGAATTAGAAATTAATGAAGGTGATGAGTCTGTGCGAATCAGTCGTGGCGGCACCGCGGTTACCTATGCCGCCGCCCCTGCGCCAGCACCTGTAGCTGCAGCGCCTGCGGCCGCGGCCGCACCAGCAGCTGAAGCTGCTACTCCGGAAGCGGAAGAACCTGCCGGACACGCTGTAAAATCACCTATGGTCGGAACATTTTATGCATCCCCTGCTCCAGGCTCACCTGCATTTGTCTCCGTCGGCCAAAAGGTCGCTGTGGGCGACGTGATCTGTATCATTGAAGCCATGAAAATGATGAATCAGATTGAAGCCGACAAAGCCGGCACCATTGGTGCCATTTTGATCGAAGACGGTGAAGCCGTTGAGTTCGATCAATCTATAGTTACCATTGTTTAATCGCTGCTAGGAACTGCAATATGCTGGATAAAGTGCTTATCGCCAACCGTGGCGAAATCGCCCTGAGAATTCTTCGCGCCTGTAAGGAGCTTGGAATACAAACAGTGGCTGTTCATTCCAAAGTCGATGCTGAGCTAAAGCATGTAAAGCTTGCGGATCAGGCAATCTGTATTGGACCTAACCCATCGCCACAGAGCTACCTTAATGTTCCGGCTATTATTAGCGCCATGGAAGTTACCGGCGCCCAAGCGGTTCATCCCGGTTATGGCTTTTTAGCTGAAAATGCTGACTTCGCAGAGCAGGTTGAAGATAGTGGCTTTACCTTTATAGGCCCTAAAGCCGAAACTATTCGTACCATGGGCGATAAAGTTGCTGCTATTAAGGCGATGAAAATAGCTGGCGTTCCCACTGTACCTGGCTCAGATGGCCCGCTATCAGAAGATCCGGATGAGTTGCGCGCTACCGCACAGCGTATTGGCTATCCTGTGATCGTTAAAGCTGCTGCTGGCGGTGGCGGACGGGGTATGCGTGTGGTTGAAAATGAAGAAAGCCTAATTAACTCAGTGACTATCACAAAAACAGAGGCTGCGGCTGCCTTTGGCGATGGCACAGTTTATATGGAAAAATTCTTGCAAAACCCGCGTCATGTTGAGGTTCAGGTTCTGTCTGATGGTCAAGGAAATGCTATTCACCTCGGCGATCGCGACTGCTCATTGCAACGTCGCCATCAAAAAGTCATCGAAGAAGCCCCTGCTCCGGGAATTCCTGAAGACGCCAGACAGGCTGTGTTTGCAAGCTGTGTCGAAGCCTGTGTTCAAATGAATTATAGAGGTGCCGGAACTTTTGAATTCCTATATGAAGACGGCAACTACTACTTTATCGAGATGAATACCCGCGTTCAGGTAGAACATCCCGTTTCTGAAATGATTACTGGCGTCGATATTATTAAAGAACAATTAACCATTGCCGGCGGCCATCAACTTAGTATTAAGCAGGAAGATATCGTTTTCCGCGGTCATTCTTTTGAATGCCGTATCAATGCGGAAGATCCAAAATCTTTCTTGCCTCAACCCGGCAAAATTGTCGCCTACCATGCTCCTGGCGGTAACGGCGTAAGAGTTGACTCTCATATTTATAATGGCTACACCGTGCCACCTAACTATGACTCTATGATTGGCAAGGTTATTACCTACGGTCGCGATAGAAAATCTGCCCTTTCTCGTATGCGTAATGCACTTGATGAGATGCTAATCGATGGCATTAAAACCAACATTGAATTACATGCCGACCTTGTGCGCGATGAAGAATTCAAAAAAGGTGGTGTGAATATCCATTATCTAGAGAAAAAGCTCGGATTATAATTGATTTTCCATAGCGCATAAATTTACTAAGTGAGTGCTTACTATGGTATCAAGCCAATGGATACAATTAAATATTGAAACGACTCCCCAGCAAACTGAGCTTATTGAAGACAGTGTTCTAGATGCTGGGGCAGTTTCAGTTACTCTGCAAGATGCTGCCGATCAACCCATCTTAGAGCCTGGAGTTGGCGAAACCCCACTGTGGGATAGTTGCATTTTGACGGCACTTTTTCCCGCTTCAATCGACACCTCAACCACCGAACAGAGGATCCAGATAAGTCTGCCATTTTCTCTGCGCTCATCTTGGCAACTAGTGGAAGACAAGGACTGGTCCCAAGAGTGGAAAAAACATTTTAAACCCATTGCCTGCAGTGATGGGCGGCTGTGGATATGCCCAAGCTGGATAGAGGCTCCACAGCCCGATGCGGTCAATCTTCGCCTTGACCCTGGTTTAGCCTTCGGCACTGGCAGCCACCCAACCACCATGCTGTGCCTTAACTGGCTAGAAAAACAACCTCTCAACGGCAAAACGGTGATAGATTTTGGCTGTGGCTCCGGCATTTTGGGTATAGCCGCCCTTTTGTTGGGCGCCAGAAAAGTCTGGGCCATAGATAATGACCCCCAAGCCTTATTAGCCAGTCGCGATAATGCCCAGCGCAATGGTATTGAAGATGATCGACTTATCACATTGCTTCCAGATCAGATCCCACCCGAGGCTAAGGCAGATATTATGCTTGCCAATATCCTCGCTAAACCGCTTATTGATTTAGCGCAACAAATTAGCTCTCTTACTCTGAGTAAAGGCCAATTGTGTCTCTCTGGTATTCTTAGCCACCAAGTGGACCAAGTGTCAGCTGCGTATGCTTTGCAGTTTGTTTTTGAAGCCTGTCAAATTGACGATAACTGGGCACAGCTATCCGCCAATAAAGTTCCTTAACGTTAAAAAAGATTCATTTATTTTTTAATTGATCACTTTTTAATCAACTCGGTTAGGAGTATGATGTCGTCCCTCGCCAAAAGGATTTTGGTTTTTAATGACGCTATTTAGCAGCCCAGAATTTTAATCATATTAGCGAAGATTTTCATTTGTTTACTATTGGCCCCTATCAGATAAACAGTAAAACCATTTTGGCACCTATGGCCGGAGTGACTGACCTACCCTTTAGGCAGCTATGTCGAGAGATGGGCGCCGGGCTTGTAGTTTCTGAAATGGTGGCCTCTGACCCAACAACTTGGTTGACTCGAAAATCCCGCCTGCGCATTCAATTTGGTGATGAACCCTCACCTAAGTCAGTTCAAATAGCTGGCTATGATCCGAAAATGATGGCTGAAGCGGCAAAATTTAATGTCGCTCAGGGCGCCGAAATTATTGATATCAATATGGGTTGTCCGGCAAAAAAAGTTTGCAAGCGCGCGGCCGGCTCTGCACTCTTAAAAGACCCAGAGTTAGTCGAGCGCATCTTGGGCGCAGTTGTAAATGCAGTTGATGTCCCAGTTACCCTTAAAATTCGCACTGGCTGGGATCGACAAAATCGCAATGCAACTGAAATTGCCAAAATTGCCGAACAGTCGGGTATCCAGGCCCTAGCTATCCACGGCCGCACCAAGGCCTGTAGATTTGTTGGCGAAGTAGAGTATGACAGTATTGCTAAGGTGGTGAATGCTATTTCTATTCCGGTATTTGCCAATGGCGATATTACTTCAGCTACTCAGGCTGAAGCGGTGCTTAAAAAGACCGGTGCTAGCGGCGTAATGATTGGTCGTGGCGCCCAGGGTAACCCTTGGATTTTTCAACAGATCAATCATTATCTTGAGCATGGTACGCTGCCAGCGGAGCCTACTCTGGAAGAAGTTGGTCGAGTAATGACTAAACACCTAGCTGATCTGCATGAATTTTACGGTGAAGTTGGCGGCGTTCGTATTTCGAGAAAACATATCGGCTGGTACAGCAACTGGCTTGATGACGGCAAAGCCTTTACAAAAATATTTAACCAGCATGAGACTAGATTGCAGCAACAACAACAGCTCTCTGATTTTTTCTCAAAATATCTGACTCAGGAGCACGCTGCATGACCTCGGAATTAGAAAATGTCGACAACTTTGAAGATCTGGCAGCTGAAATAGCTGAAATTGCGCAACAGCAGTCATTGCGCGACCATGTGGCTGAATCTATGCAACGCTATTTTCAGGATTTAGACGGCCAGGATACCAAGGAACTTTACAGCCTTGTGATGGCTGAGGTAGAGCCTCCACTGCTTGAGGCCGCAATGAAATATACACGCAATAACCAGAGCAAAACTGCCGCATTACTTGGCCTTAACCGCGGGACTTTGCGCAAGAAATTAAAACAGTACAACCTTCTTTAAATATCCGAGGATTAAATGAGCGAATTAAGAAAAATTTCCCGTGCCTTAATAAGCGTGTCAGATAAAACTGGCATTGTTGAGTTTGCCCGCACACTAAATGACCAAGGGGTAGAGTTACTTTCTACCGGTGGCACTTTTAAACTGCTTAAAGAGCAGGGAATTCATGTGGTTGAGGTTTCGCAATACACTGGCTTCCCAGAAATGATGGATGGTCGTGTAAAAACTCTTCACCCCAAGGTTCATGGCGGTATTTTAGGGCGTCGAGGCACTGATGAGAAGGTTATGGATGAGCACGGCATCAAAGCCATTGATATGGTTGTAGTCAATCTTTATCCATTTGCGGCAACAGTAGCTGATCCCAACTGTGAATTACCTACTGCCATTGAAAACATTGATATTGGCGGCCCTACCATGGTGCGCTCAGCGGCCAAAAATCATCGCGACGTAGCCATTGTCGTTAATGCGCGCGATTACCAGACTGTTACTGAAGAAATGCAAGCCAATCAGGGACAGCTGGGCTACGAAACTCGCTATCAGCTTATGGTTAAAGCATTTGAGCATACCGCGGCTTACGACGGTATGATTGCTAATCACTTTGGTCGCCGAGACACAAGCAATCAAGCGCGAGATTTCTCTGACACTTACAATGTGCAATATATTAAAACCCAAGAGATGCGCTATGGCGAAAACCCGCACCAGAAAGCCGCCTTTTACACGGAAGAAAATCCTGCTGATGCCAGTGTTTCTACAGCAACGCAAATTCAAGGCAAAGAGCTTTCATTTAACAATATTGCCGATACAGATGCAGCCCTGGAGACTGTTAAGCAATTTGAGGAGCCTGCCTGTGTCATTGTGAAGCATGCCAACCCCTGCGGTGTCGCTATAGCGATAGATATTTCGACTGCTTATGAGTTGGCTTTTGCCACAGATCCAGAATCAGCATTTGGCGGCATTATCGCTTTTAACCGCGAATTAGATGCCACAACTGCGGCAGCTATTTGCGACAAGCAATTTGTTGAGGTGATTATTGCACCGTCTATTGCTGAAGAGGCGAAAGCGGTTGTTAGCGCTAAGAAAAATGTGCGACTACTTGAGTGCGGTAATTGGAGCGATCAGCGGCCACAGGATTTTGACTACAAACGCGTTAATGGCGGCCTGTTAATTCAGGATCGAGATAACGGCATGATTAGTGCCGACGATCTAAAGGTAGTGAGTGAGCGAGCACCTTCGGAGCAGGAAATGAAAGATATGTTGTTCGCTTGGAAAGTCGCAAAGATGGTTAAATCTAATGCCATTATCTATGCCAAGAACAACCAAACCATCGGTGTCGGCGCTGGCCAAATGAGTCGTATTAATAGTGCGCGAATTGCCGCCATTAAAGCAGAGCATGCTAATCTTGAAGTGAAGGGCGCAGTGATGGCTTCAGATGCCTTTTTCCCCTTCCGTGATGGCATAGACAATGCGGGTACAGCGGGTATTAGCTGTATTATTCAACCCGGTGGATCCATGCGTGACGATGAAGTCATTGCGGCGGCTAATGAGCATGGTATGGCTATGGTATTTACTGGTATGCGTCACTTCCGCCATTAAAATTACCGCCTTATTACGGTGCTTTTATAAGCTTAAACTCTTCCAGTGCCAATTCGCGAGATTGCTTAATATCGACAATTGGCATTGGATAGTTGCTCCCAAGCTCAATATTTGCGGAAGCCAAAACATCTGCTGGCGCCAGCCAAGGCGCATGAATATATTTGGAAGGCATATTGGCTAATTCTGGCACGTATTGACGAATATAGTCGCCCTGCTTATCAAATTTTTCACTTTGAGTAATCGGATTAAATATTCTAAAAAATGGCGCCGCATCAGCGCCACATCCTGCCACCCATTGCCAGCTAGCGCTATTGCTTGCTAAATCCGCATCAACTAAACAGTCCCAAAACCATCTGGCACCCTCACGCCAATGTATTAGTAGATTCTTCACTAAAAATGATCCCACAACCATACGTACCCTGTTGTGCATATAACCGGTGCTGTAAAGCTCACGCATACCCGCATCGATTAATGGATAGCCTGTTTGCCCTGTTTGCCATGCTGTTAAGTCTTCACCACTATTGACGGCCCAACCAAAACGATCAAATTTAGCCTGTAAGTTTGTATCTGGAAGCTGTGGAAAGTGATACAGCAAATAATAGGAAAATTCACGCCATCCAAGTTCGCTTAAAAATACACTGATATTATCCTCATCGGCGGAAATAGGACCCTGCTCTTTAGCCCTATACCATGCACTATTAGGCGATATTAGGCCAAAATGTAAGTATGGGGATAGCCGTGAGACATGCGCCTTACTTGGGAAGTTTCTTCCCTCTCTATAGTCGGCAATACCTTGATCAAGAAAGCCATCTAGATAACTATTAGCAGTTTTTTCATCAATCGTCCAAATGTCCTGCATTTTACTATCCCAACTTATCTTAGGCAGTAAATCTAGGCTTCTTAATGTAAGCGAGCATTCACTTTTATTGGGTGAATTAATATTTTTTGGCGTCGGCAATGGCTTTCTTGGCGGCATATATCCAAGGCAACCACGCCTGTAATAAGGCGTAAATACCTTATAGGGGGTCTGATCTTTTTTCAGTATTTCCCAGGGCTCCCAAAGCAGCGAG
>CBFIHQ010000019.1:0-24876 GCA_965662525.1 uncultured Porticoccaceae bacterium
TAATGCCAAGGCATAAGACTGCAGGCAGTATACCTAGAAGCCAAAGTGGACGAACAAGATGGAAATCTGTGAAAAACTGCCAATCAGCCATGGGAGCTCCCACGCTGGCGAATAACCGCAATTAGCAGGCTAAGTATAAATGCTACGCCTAATGGCCAGTGATAAAGAGAGATAGTCGGACGAATGGTTTCCGCTTCTTGGTCTACCGGTTCCAAGCGATTAAGTTCTTGGTAAATAGCCTCGAGTTCCGCAGGGTTTCTCGCCCTAAAAAACTGGCCACCGGTTATTTTTGCAACCTCGGCTAGGGATTTTTCATCTAAACCATTAGCGCCACGAGCACCGACGCCAATAGTATATATTTTAACCTCGGCGCGATTGGCAAGTTGAGCTGCTTTAATCGGTTCCAGTGCCCCTGCATTGTTTGCGCCATCAGTTAATAGGATAACCACGCGGTGACTTTTTGGGCGATCCTGAAGGCGTTTAACCGCTAAGCCAATAGCATCGCCAATAGCAGTACCATTACTGCCGGCAAAACCCATTTGCGCCTCATACAGCAATGTTTGCAACGTCTTTCTATCAAGGGTCAGTGGGGTTTGCAGATAGGCCTGCTCGCCAAATAAAACTAAGCCTAAGCGGTCACCTTCGCGCTTTTCAACAAAGTCACCAACCACAGATTTGACCGCCACAAGACGGTTAACAATCTGGCCGCCGATACGCATATCCCGCTGCCGCATACTAGGCGAGATATCCACCGCCAATAGTAAATCACGGCCACTGGTAGGTAGGGCAACAGGATCACCGATCCACTGCGGTCTAGCTAAAGCGATAACTGCACAAAGCCAACACCCAGAGAGTAATATTTTTAATAAGTTTTTTAACCATGATGCGGCACCAAACTGACTATCTTGCGGCTTGGTAATTGCCAGCATAGCCGGTGCTCTCAGGGCATTAATGCTCTGGTTAATCGGTTTGCGCCAATATCTATACAGCAAGGGTAGTGGCGCTAATCCAAGGACCCAAGGCCAGATTAAGCTTAGCATCAGCGCTTATACTCCAATTTCTCAGCTCGTGGGTGGTGTTTTATCCACTGGCGACTATGGCTAATTAGTTGATCAACCAATTCAGATGTTATCGACGGCTGTTCAGTATAGAAAAGTTGTTCCCAGTTATCTGGCAGATCATTAAACATAGCCTTGGGATAGCTACTTTGTAAAAACCCAATAAAATCTTTATGGCTAAGGCTGGCAAAATTTTGCTCAGGGTAGGCACTACTCGCGACCTGTTTTAGCACATTAAATAAACCTATCAAACGCTGATGTTGATCGGAATTGGGCAGTAGTTTTAGCTGCACTATGGCCTGCCTTCTATAACGCTGGTTTAGAAAGTGATTAATAATATATCTGAGCGATAGAGCAATGCTCAGTAGACAGATGGCTAAAAGCGCCCACCAGCCAAATGCCAGTGGCCACCAAGAAACTGCCTCAGGTAAATGAATATCTCGTAATTGCGCTAGGGGGTCAGTTGGATTCACACTAATCTCCTAGCTGATTAGATGTTTTGGCCGATCGGCGTTTGCCATATGCCTTAGCCAAAACCTGCATAACAGGTTCTGCAGTATTAAATACTAGTAAGCCAGCAGCTAACTGTTCGCATAATTTTTGTAAAAAATTTTCTCGTTGAGTAAATTGCTTGGCAAAGGTATCACGCAGTTTTTTATTGCTAGTATCTATAATTGCTTGCCTTTCGCCATTGCCAACCGCGTATAGGCCAGGTCGTGGCAACTGTTGTTCTAAGTTGTCCACCACTTGGCAGAAATTAATATTGCAGTGTTTTGCCAGAGAAAATAAATGCGGTTCGCAGGCGCTATTTAGATCGTGAAAATCACTGACAATAAATACCGTGCTGCCCGGTAGAGCAAGTCGCCGTGATTCCTCTAGAAGGGTTGCCAGATCTAAGTTATCAGCTTGGGGCTGCAAAAGGGCTTCACTAAAATTTTGTAAGCCATGTATAAACTGTAATGCCGAGTGATGACTGCGTTTGGGTTTTATATCAAGCTGTTGTTGAGCGCCAAAAATAGCACCGCCAACACGATCGTTAATAGCTAACCCAGCCCATGCTAGGGCAGCGGATATTTCACAGGCAACCACTGACTTTAATCGCTGACTGCCAAAAAACATTGAGCTTCTTAGGTCACAAATAATCAGAATAGGGCGCTCGCGCTCCTCAATAAATACCTTAGTATGTGGCACCTGAGTTCGCGCAGTAACCCGCCAGTCAATACTCCGGACATCATCCCCTGGCTGGTAAAGACGAACCTGATCAAAATCCATACCACGACCGCGAAATTGTGATCTATGACCACCGGCTAGCATTTGTCGAGCTTGTAATTTGGGGAAATTAGTTAACTCTTTTGCGGCATAACGAAGCTTAATGAGCTGATTAGAATCAGCTATTGCAGGATTAGATATCATGCCTGAAGCCCCATTAGCCACTTACATCTAAATTAAGCTGAGGGAACGCTAGATAGCAGAGTGTCGATAACTTGATTTGAATCAATACCTGCCGCCTCGGCTTCAAAGCTTAAAATCAGTCTATGGCGCAAAACATCATGCGCAACCGCTCGGATATCATCGGGAGTTACATAGTCACGATTATCAAGCCAAGCGATAGCCCGACTGCAGCGATCAAGAGCAATGGTTGCTCGCGGGCTAGCACCGTAATCAAGCCACTTAGCTAGATCGCCACCATAGGCATCAGTGTTGCGGGTAGCAAGAATAATTTGAACTAAATATTCTTCAACCGCTTCATTCATATGTACCGCCAAAACGTCTTTTCTAGCGGCGAATAGGTCCTGTTGTGTAATAGGATCAAAGTCTGATAACTGCTCACCCTGTGCCTCTTGTCGCGATAACTGCAAAATAGTTCTCTCACTGTCTGGCGAGGGATAATCGACCGAAACGTGCATTAAAAAGCGATCCATTTGCGCTTCTGGAAGAGGGTAGGTTCCCTCCTGCTCAATTGGGTTTTGGGTCGCCATGACTAAAAACAAATCGGGTAATGCATAGCTTTTCTTGCCGACGGAAATCTGTCTTTCAGCCATAGCCTCTAAAAGCGCTGATTGAACCTTTGCCGGCGCGCGGTTAATTTCATCCGCAAGCACAAGGTTGTGAAATAGGGGGCCAGCTTGAAATTCAAATACACCCTGCTCAGGGCGGTAGATATCACTACCAGTAATATCAGAGGGGAGTAAGTCAGGGGTAAATTGGACACGATGAAAATCGGCATCTAACCCTTGAGAAACAGTTTTGATCGCTTTGGTCTTGGCTAGCCCTGGAGCGCCTACTACCAACAAATGGCCATCGGCTAAGAGTGCGATAATAATTCTTTCAATAAGTTGCTGCTGGCCGACAATTCTACTGTTGAGCCAAGTCTTAAGACTATTTATGTTCTGGAGCAAGATGTACCTCTGTAAAATTTATAGCTATAAAAAAACCGAACACCGATTTTAGTTAGTCTCTGTATAGGAAACAATTATCGATGTAAAAAAACGACAATTTTAATTTAGTCCTTTAAATAATAGATGAAAATCGTCTTACAGGTTGCTTGCCTTTTGTTGCAGGGTAGCCTGACTAAATCCACTCCAGTAATCAGCTCGACCTTGACGCCAGCCCGTACACCATTGAAAACCTAATTCTGAATCGGTTTGGTAAGGACAGGTTGAGATTGAGCGCTGCTGAATAGCAGTTTGATAGCCTCTGAGAAAGGCACGGTGGGATAAATCTTTCTTATGTTTTTTCATAGGTTTCTCCATTTTGAATATTCAACCTCTAATTGCTGATAAAATATTTGTCTATTTTTCAACAACCAGAGAGCAAAGAGAGATAGAATGGCGACCTCTATTGGTGCTGGCAGGTCACACTCTGTATAAAAGCTCCCCTAGTTAATTTTATGACCGTATATTTACTTAATGGTTCCATACACTTCAGGATACAAAAAAAGTGCCACAAATAAAAGACATAACAGCTTGGTTAGCCACTTGCCCTAAGGGTATGGAGCAGCTTTTAGCCGACGAGCTAGAGGCTATCGGTGCTGCTGAAATCAAGCAAACCGTTGCTGCAGTGCACTTCCAGGGCTCTTTGCAAGTAGCCTATAAAGCCTGTTTGTGGTCGCGTTTAGCCAATCGAATTCTTATGCCACTATTAAGCTTTAAGCTTGATAGCACCGATGATCTATATACTAATTCTGTTGAAATTCCTTGGGAAGAGCACCTCACTGAAGATAACAGCATTGCAATCGATTTTATAGGTACATCAAAACATATCGATAATAGTATGTACGGTGCTCAGTTGTTAAAAGATGCCGTAGTAGACCGTATTCGCCGTGTTGCCGGTGGTCGTCCTAATGTGGATGCCAAATCACCAGATATTCGTATCCAGGCGCGACAGCACAAAGGTCAGGTGGTTGTATCTTTGGATATATCTGGCGATAGCCTCCATCGAAGAGGCTATAGAACAGGTCAGGGAAGTGCACCGCTTAAAGAAAATCTGGCGGCGGCGCTTCTTATGCGTGCTGGATGGGCAGATATTGCAAAGCAGGGTGGCGCACTAATCGATCCCATGTGCGGAAGTGGCACCTTCTTGATAGAAGCCGCTATGATGGCGGCCGATATAGCCCCATCTATCAATCGTGAAAACTTTGGTTTTAGCCACTGGTTGCAGCATGATCAAGCGCTCTGGGATTCAGTGATTGCTGATGCCGAGCAAAGAAAAGAGGCTGGTCTAGCCGCCTTTAGTAATGATATACGTGGCTATGATGGTAATAGTCGAATATTGGATGTCACTGTAGCCAATATTGAAAGCGCAGGTCTTGATGAGCATATTCGCATTGCCCACAAGCCCCTCGATCAGTTTGGCAAGGCAACGGCGGACAACGGTTTGCTAATCACCAATCCTCCCTATGGTGACAGAATGGGCGAGGAAGAGCAGTTAGTTCCTCTTTATCAAAAGTTAGGCACTGTGCTACAGAAAAACTTTGTTCAATGGCGTGCCGCAGTCTATACCGGAAACCTGGATCTAGCTCGTGAGTTGGATCTGTCGCCCACCAAGCAATACAGTCTATTTAATGGCTCAATCCCCTGTAAATTGCTCGTGTTTGACAATATGCAGTCAAAATCTGAGCAAATTGCTGAGCGTTTAAGTAAGCCGGCACCGGTTCAGCCTCTATCGGAAGAGGCAAAAATGCTATTTAACCGGTTGCAAAAAAATCAAAAACGCTTAAAAGGTTGGTTAAAGAAATCTGCTATTAGCTGCTATCGGCTTTATGATGCAGATATTCCAGAATATGCCGCAGCTATTGATATCTACGAGCGACGTATCTATGTGCAGGAGTATGCTGCACCAAGTACCATTGAGGCCCATGTGGCCAAAAAACGCTTTGATACTATCAAGCGCGCAGTCAAAGAATTTGCTGGCGACCGTTTTGAAAAAGTTTATTATAAAGAGCGTCGCAGACAAAAAGGCGACGCTCAATATCAACGATTAAACGAAGAATCCTCTGAAAGCATAGTGGTTAATGAGGGTAGGGCGCGTTTTGAGGTAAACCTTAGCGATTACTTGGATACAGGCTTATTTCTCGACCATCGTCCGGTGCGCGCTATGTTGAGCGAGTTATGTCAGGGCAAGTCATTACTTAATCTATTTTGCTATACCGCCTCTGCCACTGTGCAGGCGGCGCTGGCTGGGGCTAGGAGTTCGCTGAGTGTTGATATGTCCAATACCTATTTAGATTGGGCACAGCGCAACTTTGAGCTTAATAGCCTGAGTTCAACAAAGCACCAACTCTTGCGCGCTGATTGCCTAAAATGGCTTGAAGAAGACTCGCAAAACTTCGATGTGATCTTTCTTGATCCGCCAACCTTCTCAAATTCAAAGAAAATGGAATCAGTATTAGATGTTCAGCGTGATCACCCTGAGCTAATTCGGCAGGCAATGACCAAGTTAAACCCCGAGGGAATACTGGTGTTTTCCAATAACTTCCGTAAATTTAAATTAGATGAATTAATTTCTCGTCAATTTAGCTGTGAAAATATTACCCAGCAAACGTTGGATAATGATTTTGAGCGCAATCCTCGCATCCATAATGTGTGGATTATTACTAAACGAAGCTCATTTGGCTAATGCCAATGGAAAAGAAAATTACTCTGATAAGCGGACCAAATTGCCATCTTTGCGAGCAGGCCAAAGAGATACTGCAGCCGCTATTAAATGCGAAAAATATTCAGCTAGATACGCTTAATGTTAGAGATGATGCGCTACTATTTGAGCGCTACGGGTTACGTATTCCAGTGCTAATATTTGAAGATGGTAGTGAAAAAGGTTGGCCATTTACCGCGGCTCAGATTTCTAGAATAATACAAGTTTAACAATAGCTTATAAGTTTATTGTTATAGTTTACTTTAAAAAAGGGCTTAGGTAAGAATCTAGCGCATTAGCAAAATCCATGCGATCTCTTTGGCTTAATGGTGGCGGTCCGCCGCCAACCTCAACACCACTTGATCTCATCGAGTCCATAAAGTCGCGCATATTGAGTCGAGCGCGAATATTAGAAGCGGTGTAAAGTTCCCCGCGAGGGTTCAGGGCTTTACCCTGTTTTTCAATTACTTCTGCCGCCAGAGGGATATCCGCAGTTATTACCAAATCATCTTTTTCCACCAAGCTAACAATATGGTCATCCGCCACGTCAAAACCTGAACTTACACAAATTGACCGCACCGTAGGTATTCTGGGTGTGCTTAATGGCTGATTGGCTACCAAAATAACCTCAATTCCGGTGCGTTGCGATACGCGGTACAAAATATCTTTAATCACAACTGGACAGGCGTCGGCATCAACATATATTTTCAAGGATATTGCTCTTCTGGGTTAAGTGTTTGTATATTGTACCTGATTCTTTGCTTTTAGAGATCAAATCTAGCACTTGTAAAGCCTGAAAGAGTGGGTAAAATGCCCGCCTTCACTAAAATTATAATCATGTGGCCTCTAGTATGGGTCACCACTGTAAAGGAGCAAGCCATGCCAGTTATTACTCTTCCTGATGGATCTCAACGTGTATTTGATTCTGCTGTATCTATACTTGATATAGCTACTGATATAGGCCCTGGTCTTGCCAAAGCAACAATTGCTGGTGAGGTTAACGGTAGCTTGGTAGATGCCTGCGATCTAATTAATGATGATGCTAGCATCAGAATAATTACCGAAAGAGATGATGAGGGTGTCGAAATTATCCGCCACTCCTGTGCGCATTTATTAGGCCATGCGGTTAAACAGCTTTTCCCGGCTGCTCAAATGGTCATTGGCCCTGTTATTGAAAACGGATTTTATTACGACATTGCTTATGAGCGTACTTTTACTCCTGATGATCTGGCCGCGATTGAAGAGCGCATGCAAACGCTTATCGCCACAGACTATGATGTGATTAAAAAAGTAACGCCGCGTCAAGATGTAATAGACACTTTTGAGGCAAGAGGAGAGGACTACAAGCTTCAGTTAATAGCTGATATGCCAGATGAGCAGAGTATGGGCTTGTATTATCACCAAGAATATATCGATATGTGTCGCGGGCCCCATGTGCCCAACACGCGCTTTCTAAAGCATATGAAATTAACCAAAATTTCAGGTGCCTACTGGCGCGGTGATGCTCAGAACGAGCAATTACAGCGTATTTATGGCACAGCTTGGGCTAATAAAAAGCAATTAAAAGCCTATATCAATCGTATGGCTGAAGCTGAAAAGCGTGACCACCGAAAAATTGGTAAAAAACTCGATCTTTTCCATATGCAGGAGGAGGCGCCCGGTTCAGTATTTTGGCACCAAAAAGGTTGGGCAATTTATAATGGAATTAAAGACTATATGCGCCAAAAGCAGGTGCAAAACGGTTACCAAGAAATTAGAACGCCGCAGGTAGTAGATTACAGTTTGTGGGAAAAATCGGGTCATGCAGATAAGTTTGGCGATGATATGTTCTCGATTACCACTGATGATAGACAGTATGCGGTAAAGCCTATGAACTGTCCCTGTCATATTCAGGTTTATAATCAGGGTTTAAAAAGCTACCGCGATTTACCACTGCGTATTGCCGAGTTTGGATCCTGTCACCGCAATGAGCCCTCGGGTTCGCTGCACGGAATTATGCGGGTGCGTTCATTTACGCAAGATGATGGACATATCTTCTGTGCTGAAGACCAAATTCAATCTGAGGTTTCTCAATTTATTGATGTTCTGCACGATGTTTATGCTGATTTTGGCTTTAGTGAAATTATTTATCGCCTATCGACTCGTCCTGAGCAGCGTGTGGGTACAGACGAAAGTTGGGATCGTGCAGAAAAAGCACTGGGTGAAGCTCTTGATGCTAAAGAATTGCCTTGGCAAGAACTGCCGGGTGAGGGTGCATTTTATGGCCCTAAAATAGAATTTTCTCTAAAAGACTGCATTGGTCGGGTATGGCAAATGGGGACAATTCAGGTGGATTTCTCGATGCCGGGTCGTCTTGATGCCGAATATGTGGCCGAAGATGGCAGTCGTAAAACACCCGTTATGTTACACCGTGCAATTCTGGGTTCTTTTGAGCGATTTATAGGAATTTTGATCGAACAACACGAAGGCGCATTTCCATTTTGGTTAGCTCCGCAACAGGCAGTTGTGATCAATATTACCGATTCTCAGGCCGAATATGCCAATTTAGTCACTCAATCCATGCAAAATAAAGGATTTAGAGTGAATTCGGACTTGAGAAACGAGAAGATCGGCTTTAAAATTCGCGGTCATTCCATGCAACGGGTTCCATATCTTCTCGTTGTTGGTGATAAAGAGATTGAAAACGGCACTGTAGCAGTGCGAACACGCGACGGCGAAGACTTGGGAAGTATGACAATTGAAGAAGTTATTTTGCTCTTTCAAAGTGATACAGAAAAACGCAGTCGTGAACTTGTAACGAATACGGAGTAATACTTATTAAAAAAGACAGTAAACGAGCACGCCTAAACGAAGATATAACATCTTCAGAGGTAAGGCTAATTGCAGCAGATGGTGCGCAGGTGGGTGTGGTTTCAATTGAAGCTGCTCTAGAGATGGCGCAAAAGGACACATTGGATTTGGTAGAGATTTCTCCTGATTCCAATCCTCCCGTTTGTAAAGTAATGGATTACGGAAAGCATGTCTTTGATATTAAGAAGAAAGCTGCTCTGCAAAAGAAGAAGCAAAAGCAGACGCAGGTTAAAGAAATTAAATTTCGTCCGGGAACTGACGTTGGCGATTACCAGATTAAACTGCGTAATCTGATTAAGTTTCTGGAGAATGGTGATAAAGCTAAAATCACACTGCGTTTTCGCGGACGTGAAATGGCTCACCAAGAATTGGGTATGGAAATGATGAAGCGCGTTGAAGCTGATCTTTCCGAGCTAGCTCAGGTAGAGCAGTTTCCCAAGCTAGAAGGTCGTCAGATGACTATGGTCATGGCACCTTTTAGTAAAAAAAGGTAGCAAGAAGCTACGCAATAGCAGTAAGAAAAACAGCGTGACCCGCGCTCAGCCAATTTTTTGGCAGGCTGTCCGGGCGGCTCTTACTGAACATTAACCCTATTATTTAGGAGAACTGAAATGCCAAAAGTAAAGACTCATAGTGGAGCTGCAAAACGCTTCAAAAAGACGGCTGCGGGCTATAAGCATAAGCATCAGCACAAAAGCCATATTCTTACCAAAATGACTACCAAGCGTAAGCGTCAACTACGTGGCACCAGCATCTTAACTGCTGCTGATAGCCCTCGTGTCGACCGTATGCTGCGTGGCCTGTAACTAACTAAATTTGGTAGGAGAATAATATGCCTAGAGTAAAACGTGGTGTTGAAGCAAGTCGTCGACACAAAAAGATTTTAAAGCAAGCAAAAGGTTATTACGGAGCAAGAAGCCGAGTTTTTCGTGTAGCTACACAGGCCGTAACTAAAGCAGGTCAGTACGCTTATCGCGATCGTCGCGCTAAGAAGCGTACTTTCCGTAGACTTTGGATTGCCCGAATTAATGCACAGTCTCGTGTAGAAGGTTTGAGCTATAGCCGCTTAATCAACGGCCTAAGCAAAGCGAAGATCGAACTTGATCGACGTGTGCTTGCCGACTTGGCTGTTTATGACAAGGCTGCATTTGGTGCGGTAGTTAAGAAAGCAAAGACTGCCCTAGACAAAGCTGCTAAGTAATATATAAAGCTCATTATTCAAGCAATGAATAATAAGTTGGCGAAATAGGGAAGGAGCTTATGCTCTTTCCCTATTTTTTTATAGTTAGAGTAGAATAGACATTTAATTAAAGCTGAATTAATAGCTATTTGGTAAAAATACTAATGATTGAATTGGAACAGATTACCCAGCAGGCCCAAACTGCCATTTCAGAAGCGACTGATTTAAGCGTTTTGGATGCGTTGCGGGTTGAGTACTTGGGTAAAAAAGGTCAGCTGACTGGACTGCTTAAAGGGCTTGGCTCACTTACTGCCGAAGAGCGGCCCGCCGCTGGTGCAAAAATCAACGAAGCCAAGCAGGCATTGATGGCGTTAATTACCGAGCGCAAGCAAAGTCTTGAGTCAGAGGCTTTAAATCAAAAGCTCGCGCAAGAGACCATTGATGTTACTCTGCCGGGCCGCGGTGAGGATATGGGTGGACTTCATCCAGTGACACGCACCATGGAGCGTATTCAAGCATTCTTTACTAGCGTTGGGTATACAGTTGAAGTAGGTCCAGAAGTAGAGGATGACTACCACAATTTTGAGGCGTTAAATATTCCCAGTCATCACCCAGCAAGGGCGATGCACGATACCTTTTATATAGATTCCAATACCGTATTGCGTACCCATACCTCGCCGGTTCAGGTGCGCACTATGGAAAAGCAAGAGCCACCCATTCGTGTGATCTGTCCCGGCCGTGTATACCGCTGTGATTCAGATCTTACTCACACCCCAATGTTTCATCAGGTAGAAGGACTAGTGGTTGATAAAAACACTAGCTTTGCCGATTTAAAAGGTGTGGTAGACCAGTTTCTTAAAGCCTTTTTTGAGGCTGATTTGCCGGTGCGATTCCGACCATCGTACTTCCCCTTTACTGAGCCATCAGCAGAAGTTGATATCCAGTGCACCAATTGCAAAGGTGATGGCTGTCGAGTGTGCAGTCATACCGGTTGGCTTGAAGTGATGGGTTGCGGCATGGTTCATCCCAATGTATTTGAGAGCTGTAATGTCGATACCGAACAATACAGTGGTTTTGCCTTTGGCATGGGTGTAGAGCGACTTGCTATGTTGCGCTACGGCGTTAATGACTTGCGATTATTTTTTGAAAATGATCTGCGTTTTCTTAAGCAATTTTAGGTAGGGGTATCTATGAAATTTAGTGAATCCTGGTTACGTCAATCAGTAAACCCCTCAATCTCAACCGAAGAGTTGGTTGCACAGATCACCATGGCAGGTCTTGAGGTCGATGCCGTTGAATCAGCTTCACCCGATATTAGTGGTGTAGTGGTTGGTGAAATTATTGCTGTCGAACAGCACCCAGATGCCGACAAGCTCCGAGTCTGTCAGGTGGCGGGTAATGGCGACACAAATCTTCAAGTGGTATGTGGCGCAGCCAATGCCCGAGTAGGGATCAAAGTGCCTTTTGCCACTGTCGGGGCAAAATTACCTGAAGGGTTTAAGATTAAAAAAGCCAAGTTACGTGGTGTTGAATCTCTGGGTATGCTCTGCGGTCAGACTGAATTAGCCCTAGGGGATGATGATTCTGGGCTATGGGAGCTTCCAGCTGATGCTGCAGTGGGCCAAGATCTGCTCGAGTATCTCGATTTAAACGACAATATAATTGAAGTAGACCTAACGCCAAATCGCGCAGACTGTTTAAGTATTCGCGGTCTAGCTCGCGAGGTGGGTGTGCTTAATTCAGAGCCGGTTAAACAACTTCAAATTGATGCAGTTGCTGCAACAATTAAAGATGCTCTAAAAATCACTATAGACGCACCTCAGGCCTGTGGGCGCTATGCTGGACGCATTGTTCGCGGTGTTGATTTAACCCATCCAACGCCATTGTGGATGCAGGAGCGTCTGCGTCGAAGTGGTATTAGAACACTAGGTCCAGCTGTTGATATAACCAACTACGTATTGCTCGAATTGGGCCAGCCCATGCATGCCTTTGATCTAGCCAAGCTAGAGGGCGATATAATTGTGCGTATGGGCCAGGGTGAAACTCTAGAGCTATTAGACGACAGCAAGGTAAAGGTTGCCAAAGATACATTGGTGATTGCCGATCAGGCGCAGTCTCTAGCCATGGCAGGCATTATGGGTGGTGCAGCATCAGCGGTATCAGATAGCACCACAGATATATTCTTTGAAAGCGCCTGGTTTGATCCAGTGGCTATAGCCGGTAAAGCAAGAAATTACGGCAAGCATACAGATTCATCTCATCGCTTTGAACGCGGGGTGGATTCAGAGTTACAAATACAAGCGCTAGAGCGTGCCACAGCATTAATGCTAGAAATTTGTGGCGGTGATGCTGGGCCAATAACCACTGCTGAAGCGGCAGAGCATTTACCAAAGTCAGCCAGTATCGAGTTGCGCGATCAACATCTAGCACAGCTGTTGGGTGTATCTATTGATCCCGCCACCGTTGACAATATGTTAACTCGCCTTGGTTTAACCCAAGAGCAGCGTGATGCTGATAAGGGTGTATGGCAATCCCCTAGCTGGCGCTTTGATTTAGCCATAGAGCAGGATTTGGTTGAAGAAGTAGCCCGAGTTTACGGCTATAACAATTTACCCGTTACCACCCCAGCAATGGCAGTTGATATTACTGCCAGCAAAGAAGCGATTAAGCCGCTTGGGTACTTCAGGGATCGTTTGGTATCTCTTGGGTATCAAGAAGCCATTACCTACAGCTTTGTAGATCCTCAACTTCTTGAGGTATTAGATCCAGACTGTCAGGGAGTAAAGGTAAGTAATCCGATTTCCCAAGACCTATCAGTGATGCGAACCAGTCTGTGGCCAGGTTTGGTAAGCGCTGCCATACATAACCTTAATAGACAGCAACCAAGGGTGCGTTTATTTGAGGTAGGACAGTGTTTTATACCCTCTAAAAGTAAAGATGCAGTGGCAGGGCTAGAGCAAAATCTTGCGCTTGGTGGGCTTATTTGTGGTTCAAGATCGCCAGTAGGATGGACTAGCGGTAAAGAGCAGGTTGATTTTTATGACCTTAAAGGTGATTTGGAGGCTATACTTGGTGATAACCAATGCGCTGAAAAGCTGACTTTTCGCGCAGCAGTTCATCCGGCACTACATCCAGGTCAGTCTGCCGAAGTGATTGCAAATGGTCAGCCTGCGGGTTGGATAGGGCGATTACACCCCGGGATAGAGTCAAAATTAGAGGTTTCCAAGCCGCTTTATGTATTCCATGTAGATGTAAACAAGATTAGCGAATTTGCCAGCATAAAGTCGCAAGAAGTAAGTAAGTTCCCGGAAGTTCGTCGAGATTTAGCCTTTATGGTTGATGCCTCTACACCGTCGCAGCTGTTAATAGATGAAGCTAAAGCAGTGGCGGGTGACTCTTTGTGTGATTTAAAGTTATTTGATGTTTATCATGGCAAAGATGTTGAAACTAAAGGAAAAAGTATAGCTTTAGGCTTGACCTTTCAGCATAGTTCGCGCACTCTTACGGATGAAGAGATAAATCAGTCAATCGATAAGGTAGTTAATCGCTTGAGTGAGTCTCTAGGGGCCGAATTAAGAAGTTAATTAGGCAAGAACAATTTTTGATACATAGGTAACGTTTAATGGGTGCTCTAACAAAAGCAGATTTAGCCGAAATGCTATTCGATGAATTAGGCCTCAATAAACGTGAAGCTAAAGAAGTGGTCGAAATGTTCTATGCCGAAATTATCCATGCGCTAGAAAACAATGATCCAGTAAAGCTCTCTGGATTTGGCAACTTCGAGTTGCGGGATAAAAAAAGTCGCCCCGGTAGAAACCCAAAAACCGGCGAAGATGTGGCTATTTCAGCACGGCGTGTAGTTACCTTCAAACCCGGTCAAAAATTAAAAAATCGGGTAGAAATACATGCTGGAACCAAGTAACAACAATCAGCTTCCTACTATTCCAGGAAAACGCTATTTCACCATAGGTGAAGTCAGTGAGTTGTGCGCGGTTAAGCCTCATGTCCTGCGCTACTGGGAGCAAGAGTTTCCCAGCCTAAACCCGGTTAAACGCCGCGGTAATCGTCGTTATTATCAACGCGAAGATGTCGTGCTTATTCGTCAGATACGCTCATTGCTCTATGAACATGGCTTTACGATTGGTGGCGCCAAACAGCGATTAGAAGGCGAGAGCAGCAAAAAAGAAAGCACGCCCTACAATCAATTAGTAGCCCAGACTATTTCAGAATTAGAAGACGTACTCGAGTCCCTATCTCGTAAATAAAATCCAAAGCAACTAATCGATCAGTAGTGGTTGCAATAGTTAAAAGGTAATGTATTATTGCCGACCTCAAATCGGGGCGTAGCGCAGCCTGGTAGCGCACTACACTGGGGGTGTAGTGGTCGCAGGTTCAAATCCTGCCGTCCCGACCAGATAAATTAAAAAGCCTCCCTTGCGGAGGCTTTTTTATTTATCTGTTCAGCATCGCAGAATTCAGAGGTTACGCAATATGCAAAGCTTATTGCGTAACCGTTTCACTAAGACAGCGCAGCTATCTCAATCGTTGCTTTTTATCTAGATCAACTTAAAGACCAAACTCATCACAGTCAGAAATCTTTACCTTTTAAGTGATCGCTAAATTATGGATATATGTATTAAGTTATAGTAACGTTTGCATATTTGAATAATTATTAAAAATGAGTGTGTCTGCGATGGGTATCTTTCGATTTTTTGTTTGTCTTTTTTTGTTGCTTTTAAGTTCATTTTCTTTTGCTGTTGATACGGATAATGATGGTCTTCCTGATGCTTGGGAAGTTGCTAATGGGTTTAACAAGTATAATTATACAGATGCAACTTCAGATACTGATAATGACGGTTTAACAACTCTTCTAGAATTTTATTACGGTACATCTCCTTACATTAATGATACTGATCGAGATACTATGTCAGATGGGTGGGAAATTGATAATAAACTTAACCCTTTATCGACGGATTATCTTATCGAGCTTGGAAAGAATCATAGCTGTGCTATTTTCAATGCCGAAGTGGTCTGTTGGGGAGAAAACGAGAGCGGTCAAACTAATGTGCCTGAGCTTAGTAATCCAACTCAGGTATCTGCAGGCAGTGAGCATACCTGTGCACTAGATGATTCTGGCGTTGTTTGTTGGGGTAATAATGAACACGGTCAAGTAGATGTGCCTGTTTTAAGTAATCCAACCCAAATTTCTTCTGGGTATGATAATACTTGTTCTATTGATGCCACTGGTCTGGTTTGCTGGGGTTCCAATTATAGCAACAAAAGCAATGTGCCATTTTTAAGCAATCCAACCGAAGTTTCTACAGGTGGAAGCCATACCTGTGCATTAGATGACTCTGGTATGGTTTGCTGGGGCTATGGATGGTGGTTTCACGATATGCCTGAATTAAGTAACCCTAGGCAAGTTTCGTTGGGTGGTTCACATAGCTGCGTTTTAGATGATTCTGGTGTGATTTGTCGTGGTGATAGTTATAGAGGTCAAGCTGATGTGCCTGAACTTAGTAACCCAACTCAGATATCTGCAGGCAGTGAACATACCTGTGCACTAGATGATTCTGGTGTAGTTTGCTGGGGCAAAAACTGGGTGGGTCAAGCCAATGTCCCTGAATTAGTTAATCCAGCCCAGGTTTCTGCAGGCACTGATCATACTTGCGCTTTAGATGAAACAGGTATTGTTTGTTGGGGTAGCAATAGTGCTGGTCAAGTTTTGGTACCCAACCTTATTTTTGATTTAGATAGAGATACTGCCAATAATCATATTGATGTATTTCCACTTGATGGCAATGAAACAAGTGATAATGATAATGACGGTATTGGTGATAATGCCGATTTAGATGACGATAATGATGGTGTTGAAGATAGCCAAGATAGCCATCCCTATAACCCTCTTTATACATTTGATACTGACAATGACGGTATTCCTGATGCATGGGAGATAGAGTATGGTCTTAACCCTCAAGACAGAACTGATGCTCCCAGTGATCTTGATAATGATGGTGCAGTGGCGCTTCAGGAGTTTGTTGAAGGAACTTTTCCGCTAATTGATGCAGATAATGATTGGCTTTCGGACGATTATGAAATTTCAATAGGAACAAATCCAAATAATGCTGATTCAGATGGTGACGGTGTAAACGATAAGGATGATGATTTACCCCTTGATTTATCAGAAACAACCGATACCGATTTCGATGGTATTGGCAATAATATAGATAACGACGATGATGGCGATAATCTTTTAGACCAACAGGAAATTGATCTTGGTTTGAATCCACTTAGTGCAGATACAGACAAAGACGGAATCAATGACGCACTGGATCCTTCAACAGCAGTAATTGAGGTTGATTTCCCGAAACTTAAAATAACCTATATAACTCTTGGGGTTACACCTTTGTCAGGTGGGTTAAGATTTAGGTCACCAAGCAGTATTGGTTCTAGTAATTACATTACATTACAGCAAATAGATAGCAGTGAAAATAAGGCTATTTTCGAATATGAATTTCACCCCTTAACACCCTCCGGTACCTATGTAATTAATGATCGTGGTCGAACAGTAATTAATTACGCAGATGGCGGCGAAATTGCGGACCATGAAATATATACTTTTGAAGTAAATAACCCTTCAGGTGTGTCCAGTAATCCAGAGGTAATTGAATATGAAATGACAGAGCTACCAAATAATCAACTTGCTTTTGAGCTTCTGTTTTCCGATGCTGCTGGAGGGCTTGCTATTAAGGAGCCAACAAATCAAGAAAATTTAATGGCTTATGTTTTATTTAGTTTTGCTAATTTGATTGAAAGCGGGGATGAGCCCCTATCTGTAAGCTTGAAAGCAAGCAATTTGATAAAAGTTGATGCTAATTCCTATAGATATTCAGATATTATTGATATACCTGAGCCTTATATTGCATCAGAAGCAAGAATTAATAGGATCCAGTTATTTGATTCCGCACTAAATGAATTTTTTGCCTACATTGACAGTGATAATGACTTAACTGTTGATGAACTAGATGCCTTCCCCTATGACTCTAATGAATACAAAGATATAGATGGCGATGGCATTGGTGATAACTTAGATAACTGTCCTGAGATTGCTAATGAAAGTCAGTCAGATATAAATAACGACTCTATTGGAGATGCCTGTAATAAAGATGCAGATTATGATGGTGTTTTAGATGTAATAGATATTGAGCCAAATGATGCAACAATTTCATTTGGAGTAGGCATTGGTAACATGGATAGTTTCACTAGTTTTGATCCTGAAACTGCTCCATCTGGTCTTGTTCTCTCGGATGAAAATTTGACTATTTCTACAAGGCGAGCCAGTGGAGGCGCGCAATCTTGGTCAATCTTAACCAAAGATTCTATCAGTTCTGGCAAGCACTATTGGGAGATTGAGGCTAAATGTGGTCCTGATACGCTTGGATTTAGTGCAGGCTTTATTCGCCTTGAAGATGAATTGATTGAGTCAAAAATATGGTCCGTAGGTTCAGACGGTTATGCGGCTAATGGACAATGGTTGGGTAGTTATGGTGAGGCTACATTAAGTGGTGATATTTTTACTTTTGCAGTTGATCTAGATGCTGGTCAATTATTTATCGGAAAAAACGGAATTTGGTCAAATAACAGTGACCCTGCAATAGGCCATAATCCTATTTATAGTGATATTTCTGGGCCAGTTTTCGCCAGAGTTGATATTGGTTCAAGACAGTGCCAACCTCTTCCAGTAGTGGCTAATTTCGGAAATAGGGAATTTGAGTATGAAGTTCCAGAAGGGTACTTTAGAGGGTTCTGTGCATCCGGTGAATGTACAATTGCTACATACATTGAAGATTCTGATGCAGATGGAATGCCAGACGAATATGAAACAGCCAATGGTTTAAATCCTAATAATTCAGCAGACGCGGAATCAGATAGCGATCAGGATGGCTTAACAGCGCTTGAGGAATTTAATTTAGGCACATCCCCAGCTAATAATGATACTGACCAAGATGGGTTAAAAGATAGTTGGGAGAATGAAAATGGCATCAATCCATTGGTTTTAAATCTTGATATTGATAATGACGACATTGCCAATGAACTAGATGCTGATAATGATAATGATGGAGTCGAAGACAACTTTGATGCGTTTCCATTAGATCCATCAGAACAACTTGATCATGATAATGACGGTGTTGGCAATAATACCGATACTGACGACGATGGTGATGGTGTAAATGACGCCATAGATCTATTCCCATTGGATGCTTTTGAATCAGCCGACTCCGACGGTGATGGGGTAGGTGATAATGCTGATTTCTTCCCTAATTCTGCAGAATATTCATTGGATAGCGATCTTGATCAGATGCCTGATGCTTGGGAAAGAAAATATGGCTTAAACTCATCCGATGCCAGTGATGCGCTATTAGATCAGGATAATGATGGACTGACTGCATTAGAAGAATACGAGGCAGGTACTATACCGCTGAAGATTCTAGATATTGATGCCAATGGCAGTTTTGATGCCTTATCCGACGGGTTACTTGTTTTGCGCTATGCGTTTGGACTTCGCGGTGAGTCTTTAATCAAGGATTCTATTGCCACGGATGCAGTGAGAACTAATCCTGCTGATATTGAGGCTTATATTGAAACGCTAGTGCCGGGTCTTTAGTGAGCTCTTTAGTACTGAATCAATTGTTTGGGTAATTACTTGTCGATCGAAATAAAAGCCTCCCTTGCGGAGGCTTTTTTATGCAAGTAAGTTTTAGTATCTGTCTAAGTTGAAAATAGTTGGATTCACCAAATGATACGTTGTAACATGTTGCTGTATTTTTTCTTTATCTAGGCCTTCTTTATGACACCACAACTTCCTGTCACTGTAATTTCTGGCTTTCTTGGCGCCGGTAAAACCACCTTGCTTAGCCATATCCTCAATAATCGCGATGGTAAAAAAGTCGCTGTAATTGTTAATGATATGAGTGAAATCAATATAGATGCGACTATGGTGCAGAATGATGTGTCTTTGAGCCATAAGGAAGAGAAGCTGGTTGAAATGAGTAATGGCTGTATCTGTTGTACCTTGCGTGAAGATCTGCTTTTGGAGGTTAATAATCTAGCGAAAGAGGGCAGGTTTGATTATTTGGTGATTGAATCTACCGGTATTTCAGAACCCTTACCCGTTGCTGAGACTTTTACCTTTGCCGATGAGGATGGGGTTTCATTATCCGATGTAGCAACGCTGGACACTATGGTCACAGTGGTAGATGCGGTTAACTTTCTTAAAGATTATGACGAAGCCAAATATCTACAGGATACCGGTGAATCTCTTGGTGAAGAAGATGAGCGCAGTGTTGCCGATTTACTGGTTGATCAGGTTGAATTTGCCGATGTCTTATTGATTAGTAAAACTGACTTAGTGGAAACAGCAGACGTTGAGAGATTAACAGCTATACTTAAAACCCTTAATACTGACGCTCAAATTATTCCTATTGCCAATGGTAATGTTGCTATTGATGAGGTACTTGATACCGGCCTATTTAATTTTGATCGTGCTCAGCAAGCTCCGGGTTGGCTAAAGGAAATGCGTGGCGAGCATGTGCCTGAAACAGATGAGTATGGTATTGGCAGTTTTACCTATGTGGCGCGACGTCCTTTTTACCCAGAAAAATTCCACCATTTTCTGCATAACTCTGAAAAGTTTGGCAAATTAATTCGATCAAAAGGCTTCTTTTGGCTAGCTACACGCCCTGAATTTGCCGGTCAGTGGAGTCAGGCGGGCGGTATTGCTCGCTATGGTTTTGGCGGTATGTTTTGGAAGGCTGTGCCAAAACAAAATTGGCCTGAGGATCAAGAGTATTTGGCCAATATAGAAAAACAATGGGAGGAGCCCTTTGGTGATATGCGCCAAGAATTGGTTTTTATCGGTCAGGGACTTGATCAGCAGGCCATGACTGATGCGCTGGACGATTGCCTATTAACAGATGATGATTTACTTGAAGGAAAAGATCATTGGGCAACCTTTAATGATCCCTTTCCCGCTTGGAATGAAGCCTAATGAAGCACTTAAATGCTATGCAAAGTATATTGCCCAACATACAACAGCGTCATAGCATGATGGGAGAGCAATCAGATATTCTCTCTAGCATTTATCAACAGGAAACCAATATTGCTATTTGGCAGCGCAATCTTTCCGATAGCCTGTTGCAATCAGCTGAAACTATTCTCAGTGCCAAACCGTCACTTGAAATATTGGCAGTTCTTCCCCCTAGGGATGCTTTTGAAGCCTTACAAAAAGCTCTAGGGCCCTCGCAAGAGTCTGAAGTGTTGGCGAAGGATATAGCACAGTTAGTTGATATGTTTTGTAGTTTGTTTGAGCAAAAGCGAGCTATTTTAAAGTTAACTGCACTCGATCGGGCAATGTGCCCAAGATTTCATGTAGACTGGGTTCCTTGTCGATTGATAACAACCTATCTGGGTGTTGCTACTGAATGGTTACCTCACAATGATGCTGACCGAAGTAAACTCGGCACTGGTAATATGGGTAAGCCGGATGAATTGTCAGGCCTGTTTGATAGTAGCTCTGCTATTAAACAGCTTAACTGTGGTGATATTGCATTATTAAAAGGTGAAATATGGGAAAACAATGAGGGTGCAGGGCTTATTCATCGCTCCCCTCAGTTGTCAGGCGGTTCCCGTCGCCTACTGCTTACCATTGATTTTATTAATGATTGATATAGCTGATTGTATGGAGAATAAAAATGAAAAAACATATTATTAGTATTATTGCTTTAGTAGCGACTTTTTTTATGCTGGTGAATATCGCTTTTGCTGAGCAAAAAGCCGCTAGTCTCGACGCTCATGTTCATGGGTTATCCCAGTTAACAATTGCCATTGAGGGTGAAAAAGTTGAGCTTCAATTTTCATCACCAGCAATGAATTTAGTGGGTTTTGAACACAAGGCCAGCAGCCAAAAAGATATTGCGGTGGTTAAACAGGCTGAATCTATTTTACGCCACCCTGAAACGCTTTTTTCCCTGTTTGATGCTGGATGTAAGCCGATTCACACCCATGTAGATATATCCGGCCTGATTGAACAGCATGATGATCATGACGGACATAAAGGTCATGATGAGTACCAAAATCACGATGATCATAAAGACCATGACGACCACAAAGAGCATCATGATCATAAGGCACATGATGAACATGAAACCCATAGCGAAATAGTGGCTAATTACAGCTTTACTTGTAAGGACACCACCAAGCTTTCTTCGCTTAGGGTCACTTTATTTAAATCATTTACGGGTATTCACAAGCTTCAGGCGATGTGGGTAACCACAACCAAACAGGGTTCGGCAATGCTCACAGCTCATAATCCTATGGTCCTATTAAGGTGACTGATGTGAATAATACTCAAACTGTTATCCAGCATGCTGAACAGCAATGCATAGCTATTGGTGCTCGGCTAACCAAAAAGCGTAAGCAGATTTTGACCGGGCTTATTGAGTCTGACAAGGCACTTTCAGCCTATGAATTGATAGAATTTTGTAAACAGCGTTTTGGTGAAATGCTACCGGCTATGTCGGTTTATCGTATTTTGGAATTTTTGGAACAACAGCATTTAGTTCACAAACTACATCTGGCAAATAAGTATGTCGCATGTGTACATATTAGTTGTGACCATGCTCATGCAGTCCCACAATTTTTGATATGTCGAAGTTGCAGCAAGGTAAAAGAACTTAGTATTAATCAATCAACCATTTCGGACCTAAGCGAAACTGTTCAGAATGCTGGCTATGACTTCTACAGGCCACAAGTAGAGCTAAATTGCTTGTGTGAAAGCTGTTTGCCTGCATAATAATTAAATGTTTTGGCTAGCAAAAGCTAAATAACAACATACTAAAATTTTTCTTTATAGCAATTTGGTTAACCATTTTTATGCGGTTACTGCTGTATAATGGCTGTTTATAGGGTTATCTATCAACAAATACATTTAGGATATTTTAATGGAAAAAAGTGAAATCACAGCATTGTTCGAACAATGGAATAGTGCGCTTAAAACCGGCGATCCAAAACAGGTTGCTGCACTTTATGCAGCAGATGCGATTCTATTGCCAACGGTTTCTAATCAGGTGCGTCACAATCATGCAGAAATTGAAGATTACTTTGTACATTTTTTGGCTAAGGGTCCGCAGGGAAAAATCGATGAATCAAATGTTCGAATCTTTGGTGAGCTAGCGATCAACTCAGGGGTATATTCCTTTACATTTAGAGATGGCATGACTGTTCAGGCGCGCTTTACCTATGTTTATCGTTGGGATGGGCAGCGCTGGTCGATTATAGAGCATCACTCATCGGCTATGCCTGAGTAAGCGCACTAAACTGTATGATTTCGGTTGTTTTTATAAGTCCTTCTCACTTACACCAAGCAAGCTAAAAAAGGATATTTAATGAGCTCTAAATCGGCTATTAAAGCTGTACCTACAAATATTATTACCGGTTTTTTGGGTGTTGGTAAAACAACCGCGATTTTAAATTTTCTCAAAAGCAAACCAGCCAATGAGCGCTGGGCAGTTTTGGTAGCAGATATTGGTATAACAGATCAGGTGCATTTTATTACAGCAAGTTTGGCGAAAACTTTTGCCGCGAGAGCAGGGATCGTTTTATGTTCTAAGTCGGTTGCTGATTGGTTTCCTTATGTATCTTTTCCTGCTATTTTTAGTTCAGCATTACTGCCCTTTGAGATTGAGGGCCTCAAAGCAACTTTAAAAGTTATCGTTGAAAGTGATCAACGAAGGGAAAAACTCGCATATAAAGCCAAATATTTACGAGATGGTTTAACACGTCAAGGTATTAAATGTGCTAGTGAGTCTCAAATCGTTTCATTGGAGGGCGGTCGTGAAGAAATCACTGAAAAAATCCGTGATGAACTTGAATTAAGAGATATTTTTGGTTCAGTGTTTTGTGCGCCCGCAACGCCTAAGAATAGATCTCTAGTACGTTTTTCAATTAATAGTGAAATATCAATTTATGATCTCAATAAAATACTTATTGCCTGTCAGGATTTTTATGGTTCATTGAATACTACGCCAAAATTAAAACTAGTTAGTTAAATATTTTTGGCGTTTTTAGTGGTTATTATTGATGTCATAATTCGAATTATAAACCTTGCTCATTTGGGCAAGGTTTTTTTCTGGCATACGGGTTAGGATTGACTCAAAACACTCTGTAGGCTGTTTTGACCCTATTAGGGCTCACCGCCAATAGCGGCTCGGTCTAAACTTGTTGTTACACGTTTGTCGAACCTGAGAAGGTTCTCATCCCCGTCGTGCACCCGATAAAAAACCCCGCCCAAAGGGACAGGGTTCTTGTATATGGCGCACTCGGGAGGATTGACTCAAAACACCCTGTAGGCTGTTTTGACCCTATTAGGGCTCACCGCCAATAGCGGCTCGGTCTAAACTTGTTGTTACACGTTTGTCGAACCTGAGAAGGTTCTCATCCCCGTCGTGCACCCAATAAAAAACCCCATCCAAAGGGACAGGGTTTTTGTATATGGCGCACTCGGGAGGATTCGAACCTCCGACCGCTCGGTTCGTAGCCGAGTACTCTATCCAGCTGAGCTACGAGTGCGTATAGGTCTCATTTCTGAGGTCGCGTACTATAGGTGAGCGCGTCCATTGAGTCAATATAAACGACGCTTTGTTGTCGATTTTTATCGAAGTTTTTTTTGTTTTTTCTAGGATGCGGGTGCTTCGGCAATAAACACCGCTCTAATTGGTGCGGGATAACCCTCAATGGTTTTGTTTGAATCCTCGGGATCTAAAAATGTTTCTAGCGAATCAAAGGTCATCCAATCGGTAGAGCGTTGTTCTTCGGTGGTGGTTTTACATTGATCCACCAGCCTTGGATTGCGCAGTCCAATTTTTTTCATCCAGCTTATTAATGTGTCTGCAGAGGGTAAAAACCAGACATTGGGCATCTTGGCGTAACGACCTTTAGGGAGTAAGGATTCGCCATCTTTACCTTCAATAATCAGTGTTTCTAGCACTAGTTGACCGCCATTTCTTAGCAATTCTTTTAATTCCAGTAAATGATCCATAGGTGAGCGTCGGTGATAGAGCACACCCATGGAGAACACTGTATCAAAGGCTTTTAATTTTGCTGGCATATGCTCTATACCAAAGGGCAATACATCTACCGGATGCTGTTCGCCGGCAAAATGCTTGATGGCATAAAATTGGTAAACTGACTTAGGCGAGGGGTCTATGCCAATGACTCTACTAGCGCCTTCACCGAGCATGCGCCAACAGTGATAGCCATTGCCACAGCCAATGTCGAGCACAAGTCGATTGTTAAGAGGTTCAATATGGGGAAGAACACGATCCCATTTCCAATCCGAGCGCCACTCTGTGTCTATGTTTAAACCGAATAAGTTGTATGGCCCTTTTCGCCAGGGATGAAGGTCCATTAGGGTTGCCTGCAGTTGCAGTCTTCGTCCCTTATCCATTAAGCCAGGATCACCAATACTGACATCCTTTTTAAAGTCCATGGTTAGCGGGTCAATTTCAGGAAGTCTTTCTAGACAGCGATTCCATCCTGGCATATCTCCCCATCGCTCGATACGAAGCTGTTCATTAATTTCTTCAGCGATACTGGGTT
>CBFIHQ010000020.1:0-24836 GCA_965662525.1 uncultured Porticoccaceae bacterium
GCCATTGAATCCATAACCGATATTGAGGAGCTACTACCGGCAATGGCTATAAATAGAGGCGCCAAAAAGGGCTTCATTTTAATATCCATAGCATCGGCGACTGACTTTAGTTCGTTAAAGATATTTTCTCTCTGCCACTGCTGAATTGATTCAAGACGCCAGAGGGAATACTGAAGCACTTCCATTAGCCGATCTTGCTCAAAGCCAGTGTTTTCAATATCCTCTGCCGTTATGGGCAACATCCCCGACACCAAATAACTACCCAGTGGTGCAATATCAGAAAGGGTCTCCATTCGCTGTTTTGCAAAGGGCAAGAATGCCATTAGGGTATCGCGATTGAGTGCCCATTGCTGAAGCCTATCAGCGAGCTGATCATCGCTCAGCTCTTCGCGGATCCACATACCATTGAGCCAACTAAGCTTTTCTACATCGAATACCGGGCCACCAAGGGATACTCTTTGAATATCAAATTCTTTAAGCATTTCATCGAGTGTAAATTTTTCTCGCTCATCGGGCATGGACCAACCCATTCGACCAAGATAATTTATCAGCGCCTCAGGCAGATAACCCATGCGCTGGTAATACAAAATACTGGTAGGATTTTTACGCTTGGATAACTTGCTTTTATCTACATTACGCAAGAGTGGCAAATGACAAAAAACGGGCTGCTCCCAACCGAAATATTGATACAGTAGAATATGTTTAGGCGCAGAGTTAATCCACTCTTCTCCGCGAATAACATGGCTTATTTGCATCAAATGATCATCGACTACATTGGCTAGATGATAGGTCGGCATTCCATCAGCTTTAAGCAGGACTTGCATATCGATTTGCGCCCAATCGATATTAATTTCACCGCGTAACATATCATTGAATGTACATTGACCTTCGCGGGGCACTTTCATTCTCACTACATAGGGCTGTTTGGCAGCAAGACGCTTTTCTATTTCTTCTTGGGAAAGATTCTCACAGTGGCCATCATAGCCAAGCGGCTGTTTTTCCTGCATCTGAGTGGCGCGCAATTGATCCAGTCGTTTGGGCGTACAAAAACAACGGAAGGCATAACCCTTTTCTAATAATTCATTGGCATATTTAGCGTATATTTCTGAGCGCTCGCTTTGACGATAGGGGCCCTTATCACCGCCAACATCTGGGCCCTCATCCCAATCGAGGCCCAGCCATGATAATGCCTCTAAGATGGTCCGCTCGGATTCAGGGGTTGATCTACTCAGATCAGTATCTTCTATGCGCAGTAAAAATTGACCACCCTGACTGCGGGCAAAAACCATATTAAATAGTGCCACATAGGCAGTGCCAACATGAGGATCTCCGGTTGGGGATGGAGCAATTCGTGTTCTGACCGTCATTTTTTACCCAATCATTATAATTTTGTGTTTAAAGCAAGTTATACCAGCTTTTAAAAAAACAGATTATACGTTTTCTACCCTTGTTCTGTTACTACATTTTTTTAAATTTTTATCTTATAGCAAGCTTAAAATAAAAATTGCTAATGGTTTTATGAATTTCCGGTAATAACTAATTGGTATGGAGGTCATCAAAAAATACCATAACCGAAAATGACCCTTTTTAGTGCAATCTTTCGTATCATGCGAGAAATTCATAATTATCCTGAAAATTATGATTATTGCGCATAAGCATGCGAACAATTAATGAAAATAACACGCGAGGTTAAAAACTATGTCACATCAAGAAAAGATATTTGTTGTTGTAAACCCAACATTAGACAAACAGGTAGCCCTTGATCGCGCACTTATTACCTCACAATTAATGACACCTCGGCCTGAAATTTGTGTTTTTGTGGCTGTTGACAGTAATACGGTGAACCTAGATGCAAGAAACCCCAGCATCTACCGTGATACAGATTGGTTTGAGCAACAAATTCATAGCCCTCTTCGAAAAGCTGGGCTGAAATATCGCATCGAAATATCATGGTCAAATGACTGGCAGGGTTCCATTATGGCTTCGGCTAAACATTTTGGTGCCACCAGAATTATGATACGAGCAGGAAAGCCAGTTAAGAGTAAGCGATTTATTTTTGCCGAATCAAAATGGGAGCTGCTTAAAGAAGCTAACTGCCCTGTGGTTTTGGTGCGTGATGAAGCCAAACAACAACGTAAAGTTGTTTTGGCCGCAGTGAATTTTCAAGCTTCTAGAATTAATCAGGAAATTCTCAACAAAAATATCTTGGAGCGAGGCATGAATCTAGCAGAGAGCTATGGCGCTGACTTTCATGTGGTCAATGGCTATATTGACTCTCTACTTTACCCAGACCGCGGCAGACTAGCTAAGCAAACCGGTTTAAACCAAAGCAATACCCATGTTGTGAAAGGCTATACTGATGAGGTGATCTCAAAGGTGGCTAAAAAGATTGATGCCGATGTGGTGATTATCGGTACCTTAGGTCAAACAGGTTTGACTAAGACTCGTCGCGGCAATACTGCGGAGCGAGTGATATCTGCATTAGATGTAGATGTTGTTGTAGTCAATTCAGAGTATTAATATCTGGCTTATGCAGGCTTGGAATCTTATCAAGCCTGCTCTTTTGACTTAATTGTTACTGCTCAAATACCACGGTTTTATGACCGTGAACGATCACTCTATTTTCAAGATGGTTTCGCAGCGCCCTAGCAAGCACTAATTTTTCCACATCTCTTCCCAATCGCACCAGATCAGCCTCACTGTGGCTATGCCCTACTCGCACCACATCCTGATCAATAATTGGACCTTCATCTAAATCTTCAGTGACATAGTGACTGGTAGCACCCACCAGCTTAACGCCCCTTTCATAAGCTTTTGAATAAGGGTTGGCACCAATAAACGAAGGTAAAAAACTATGATGTATATTAATCATACGACCTTTGTATTTAGCACACATCTGTGGCGGTATAATTTGCATATATCGCGCTAAAACCACTGTGTCAGCATTATATGAATCAATAATTGATTCCATTTTGGCAAATGCAGGGGCTTTATCGTTGCGATCTACAGGAACATATTTAAATGGAATATTGTGCCATTCAACCATTGATCTTAGGTTTTCATGATTAGAAATTACACAGCTAATATCACAGTCAAGCTCTCCGCTATGCCAACGATGCAATAAATCTGCCAAACAATGGGAGGCATGACTCGCTAGTAGCACAACTTTTTGCGGCTGTTTTGAGTCATAAATTTCCCAGCGCATATCAAAGGCTTTAGCGAGCTCTGAAAACTTTTCACGAAATTCACTCAAACTGATCGATAGCGAACTTGCTTTTAGCTCATTGCGCATAAAAAACCAATCACTATCTGGGTCAGCATGATAATTTGACTCCAGTAACCAACCGTTATGATCAGCAATAAACTGACTAACAGCGGCTACAATACCCACTTTATCTGGGCAGTGAATAATCAGTCTGTAAGTATGATTATCGATTTCACTCATTAAATTATGCTCTATGTAATTATTTTGACCCCCTAGCAAGCATTCTTACTGAGGGTTTAATATTTAGTTTATCGGGTTATTATCCATTAACTGAGGGGGCACTGCAAAGCAATGCGTTGACACCATTGTAAATCACAACTTTAATACTTAAAGAGAGAGGCGTAACTAAGGAAAAATTTGCGCTAGAACATTTGGGGATGGTGGGCCGTCCGCGACTCGAACGCGGGACCAATTGGTTAAAAGCCAACTGCTCTACCAACTGAGCTAACGGCCCCCTAAATGAGGTGCGTATAATACTCACCAGCAGGATAAATTCAAGTAATATTTTGATATCTTGTAGGGTCTTTTACCTTTGCTTCTAAAAATCCCTGTTTTCGAAGCCTGCAGCTATCACAAACCCCACATGCAGACCCATCTTCAGCGGCTTGATAACAAGAAACTGTAGCGCTGTAATCCACACCAGTTTTCATGCCGGCTTGAATAATTTGCGCTTTTGTCATATTGATTAAAGGCGCATGAATAGTTAACTTATTCCCTTCAACACCTGCCTTAGTAGCAAGATTAGCCATTTGCTCAAAGGCTTTAATATAGTCTGGGCGGCAATCGGGGTAGCCTGAATAGTCAACAGCATTAACCCCAACAAAAATATCATTGGCGCCTAAGACTTCAGCCCAACCTAGTGCAATTGATAAAAAGACGGTATTTCTCGCCGGAACATAGGTTACAGGGATGCCTGATGTTTCATACTCTGGTACATCAATAGCAGTATCAGTTAAAGCAGACCCACCAATAGTAGCCAAATCTAAGGTAACTACCTTGTGCTGCTCTACCTGCATAGAATTAGAGACATTCTGTGCAGCTACTAGCTCTGATCTGTGACGTTGACCATAATCAAAACTCAGGGTGTAGCACTCAAATCCCTGCTGCTTAGCCATCGCAAGCACGGTGGAGGAATCCAAGCCGCCGGAAACCAATACAACTGCTTTTTTTACCATAATCTAGCGCCCCTGCTCATCGCCCCAGATAACTTTGTGCGTTTGCAGCTGCATACGAACTCTTAACTTATCTTCCAGAATCCACTGCGCTAAAAGCGCCGGTGCTAATTCGCCCTGACTGGGTGAAAATAAAATTTCTGCTCCTGTATCTCGCAATCGCAACTGGTCAATCTGCATACAGCTCCAATCATAATCTTGACGATTACAGATAACGAATTTCACTTCATCTTCTGGCTGCAGATAATTGATATTCTCATAAAGATTGCGACTCACCTCGCCCGATCCGGGTGTTTTAAAATCAACAATTTTAATCACTCGCGGATCAACATCTTCAGTAGTTATTGCACCACTTGTCTCTAAAGAAACTCTATAACCAAGATCACAGAGTTGCTTTAAGAGTTCTATACACTGTGGCTGCGCCAATGGCTCGCCACCGGTTACTGTTATAAAGTCAGTCTTATAATCAGCAACCGTATCTAATATATCTTGAATGGCTATTTTTTCACCACCCTCGAAGGCATAAGCAGTATCACAATAGACACAACGCAGGGGGCAACCGGTTAGCCGTACAAAAACTGTGGGCAAGCCAACCGTGGTAGTTTCACCCTGAAGAGAGTGAAAGATTTCGGTAATCCGTAAAGTATGGTTTTCCATAGTAATAAACTTAACCGTCTGGAGTTAAGCCTTATAGACCTTTAGTCTTAAGATAAGCTTTTGCTTTAGCTCCGGCACCACCGTTACTTTGTGCGGCTTCTTGTAATAATGTAACTGCTCTCTCGGCATCACCCTGTTTATGATAAATCTTGCCCAATTTGTAGCGTGCATCCATGGCTTTGTTATGATCGCTGTAATCATTAATCACAGCTTCAAAAGATTCTACCGCCAGTTCTGCCTCACCTCTAAACTCATAGATTTCACCCAACCAATAATGGGCATTGGCTGAGTAGGGGCTTTGTTCATAGTTTAGGATATGATTTTTAAAGGCAGCAATTGCACCATCAAAATCTCTATCCTTCAACAATTTACTGGAGGCTAGATAATCCGCCTCAATATCTTCTGGCGTAATTATTACAGGTGATGGGGCTTCAGCAGGCTGCAAATTCTGACCCATTAGCTGAGTATCTGGTACAGCAAGAAGAGTATCCACAGGATTATTGGCTGGCAGTATTGTCGCCTTAGATGAGGATATAGCCGACAAACGACGGTCAATATCTAAGTAATCGTCCATTTGCAGCTGCTTGAGTTGTTGCAACTGATAGGAAAGCTCTTCAACCTTGCCACGAAGCATTTTTACTTCATCTTTGAGCACCTGCATCTGATAAAACTGCTCAGCACGCTGAACATCTATAGTGCCTGGTTTTTTCTTGGCACCAGAATCATCTGAGCTATCTAACTCAACTACCGGAGAAAAAGGCTGCGCCAAAACCTGTGAGGACAACATAATGGCGATCAATAGACTGATTTTTTTCATATTTTACGGCACTCAAAAAATAATTGAGGGTGAGTTTACCTCACCCTCTCAAGGCAAAATCAAATGGTGACTATTTAAGCTCAACTCGACGATTTAAACGCCATGCTTCGTCATCACTGCCATAGGCTGCTGCACGCTCTTCACCAAAACTAATCACTTCGATTCGCTCACTAGCAACGCCCTGCATTACTAGGAATTCTTTAACTGAGGTAGCTCGACGCTCACCCAAAGCCATATTGTACTCACGCGTTCCACGCTCATCGGCATGACCTTCGAGACGCACTGAACGAGAATTACCAGCTAGAACAACAGCGTTCTCTAAAAGATCTGCTCGCGATTGATCAGTTAAGATAGCTTTGTCAAAATCGAAATAGAATACAGTAGCAGTATCGGCAACAACTGGGACTACTTCAATATCAGCTGATTCAACTTCGGCAGTTTTAACACCTGCATTATCAATCTCAGTTGTACTTTTATCCGAGTCATATACAGGGGATGAACTACAGCCAGTTAGAATAGCAACGGCAAGCAAAGATGCATATAAATGTATGCGGGTTTTCATGATTGGTAACTCCTTTGAGTAACGCTTTTAGTTTATTGAAAAGGGTTTTAAATAGTTTAACGCAAGAAAGGTGACCATGCAGGTTCTCTGACATCACCGATTTTTGCTGGTAGGTTGTATTTTACACCAGCATCAACCGAAACTGCAGCAAGAATTCCTCTATCTTTATACTTAGTAGCATACATAAGCATAGCACCGTTAGGTGCAACAGATGGTGACTCATCTAGCGTAGTTTCAGTTAATTCTATAAGCCGCCTTGTCTTGAGGTCTAATGCTGCAATATGGAATACACTAGATGATCGATGAACCATCGCCATAGTGCGCCCATCTGGAGCTATACTAGCCCGAGCATTGTAATTACCTTGAAAGGTTATACGCTCTACCGAGCGGTCGGCTAACTTAAGCTTGTATATCTGCGGCGTACCACCTCTATCAGAGGTGAACAATATGTGTTTGCCGTCTGGCATCCATGCTGGTTCTGTATCAATCGCGAAGTGACGAGTTAATCGCGTTAATTTAGATGTCGATAAATCAAGGCTATATAATTCTGGGTTGCCATCTTTTGAAAGCACCATTGCCAGAGTTGAACCATCAGGCGACCATGAAGGTGCACCATTTAGACCTTTAAAATTCGTTAACTGCTCACGCTTGGCTGTGGCTAGATTTTGTCTATAAATTGCCGGTCTACCTGTTTCAAAGGATACATAGGCTAAATCTTTAGCATCGGGTGACCAACTAGGAGACATAATCGGCTGCTTGGACTCAAGCATTAGACTTTCGCGCGCACCATCGGCATCGGCAACCTGAAGTCTATAGGTAAAATCATCACCTTCTCTTATCACTGAAACATAGGCAATCCGAGTTGAGAATGCACCGCTAATTCCAGTAATAGACTGATATATTTTATCGCTGACTGAATGAGCAAGATCACGAATCTTTGCCGCAGACGATCGAACTTTATGCGTAAACTGTACTCTCTGAGAATTAATACTTAGTAAACTAAATTCCAACTCATAACGCCCATCAGACAAAACTGACATAGCCCCTACCACAAGATACTCGGCACCTAATAGACGCCAATCTCTGTAATACACATCCGATGACTTAGAGGGGAATGCCAACATATCCTGTTGAGGAATTAACTTAAATAATCCACTTCGGCGCAAATCAGACTCGACAATATCAGTAATATCACCATCAATTTTTATACTGTTAAGATCAAATGGAGACAGCGCTATTACCGTGGGCTGATCATTGCCCTCGGTGACCCTAATAACCAATTCAGCAAACGCACTATTTGCCATTAATAGGGCTATTAGTAAAATTGAACACTGTTTAAAAATCATCTAGCTTTGGTCTCCATAATACCTTTTATAGTCTTAAGTCTTCGGGGTTAAATACTATTTTCACACTGCGAAAATACTGTTCAAAAATTCTCGGCTCCATATTCTGTAGTTCCGAAAATGGTGCGGCTTTAAATGCGGCCTGTTCCACGGATCGATCAAATGCCATATCGCCACTGGACTCTAAAATCTCTACTCCTACTATTCGACCTGTAGGAACCAGTCTAAGTTCAATTAAAGTTTCCATTCCGCGCCTTGCGCTCTTCGGTCGATTCCATTGCTGTGATAAGCGCGCCTGAAGCAACTGTAGATAACTATTGGCAGCCTGCTTATCTTCTTTAGCCATTATAAGCGCTTGATGTTCACGCATCTGCTTGGCTTTTTCGGCTTGCTTGCGAGCAATTTCCTTCTCGGCCTTACGCTGCTTTTCCTCTCTAGCCTTGCGCGCTTCATCCGCCTCTTGCTGGTCTTTTAGCAATTTAGCTTTGCGCTGCTCCTGTAATTTTTTCTGGGCTAATTTCTTTTCCTTTGCTCGGCGCTTATCAATTTCTCGTTGCTTGGCAGCCCTATCAAGTGCCGGTTTTGATTTTGGTTGGTTAACTGCTACCTTTTTGGGCGCAAGTTGAATTAATTCCGCCTGAATATATTGCGGCTGCACCAAAGTCCTTTTATTCTCGGGTTCCCAATTGGCAAGCACAGCGGCAATAACAATGACATGGATACCAATGCTCGAAATAGCTGCAATAAAATAACTGCCTTTTGTGTCTATCATTTAGATTTTGACGGCTCGGTAACCAACCCTACCGAGGGTGCTCCTGCGATTTGTAATTGACTCATCAAATCAACCACCGAGCCATAATCTACTTTTGCATCACCCCAGACTAAAACCGGCGTATTGGGCTTTTGCCTCAAAACCTTGGCAACTCTATCTTTTATAAACGACAGGCTGTTAGCTATATTGTTACCATTTTCATCAATCCAATAGGTTCCATCCGATTTTATTGAAACAACCAGAGGCTCTTGCTTTTGCTTATCCAACGGAGCGGAATTGGCCACAGGCAAATCAACCTTTACACCCTGCATTAATAGGGGCGCAGTAATCATAAACACAACGAGTAAAACCAGGGTGACATCAATGTAGGGAACTACATTAATTTCAGCAACCAGCTTGCGTTTGGCGCGTTTTGTTTTCACTCTAAGTTTATCTCCTAACTCTTAGTTTGAATGCACCTGTCGGTGTAAAATACTGGAAAATTCTTCAGCGAAAGTTTCATAGCTGGCATTAATTGTTTCAACTTTTGCGGCATAGCGATTGTAGGCAAGCACCGCTGGAATAGCGGCGAGTAAGCCCATAGCAGTTGCGATAAGTGCTTCCGATATTCCCGGCGCCACCGTGGCCAGAGTCGCTTGCTGAACCATGGCTAGTCCACGAAATGAATTCATAATCCCCCACACAGTACCAAATAGGCCTATGTAAGGACTTACTGAGGCAACACTAGCCAAAAAAGGCAGATTGGCACTAAGCTTTTCTTCTTCCCTTGAAAGTGCAACCCGCATGGCACGATCAGTCCCTTCCATCACTGCATCTGGGTCAATACCATCACCCTTAGCAAGGCGGGTAAATTCTCGAAAGCCAGCACGAAAAACATTTTCAATACCCTGCCCACCACCATTTTCTTGTGCAAACTGGGAAAGCTCAAGGTAAAGATTATTTAGATCAACACCTGACCAGAAGGTATCTTCAAAACTTTTATAGTCACTTTCGGCATTGCGCAAATATAGGCCACGCTGAACAATCATCACCCACGAGATAACTGAAGCAATTAACAATATAATCATTACCAACTGAACTAGAAGACTGGCATTGAGAATTAGCGATACTATTGATAGATTTTCTTCACTCACTATTTAGCTCCAAATTAGCAAAGGTAGTTATTTAAAGTTTGGTGAATTTCTGCTGGCATAGCTTGCGGACGTTTAGCATCATCACTAATACAGGCAATTTTGACCTTAGCTTCTACCAAAAGATCCCCATTTCTGAAAATATTTTGCTGCATTTCAAAACTGGCTTTGGATAATTTGATTAAACTGGCAGATATATCGAGAACATCATCTAAAACTGCAGGCTTTTGATAAACCACTTCAACGCTCCGAACAACAAACTGTAAGCCATCAAATAACGCCGGCTTATTGTAGCCAAGACTGCGCAAAAATTCTGTTCGCGCACGCTCCATGTACTTTAAATAATTGGCATAAAACACAATGCCGCCAGCATCGGTGTCTTCAACATACACCCGCGCCTGATGGACAAAGGTATTAGCATTCTTACTCACTAAGACCATCCAATTGTTCCTGAAGGCGCTTAGGGCTCGCCAAGCCAAAATGCTCATAGGCCATTCGAGTAGCTACACGACCTCTTGAAGTTCGCATTAAAAACCCTTGCTGAATTAAATAGGGTTCTAGAACATCTTCTATGGTTCCACGTTCTTCGCTAATAGCTGCAGCCAAACTGTCTACACCTGCAGGCCCACCATCAAATTTTTCCATTAATGTTAATAGCAGGCGTCGGTCTAGATGATCAAATCCATTCTTGTCAACATTCAACATATTCAGTGCCGCATCGGCAATTTCGACCGTGACTTTGCCATCAGCTTTTACTTCGGCATAGTCTCTTACTCGTCTAAGTAAGCGGTTCGCTATTCGCGGTGTTCCTCTAGAGCGCCGCGCAATCTCTTTGGCACCTTTAGCATCAACTGGCACATCTAAGATATCACCAGCTCGCGCAACAATTTTTGCCAAATCTTCATCTGAATAAAACTCTAACCGCTGAACTATACCAAAGCGATCGCGCAATGGTGAAGTCAAAAGACCCGCTCGAGTGGTGGCACCAACTAGAGTAAAGGGAGGAAGATCTAATTTAATCGATCTCGCCGCAGGCCCCTCCCCTATAACAATATCTAACTGATAGTCTTCTAGAGCAGGATAAAGAATTTCTTCAACAACTGGGCTTAGGCGATGAATTTCATCAATAAACAGCACATCACCTTCTTCTAAGTTTGTAAGTAATGCGGCAAGATCACCCGCTTTTTCAAGTACTGGCCCAGAAGTGGTCTTGAGATCCACTTCCATCTCATTAGCAATAATATGGGCAAGGGTTGTTTTACCCAGCCCTGGCGGCCCAAAAACCAAACAGTGATCAAGGGGTTCGCTTCGCTTGCGCGCCGCCTCAATAAATATCTGTAATTGCTCTTTAACGACCGGCTGACCTACATAATCGACAAGCGTTACTGGCCTTAGAGCGCGATCAAAACGCTCCTCTGTAGGAGTTCCTGCGGCTGAAATTAATCGATCTGGCTCTATCATTGGTCACTGTCTCGAATCTGTCTTTAAGGATACATGGCTGAGGCTAAATTTCCACTAGTGAAATGACTAGGGTCAGCTTTTTAAACCATGGATTTTAGTGCCGCGCGAATAAGTTGCTCGGCATTAGTAATATGCTCGCTCGCAACCCGATTGACCATTTTTGCAGCATCCTGAGGTCGATATCCTAATGCCGTTAGTGCGCTTTCTGCTTCAAGGCTAATATCTTGCGTTGCCGGCTTTATCACTTCTTCAGAACCTTCATGAGTGATTTTGCTAATCTTATCGCGCATTTCAATTAACAATCTTTCAGCAGTTTTTTTCCCTACTCCAGGTATCTTAACTAGAGTTGCTACTTCATCGCGCTGGACACAGCGAGAAAACTCTTTCACCGACATACCAGAAAGAATGGCCAAGGCCATTTTCGGCCCTACACCATTAACTTTAATTAGATGCCTAAACAATACACGCTCTTCAAGTTGGCTAAACCCATAGAGTTGCTGAGCATCTTCGCGAACCACAAAGTGGGTATGCAAAGTCACTGCCTCACCGATCTCGGGAATTTCAAAGAATGTATTCAGTGGAACTAGCAGCTCATAGCCTACTCCCTGAACATCTAATAATAAGTCTGGCGCCTGTTTACTCAGGACCTTACCCTGAAGTCTTCCAATCATAATCGTCTAATCTTCATTTTATTTAAATTTATTTTAGTCGCCCGCGAGCAAAACCTTTTACCCCGGCTGTAGACATAATTTTTTGACTACGCATACTATGACCATGACAGATAGCAACCGCTAGGCCGTCTGCCGCGTCTTCTGCAGGCTCACCAGGCAATTTAAGTAGCGAAGTCACCATCATCTGTACCTGTTTTTTATCGGCAGCACCTGTCCCCACTATAGCTTGCTTTACACTTCTTGGAGAATACTCTGACACAGGTAATTTGGCATTCGTACCCGCCAATATAGCCGCACCCCTAGCCTGACCTAACTTTAATGCTCCCCTGGGATTAATAGACATAAATACATCTTCAATACTCATAACAACAGGTTTGTATTCTTCTATCAGCTGACTAACTGCATCAAAGATTAATTGAAGTCGCTCAGGCAAAGAATCTTCAGGCAAACGAATAATACCACTAGTGACATAATTTATAGTGGCACCAGACACATCTACGATACCATAACCGGTCCGCCTCGACCCTGGATCTATTCCTATAATTCTAATCATCAGATGCCTTGATATTTAATTCATTAGTGTTGCAATCTAAGTGGATTGAGTCAACCACAAAAAAAGCCCCCAGCAACACTGGAGGCTTTTTTACCTTTGCAGGCATCTTAATCAAAAGATTAATCTTTCTTTGGCGCTGCTTTAGCTTTAGCTTTAGGCTTCGCTTTGGCTTTAGCCTTGGGTTTTTCAGCAGGAGCCTCATCAGCTGGTGCTTCTTCTGCAGGAGCTTCTTCAGCTGGTGCTTCTTCTGCAGGAGCTTCTTCTACAGGAGCTTCTTCTACAGGAGCTTCTTCAACTGGCGCTTCTTCCGCCGGAGCTTCTTCAGCAACTGGTGCTTCTTCTACTGGTGCGGCTGGCGCCTCTTCTGACTTTTTAGGCGCTGGAGCAGGAGCTACAGTTTTTACTAGCTTTTCAGCCAGTAGAATTTTTATTTTTTCATCAGCATTGACCCAGTTTTTGTCCGCATCTTTAATCGCATATCGACCTGAGCCTTTTTGATAAATTACATAGTCTTTAGTTCTTTTAATAACTTTCATCTTTTAACCCCTTTATTGATTACTCGTTTACTTGATATTTTAAATTATTATTATGCTTATAATTCGGCAGCTAAGACAACTGCTCCATTATGTCATCGGATATATCTGCGTTAGTATACACATTTTGCACATCATCCAAATCTTCTAGGCTATCTATCATGCCTAGTAGTTTTTCCGCAGGGTCCTTTTCTAGTGGAACAGTAATATCGGCTATCATTGTAACCTCGGCATGCGCCGGCTCAAATCCTGCCGCTATAAGTCCATCTTTGACCTGCAAAAAATCTTCAAAACTTGTCTCTACATCCAGAGAGCCGTCATCATGGGTTTTAATGTCTTCTGCACCAGATTCAAGTGCAGCATCCATAAGAGCGTCTTCATCGACCTCTGGGCCATAACTTATTTGACCAATGCGATTAAATAAGTAAGCAACTGAGCCATCTGTTCCCAAATTTCCACCGCGTTTGGCAAATGCATGGCGCACTTCACCGACAGTTCTATTGCGATTATCTGTCATGCACTCAACCAAAACAGCTATACCGCCCGAAGCATATCCCTCATAAGTGATTTCATCATAATTTTCACCCTCGCCAGCACCGGCACCACGCGCAACTGCTTTGTCGATAGTGTCGCGCTTCATATTAGAACCCAAAGCCTTATCAACTGCTGCCCTAAGTCGAGGATTATCTTCGGGGTTTGGCCCCCCCGCCTTAGCCGCTACAACTAATTCTCGAATTATTTTGGTAAATATTTTACCGCGCTTAGCATCCTGTGCCGCTTTTCGGTGTTTTATATTGGCCCATTTACTATGACCTGCCATATGCTATCTCCAAAAATTAATTCTAGCTTTCTTGTTTTTCTTTTTGACGCAATCTGATGTTTAAATCTCGAAGTTGCGCTGCTTCAACTGAACCTGGAGCATCGGTCATCAAACAGGCCGCAGATTGTGTTTTAGGAAAGGCAATAACATCGCGTATAGATTCGGCACCTACCATCAACATAATTAGACGATCCAAGCCAAAGGCCAACCCACCATGTGGTGGTGCACCATACTGCAATGCATCAAGTAGGAATCCAAATTTTTCCTGTTGCTCAGCTTCACCAATACCCAGCACATCAAATACTGCTGCCTGCATCTTTTGGTCATGGATACGAATAGAACCACCGCCTAACTCTACACCATTAAGTACCATATCGTAGGCGCGAGATAGTGCCTCCGCAGGATTATCTTTGAGGGCTTGAGCATCGCATGATGGCGCAGTAAATGGGTGATGCAGTGGTGTTAGCGCACCACTGTCTGTGGTTTCAAACATCGGGAAGTCAATGACCCACATTGGCGCCCAGTCACAGGTATAAAGGTCTAAGTCATGCCCAACCTTACAACGCAGTGCACCCAGCGCTTCTGAAACAATTGAAGATTTATCCGCACCAAAGAATACAATATCACCATTCTTTGCATCGAGACGCTGCATTATATTCATGGTGACTTCGTCACCGAGGAACTTGATTATTGGCGACTGTAGGCCTTCAATACCATTTTCGATGGCATTGACTTTAATCCAAGCTAAACCTTTGGCGCCATAGATGCCCACAAACTTGGTATATTCATCAATTTGTTTGCGCGATATTTCTGAACCACCGGGTACTTTTAGCGCAGTAACACGACATGCAGGGTCATTGGCAGGGCCGGCGAATACTTTAAATTCGATATCTTTAAGTAGATCTTTGATCTCAACCAACTCTAGCGGAATTCTAAGATCAGGCTTATCTGAACCATAACGATCCATGGCTTCGGCATAAGTCATGCGTGGAAATTTATCGAACGTCACACTTTTGTGATCAGCAAAAATATTTGTGATCATAGTTTCTGTGATCGACATAATGTCTTCTTCGTCAATAAACGAGGCTTCAATATCAATCTGGGTAAATTCTGGCTGACGATCGGCACGCAAATCTTCGTCTCTAAAGCACTTGGCTATTTGGTAATAGCGATCAAAACCTGCCACCATTAGCAATTGCTTAAACAGCTGTGGTGATTGCGGCATAGCAAAAAACTGACCAGGATGCGTTCGCGATGGAATCAAATAGTCGCGAGCACCCTCAGGGGTGGCTCGTGTCATAATTGGCGTTTCTATATCTAAAAAACCGTTCTCATCCAGATAGTTGCGGATCGAATTAGTGATTTTAGAACGGAAGCGCAAACTGTTTTGCATTTCGACACGACGCAAGTCCATATATCTGTGCTTGAGGCGAACATCCTCACCTACAGTGATATGTTCATCCATTTGGAATGGCGGTGTAGCGGCGCTATTAAGGATTTCAAGTTGAGTGCCATAGACCTCAATTTCGCCTGTGGCCATATTTGGGTTAACCGTAGCTTCGCTTCGAGCTCTTACTTTACCGGTTACCTGCAATACATATTCAGATCTTACGCGATCAGCTTGCTCAAAAAAATCACCCGCATCTGGATCAAATACTACCTGAACAATACCCTCTCGATCACGAAGATCGAGGAAAATTACACCACCATGATCACGACGGCGATCTACCCAACCATAGAGGGTGATCTCCTGTTCGAGATGAGCTGTTGTTATCAGCCCGCAATAGGTTGTTCGTTGCATTTGTATTTAATCCTTATTATTAATTTGAGAGCTATTTTTTAGCTCCGCCTCAATTTGACGCCCTATTTATCACTATTAGAGTCGCCTGTTAAATTTTTCTTGTGAGAACTTTTAAAGTCGGTTTCATACCAACCACTGCCACTTAATCTAAACCCAGCCGCAGAAATCATTTTTTTTAATGTCGGTTGCTGGCAGGCTTCACAGTCTGTCAGCGGCTTATCACTTATCTTTTGCAATGCCTCTTGCTGATGCCCACAGGTCTCGCAAAGGTACTCATAAATTGGCATAGAGCGTTTTCCTGCACTTAATATTGTGACTAACAAAATAAAAAGCGTTGCATTATACATCAGCTATCCGCTGTGGCGAGCATCTAACACTGAAGATTATGCGGAAATGGCATACCTCTGTGGCAAAACACCAAGCTCAATAGATAAGTTTGTATTGTTTCTTGGTAAAAATCATCTTAAACCACGTGTTTTTAGACGTTGACGGAGATTCTCACAGCGGGCGCTGAGCATATCGGGATCATACTCATCCGCAGGCACCACACCCCATATTGGTTGTGGCCATGCTGGATCGGATTCATAGCGCGCAATATGATGAATATGTAGCTGTGGCACAACATTACCTAAAGCGGCAATATTCAGCTTATCCGGCGCAAATAGCTCAGTCATAGCCTTAGATAAAACACATGACTCTTCTAATAACTGCTGTCTGTCAGTCGCATTTAGCTGATGGATCTCTGTTATACCCTCGCGCTTTGGTACCAGAATCAACCAAGGATAGTTAGCGTCGCGACTGATAAGTAACAAGCACAATTCAAACTGGCCTACTTGTAGACAGTCTTGATCCAATCTTTCATGTAATTTAAACATTGCTAAAAATGCCCCATTATTAGTTCTTAGGTCTGTACCCCGACAGCTCATCACCGTAGAATAACCGACTGAATATTTAATTCCATTAAAGTGTAAAAAAATTATGCGCGCTAGCCAATATTTGATTGCCACACAAAAAGAATCTCCTGCGGATGCAGAAGTTATAAGCCATCAGCTAATGCTGCGAGCAGGAATGATCCGCAAGGTTGCCTCTGGGCTTTACTCATGGCTACCTCTGGGTTTGAGAGTTTTTCGCAAAGTTGAAAATATTGTTCGCCAAGAAATGGATAAATCTGGCGCTATGGAGCTTTTGATGCCTGTCGTTCAACCTGCTGATTTATGGGAAGAATCTGGGCGCTGGGGTCAGTTTGGCCCAGAACTTCTGCGTATTCGCGACAGACACGATCGTGAATTCTGCTTGGGACCGACCCATGAGGAAGTGATCACGCATTTGGTGCGCAATGAAATCAGCAGCTACAAACAACTGCCTGCTAATTTTTATCAAATTCAAACTAAGTTTCGCGATGAGCGCCGCCCTCGATTTGGCGTGATGCGTACCCGCGAGTTCTGCATGAAAGATGCCTATTCGTTTCATAGTAGCGAAGAGTCACTGCAAGAAACTTATGATGTGATGTATCAAACCTATAGCAATATTTTCGAACGCACCGGCTTGGTGTTTCGTGCGGTATTAGCTGATACCGGCAGTATTGGTGGTAGCCACTCGCATGAATTTCATGTTTTAGCTGATTCCGGTGAGGATGCTATCGTATTCTCTACTGAAAGTGACTTTGCCGCTAATATTGAAAAAGCTGAAGCTATGTCAGCTAGCACCTCAAATACCAGCGGCTCTGAGCACAGGCAGGAAGTGGCAACACCCAATACTCATAGTATTGATGAGGTGTGCCAATTATTATCTATTGAGGCGACTCAGACGGTTAAAACGCTAATTGTTAGCATCGAAGATAAAGAAGGTAATCAGGTATTAAAGGCATTAGTTGTTCGTGGCGATCATGAAGTCAACGAAGTAAAAGCACAGAAAGTTTTAGGCTTGGATGGCGACCTAACCTTTGCCTCCGAGAAGCAGATCTTAGATCAACTGAAATGCCCTGTAGGCTCTTTAGGCCCAGTAGACCTCAATATCCCATTGATTGTTGACCACAGTGCAGCTGCTTTGACAGATTTTGTCTGTGGCGCTAATCGCGACGGCTACCATCTTTCAGGGGTAAATTGGGACACCGATTGCAGCATTGAAACTCAGGCAGATATTCGCAATGTAGTGGCTGGCGACCCAAGCCCAGACGGCAAAGGTGTTTTGGAAATTAAGCGCGGCATTGAAGTGGGCCATATCTTCCAGTTAGGTACTAAATACAGTGAAGCTATGAAGGCCACTATTCTTAATGAAAATGGCAAAGAACAGGCTATGACCATGGGCTGTTACGGTATTGGTGTTAGCCGAATTGTGGCTGCGGCTATCGAACAAAATCACGATGAAAACGGCATTATTTGGCCTGCGGCTATTGCGCCTTTCCAAATAGCTATAGTACCCATTAATATGCATAAATCAGATACTGTTAAGCAGGCCTGCGAAGATCTATACTCAAAACTTAGAGCCGCCGGTTATGATGTATTATTTATGGATGAGCAGAAAGCTCGCTTGGGCTCTATGCTGGCAGATATTGAATTAATTGGCATCCCCCACCGGGTAGTTATTGGTGATCGCGGTCTGGATGAGGGCAAGATTGAATACCGAGCTCGCACCCAAAGTGAAAATCAGCATATTGAGGTTGATCAGCTGATGCCATTTATCGCCGAGAAGCTAGGGGCATAATTATAATATTGGGCGTAATTTGCAATGGATCTATTACTGAACTGTGATCTAGGGGAAACCTCCGACAGCGATCAGCTATGGATCGAATCACAGGTCATGCCCCATATAGATTTCGCCAACATTGCCTGCGGCTTCCATGCAGGTGATCCCTTGATAATGGATAAAACACTGCTATTGGCCAAACAGCATCTTGTCGCCGTTGGCGCTCACCCTAGCTATCCTGATAAATTTAATTTTGGACGCCAATCGATGTCGATGTCGGCAACAGACCTTATTGCCTGCCTCAAGTATCAAATTTCTACGCTAGCAAAAGCGGCCAACCATAATGAGCTCTGTGTAAGCTATATTAAACCTCATGGTGCGCTGTATAACGATATGATGCAAAATGGTCATCTTCGCAGTGCGGTTATGGCTGCAATTGCTGACTCTCAGGCCTGCTCAACTCTTATGCTTCAAGCAACGCCAGAAGCCGATATACACAAACAAGAAGCTATGGCCTTTGGGCTTACACTATATTTTGAAGTCTTTGCAGATCGCGCCTATCAAGACAATGGGGCTCTGGTTCCGCGCAGCCAACCTGGGGCTATTCATACTAGAAAAAAAATGCTTTCTCAAGTAGCACAGCTAAAACAAGATGGCTCTGTAACAACCGTTACAGGCAAGCGCTTAGCACTTAACGCTGACACCTTATGTGTGCATGGTGACAACTCTGAAGTTGTCGCAGAAATCGGCCAAATTAAAGCTATTCTGGCAGTATGAATAAAGATTTCCCAAAGATAGCTATTGCCGGTGAAAATAGTGTCATTGTCTATTTTTCGGAACGACCCTGTAAAAAAACATCAAGTCTTATTGCGCACACTGCAAGCCAATTACAAAAAAAATTAAACCACAATCTGATTGATCTAGTTCCTTCATATCACTCATTATTAGTGACCTATAATGCTATTGAAGTTGAGTATTTAACCTTGGAAAGCTATATCAATAATGCTTCTTCAAGCTGGTCATCAGATATAACAACTCAAATAGGCCGACATATAGAACTACCAGTTTATTACAGCCTTGAGTCTGGTCCAGACTTACAGCGACTGGCCGACCATACCAATTTGACCATTGATAAGGTGATTTCGCTTCATCAACAGACTGAATATATGGTTTATGCCATGGGTTTTGCCCCTGGATTTGCCTACTTAGGTGAAATCGATTCGCGCATTGCCATACCAAGACTTGCCACCCCCAGAGCAAATGTGCCCAAGGGCGCTGTGGCCATAGCTGATCGGCAAACCGCAATTTATCCAGCACAGTCCCCTGGCGGCTGGAATCTAATAGGTCTATGTCCCAGCGTGATGTTTGACCCCAATCAACAACCTAGCACCCTAGTTGAGGTTGGTGATAAAGTCAGTTTTAGAGCGATTGATCGCCATGAATTTATTCAACTTGGTGGATCAGAACAGCTATTGCTAGGCGATAAATAATGAGCGGGTTAAAGGTTATTAACCCCGGTATGCTAAGCCTTATTCAGGATGCCGGCAGGCATGGATTTCATAATATTGGCATTACCACCGGAGGTCCATTTGATAGCTATTCCGCCGACTGGGCCAATCGACTTTGTGGAAATTCATCATCTGTTGCTTATCTGGAAGTTCTCATTGGAGGGCTGATTCTAGAATCACAGACAATCACCCAAATCGCTATCACTGGGGCAGTTGCACCTGTTCAAATTAATAACACAAAAGTTGAATTCTGGCGCATTCACAATATAGTGCCTGGGGATCGTATTAGTATTGGTTATGCAACCTCAGGTTGCCGAATCTATGTAGCTGTCAGTGGGGGTATTCAATGCCCATTAATATTTGGCAGTGCCTCAACTGTCGTCAGGGAAAATCTTGGCGGACTATATAAAAATGGCAAGGCGCTTGAACGGGGTGACAATTTACCCTGTAATAATAGCCAAGCAACCACAATACACTCTGTTCCTGAACAATATCGACCGCAATTTGATAGTGATATTACAGAAATTCGCATGCTGATGGGCTATCAACACCATCTATTTGAATCCGACCAATTGGAGCAGTTTTTTACTACTGAATACACAATTTCACCACAGAGTGATCGCATGGGTTACAGGCTTGAAGGAACTGCTATCCCCCATTCAAATAATCAAATGCTGTCAGAGGGAATCTGTCTAGGTGCAGTTCAGCTTCCGGCTGATGGCCAGCCAATTATACTTTTATGCGATCGCCAAACTATTGGAGGATACCCAAAATTGGGTTCGGTTTTTTCTCAAGATATCGCTAAACTTGCGCAACTGATGCCGGGGCGAAAGATACGATTTAAGCCTATGGATTTAAAACAGGCACAGATTCTGTTGCGACAAAATAAACAATAAATAATTAACTTTGCGTATAGTCCATGTCACTGATAACATTTTCAGATACACAAAAAGAGCAGCTTAATGAATATTGCATACCTTAACGGTCAGTATCTCCCTATTGAACAGGCTAAAATTTCACCTCTTGATAGAGGGTTTTTGTTTGGCGATGGTGTTTATGAGGTAGTACCATCCTATGGCGGAAAATTAGTTGGCTTTTTACCTCATTTAAAACGCATGAACGAGGGACTTGAGGCAATTGGTATTTCTACCGGTTGGTCGGAAAAACAATGGCTTGAGCTGTGCTTAAAGTTACTACAACAAAATGGCGCTGGCAACCTAGGCATTTACTTGCAAATTAGTCGTGGAGCCTATGCAACAAGAAGCCACCGTTTCCCTGAAACAGTCAATCCGACTATCTTTGCTTTTTGCTTTGAGATCCCACCAGCGCCAGTTGCTGATAAATCTCTCGCTAAAACTTACACAGTGTCAACAGCCCGAGATATACGCTGGGATCGTCGAGATATTAAATCAACATCTCTATTGGGTAATGTGTTGCATTATCAACAGGGTGTGGAGCAGGGTAATCAAGAAACTATACTCTACAACGCTAACAATGAACTGACCGAAGCCAGCTCATGTAACGCATTTATTGTTAAAGATGGAACAGTTATTACCCCGCCCTTAGATCACCAAAAATTACCCGGCATTACCCGGCAAATTCTGATCGATATATTACGCAATGATGGCAATATCCCCTTAGAGGAGCGAGTAGTCAAGATGGATGAAGTAGCCGAGGCTGACGAAGTCTGGATCACCAGCTCATCCAGAGAAATTGCTCCAGTTGTTGCTATTGACTCTGTACCCGTTGGCAATGGTCAGGTTGGCGATGTATGGCTTGCGGCACAAACACTATTTAGCGCCAATCGATTTAACTACTAGTGGCTACTTACTATGGCTAGACCTACTTCAGCGATTATCGATACTACTGCACTGCGCGATAATTTTGCTCTGGCACAAAAATTAGGGCTTAACGCAAACAGTATGCCCATGGTTAAAGCTAATGCCTATGGTCACGGTATGGTAGAGGTTGCATATGCACTGAAAGATATGGCGCCCGCCTTCGGTGTGGCCTGTATTGAAGAAGCTCTTGAATTACGCCAAGCAAATATTCAACAACCTATCCTATTATTGGAGGGGCCTCATAGCCCAGATGAAGTTGAAATTGCACAGCAGCAGAATTTTTGGCTTATGCTAGAAAACCATGCGCAGTTAGATGCGGTAGTTAAGGCCAATCTTAAAAGTCCGATTACTATTTGGATTAAATTAGATACAGGCATGCATCGTTTAGGATTCCAACTCGATGAAGCACAGTCCGTTTTTCAACGCTTAAACGATAGTCCAAATGTAGCTGAATCAATGGTATTGGCGACACACTTTTCCTGTGCCGATAATTTAGATAACAACTTTACTGGTCAACAGCTTGAGCGTTTTAATTCCACCTTAAAACAACTGGACTCACCCTTACTTAAAACTAGCCTTACCAATTCAGCTGCCATTTTAGACTGGTCTAACATTAGAGATAACTGGCAACGCCCAGGCTATATGCTGTATGGCAACACGCCGTTTGCACAATCGCAAAAAAATGCCGATCAATTAAAACCGGTGATGCATTTTCAGTCTGCTGTTATCTCTATTCGCACAATAGAATCCGACGAGTCTGTGGGCTATACCGCTAACTGGACCGCTAATCGCCCTTCAACTATAGCTACCATTGCTGTTGGCTATGGCGATGGCTATCCGCGCCATGCACCCAATGGAACACCCGTTCTTATTAATGGCGTCAAATGTCCGCTAGTAGGCAATGTATCTATGGATATGATTACTGTTGATATAACCGATCTTGCCCAGCCTATAGAAATTGGTGAGCCGGTTACTCTATGGGGCCCGGGTCTAGGCGTGAATGAGGTTGCAGAATACTGCGGAACCATCGGCTATGAACTGCTTACGCGTATGCCATCGAGAGTGCCAAGAATCTATAAAGACTAAGAATAGTCTTAATCAAACAACCACTCATTGCGCGCTGCAAATTCAGCAGAATTGTCCGTTAACTTTATCAACGATGGTGTAAAACTAAATTTCCCACTGCGTTCAAACGCGGAAGCTATTTTTTGCTGTTGTTCTGATGCAGGGTTATTAATCATTTCTGCAACTTCTGGGAAGCGTGCAAAATAGATTGTTTTCCAGTGCTGAATAGAATCCTCATTTAGCTCGGATATAGCACCATGCATCTGCACACCTTTGATTGCCTGCCAATCACCTTGATAACCGGCATAGATAGAAGCGGCTGCACTACCATTGACTGGCAGGTTTTTAATATGGCGACTACTGTGGGCTGATAAAAAATAGAGTATTGGTTTTTGATTAGCAAGGCTTGCGGCATATAGCACAGGTGCCGACCAGCTTCCGCAGGCATCCGCTGTCGCAAGGGTTAATACTGACTCTACTTGTAGCAGAGGCCAGAATGGAAAGTCACTAGACATTGCCTTCCCAGCGTTCTGTGTCCGCATCCTCTATGTCGAATAGATCCAATATCCTTGCAACAGAATGATCGATAATATCATCAACTGTTTTAGGCTTAGTATAAAAGGCTGGCGCCGGCGGACAAAGGATTGCACCAATTTGACTCACTTTGAGCATCAGCTCGCAGTGGCCGGTATGCAGTGGGGTTTCCCGCGGCACAATAACCAATCGACGACGCTCTTTAAGCACTACATCGGCGGCGCGAACAATAAGGTTATCTGCGTAGGAATTAGCAATGGCAGAGAGTGTTTTCATAGAACATGGAACTACCACCATACCCGCTGTTTTAAACGAACCACTGGCAATACTAGCGCCAATATTTTTACAGTTATGCACTTCATCCGCCAGAGCTTCAACCTGATCAGCCGTGTAATCAGTTTCTATACCTATGGTCATTTTAGCCGCCTGACTAATCACCAAGTGTACTTCGACATCCTCGCGTGCAGCGAGCTTCTCTAGCAGTCTAATACCATAGATTACGGTACTAGAGCCTGACATTCCGACAATAAGACGCTTCACAACTATTTACCTCTAAACAGCTTTGTATTTTTACTATGAGATTTTTTAGGGTAACAGGTTAAGGCGCGTTACAACAGATTAACTAGCTTATTCATCCCTTAAATCTTTTCGTAGTACTTTTCCTACGTTAGACATAGGCAATTGGTCTCTAAACTCAATATATTTAGGTACTTTATAGCCTGCCATATTATGCTTACAGTAATCGATTACCTGAGTTTCTGTTAACTCTGGATTGACACTTACAACAAACATTTTAACCACCTCGCCCGCTTTGGGGTCCGGTACACCAATAGCGGCACATTGAGAAACATCTGGGTGAACCGTCAATGCCTGCTCTAGTTCATTGGGATAAACATTAAACCCAGAGACAATAATCATATCCTTTAGACGATCCACAACCTTGATATAACCCTGTTGGTCAATTTTTACAATATCGCCAGTATGCAACCACCCATCGACTATTGTTTCGGCTGTTTTTTCAGAGCAATTCCAATAACCCTTCATAACTTGATCGCCGCGGACACAGAGCTCACCTTCACCACCCACTTGCTGTTCTTCACCCTGCTCATTGACAACTTTAATCTGAGTACCGGGAATCGGTATACCGGCACTGCCAATTTTCTGAAATCCCGGTGGATTCATCGACACCACCGGTGATGCCTCTGTCATTCCGTAGCCCTCACTTACAACACAGCCTGTAGCTTTTTGCCAATCTTCCGCCACTGATTCCATCAGTGCCATACCCCCAGAAAGGGTAATGCGCAATTTTGAAAAGTCTAAATTCTTGAATTTAGAATGCTCCATCAGCGCCACAAATAATGAGTTTAGACCGGTAAATATATCAAATTTATAGTGTTTTATTGAGCGGATAAAGGCTGAAATATTTCTTGGATCTGGAATTAAAACACTGTGGCCTTTTAAGGCTGGAATAATGCCTAAACACAGTGCGTAAGAATAAATATGATACATAGGTAGTGGCGCAATGGTACAGGCACCTTCTAAGGATTTTTCGCGACTGGCTAAAACAGCTAAACTCTGTGCGATATTGGACAGCACAGTTTTATTGGTGAGCATTACACCCTTGGATGCACCTGTTGTTCCTCCAG
>CBFIHQ010000021.1:0-20783 GCA_965662525.1 uncultured Porticoccaceae bacterium
GGCTATGGCCTAAGTTATTCAAACTTCAAATACTCCGGTTTAAAGCTTGATCGCCAAGAATTAGCAGTGGGTGAAACGCTCAATGTTTCCATTAATATTGAAAACACCGGTCAAGTAGAAGCGACAGAAATAGTGCAGCTATATGTACGTGATTTGGTAGGCGATGTAACACGTCCAGTTAAAGAGTTAAAAGCCTATGATCGAGTAACATTAACACCAGGACAGAAGCAAACTATTAGATTTGAACTGGATAGTAACAATCTTAGTTTTCATAACCAGAGCTCAAAAAGCATCGTTGAGCCAGGTAAATTTATGTTATGGGTATCCCGCCACTCTCAGGATGAAAGTAATGAGAGTTGGTTTGAGATTATCGAATAACAGTAATTATTTTATTTTGGCTTTGGCCACTGTTAAGAATGCTGATTATGATGAATCCCTCTTCGCCCGCCACTAGTGGCGGGTTTTTTGTTGTGATGTTAAGGCATTCATTACTATAAAAAAACCAGTAACGCTCTTTTTTGCATGGTAATTCTTTAAACGGCATTGCTATGGTAAACCATACAATTCCAATTCGTTCGTGCAGATTGGTAATAGTATAGAAATATAGGAGTCCCATCTGACAAAAAGGGGGGGGTACCCCCTCAACCGATTTCGGCTTTCTGGAATGGCGTTTCGTTCTGATGTTTTTTCTTTTTTGCGCATTCAGTTGGCATAATGGAAGGCTTCAAAAGGTCAGGTAGAAAACCCAAGATCAAGTAATGTCACTTTGTGGTTATTTGTAACAAGTTGTAGTAATGTTTGCATATATGAATAATTAATAAAATTGAGTGTGTCTGCGATGGGTATCTTTCGATTCTTTGTTTGTCTTTTTTTGTTGCTTCTGAGTTCAGTCTCTTTGATAAGTAATTCCTCTGTTGTCTCGGGAGGATGTTATGAATCCACTATTTTTAGTCCAGTTCCATTCATGGGTAATAACGGAGAAGTATTTGAGCTATCCGATGGCTCAAGCTGGGAAGTATTATACGAATATGAGTACTTATACGAATATTACCCAACTGTACAGGTATGCCCTGATCTAAGAACGTTAATTATTGGAGATAAAAGTTTGAATATTAGATCTCTAGATAATAATTCTCTAGGCCCGGACGTTGAACCGCCTGAAGATCCAGTTCTTGGTGATCAATCTGATTCAATAATGACATGGGACTTTGATGAAGATGGTAATGCTGATGCACTAACAGATGGCTTGTTATTGCTTCGTTATGCCTTTGGCCTAACAGGTGACGCATTGGTATCCAGTGCTATTGCTGAAGCCTCGCCGCTTACACCTGAGCAGGTTCAAGACAATGTTCACGCTTCTACTACTTCTTTTGCCGATATCGATGACAGTGGAAATGTAGATGCTCTAACAGATGGCTTGTTGCTTCTTCGTTATTTGTTTGGCCTAACAGGTGATGCATTACTTAGTTCGGCAGTAGCTGAAAATGCGTCTCGCTCTAGTGCGACAGATATTCAGGCATATATAGATAACTACATCCCAGGTCAAACATCAGCAGACAGCGATGATGATGGTGTTGCCGATAGCTTAGATGCATTCCCCTTAAATTCATCAGAATCCATTGATACTGACTTAGACGGTATTGGTAATAACGCTGATATTGATGATGATAATGATGGTGTTGCTGATGACTTAGATGCATTCCCTCTAAATTCTTCAGAATCCATTGATACTGACTTCGACGGTATTGGTAATAACGCTGATACTGATGATGATAATGATGGTGTTGCTGACTCAAATGATCTCTTCCCTCTTGACGCTTCTGAATGGTCTGATACGGATGGTGATGGGGTAGGCGACAATGCTGATGCATTTCCTAATGATGATTTAGAGACTACAGATAGTGATGGTGATGGGGTAGGCGACAATGCTGATGATTTAAATAATGATTTTCTTTATTTTACACTTACCGGCGGAAGCGCTGTTGTTATCAATAATGTTGTTTCAAGGAATAGTACTTATAGTATGAGGCTTACTAATAATACTGGAAAAGATCTAATATTAAATAGTGTTGAATTTTTTGAAGGTGATGGAAGCCTTTCTGCAAGCGCTAACGGAGTTGATCTTGTTGTTAATGGTGTTCATCCTGACGGACAATTTCTTGATATTACATATACCGTTGGAATCTTTGGAGCCCTATTACCACTTGCAGTGAGCTACAACTACGAATTCCAGGGAGATAATTTCGTTAAAACCTTTATTTTAGTGGAGTAAGCGGTGGCTAATAATTCTCTAGTAGTGGTGTTATTCAAGCCTATATTGATTCACTAGTGCCGGGATTGTAAAAACCAAATAATTCCAATTCGTTCGTGCAGATTGGTAAAAGTATAGAAATATAGGAGTCCCATCTGACAAAAGGGGGGGGTGCCCCCTCAACCGTTTTCGGCTTTCTGGAATGGTATTTTGTTCTGATGTTTTGCATGTTTTTGCGCTATTAGTTAGGGTGGTTACTTGATATTTTAGGCTTATCAACAGAAAAAAATGACGGTATAAATAGAATTAAATTTATCCATTTATATCAATAGTTTATAAATAAAAATCAGGTCCGGCCCCGGGCACCATTTACGTTCATTTCCTGATAACTTTTTTTCTTCTTTCTTGTAGTTATAGAGGTGGGGTAAACGCTAATCATGTCCTCGCAACAATAATTAATTCTAATTTGTCATAAAAATCTAAAAGTATTATTATTCATTTAATAATAAATAACGCTGGTCAATTCAAATGAATTTACGTCAATATATTCAATCTGTTCTTGGTTTAGTTCTTTTGGTCTCAAGTAGCCTTGCTTTAGGCAATACTCAGTTTTCCTATAACAATATTGATGGCGGTATTGAGGTGACTGGGTGTGTTGATGAGTGCCCAAGTGACTTGGTTATTCCTGAGGAGATTGATGGTTATTCTGTGGTAAAAATTGGTTATGGTGCATTCTACAGTAATCAGTTAACAAGCGTAATCATACCCGATAGTGTGACCATTATTGACGATGCTGCTTTTGATAATAACGAATTAACTACTGTAAACATTGGCAATAGTGTAACTACTATTGGCCATAGTGCTTTTGTTCTAAATCAATTAACTAACCTTACTATTCCAGACAGCGTAACAAGTATCGGTAGAGTTGCCTTCGCTGGAAATAAGTTAACAAACGTTATCATTGGAAACGGTGTGACCAGTATTGATAATGATACTTTTTATGACAACAAATTAACCAGTGTAATTATACCTAATAGTGTAACCACTATCGGGGCAAACGCTTTTGGAAGAAATCAACTAACCAGCGTCAATTTTGATGGAAATTTTCCAGATATAGATCTTAATTCATTTGCTGAGAACCCTGGCATCAGTTCTGGAGAATTTAGATACCTACCCCTTGGCGATAGAATCATAATGTTGGGTTGTGTCGATTTATGCCTATCTGATTTAGTTATTCCTAATAAAGTTGATGGCTATGATGTTATTGGTATTGACAATTTTGCGTTTGAAAATAATCAGCTAACCACTGTTTCCATTCCTGACAGTGTTGACTTTATTGGATTTTATGCATTTGGAAACAATCAGCTTACAACGGTACATATACCGAATAGTGTTAGCTTTATTGAAAATAATGCCTTTAGTGATAATCAACTTACAAGTGTACATTTATCAAACAGTCTAGCTAGTATTGAAGGTGGAACTTTTAGCAATAACCAACTTACAAGCTTAACTATTCCAAATAGTGTATCAGGCATTGGTCGAGGTGCTTTTGAGAATAATCAGCTTACAAGCGTGACTATTCCTAATAATGTCACCATGATTTTAGAATCAGCTTTTGCAAGTAATCAATTAACTTCAGTCAGTATTCCTAATAGCATCTCAGTTATTCGCGAAAAAACATTTGAAAATAACCAGCTAACGAGCGTTGCTATATCTAACAGTGTCACTGCTATCGACGCACAGGCTTTTGCAAACAATCAATTAACTGAAGTCACAATTCCATACAGTGTTACTAAGATTGGTGCGCAAGCTTTTGAGAATAATCAGTTAGAAAATATATCATTTAGTGGCAATCGCCCTGAAATGTCTAATGAAAGAGTTGTGTGGGAATCTTTTGGTGATGGCGCATTTATAGGTGATGGTGCAGAAATGGTTGGTAATACCTTTATGTTTCCCTCAACAGCTAGAGAATGGGCTGGGTTTGCTAACGACAATCCAGACATATATCCATTGAGCTTTCCAGATGGTGGAACAATTAGCTTTACAGCATTCTCTGAACAGCCAGTGAATGTTAAATTCAAGTTTGAGTTTAGGCCATGGCCAGATGTTAACCCAGATTTTGAAACTGCATTAATAGAAGTCAATGGTGCCTGTGCTAGCTATTCAGTTGATTTCCCATCGCAGGGTGATAATACCTATTCCTCTTTTCTGATGTTTGTTGTTGAGCGCGATATACCTGTAACAGTCGAAAATGTTGTGATTAACGGCGATGCGCCAACCTGCAATGGTGATAATAACAATATTGTCTATAATTCTTTTATGGGTAATCCAATTCAAAATATCCATTATTGCTTAGGGGCATCAGATTGGCCGGGTGAGCCTGTTGAAGGTATCACGCCTGAACTAGATGAAAGTTGCGAATATAGCCCTCCTCAGGAATCCCACTTTACGTACAATATTATGGATGAGGGTATTGAGATTACCGGTTGTGTTGATGAGTGCCCAAGTGACTTGGTTATTCCTGAGGAGATTGATGGGTATGTTGTGACCAGAATTGGTGAGGCTGCTTTTGAAGATAATCATTTGGCAAGCGTGGTAATTCCAGATGGCGTAACTGATATAGGGGGTGGTGCATTTGCCTATAACGAATTAAGCAATCTAGTATTACCTTACAGTGTAAACTTGATTGGTGCCTATGCATTCCACAGTAATCAATTATCTATGATTGCCATTCCAGATGGAATTTCTAGTATTTTAGCTGGTAGTTTTAGTGAGAACCAACTTACAAGTGTTTCCTTGCCTAACAGCGTTGATTATATTGACGCAGCAGCTTTTAGAGCTAATCAGTTAGCTAATATTTCGATTCCAGATGGTGTTTTTTATATAGGTGAAAGTGCATTTGCGGATAATCAATTAACAACTCTTACTATTCCAAGTAGTGTCGAAATTATTGGAGACGGAGCATTTGATTTCAACCAATTAACCAGCGTGACTATTCCAGAGAGTGTAACTAGCATTGGAGGTGTTGCTTTTCATGGTAACCAATTAACTAGCGTAACTATTGGCAATAGTGTTACAAGTATTGGAGATGGTGCTTTTGCTGCTAATCAATTAACAAGTATTACTATTCCAAAAAGTGTTTCCTATATAGGTATAAATGCATTCGAATATAATCAGTTAAGCAGCCTTATTTTTTTTGGTGAGCCGCCTACAATTGGTAATAATGCATTTGCTAGCAATTCATTAACTTCTATTACTTATTGCCAAGATGGGGCTGGTTATCATGGCGAGTGGAGTAACATAGTTATAGAAGGCATTACTCCCTCATATGATGCAGATTGCAATACGTCAGAGGATATTCAATACGCAGCCTTAGACCTTGACCAAAACGGTAGCTTTGAGGCTCTAACAGACGCTTTAATACTCCTAAGATACGCCTTTGGTCTTAGAGGTGACAACCTAATCAGTGATGCTGTTGCATTGGATGCAAATAGAACGACTGCAGAAGATATTGAAGCGCATATACAGTCTCTTTTGCCATAGGCTATTTAATGTACCCTCACAGAACCAGTAACAACTTAACGCAACAAAAGACACCCCCACCCCCTGTAATTGGTTCTAATTTGTCAGTGTATACGTAAAGTATTATTATTCAGTTAATAATAACTAATACTGGTCGATTCAAATGCTTACACGTCAATTTGCTCAATATATTCTTGGTTTAGTCTTTTTAGTCACCAGTAGCCTTGCTTTAAGCAATACTGAGTTTACCTATAACGTCATTGATGGCGGTATTGAGGTGACTGGTTGTGTTGATGGATGTCCAAGTGACTTGATTATTCCTGAGGAAATTGATGGATTCACTGTTAAATCGGTTGGTGAATATGCATTTTCCTCAAAAAATCTTGCTAGTCTAGCATTACCAGATAGCATAATAAGGGTTGAAAATGGAGCATTTAGAAGTAATTCATTATCATATCTTTTATTGCCAGAAAATCTAATCTTTCTTGGTGCATATTCATTTGCTTACAACAATATTTCATCCCTTTCAATATCTAATTCCGTTGAAGTGATTGGTCAAAGTGCGCTTCAGTCAAATGAGTTAACTCATTTAATCATTCCAAGTAATGTCTCTTATATTGGATTTTGGAGCTTCGGAATTAACCCCCTAACTAGTATTATTTTTTATGGAAGCCGTCCTGATATTTATAGAGATGCATTTGTTGATAAACCAGAATTTGGAGATTTTATTTCTTTAACATCAATTACATACTGTGATGAAAACAATGGATGGCCGGGTGAGACTATTGAAGGCATAACACCTCAATTGGATGAAAATTGTGGTGACTCAAATGACCATGGCGATGACGAGCATGAAGAAGAGCACCATGGCGAATATTGTGCCATACACAGTGACGAGCATGGAGATGAAGATGGGCATGAAGAAGAACATGAAGAAGAGCACGACCATGATGGTCATTGCTACTCTCCCTTAGACCTTGACCAAAACGGTAGCTTTGAGGCTCTAACAGACGCTTTAATACTCCTAAGATACGCCTTTGGTCTAAGAGGAGATAATCTAATCAGTGATGCTATTGCATTGGATGCAAATAGAACGAGTGCAGAAGACATAGAGGCACATATACAATCTTATTTACCATAGTCCTTCTAATGTACCCCTACAGAACCAGTTACAACTAAACGCAACAAAAGCTACCCCCGCCCCCTGTTTATCGCAGGGGATTGCAGTTGTGTGCTTGTGTAAATCTGATGGTAGACAAAAGGGTAGACGTAAATGTGCCTTTGACAATGAACTTGAGGAGTGTCAACATCAGTAAACACAAGTATCAGCGGGGTAGCTAATGCCTACCTAGGGAAATGAAGGGGTGGCCCCGGATACCATTTTTTCGATTCAGATTAATATTAACTACTGCGAACTCAAGGGCATCTTCTATGAGAAAAACCTTTGCGCTCACAAACAGCAAGTTCACTCTCAATCCCCTGATCACTTTGTTGACGCATCCATGAAGTTAGATTGCTTTTTAAAGCGGCAACTTCTTTTTGTAAGCTGGGCTGATTAATAATATTTTTCTGCTCAAAAGGGTCGTTAACAATATCGTACAGTTCATATTCTGGACGTTTTAGGTAGCCGGAATAATTTTCTCGACCCTGTTTTTGTTCTAGTTTAAGTTCATCTTTAAACCATGTGCCTTTGGTTAAAATATTGGAAAATGTATTATTGGGTATTAGGTTATGGATTAACTTTAGGCGCTTAGTGCGCACTGATCTTATGGGGTAGGGTGCACCTTCGTGAATATTGAAGCTTGTTTGAATGCCGTAAACATAGTCTTTGTGTTGTGTTTCTTGCCCCATTAAAACTGATTTAAAGCTTTTACCGTCAAGGTTTTTGGGTACGGTGTTACTCACTACATCGGTCAATGTTGGAATAACATCGACATACTCAATCATTGCGTTGCTGATAGAACCGGCTTTTATAGTATTTGGCCAGCGAATGATAAAGGCTGTTTTTAGACCATTGTCGTAATTGGTCCACTTTGCAAAGGGGAAGGCGCTACCTTGTTCACTGGTGAAAATAAAAATTGTGTCTTCTTTAATACCGAGCTTGTCGACTTCAGTTTCAAGTAAGCCTAGTTCACGATCTAGGTCAGACACTTCGGCAAGATATTTTGATAGTTGTTGTCGCAATGCAGGGGTGTCATTTAAAAATTCGGGTACCTGTAATTTTTCAGGCGGATATTGTTTGGTATTACCGCGACTCCAAGGGGTATGTGGATTTGCTGATGCAACAACTAGGAAAAAAGGCTGGTTTTTATTTCTGGCGATAAATTTTCGCGTCTTTTCTATGCCAAAGGATGATTCTCCGGTTGCCTCTTTGTTTGCTCGTCCTACTCTTTCAAAAGGAAATGATTTTCCAGGAAAGATGTGTCCCTTTCCTGCTAAGCCTACACGGTAACCCAGTTCTCTAAAGTAATGGGCAGCACTTTTTATACCATCATACACCCGAGTATGATTCCCATAGGCGCCGTTGCGTATGGGATAGATGCCGGTATAAAGCTGTTGACGGGTCACTCCACACATGGCGGTTGAGGTAAATGATTGGGTAAATAGCATACCTTCTTTAGCCAGTTTATCGATATTAGGCGTAATGGCATTTTTAGGGGCATAGTCAAAAAACTGGTGATAGACGCCGATATCAAACCAGTTCATATCATCCGCAAGCACAAGAATAATATTAGGTGGTTTGGTTGTGGTTATGGGGCTTGCTAATAAGGGGTTATAGGGGGTGAAAACAGCAGTCCAAAAAAGTAAGTGGGTCAATCTTTTTGAAAATCGATGCATAATCTATCTGTCTTATTTTGATGCGGTTGATTCACGCATAATAATTTCAGTCGGAAGTAGTTCGTTTTTGGGTTTTTCACCTGATTCTGCGCGACACTGCTCAATCAATATTTTTACCGCAGTGGCTGCCATTTGTTTGATCGGTTGACGCACTGTGGTTAGTTGGGGCCATACAACAGTGGCTACCATGCTATCGTCATAACCGGCAATAGATAAATCACCTGGAACTGAGAGGCCTGATTTATGCGCCGCTGCTATTAATCCTGCAGCCATTTCATCGTTACTGGCAAAAATTGCGGTTGGTCGTTGGGTTTGCTGAAGGAGTTTTTCCCCAGCAATCAGTGCCGATTTATATTCAAAATCACCTTCTAAGATAAAGTTTTCTGGTACTGATAAGTTGGCTTCTTTCATTGCCGATAAAAATCCTTCGAGTCTGCGTCTGGTTGTTGCCGTGCCTTTTCGGCCGGTGATAAACCCAATTGATTGATGCCCCAATTCTATCAGTTTTGCGGTCATTTCTTTTGCCGCTTGATGGTCGTTTATTTCAACGCGCAGTCCCAGTTCCTCTGAAATACTTGGAGAAATTCTTGCAAAGGGTTTACCCGCTGAAGTAAGCGCTTTTAAGATTGATGGCTCATCACAGAGTGGGGGAGGTAATACCATACCGTCTAAATTGGATTGAACTAAGAGATTATTTATATCCTCTATGAGAGTGGCAGAGGTAAGATTTACTGGCTCTATAATAAGGTGATAGCCATCTTTGCGAGATTGCTCTAATGCGCCTTGTAATAGCTCGACAATATAACTTGCGTTTGGGTTATCAAATATTAGGCCTAATACATAGGAGCGAGAGCCAACAGCGGCTCTAGGCGCAACGCTGGGTCGATAATTTAGGGTCTTAATCGCTTCTTCAACAGTAGCTCTGGTTTGTGGGCTGACTTTGGCTTCCTTTCGAACTACTCGGGAGGCAGTTTTAATGGAGACATTTGCCAGCTTTGCCACGTCGCTAAGTGTTGATTTGCTTTGAATCATTTCTTCCTCTGCATTTTTCGCATTTACCAATAAAAGATAGGTAGTTGTTATTACTGTGACTATTATGCAATTAACTTCAACAAAATTAAAATTTAATAATTCTGTTCAATGAAATCCCTTAAAGATTATTTAATTAGTTATTTGATAAATTTTAGTTAATTACAGTTGCACCATAGATTCAAATGTTTACACTTGATGATGACAATATAATCATTATAATCAATTAGCGAATTTTAAGGTAGATTTAATTTTGAAACACACAAATTTTAGGCTTTATGTTTTTTTAGCGTTAACTGGATTGCTGGTCAGTGGTGATGTTTACTCGAGCCTGCCACTATCTTCTAATAAAAGTGAACGACCAAATGTTGTATTTATTGCAATAGATGATTTGCGTCCTGATATCGGAAGTTATGGGCATCCAGTTGCCAAAACCCCTAACTTAGATAGTTTTTCTCGATCTGCTATGCTATTTGAGCAGGCTTATACGCAGCAGGCGGTATGTGGCCCGTCAAGAGCGGCATTGTTAACTGGGTTAAGACCCTCCTCATCTGGTATCAAAAGACTTGATCAGACGGTTTCTAACACCCTGCCCAGTGTTACAACGATGAATAAGATGTTTAAGCAGAATGGTTATGAAACCCTATCTGTAGGAAAAATTTATCACCATTTTGATGATGATGCTGAGGGATGGTCTAAAGCGCCTTTTGATACTATTTATGATTTTAGGCAAGGCCGTAAAAAGCAAGGTTTACCCAAGGGCCCCCCTTATGCTGTTTGGCTGTCTGATGAACTATTACCTGATGCTAAGAATGTCGCCCATGCGGTAAATGAGTTAGATCGCCTCAGTAAACAAGATAATCCTTTCTTTCTTGCGGTTGGTTTGCACCGACCTCATCTGCCATTTAGGGCGCCAAAAAAATATTGGGATAAATATGACCCCAAGTTGGTCCCTGCACCGAAAACAACCAAACAGCAATTGGACGCGCCTGATTGGGCAGTAGTGGCTTGGGAAATTTGGAACTATGATAACTTGCCACCCAAGCCAGGCCCTATGCCAAAGGATGAGGCAGACAAGTTGCGGCACGGTTACCTTGCAACTATTTCTTTTGCGGATGATTTGGTGGGGCAGCTACTTGAAAAGATAGACGCCCTGGGTTTGAGCAAAAACACGGTGGTAGTCATTTGGGGCGACCATGGTTTCAAGCTGGGTGATCATGGCGGTTGGTCTAAGCATTCAAACGTAGAGCTTGATATACATATCCCGCTAATGATTCGTGCCCCTGGAATTAGTAAGCCTGGGTCGCGCACAAATGCCCTAGTAGAGACGGTTGATATATACCCGACACTTATTGATATTGCAGGCCTTAATCAGCCGCATGAGCTAGAGGGTGTTTCTCTGCTGCCATTAATGAATCAACCGGATCGGCCATGGAAAGAGGCTGTATTTGCGCAGTTTCCTCGCTATGCAAAAAATCGCTTATTGATGGGTGAAACTGTTCGAACGAATCGTTATCGATACACAGCCTGGGTAGCCGCTGCTAATGGAAAAATTATAGCTCAAGAGCTTTATGATCATGAAAAAGACCCAATTGAATCAGTAAATATGGCTAAAAATAGTGATTATCATTCTGAGCTTGAGCGCCACGAAAAATTACGAAATGAGGGTTGGGGCAGGGTTCATAAAAAATTAAAACAAATGATTATTCAATAATTAAACCTATCAAATAATAAGGAAACTATAACAATGAAAAAAAATATCAAACTCGCATGTCTTTTAATTGTGCCGATGGCCTGTATTGCCGAGTCTAAAGAGGCCTGGCAAGCATTCGATAAGAACAAAGATAATGCATTATCGTTAAGTGAATTTGCTAGTTACAAATCAGACCAATATGCTGAGATAGATGAAAATGGCGATGGGAAATGGTCAAGATCAGAATTTGTTAAGGGCCTAAGAGATTTAAAAGATATAGATCCGCATTGGCTTAGAGAAAAATTTAAGCGCTTTGATAAGGATGATAATCGTATTTTGACGATTGAAGAGGCGGAGAAAGAAATCGCTGTCAATTTTAAATGGCTTGACAAGGATAAAAGTAAAACTATCACTAAAAAAGAAATGCCTAAAAAATTCTAGTTTTTGGGCATGCTAAATTTAGCGATTATTTCGCAGTAAATACGTAAAATAATGATGTGACATTATTGTCATTGACGCGAGTTAATGGTATTGTGTTTTAAATTAGACGTGCAAAACCGTGACAAGTTTAATTTATAAATTCTTACTTTTGGCTATTGAAAGTTGGGTCGACGAAATTGCTCATTTCCTTTGAGGGTGATGGGTGGTTGTTGTTTCAGCGGTTTCATTATTTTGAGTGCTTGAAACAACCCCTGTTAATATTTGGAGAAATATAATGAAACACGACATCTCAAAGATTTTTTTATCAATAATTGTAACTTCTAATCTTATGGCATTTAGTGCTTTTGTAGTATCAGCAGAAGAAAAGCCGAATAATAAAATTGTTGATGCAGCTATCGATGAGGTGATTGTCACCGGCATTCGTGCCAGCCTTGAATCTGCGCTTCAAGCAAAGCGTGCTTTGTCGAACTTAACCGAAGTTATCAATGCTGACGATATCGGTAAACTCCCAGATGAAAATATTGCAGAGGTTTTGGAAAATATTCCGGGTGTGCAAATTGATCGATCTGCTGGGATTGGTTCATCTGTTTCTGTGCGAGGAAGTAGCCAAAATCGCGTTGAAATCAACGGCAGAAGTACTACCCCAGCGGAAGATGCGCGAGGTGGGATAAGTTTTTCTGACTTACCTTCGACTCTAGTACGTTCGCTTAATGTGGTGAAAGTTCCAACTGCAGATATGGTTGAGGGTTCGCTTGGTGGCACGGTGAATGTAAAAACCTATCGCGGTCTCAAGCTCAAAAAGCCGCTTCGTGTTGTTCGAGTCAAGTCTGAATATGCTGAAAATGCTAATAAGTGGAACGAGAATTTTTCTGCTACATTGGGTAATAAATTTTCAACGAATAAGGGCGATGTCGGTGCGATTATCAATTTATCCCATATGGATAAATTTGTTCGTGAAGACGTGCTGCGTGTTTCTCCGGGCGGTCGAAGCGCAGCTGAAGGTGAGTATGACCATGATGGAAATGGCGAGTATGATCCTTATTACAGACCTGCATATTCCCTCCTTGACTATGGCATGCGAAACTTAACTAATACTGCTTTTTCTGGTTCTCTTGAGTGGCAGTTAGAAGATAATTTGAAGTTATATACTCAAGGGTCTTACACTGATCTTTACCAGCAAAATTTCAGACAGCAGTCGAGTGCTGGGGTAGATGGTGCAGATCTTGAGTTGGATGATCCTAATAGAACTTACCGCATAGTTAATGTAGCTGGTCTTGAGGTTCCTATGCTTGAATCCGGTGTTATTGGTGGGGGTATAAGAAATGGTCGGGTCGACACAGAGGCTGATACTGGGTTGCCTAACGACGGTCTTCGAGTTCGTGCCAATAACATTTCAGGTGGTCGTGACACTCAATCATATGTTGGCGCATTGGGTGGCGAATGGGATACAGATTCTTTAAATGTTGTATTTGAGGTCAGTGCCGCTGGTTCTGATACAGCAAAAGAAGATCTTAAAACAATTTTTCAATTTAATGACCCTGATTCTGTTGATGCTTTTGGCAACCCTAACTTTCACTCTGCAGAAGCGGCAAAGCGTGTTCCTTATTTATACAATATTAATGGAGATATTTTGGAGTATGGCCCATTAGCGGGTGCCTCAAGAGCCGAGGACTTTGTTGATCCAAATTTTTGGGCTCTGTACCAGAATAAAATCATTGATGTAATTTACAAAAATAAAGAAGTTGCACAAAAAATTGATGCGACTTGGTTTCCTGATAATGATTTCATTACAAGCATTAAAGCAGGGGTTCGCTTTACTCAGCGACTAAGCAAAAGGAATAAGCAGTCTCAGTTGACCGAAAATTATCCTGAGCTTTCAGCAGCAGACTTTGAGGATTATCTATCAGAAACGCCTGGCGATTTCTTTAGCTTTCATGAGGGTGGAAATTATCTTGATAACTTTATAACTATTGATCCAGGTTTAGGTTTAACAGATCGTGATGCTATTGCAGCATTGGCATCTCAAAATTCAGGTGGAATAATCGATCCCTTACAGGGTTTTGCAGTTGATGAGGATACAGCGGCGAGCTATATTCGAGCCGACTTTGACTTATCTAGTTCAGGAATACCTGTTCGTGGAGCTATAGGTTTACGAGACATCCTTACTAAGCAGGTTGCAAATGGCACAGAAAGGATAAGTACCCTAAACGATAATGGAGAAATTGAGATAGATGTAAGGCAGGCAACGACCACTCAAAAATACTCGAATACTCTTCCTAGCGCCAGTTTGGTATTTGCCCCAATTGAAAAGTTACAATTTAGATTTGGCTATGCTCAAGTGATGCGACGTCCAAATTTTCGTGACTTGTCGCCAACAATTGACTATCCATTAAATGTAGGCACTCCAGTGAGAGTTGGTAATCCAAACCTTGTGCCTACAACAGGCGAACAGTTTGATCTTGGCTTGGAGTATTATTTTAGAAAGGGAAGTGTTGCAAGCATAGGTCTCTACAAAAAAAATCTTAAAGATAATATTAGTAATCAGCAGAAATATACTAACGTATGTAACCCTAAACTGGTATGGACTGATTCCTATGCGAATTGGAGAAATTGTAACCCTGGAATAAAGGTGAATTCTCTAACACCACAGCAAACTTTTGATGTAACAGTAATTGATCCTATTACTGGCGAGCCAGTGTTGGTTGAAAGATCTGATCGGGGATATATAAAAGGTATTGAACTTTCCTTTTTGCACTACTTCCGCAATTTGCCAAAAAAGTTTAGGGGTCTCGGAATTGTAGCTAGTTATGCTTATCAAGATGGAGAAAGGTCTAAGACATTTAAAACGCCACAGTTTTTGCGAGACAACGGAGAATTTCAATTGTTTCCGCTCAACTTCACCCGCTTGTCAGAAAACTCTTACAATCTCACTGTGTTTTATGAAAGGTACCGCTTAAATTGGCGTGTAAGATATACCTATCGAGACAACTTCTTACTGTCTTCTGCCAGTGACATTACTAATACTCTGCCTATCTACACTGAAGATAGAGGCCAGCTTAATGCTTCAATGTCTTACAAGATTAACAAGACCGTTACTGCAACATTGGGCGGGGTAAATCTGCTTAAATCTCGAAAAACCAATCCGGGTGTTTTTCCAGGTGGTCCGATTGCGCAAATGTCAGATTCTGATCGAAGAATTTCACTAGGCTTGAGAGCGAAATTCTAAGATGTTATTTGAATCACAAAGACTGTCGCGTTGTTTAAGGCTTGTTTTAGTTGCAGGCACAATGCTTGCGATACCCTCAGTAGCCATATCCGAGTCAATAAATTATTTTGTTAGCTCCTCTGAAGGGAGGGACAAAAATGATGGTCTGTCTGAAAAAAGTCCTTGGGCATCATTGAAAAGGGTCAAACAACAAAAGTTACAGCCTGGAGACACTGTCCACTTTAAGTCGGGTGATTTTTTTAAAGGACAACTGGTGGTGGACGAATCCGGCACGGCTGACGCGCCCATTCATTTTACCGCTTATGGCGATGGTGAGTTGCCAGTTATTGATGGTGCCGCATTGGTCAGGGGGTCTGTGGTTGCCGCTGTGCTGGTGGTCGACCAAGATCAACTTGAGTTTAGTAAATTGAATATAAGAAACTTTCGCAAAAAATCTCGTGACTCGGTATCAGATTACAATGCCTACGGCATTCTTATTAAGAATACAGGAAAGCGAAATTTACGCGGATATAGCCTTCATGATCTTGTGGTTGAAGAGGTATTTCCGGTAAGAGCAAGAGCAACCAATACAACATCAGGTGAGAACGCTTTTAACAAAACTTCGGTTTCAGGTATTCGCTTTGAGACCCTCCCCGGTAAATCTAAAGACCGCGCTTTTAATACAGGGGATATTTTTATTCATGGTAATTTTTTGCGTCATACGGCGCGCTTTGGTATTGCTATCCGCCATCGGGCATCAAAAATTGAGGGTGTTTTTGGAACTCCAGCAAATTATGACACCAATGTACGAATTATAAATAATCGCTGTGAAGATACTGGTGGAAGCTGTGTGTTGATGAGTGGTGTGATGAATGGCCTGCTGGAGAAAAATAGTTTTATTCGCTCTGGGGCTATGGTTGAACCAAGCTTATCTGTAAATCGAGGCAGCGGTGCATGGTTCTTTGCTAGTAAAAATATTGTCGCTCAGCGAAATTTTTCATATGGCTCTGGAGGTCATAATGATTCTGCAGGCATGCACGTAGACTATGGCAATGAAAATGTTTTGGTGCAGTATAACTTTACCCTTAAAAATGAGGGTTATGGCACGGAAATACTGGGCAAAAATAAGAATGTTATCTGGCGACATAATATCAGTGTTCATGATGGTACGCGGGTTGTTGGAGTAGAGCGTCCAGAGGGTGGTAAAAGTAAGCATCCAGGTAGAACGATTCAAGTTAGCAATTTCTCAGTGCCTAAACGAATTAAATCAGAAGGCGTTTATATTTATAACAACACCTATGTTATTGCCGGTGACTCAGAGCCAAAAATTAGGCTTTTGGGGAAGGATATGCACTTATGGAATAATATTTTTGTGGTTGAAGACGGTGGTTTACTGGGTGAAAACCTTAAGTCTGGGTGGTCACGTAAAAAGGACTTAGATATGAGGGGTAATGTTTTTTCTGGGAACATTGCTCAGAGTTTTATAGACGCTGATCTAAGTTCAACCCTCGCAGACATTAAGTTCGTAGGCAAAGAAGCCAGTCTATCAACTTACGCTGTTGCACCATCCTTAATTAAAAATATCAATAAATCAACTATAGATCATCCTAGTTTTCCCGCCGCAGGAAAAGGGATATTTAAACATATCACTGAAAAACCAGAATTTGATATTTTTGGCAATCCCTTAGCTTCAAAGACTGCTTCTTATGGTGCTGGATACTATGACTATGAATATAAAAAATAATAAGGTTGCAACTATGATTATGTTAGACAAGCTTTATCGCTCTTTTTCCATCCCTAGTTTGAAATCTCTGATGTTGCTCTCTATGGTGTTTGTTGGTGTTAATGGCTGTGCTACAAAGTCTATTGACGATAGCGAAAAGGGGGCTGTAAAGTCACCGAACTTTATCGTTATTTTAACGGATGACTTGGGTTGGAGTAGTTTGTCTGTTTCTATGGATAAAAATTATCCAGATGCTAAAAGTGACTATCATAAAACACCAAATATTGACGCCATAATAGAAGGCGGTCTTCGCTTTTCTAGTGGTTATGCTGCATCGCCTGTTTGCTCACCAACGCGCTACAGCATACAGTTTGGGAAATCTCCTGCGCGCATAAAGCGTACCAGAGGCTTAGGTAAGAATCATGCTGATCACAACCAAATTGGTATCCCTCAGGTACTAAAATCTATTGATAAGTCCTACCGTGCCGCTCATATTGGTAAATGGCATATCGACAAAGATCCATCGGCTTATGGCTATGATGTCCATGATGGTATCACTAAGAATAAAGCCGGTGATTTTGATAATAATAAGACTCAGTGGCATGGTTACTCTGATGAGGACCCAAAGCGAGTCAATTCAATGACCAAACGTGCTGTGAAATTTATGCGTGAATCGGTTGAACGCGAACAACCCTTCTTTCTGCAGTTATCTCATTATGCTGTGCACTCGAATATTGTTTATAGCGATGCATCCTATGCTGAAGTAGGAAAACGTGAAAAAGGTAAATTGCATAAAAATCAGGGTTATGCGGCTATGCTGGAAGATATGGATTTATCCATTGGTTCACTGCTTGAAGCCTATAGTGAACTTGATCTTGCCAAAAATACCTATATCATTTTTCTTTCAGATAATGGTGGCATGCCAGTGCTGCCAATGCGAGTAAATAGGGGGCGACCCTACAAGGCTGGGCTGAATGCCCCTCTTCTCAGAGGCAAATGGGACCTTACTGAGGGTGGTATTCGCGTTCCCTTTGCGATTACTGGGCCGAATATTAATGCCGGTGGGCAAAGTGATACACCGGTGATGAGCTATGATATTTTACCTACCATAGCTGACCTTGCTGGCTCACAAAAGGGGTTGCCTAAACACCTTGATGGAGTAAGTTTTAAGCCTCTTTTTGATGATAAAGACGCAGATTTAGAGCGTCCTTTTGATGGACTTGTGTTCCACTACCCACACTATAATAGAGTAGGTATGAATGAACCTCATTCTGCTATTCGATATGAAAACTATAAGTTAATCCATTTTCCTGCCTCAAGCCGCAATTTACTCTTTGATCTAGCAAAGGATCCGGGTGAGCGTGTTGATCTTTCGGAAAAGATGCCAAAATTGGTTGAATCGTTAAACATTAAGTTAGATGCCTACCTGACATCAGTTGATGCCCAGATACCTGAAGACGCCGGTAGTTGGAAGCGGGTGGGGAAAAATGGCAAAGTGAGAAGCAAATTTTTTAAACGCTATGATCGTCTTTAACAGAATAAGTAAAGCACACTTAATAAATATAACTTAAACAAGAATTTAATTTTATGAACAATTTATTACCTATATCAACACTGACAATTGGACTTTTGATTTCAGTTACTTCTTATGCTTTAGAACCCTATAAGAATTCCGATCTTTCTGATGAGGCTCGTGTTGATGATTTGCTGTCAAGAATGACACTTATCGAAAAAGTTGGACAAATGTCGCAGTTTGTTGGTCCCGAGCATATAGCTCGCTCAGAAAAAAATATGACAATCGAAGAAATGCAGGCGGGAGACACCTTTGGTATCTATCCTAATCTACATTCCTCTCAAATTCCCGATGTGATAAAAAAGGGAAGGGTAGGATCGTTCTTGCATGTTAAAAATCCTAGTGAAGCAAATTTTCTTCAGAAACATGCAAGTCAGAGTCGTTTGGGCATTCCGCTATTAATTGGCATTGATGCAATTCATGGAAATGGCTTGGTAACAGGGGCAACAATCTATCCATCGCCAATCACCATGGCCAGCAGTTGGAACCTTGATTTAGTTAAACAAGCCAATATAGAAACAGCTAAAGAAATACGGGTTAATGGCGCGCATTGGGCATTTACCCCGAATATTGATATTGCAAGAGATGCTCGCTGGGGCAGGGTTGGCGAAACCTTTGGCGAAGACAAATTTCTTGTTTCTGAAATGGGCGTTGCCGTTATCGACGGCTTGCAACAGGGTGACTTTTCCAGTGATGCCAGTGTGCTTTCTACGGCAAAGCATTTCGTCGCTGGAAGTGATCCAATTAACGGTCTTAATTTATCACCTATGGATGTATCGATGCGCTCCTTGCGTGAAGATTATTTTCCACCTTTTAAGCGAGCGATTGAAGCAGGTGCTTTCACTTTGATGGCGGCGCACAATGAGGTCAACGGTGTTCCGGCTCATGGCAATCGCTTTTTATTAACGGAAGTCCTGCGCGATGAATGGGATTTCCAAGGTTTTGTGGTGAGTGATTGGTTAGATGTTGAAAGGCTGAAAACTTACCATCGCACTGCGAAAACGTTTAAGGAAGCGGTCTATCAGAGTGTCGATGCTGGAATGGATATGCATATGCATGGGCCTAAATTTTTAACACCACTTGTAAGATTGGTAAAACAAGGCCGAATTTCTGAATCAAGAATAGACGCGGCGGTGCGGCCCATACTACTTGCCAAGTTTCGTTTAGGACTTTTTGAAAACGCCTTGGTTGATGAGTCAGCAGCTAAGGAGCTAATGTTTAACGAAGAGCACAAACAAACTGCCCTAAAGCTCGCAAGGCAGGGCATTGTGTTACTTAAAAACTCGAATGATATTCTCCCATTACCCGCAGGTAAGCGCATCTTTATTACTGGCCCTAATGCGGATAATCATTCGATTATGGGTGATTGGGTGCTGCCTCAGCCTAAAGAAAATATAGTCACCATGGTTGAAGGTTTAAGAGAGGTAGCAAAAGGTAGTACTAAGATCGATTATTTTGATTTGAAAGGTAGCGTTAAAAGTATTCAGCCAAAACAGATCGCTAAAGCCGCAAAAAAGGCAAAATCTGCAGATGTTGCTATCGTTGTGGTGGGAAGTAACCCTTTAAGGTATGACAGAAAAGGTAAAACATCAGGAGAAAATGTCGCTCGTAGTTCTATAGGGCTGTTTGGGCAGCAATTAGAACTAGTTCAGGCTATTCATGCGTCGGGTACGCCAACCATTGTTGTACTAGTGAATGGCAGACCTCTTGCAGAACCCTGGATTGTTGACAATGTCGATGCGCTAATCGAAGCATGGGAGCCCGGTGCGATGGGTGGCCAAGCCTTAGCAGAAATTGTATTTGGTGAGGTTAACCCTAGCGGAAAATTACCAATCACGGTTCCATACAGTGTTGGCCATATGCAGGCTATTTACAATCATAAGCCCAGTGCTTTAGTTAGAAAGTATGCAGATGCACCCACTTCTAATCTCTATGAGTTTGGTTATGGCCTGAGTTATTCTAAGTTTGAATATAATAATATCAGGTTAGCTAAGCCTAGGATTAAGAATAACCAGTCAACAAAGGTTTTTGTAACGGTCAAAAATACAGGTGATTATGCTGGTGATGAGGTGGTACAACTTTATATTCGGGATAAGTTTTCTGAAGTAACAAGACCGGTCAAAGAGCTTAAAGGATTTAAGCGCGTATCGCTAAAACCGGGGGAAGAGCGTGTGGTAGATTTTGAAATTAACCCAGATATGCTTGCCTATTATAATTTGAAGATGAATTGGGTGGTCGAGCCCGGAGATTTCAAAATTATGCTCGGTAGCTCGTCTCGAAAAAGCGATTTGAAATCAGTTAATCTAAAAGTAAAAAATAATTAAAATTAATGTTATATCATGCAGTTAATTCTGGGTATAACAATTTATCAATGAAGAAAAGGAAGAAATAAGACATGCAAACATTTTCCTCTAAAGCCAAAAATTGGGCAAAGGTAAGAAAATTTTTATTAGCCGTGGTTAGTGCTAATTTTCTATTGTTTGCCGCTGGTAATTCAGCGGCCAAAGA
>CBFIHQ010000022.1:0-20636 GCA_965662525.1 uncultured Porticoccaceae bacterium
CTATGGCCTTGGAAGCAGGCGATATCCACAGGCTTTGAAAATATTTCACCGCAAAGTTATTTAGAGTTTGTAGGGCAGGACCCTCAAACACTGACCTGCATGCTAATGTTTCTAGCGGGACTTTTTATTGTGCTAATTATCGAGATAATTAGTCTTAGATTAAAAAGTAAATCGGTATAGGTGAACTGATGTCGAGAATAGGCCTGTTAGTAATATTTTTGTTGCTTGCAACACTAAACCAAGGTTGTACGCCCTACAATGCGCCTATTGTTGATCTAGAACAGCCGCCTAGTCAGTTGATTAAGACGCATCTAGTCGAAGAGGGTGAGTCTCTGTACTCGATTGCTTGGCGCTATGATTTTAATACTCGTGATCTTGCCGCAATAAATGCATTGAAAAAGCCTTATAAGATTCGCAAGGGTCAGGTTCTTAATTTAGATAAGAATTTGATAAAAAAACAATCAATGATGACTACAAAGGCAAAAAAAGTTGAGCCAAAAGTTGTAGATCGAACCTCTTCAGTGGCAAAAAAACCAATCACTAGCCAGCCGCAGAAAAAAATAAGCGCACAAAAACTGCGCTGGCAGAGGCCGGTCAAAGGAAAAGTAGTTGAAAGTTACAATCCGAAAGATTTACGCAAAGGCGTTGTAATTCAAGCAGTTTCAGGGGCTTCAGTTAAGTCAGCCTCTCAGGGTGTAGTGGTTTATGCTGGAGACGGTTTGCGTGATTACGGTAAACTCGTTATCATCAAACACTCGGACTATTTGTTAAGTGCCTATGGTCATAACCAAAAGCTTTTGGTTAAAGAAGGTCAGGTAGTCGATGGTAGTAAGGTTATCTCGAAATTAGGATCCAATGGACGGCTTTATTTTGAAATACGCAAAGACGGTAAACCAATTAACCCTGCGGCATATGTAAAATAATATAACGCCGCTTGTATTATCGTTAAAGCTGTTTCAAAACACCTAATTAGGGACAAAAAAATAGGGAAGTTTGGGCGAATAGAAATTCGCTTTTTGGAGTTATTGAATTGCAAAGGAGTTGCGAGTTATGGATAAACTGTCTGTAGTTGATCAAAAATCTAATAATCATTCAAAATCATGCGCGGTAGATGCTACTAGTCTTTATTTAAAAGAGATTGGTCGATCACCTCTGTTATCTGCTGATGAGAAAGTATCTTTCTCCATTAAGCTACAGCAGGGTGACGAGGCCGCTCGTCATCGTATGATTGAAAGTAATCTGCGTTTGGTAGTTAAAATAGCACGCTGTTATTTAAATAGAGGGCTAGATTTTCTCGATCTAATTGAAGAGGGAAATTTTGGCCTGATGCGCGCGGTGGAAAAGTTTGATCCCCATCGTGGTTTTCGGTTTTCCACCTATGCTACTTGGTGGATTAGACAAACAATTGAACGTGCTCTAATGAACCAAACTCGCACTATTCGCCTTCCGGTACATGTGGTTAAAGAGCTAAATATTTATCGCCGAGTATCGCGTAAATTAGCGCAAAAACTTGATCATACACCCAGCTTTCAAGAAATCGCTTTTGAGGTTGATAAGCCTGCAGATACCGTTAATCGAATTCTAGAGTTAAATGATTCTGTTTGTTCTCTTGATATTTCTGTTGGCGATAATGAAAAATCATTTGTAGACACTATCCCGGACCACAAAGCGCACAGTCCAGAAAGAGTAACCGGTGAAAATAATTTGATGGATAAGTTAAAAGATTGTCTCGAAGAGCTTCCAGAGAAGCAACGAGAGGTCGTGGTAAGACGGTTTGGATTACTTAATCACCAGCAAGAAACGCTTGACCAGGTTGGTCGCGAGGTCGGGCTAACCCGAGAGCGAGTTCGCCAGATTCAAATAGATGCACTACGAAGATTAAACGATATGTTAAAACAGAACGGCCTATCTAGTGATATTGTCTTTTCTGATTATGAAGAGTATATAAATTAGTAGTAATTTATAGGAAAAAAACCCGACTTGATGTCGGGTTTTTTATAACCTTAAAAAGCTGATTATTCAGCTAAATAACGCTCACGTGATGACATAACTTCTGCTCTTGCTGCATCTGCATTATCCCAGCCTTCAACTTTAACCCACTTACCAGGTTCAAGTGCCTTGTAATTTTCAAAATAGTGAGCGATTTGTTGAATGAGCAATTGATCTAGATCTTCAATCTCATTGACGTGATCGTAGATTCTGGTCAATTTGCTATGGGGGACAGCCAATAGTTTAGCGTCAATACCAGACTCATCACTCATCTTAAGTACGCCAACAACGCGGCTGCGGATAACTGATCCAGGCATTACAGGATAGGGTGCAACAACCAATACGTCTAAGGGGTCACCATCTTCAGAAAGAGTTTGAGGTACATAGCCATAGTTTGCTGGGTAGAACATTGGAGTAGCAACAAAGCGGTCAACGAAGATAGCGTCGCTGTCTTTATCCACTTCATATTTAATTGGGTCGTGATTAGCCGGAATCTCGATGATAACATTAATGTCGTTTGGCAGATCCTTGCCTGCCGGGATGTCGTTATAGCTCATTTTTTAGAAGTCCATAGATTGCGTTCAGAAAAGTCAGCGGATTATACCAGTCACTTAAAATTTGACTAGTCCATTATGCGGGTTTGTTTGAAATTGGCGTAAATTAAGCGAAAAACAGCTGTTTTTTGCGAGTTTTCCCGTTATTTTTGAATAAACTGCTTATTAAGACATATATTGTTAATAACCCAATGGTAAACTGATCAATTGGTTTATAAAAATATCCGAATCTAGAGCAAACTACCAACCGTAAATACGCAAGTTAGTTAAAAAGAATTTATACACTGAGGAATACAATGAGTGCCAATGTTAAAATAGCATTAATTATCGTTTTTGCCACAATGGTTTGGTTGGGTAGTGGCTTATTTATTAAAACTACTCAAGTAGATGTCGAGCAACCGATCAATGCACTTACAAAAGTAACCACAGCACAGTTTATTGCTAAAGAATTTGTCCCTCAATTAACCCTTAGTAGTCATACCGCTCCTTACAGAGAAGTTGAATTAAAAGCTGAGGTTGCTGGAATTGTGAAGGCTGTTCCAGGTGAACGCGGTGTATTAGTCAGAACAGGTGATACTGTTTGTGCACTGATGGAGCAAGAACACCCACAATATCTTAAACAGTCTCAAGCAAAGCTAGAACAGGCTGAAATAGCCTACAAAGGTGCTTTGCAGTTAAACACTGCAGGTTATCAATCTGATTTAGCCATAGCTCAGGCCAAGGCAAACCTTGAATCGGCAAAACTTGAACTTGCTCGCAGTCAGCTTGATCTAGATAGATTGAATATAAAAACACCCTTTGCTGCTGTTATAGAAAAGCGTCCAGTAGAAGTGGGTGACTATCTTTCTCCGGGACAACCTTGCGCAACTCTGGTGGACTTAAACCCTTTAAAAATTATTGCTCAAGCCTCTGAAGCCGATGTGGCAAAACTCAAGTTAGGGGATCAGGCTACAGCAAGCTTTGATGCCTATAATAGTAAACCAGCTAAATTGAGCTATATCTCATATCAGGCTAATGCGTCTACTCGAGGCTATATTGTTGAAGCCAGCGTAGATAATGCCGATCTACAATTAAGAGCAGGTCTTTCCGGGCAGTTACATTTAAATCTATCATCCATACAGGCCCATTTGATACCGGCTAGCCTAATTCTTCTCGACGCTGAGGGTGATATTATGGTCAGAGCGTTAGATCCTGAGAATCGTGTTATAGAACAAAAGTTGGTGGTGGTTGGGGAGGCCGAGAACGGACTTTGGGTAGAGGGATTACCTTCCGCAGTAAACTTAATTACTGTGGGTCAAAACTATGTATCTAAGGGTGAAACTGTTGAAGTATTCTCCGCAAATAATCTTTAAGAGCAGAGTATAATTTTTACTATGAGTGCCCTAAAAGCAATCGTCAGCAGATCCAGAGCTACACTATCCCTTATGCTACTGTTTTTGCTCGCAGGCATTATGTCTCGGGCTTCCATGCCAATTGAAGTAAACCCCAATGTTACCGTACCTGCCGCCATTATTATGGTGCGCCATGAGGGTATTTCCCCAGAGGATGGTAGTCGATTACTGATTAGGCCAATTGAAAAAGAATTAAAGACTCTTGATGGTCTGGAAGAAATGATAGCTACAGCCCGAGAGAGTGTGGTCTATTTGTTTGTGAGATTTGATATTAATCTCGATATCGATCAAGTTATTGCCGATGTTCGCGAATCAGTGGACAGAGCTAAAGCAGAGTTTCCCGAAGAAACCAAAGAGCCGATGGTGAATGCCATAAGTCCAAGCCCTGAACCAGATGTGGTTTTAACCTTTTCAGGTGATAGGGCAGGTGAAAGGGATTTATACAAAGCAGTAAAATTCTACCAGCGTAAAATTGAAGGCTTATCTCAGGTTTTAGAAACCAACCTTAGCGGTCATCGTGAGGAAGTGGTTGAAATAATACTAAACCCGTCAAAGCTAGATCTGTATAACATTACTGCAGATGAACTAGCCTATACCCTAGGTGCAAATAATCTATTGATTCCCGCGGGTGAAATGGATGCCGGTCAAGGGCGGTTTGGGATTAAAATCCCGGCACTTATCGAAACCGAACAAGATATACGCAATATACCTATTCGCAGCGATAACCTCGGTGTGATCACGTTAAGTGATATTGCTTCTATTCAGCGTACATTTAAGGATGCCACCGGCTTTAGCACCTTAGATGGCAAACCGACCATTGCACTTGATGTGCGCAAACGTTTAAAAGCAAATTCAATAGATACTATCGCAGCAGTACGAGAAATGGTCGATAGCTACAGAGATCAGTTTTCTCAAGAAATCAAAATTGATTATATGTTCGACAGTTCAGAATATGCCCAGTCAATGGTCAGTGAATTAATGGGCAATATTCTAACTGCAATGCTTTTAGTATTAGCACTGGTAGTTGCAACACTGGGAATTAGATCAGGACTACTAGTTGGTTTTGGTATTCCCTTCTGCCTCTTGGGCTCGATGATCATTGTCAATATTATGGGCTTTAGCTTTAACTTTATGGTGATGTTTGGTCTGTTGCTATCACTGGGGATGCTGATTGATGGGGCTATAGTGGTGGTTGAGTTTGCCAATACCAAAATTGTACAGGGTGTCTCAGTAAAAGATGCCTATCTGCAATCTATCCGGCGCATGGCAGTTCCAGTTTTAGCCTCTACCGGCACTACCTTGGCAGCCTTTTTGCCCATGTTATTTTGGCCCGGCGTATCGGGTAATTTTATGATGTATCTGCCAGTAACGGTATTTTCAGTATTGGCTTGGTCGCTTATTTATGCCCTAATTTTTTCCCCAACACTCGGTGTTTCTCTGGCCAAAATTGGTGCAAAAAATACAACTAAAGTGGCTGCACCGCCCAAGCCAGTATCAACCGTATTTACACCCTTATTAAATAAATACTTAAAGTTACTGCGTTTGGCTATAGCAAAGCCACTTGCAACTGCGGCTCTGTCCTTATTATTTTTGGTGGGTATATTTTATGGTTATGGAAAATTTGGTGCTGGTTTAGAATTTTTCACCGAAACAGAAAATCGATTTGGCATGGCTACATTGCGTGCTCAGGGTAATTTATCCATTGAAGAGCAACGGCAATTAACGGCTCAGGTAGAAACTCGATTTGCGCATTTAGACGATATCAAACATATATATGCCTCAAGTAGTGCAGGACAACTAATGGGTCAGCGAGATGCCAGTCGTGACCAGATAAGTAGCTATCTAATTGAATTGCGTCCTCGCGCCGAGCGCAACCGCAGTAGCGTAGAAGTTTTTTCAGAAATCCGAGCTTTAACCAAAGATATTCCAGGGGTTTATGTTACGGCCGCCAGTGTCGAGGGTGGTCCGCCGGTAGGCAAGGATATACAGATACAGCTTTCATCTACCAACCGAACGGCAATGTATAGTGAGGCTGCGAAAATTCGTCGCTGGATAGAGTCTAATGTCGATGGTTTAAGGGATATTGAAGATAGTCTACCTCTGGCAGGGATCCAATGGGAAATGGCTGTAGATCGATCTCAAGCGGCCATGCTTGATGTTAATGTCAGCGCTGTAGGGAAGATGGTGCAGCTAGTTACCAATGGCATGATTATTGGCGAATTTAGACCGGACGATGCTGATGAAGAAGTAGAAATTAGAGTTCGTTTTCCACAAACTGATCGCAAGTTAGAATCACTCGACAGTTTGCGAGTTAACACTCCAAATGGAGCTGTACCCATTTCAAGCTTTACTCAGCGACAGGCAAAAGCTCGAGTAGATACTATTCAGCGCATCGATATGTTGGAAACGGTGTTAGTGCTGGCTAATACTGAGGACGGTTTTTTAGCCGATAATCAGGTCAAAAAAATCAGTCAGTGGCTTGATACTCAGTTGATTGATCCCTCGGTAAAAATCTCATTTCGCGGAGCGAATGAAGAGCAGGCAGAGTCAGCAGAGTTTTTATCAACCGCTTTTACCCTAGCCATGGGTCTTATGTTGATACTATTGGTAGCGCAATTTAATAGTTTTTACCAATCCCTACTGATTCTATTTTCGGTGGTTATGTCTACCGCGGGTGTATTGTTAGGTCTATTGCTGACACAATCTGTATTTAGCACTATTTTAACGGGGGTGGGTATCGTAGCTCTCGCCGGCATTGTGGTTAATAACAATATTGTTTTGATTGATAGTTATAACCATTTACGTCGTAAAAATAATGCGATGTCAACAAAAGATGCAGTTTTTGAGGCGGCAAAATCCAGGTTTAGACCGGTTATGTTAACTACCGTAACCACCATTGCTGGATTATTGCCCTTGGCTACCGGATTTAGTGTTGATATGGTTAATCGCAAAATAGAAGTAGGAGGCATGGTGGCTTCTTGGTGGCAACCACTGGCAAGTGCAATTGTTAATGGACTTGTTGTTGCTACTATTATGACCCTGCTTTTAACTCCAGCTATGTTGTTAGTGCCGGAGATAATAAAGAATTATATCAACCACTATAAATCAGCTCGTAAACTGCACGAGAACTAATTTATGAGCAATGGCATTTCTAAAAATACGCTGCGACGAGAACTTAGAAAAAAAACCGAGGAGTTTCTGGGTAAGGGCGGCGAAATTAAGAAATTTCAACAGGGTGAAACTGGTGAGCCCACCGATCAGCCAAGAAAAAAATCAGTATTTGTCAGTCCTTCCCCGATTAAAAATCGCACCTATGTTAATGATATGGTTGCCAGGATTGATGAAAGAAAGCGTAAAAGCTCCAAAAAACCCCCAGCAAAGGTCAGTAAAAGGCCTAAGAAAAAAATAATATATGACGACTTTGGAGAGCCTTTAAGAGAAGTATGGGTCGACGAATAAGTCGATATAACCAATTAAGTTATATCTTCTCCTCGTGCCTGCTTATCCGCATGATAGCTTGACCGAACTAGTGGCCCGCAGGCGGCTTGAGTAAAGCCAATACTCTCAGCATATTCGGTATATTCTTCGAACTCATCAGGGTGGACAAAACGCTCAACCGGTAGATGATTTGTTGAGGGCTGTAAATACTGACCAACCGTCAGCATATCTACATCGTGCTCACGCAAATCGTCAAGGGTGCGCAATAATTCATCTTTAGTCTCGCCAAGTCCAACCATAAGACCTGACTTTGTAGGGACTGAAGGGTTGAGTGCTTTATAGTCTTTTAGAAGCTTTAATGACCACTGATAATTAGCACCCGGACGGGCTTCTCTGTAAAGACGTGGAATAGTTTCCATATTGTGATTAAACACATCGGGTGGAGTTGCCGTTAGAATTTCCAATGCCGGTTCCATGCGACCGCGAAAATCTGGCACCAGAACCTCGACCTTTAACTCTGGTGATAAGACTCTAGATTCACGAATACAGTCGGCAAAATGCTGAGCGCCACCATCGCGTAAATCGTCGCGATCTACCGAAGTAATGACCACATAGCTAAGCCCCATTTCACTGATTGCTTTAGCGAGGTTTAGTGGCTCATCTTGATCCAGTGGATTGGGCTTACCATGACCGACATCACAAAATGGACAGCGTCGGGTACAGATTTCACCCATAATCATAAAGGTGGCTGTGCCATGGCTAAAACATTCGTGAAGATTTGGACAGGCCGCTTCTTCGCAAACAGTAGCCATCTTATGTTCGCGCAATATACTTTTAATTTGGTTAACTTTGGGCGAGGCGTTTAAACGGATTCTCATCCACTCTGGCTTGGTTTGGTATTCTGTAGTGGGGATAACTTTGACCGGAATACGTTCCACCTTATCAGCACTGCGCAATTTCTCGCCCTGCTGAAGTCTTTTAGTTCTCTTTGGTGGATCTACCAGATTTGATGTCATGAAAATTCCTTCGATTAATACTGAGCCAATACTGATGGGCTGCCCAACTGGTGAGTATTATAACCCAAAGCCTGTTGTAGTATTTCAGCTAATTTATCAGTTACCTGTTGTTTACTTGGGGATGGCTTAACTAGATCTGCTAGTTGAGTCATTTGTACCCCAAGTCCACAGGGGTTAATACAACCCCAAGGCGTCATATCCATATCGATATTAAAGTTTAAACCATGATAGCTGCTGCCTTTTCTAATTCTAAGTCCCAAAGATGCGATTTTATGTCCATTGGAAGTATAAACACCCGGTGCATCAGATCTTGGGCTCGCATTGACATTCCAGTATTTTAAACAATCAACTAACGCCTGTTCCATTAATGTTACTAAATCACGAACACCAATATTCAGGCGCTTTAAATCAATCATTAAGTAAGCAGTAATTTGTCCGGGTCCATGATAGGTTACCTGACCGCCACGATCAGTTTTAATAACAGGTATATCACCAGGGGCGAGTACATGATCAGATTTTCCCGCCTGACCCTGAGTAAATACCGAGTTGTGTTCAAGGAACCAGATTTCATCACAGCTGTTTTCAGAGCGCTGGGCAACGAAGGCTTTCATAGCCTTGTAGGTGACTGCAAAATCCTGCAGTCCAAGATGACGTATTGTCAGAGATGATTTTTGCCTAGACAGGGGCATACTTAGAGAACCATTTTGACTCTACTGCTGGTTTTTAGGTCAGCAAAAATAGCGTCTAATTGCGGCTTTCCGGTAGCAATAATAGTCACGGTAATAGATTGCCACTTGCCTTGACTGCTGTTTTTAGAAGATAAATCAGATTCTTTTACTGTAGGGGCATGAGTGTTCATAACCTTAAGAACATGCTGATTTAAGTCAGGATGAGCGTCACCTAGAACCTTGATAGGGTACTTGCAGGGGAATTCAATTTCTGGTTTTTTATCTTCCGACACAGTATTTTACTCAGGAAATTAACTTGGTGAAAAACAATAAAATCCAATCAAAAAATCTGGAAAAGAACCCAGCTTGAAAAATATCTTTTTCAGCCACCAAAGGAACGCTGATCATCGTTTTTTCATCGAGCGTAACTTCAAGATTTCCAAGAATCTGACCGGCAGTAATCGGCGCCAAGATTTCATTATTCACAGTAATTTCAGCGGATAGGTTTTTCTTTTCACCTTTGGGATAGGTCAGGGTAATATCTTCGGCAACCGTTAGATTCAAGAAGTCTTGCTCACCGTACCATAGGGCAGCATTCTCTTTGATTATTTCACCTGCTTTATAAACTTCTTTAGTTTCATAATGTCTAAAGCCGTAAGAAAATAATTTCTGTGATTCTCTAGCCCTAGATTCGTCGCTTTTGGCCCCAAGTACAGCAGATATTAGGCGCATGCCACGACGTTTAGATGACGCTACAAGACAGTATCCAGCTTCTTCGGTATGACCTGTTTTAAGCCCATCAATACTACTATCCCGCCATAGCAGACGGTTGCGGTTAGGTTGATTGATATTGTTATGACTAAAATATTTTTTAGAATATATGCTGTAATAATCTGGATGCTTATTGATAATTTCTCGAGCGATAATAGTAAGATCTCGAGCGGTTGTAACCATGCCTTCAGCAGGCAAGCCTGTTGCATTGGCATAATAGGTGTTGGTCATACCCAGTTGTTCTGCTTGAAAGTTCATATTGTCTGCGAATGCTGTTTCACCACCACTGATATGTTCAGCTAGTGCAATTGCCGCGTCATTACCCGATTGAATAATCACCCCGTGCATAAGATCAATAACAGACACCTTTGATCTTGGGCTTAAAAACATGGTTGAACCATCGGTTTTAGCGCCGCCTAATTCCCAGGCATTATCACTAATTAAAACCAGGTCATCCTCTTGAAGACGCTTTTCCTCGATTTCTTTCGAGGTAATATAGGTGGTCATCATTTTTGCCAGGCTGGCTGGCGGTAGTGTTTTATCGGCATTATTTTCTGCGATTACATAGCCAGTATCAGCATCGATAAGAATCCAAGCTTCTGCATTTATTTTTGGCGCATCAGGCAGGAATTGTTTTGCCGCTGCATGATGGATAATGCTTGAGCAAAGAAGAATAACAAACGAATAGAAAAAGCTTTTTTTCAACATATTAGGGACACCGAGCCAGCTAAACTTTAAAGACAGCGTATTCTAACATCAGTCAGCATAATGTTCCCATAAGGAATGTGCTTAGCTTGACCGTAAGAACACCTATATATCCAATTTTTATAGTAAATACTAAAAATAAGGTTACAGCTTTAGAGTGGTTTTGCTATGAAGTAGTTCCCTGGTAAACCTGGGTTAATAATTAGTCGCAATTTTCAATAGCTTCACAGCGTTGTTCGCTAATCATTAAGCTGAGTTGGTAAACCGCCATGGCATATTTGATTCTGGGGTTATAGCGACCGATAGCATAAAAATTATACATTCCAAGCCAGTATTCATCCCCATATTTCCCAGTTAACATCATCGGAAAAGCGGTGCTGTCTTTGTTATAGTTTTGTGCAGGTATAAAGCCTTGTTTTTCTAGTTCGGCAATGCTCTTCTTGGGCGCGCGCATTTTATTTAAGCCATCGAGATCAACGGTTTCCTTGATATGCGCTCTAGTAGCCACTGGCTGATCTTTTTTCCATTTACCCTTTTTATAAAGGAAATTGGCAACACTGCCAATCGCATCTGTTGGATTATTCCAGATATCAATAAGGTTATCTCCGTCAAAATCAACGGCATAATCACGATAACTGTCTGGCATAAATTGCCCCCAACCCATAGCGCCGGCATAGGATCCTTTAAGGTTAAGAGGGTCTTTCTTCTGCTCACGAGCAAGCAAAAACAGATTTTCAAGCTGAATGGTAAAAAATTTCTTGCGCGATTCACGCTTTTCAATCGAGTGATAATAATCAAAGGCTAGGGTGCTCAGCGCATCAACCACGCGATAGCTTCCTGTATTGCGACCATAGTTGGTTTCTACACCAAGAATGCTCACAATAATTGCAGGGTCAACACCGTATTGCTCATAAGCACGTGCAAGGGTTGCTTCATGTTGTTGCCAAAACTCAACACCTCTTTTAGTGCGCAAATCAGATATAAATATTTTGCGATACTCATACCAGGGTTTAACTTTTTCGGCAGGACGACTCATTGCTTTTACAATAGATGTTTGGTGTTCCGCTGCGGCAAGCCACTCGGCTATCTGTTGGCGTTCAAATTGATGTTTGTTAACCATTAGATCAACAAAGTCGGCGACCTGGGGTTTTTTAGAATAATCTGCTGAACTAAAAGTTGCGATTGATATGCAGACCAAAAATACAATAAATTTAAAATTTTTCATTTAACGCCAAGATCCAATTCGTTTAGGTTCTGAACTGATAGCCATAAGAATACCAAATCCAAAAAACAGAGTCACAATTGCCGAGCCACCATAGCTTACTAGGGGTAGGGGTACTCCCACAACGGGCAGCAGGCCCGATACCATAGACATATTTACAAACATGTAAATAAAGAAAGTAAGGCTAATACTTCCTGCCATAAGACGCGCAAATTGAGACTGTGCGTTGATGGCAATTATCATGCAATATCCTACCAATAAAAGATAGATTGTACAGAGACCAATAACGCCTAAAAGGCCAAATTCTTCGGCCAAAACGGCAATAATAAAGTCTGTATGGCTTTCCGGAAGAAAATTAAGCTGAGATTGGGTGCCTTCAGTCCAACCTTTACCTGACAATCCGCCGGAGCCAATAGCTGTGGTTGACTGGATAATATTCCAGCCAGCACCAAATTTATCATCTTCTGGTGAAAGTAGCGTCAAAACACGTTGTTTTTGATAATCACGCATGACATATATCCACAGCAGAGGTGCAGCGGCTAGGCTGGCAAAAAATGCCCCAGCCAAATAGCGCTTTCTTAAGCCGGCAAGAAACAAAACAAAGAAACCAGAGGCAAAGACTAAAATAGAAGTACCCAAATCAGGCTGTCTAATAATTAAAAATGCAGGAATGGCCACAATCAGCAAAGCCCCGGCCACATGTTTTAATTTAGGTGGAATAATCCGACGACTAAGATAGGCGGAAACCATCATTGGAACTGCAATTTTGGCCATCTCCGAGGGTTGAAATCGAGCAAAACCAAGATTGAGCCAGCGAGTTGCGCCCTTAGCCTCAATACCAAAAAACAAAACAGAAGCCAGCGCGATTAAGGCAGAGATATAAAACAATATGGCCCAGCGTTCCCAGAAACGCACAGGAAACTGCGCCACAATCAACATGCCAGTAAAACCAGTTAACATAAAAGTGGCTTGACGCTTAACATAATACATACTTTGTTCGCTGGCACTATAAAGCACAAATAACCCAGTCATACAAAGCACTAGCAGGATAACCAGTAAGGTAAAATCAATATGAAGAACGTTTTGTTGTTTATCCCCACCCTTGCTATCTAACTGTCTGACAAAATCATATTTATACATTGATTAGTTATCCTCCATTAAAGTGGAAGAATATTTAGCTAGCCTAGAGGCATCATTTTTCAGATTATTTTGCTGATAATCGGATAAATAAGTGTCGATTAATTTGCGTGCAATCGGCGCAGCAGTTCGACTACCGTGCTCACCATTCTCAACAATCAAACCCAGAGCTATTTGTGGGTTTTCTGCTGGAGCAAAGGCAACAAAAAGTGCATGGTCCCATTTGCTTTTATCAATTTTAGATGAGTCATATTTATCTTTTTCATGAATACTAATAACCTGAGCGGTACCAGTTTTACCTGCTAGCTTATAGCTAATTCCCTCACTAATTCCGCGGGCAGTTCCCTTTTTCGAATGCACAACATCAACCATTGCCTGATGAATATAATCCCAGTATTTATCTTCATATTCGATTGGATCAGGAGCATATTGTGCTGCAATATCTTGGCCATCAATAGATTTAAGCAATGTCGGTATTACAGTTTTGCCGCGAGACGCAATGCGGGCAGACATTACCGCTAACTGCAATGGAGTTGTCAGCATAAATCCCTGACCAATACTCATATTTATGGTGTCACCATTAAACCAGTCCTGTCGGCGATTATCTTTTTTCCACTCTCGAGTGGGCATGATGCCGCGTTTTTCTCCGGGCAGATCAATTCCAGTAATATCGCCAAGACCAAATAGGGCACTTTCTTTGGATAGCAAGTCTATGCCGGTTTTAACCCCAGTGGTATAGAAAAACACATCACAGGATTCTATGATCGCCTCAGCCAAATCAACCCCATAGCCATGACCTCCTTGATCGGCATTATGATCTCGCCAAGGGCGCTTAATGCCCTCCATAAAAAAATAGCCCGGGTCATAAATAGAATAATCCATATCGTAAATATTATGCTGCAAGCCAATTAGACCAAATAGAGGCTTAACCGTAGATCCGGGAGGATATTGTCCTCGAAGGGCGCGATTAAACAGCGGGCGATCAGGCGAGTTTAATAAGTCATCGTACTGTGTCTGGCTAATACCCGAGATAAAAAGGTTGGGGTCATAACTGGGGGTGCTCACCATGCTAAGAATGCCGCCAGTTTTAACATCAATTGCTACCAGTGCTCCACGCTCACCTTTTAAAGCATCTAGAGCGGTACGCTGTAACTTGCTATCGATATGGATAGTTAGATTACTTCCGGAAACAGGATCCTTTTTGCCAAGAACGCGCATTACACGACCCCTGGCATTGGTTTCTACCTGCTCAGTACCTACCTTGCCCAGTAGGGCCTCCTCATAATACTTTTCAAGGCCAATTTTGCCGATAAAATCTGTGCCTTGATAGCTCTCAGGATCGATATTTTTAATTTCACGATCATTGATTCGACCCACATAACCCAGAGTATGCGTGAGTAATTCACGTTGCGGATAAAATCGCATTAACTGCGCACTTACTTCAGTACCCACCAAAAGGTGACTATTTACAGCAAGAACAGCTCGCTCCTGCTCAGTAAGATTGTATTTAAAAGGCACTGGTTCAAAGCCCTTGCTGCGTTTTTCACGTTTCTTAAAACGTGTAATGTCTTTTTCTGAAATAGATATCAAAGCATCTAATCGTGTGATCAGCTGATCTGTATCCTTGGCGCTTTCAGGAATAATATTTAGCGTAAATGCCGGTCGGTTGTCTGCCAGAAGTTGACCATGACGATCAAAAATAAGACCTCGAGTAGGTGCTACTGATCGAATATGAATGCGGTTTTTATTGGAGTTAGTCACATAGTCCAAGTGGCGATTAATTTGCAGATCAAAATAGCGAAATAATACAATTGAAGTTAATCCAAGTAGTATAAATACCGAGAGCATCACCCGCATAGAAAATAAAGTCTGTTCTTGGCGTGGGTCTGAAATAGCATTATCTCGCATCATGATTTTTTGCTCTAGCTGCGATGATAAGGGTGATTTTTATTAATCGTCCAAGCCCGATAGAGCTGTTCCATCAATAAAATACGAACCAATGGGTGAGGCATGGTAAGGTCAGATAGTGACCACTTCATATCAGCTCGATCAAGGCAACCTGAAGACAACCCATCGGGACCACCAATTAATAGGCAAATATCTTGGCCATTCATTTGCCAGCTCGAAAGTTGTGTTGCCAAAAATTCAGTTGACATGGATTTACCCAATACATCTAGTGCGATCACCCTATCCTGTTTATTAATCGCCTTTAGAAGCGCCTGACCTTGATTTTCTTTTGATTGACTGGACGAGGCTTTCCCTTTTGGGTTAAGCGGGATTTCAATAAGGTCTAATTTCAGCTCAGCTGGCATTCGCTTATGGTATTCTTCAAAGCCAGCCTCTACCCAGCTTGGCATGCGCGTTCCTACTGCCAGCAGTTTGAGCTTCATAGGCCTTTAAATAACCTCAGTGTTTAATAAATCAAAATATTGAGAGGGTAACTGTCAATCCTCGTCAGTATCATTAGGTCTTACCGACCACAGGCGTTCAATATCATAAAACTCACGGGTAGCAGGTAGCATGATATGAACAATTACATCGCCAAAATCTACCAAAATCCATTCTGCCTTATCATCGCCCTCTATGCCGATCATTTCATGGTCCGCAGCTTTAGCGTCAACTACCACGCTATTAGCTAACGCCTTAACCTGTCGATTAGAGTTGCCAGAGGCAACAACCATAGTATCCGTAATGCCGGTCAAATCACGTACATCAATAGTAGTGATCTCAGTGGCTTTAACCTCTTCGAGGGCATTGATAATAATATCTTTTAAGGCTTGGGTCATAGCAGAAAATTACTCATATAAAGAATGTTGTTTAATATAGTTAACCACCGATTTAGAGGTCATGTGATCGATACTTTTACCGCATTTTATACTATCTCTAATGGCAGTAGATGAAATATCTAATGGGGGTATTTTACACAGATGTAGATAACCATGGGATTGCTTTTTTAATTCATTTAAATCATCGCACAAATGTTGCCCAATCCAATGCGCCAAAGCCCCATCTTTTGGCAATTGATAATTCGGTCTTGAACAGGCGACTATATGGCAGTAATTCAGTAACTCAGCCCAGCGATGCCAGCTGTTAATAGCTAGTAGAGCGTCTATTCCAAGGCAAAAAAACAGTGGTATTGTTGTTCCAATATCCTGTCTGACAAGGTCAAGAGTATCAATACTATAACTGGTGCTTGCTCTTTTTAATTCTAGATCATCTGCAATCATTGCAGAGTTTTCTGCAGTTGCTAACTCCAGCATGACCATGCGATGCTCTGCATTGACATTGGGTGTTTCCCGATGCGGAGGAATAGCACAGGGCAACAGGCGCACAGACTCAACCTGCAAATAGTCGACTAGGTTGTCGGCTAGATTGAGATGACCAAAATGGATTGGGTTAAAAGTGCCACCAAACAGAGCAACCGACATATTACTGGCGGATCTGCCCATCGCCGAATACCACCCATTTCTGACTAGTTAGACCTTCCAGCCCCACAGGGCCGCGTGCATGAATTTTATCGGTTGAAATACCAATTTCAGCGCCTAAGCCATATTCAAAGCCATCAGCAAATCGCGTAGACGCATTAATCATCACTGAGCTTGAATCCACCTCCGCAATAAATCTTTGGCCGCGCGCACTGTCTTCAGTAATAATCGATTCGGTATGTTGCGAGCTGAAAGTATTGATATGATCAATAGCTTCATCCAGCCCGCTTACTACTTTAATCGCTACAATAGGTGCCAGATATTCCTCGCTCCAATCGCTTTCAGTGGCTGCAGAAATAGAAGGAAGAATTTTACAGCTGCTGGTACAGCCGCGCATTTCTACTGACTTTTCAGCATAAATCTGCGCAATTAAAGGCAGTGCTTTGGGTGCAACTGACTCCGCAACCAATAGTGATTCCATCGCGTTACATACACCATAGCGGTGGGTTTTAGCATTTACTGCAATAGCCACGGCCTTATCCATATCGGCAAAATCATCGATATACACATGGCAGTTGCCATCCAAATGTTTTATCACCGGTACTCGTGCATCGGCACTAATTCTTTCAATTAAGCCCTTGCCGCCACGCGGAACAATAACGTCTAAATGGTCAGTCATAGTAATGAGTTCACCCACCGCAGCGCGATCAATAGTATTGATCACCTGTACTGCAGTGTCGGGTAAGCCAACATCAGTAAGCCCTAGCTTAATACAGTTGGCAATTGCCTGATTAGACTCAATCGCTTCACTGCCGCCACGCAAGATAGTTGCATTGCCAGATTTGAGGCAAAGGCTGGCGGCGTCGATAGTTACATTTGGGCGGGATTCATAAATAATGCCAATAACACCAAGAGGAACGCGCATTTTTGCCAATTTAATACCGCTTGGACGGGTGCCCAAGTCAGTTAATTCACCCACAGGATCGGGTAATTCTGCAACCTGATGTAAGCCCTCAATCATAGCGTCAATCCGCTCATTATTCAGTTCAAGGCGATCCAAAAGGGCATCGTTTAAGCCATTATTGCGACCATTATCCATATCTACTTTATTAGCTGCCAAAACAGCACTACGGTTGGCATCTAACTGCTTGGCAATAGATATAAGGGCAGTGTTTTTGCTATCACTACTAGCGCGTGCAAGATCGCGAGAGGCTTGTCGGGCAGCAATGCCCACCGATTGCATGTAAGTTTTAATATCCATAAAATTCCACTAACTACCCACTGGGTTAGATCAAAATCCCATTATACGAAACTCAGAATATAATTCCTTACATTTGATAATAAATAGCTCCCGCTTTATAAATGGGGAGCTAAATTTAATGTGATAGGGCTAAACGTTTTTCTAAAATACTCACCAAGGCATCAATATGTGCAGGCTCGTTATTTAAGCAGGGAATATAATGAAAATGTTCACCGCCGCTTTCAATAAAGCTCTCGCGGGCTTCCATATTTATTTCCTCAATGGTCTCAAGGCAATCCGAAGAAAACCCTGGGCAAATAACCGCCACATGCTTCACCCCATCCTTAGGCAATTGTTCTAAGGTTTTATCGGTGTAGGGCTGCAACCAGGGTTCGCGACCAAAGCGCGATTGAAAAGTTGTCATCACCTGACTCTCATCAAAGCCCAGCTTTTCCCGTATCAAGCGCGTAGTTTGGTGGCAAAAACAATGGTAAGGATCACCATTTTTAAGGTAGCGTTCCGGTGTGCCATGGTAAGAAAAAACCAATTTATCCGGCTGACCATGTTCATCAATATGGCGTTTTATGGTTGAACAAAGTGCGTCTAAGTAGCCCTCAGACTTGTGATAGCCATTAATAAATTGCAGTTCTGGCACCCAGCGCAACTTAGTAAATGTTTTCGCTATGCCATCAAAGGTAGAGCCAGTGGTTGCTCCAGCATACTGTGGATATAGCGGTAGAACGATAATATCGCGCACATTTTGATCGGTTAATTCTTTAATCGCTGAGGCCATCGAAGGGTTGCCATAGCGCATACCCAAAACCACCGGAATATCACCATATTTTTCTGCTAGGCGGTGTTTAACAGACTTTACCTGTTGTTGGCTGTAGAGCATTAGTGGCGAGCCCGCTTCAGTCCATACCGATTGATAAAGTTTAGCTGAACGACGCGGACGAATACGCAAAATAATCAGGTTTAAAATCAACCACCATAGCAATCGCGGTATCTCAACTACCCGTGGGTCACTCAAAAATTCTTTTAGGTAGCGTCTAAGTTCAGCTGGTCTTGGTGCGTCTGGGGTTCCCAGATTGCACAGCAAGATGCCCTGACGCGGCGAGGCTCCATCATGGTCATACTCAGTTTGACCAATATATTTCATTTACTGCTCCCAAAATAAGCTATTTAGCGATTAATAATCACAACCATAAAGCACTCGGTTGTGATCAACAACCATTGATGTGGCGATTATACGCTGCATTTTGAGTTTAAGACTTTTACGATTCACTGCGAATAACTCTCAAAGCCCCCTTGAAAAAATTCGCACAATATTAGATACTGTATAAATAAACAGTATTTTTAATAATAGCATTCTGAGATCTTTATGAGTCTTTCGTTTCTAGGCCGCAGCCATGCCCTTGCATGGATCAAATCCCATTGTCTGCAAATACCGCTTTTTAGCGAAGCCGTATCCGCAGGGTTTCCCTCACCTGCGCAAGACTATGTTGAAAAAACTCTCGATTTAAATGAGCTCTGTATCAAGCGACCTGCCGCCACTTTTTTTGTGCGAGTCGAAGGTGACTCAATGATTCAAGCTGGTATCCATGCCGGCGATATTTTAGTAGTTGATCGTTCAGTTACTGCTGAGCATGGCGATACCGTGATAGTTGCCATTCATGGCGAGATGACGGTTAAAGAGTTAGAGTTGCGCCCATTAGTGCGACTGGTGCCGCGCAATCCAGACTATCCAGTTATAGACATTGCCGAAGGCACAGCGCTGGATGTCTTTGGTGTGGTCACCAATGTAATTCGCAATATACGGCAAAAATCCTAAATTAATATGCCACCGGTTTTTGCCCTAGTGGACTGCAATAATTTCTATGCCAGTTGCGAAAAACTATTCCGTCCCGATTTAGTCCGTACCCCAGTAGTTGTATTATCCAATAACGACGGCTGTGTGGTTGCACGCTCCAAAGAAGCCAAGGCTCTAGGTATAAAAATGGGCATTCCGATATTTAAAATTCAAGCGCAAGTTAAGCAGCATGGCATCAAAGTTTTCTCCTCAAACTACAGCCTATACGCTGATATGAGCGATCGTGTTATGCGAACCCTAGAAGATATGGCGCCAAGGGTTGAAATCTACTCCATTGATGAAGCATTTTTAGATCTCACTGGTATTCAGCCTGTTGTATCACTGCTTGATTTTGGTCAGCAGGTAAAACACACCATAGATCGCTGGATTGGTATTACCGTCTGCGTCGGAATAGCTCCCAGTAAAACCCTTGCCAAGCTAGCCAATCATGCCGCCAAAAAATACTCGGCTACTAACGGAGTTGTGGATTTAACCGATCGAAAAAGACAGCGCAAGTTACTGGCATTGACCCCCGTAGAAGATATTTGGGGTGTTGGGCGCAGACTATCGGCGCGCCTGCAAGCCATGGGCATAAATACAGCCTTGGATTTAGCCGATACCTCTGCCAAATCGATACGCCAGCATTTTTCTGTGGTGTTAGAGCGCACCGTGAGAGAGCTCAATGGTGAATCCTGTATGGAGCTAGAGCAGATACCTGCTACCAAAAAGCAGATTATTTGTAGTCGTTCCTTTGGTGCTCGAGTGACTTCTCTAATGCAAATGCGTCAAGCTGTGTGCGAGCATGTGACTAGGGCTGCAGAAAAACTGCGCAAAGAACAGCAGCAAGCCAAATTGCTCAGTGTGTTTATTCGCACTAGCCCCTACCAGAATAATACACCGCAATACAGTAATTCCCTGACTGCAGAATTATCCAGACCGAGCGATGATACCCGCGATCTTATTCAGTTATCTATACGTTTGCTTGAACAACTATGGCGCGATGGTTACGACTATGCCAAAGCTGGTGTGGTGCTTTCAGATTTTTACGATATTGGTACCTATCAGGCAGGGCTATTTGATAAGCCTTCAGCTCGCACCGATAGTCGTCAATTAATGGATGTAATCGATGGTATTAATCACAGTGGTCTAGGTAAGGTATTTTTTGCTAGACAGGGAATCAAAAAAAGTTGGGCAATGAAGCGCGAATATCTATCGCCAGCTTATACAACCC
>CBFIHQ010000023.1:0-20167 GCA_965662525.1 uncultured Porticoccaceae bacterium
TCTTGAAAAGCGTCGGATTCAGCATCTTTATCGATCGCGAGTAAGGGTTGATTCTGCCTGTTCCGATCAATTGTCGGTCAATGGCAAAAAAGTACATAACTTCTGTAGTAATGATTATCTTGGTTTAGCAGATAATCCCTCTATTGCCGAGGCCTTTAAGCAGGGCATTGACGTCTATGGCACTGGCAGTGGTGCCTCTCATCTTATCAGTGGTCACACCAAGGCTCATTGCGATTTAGAACAGCAGTTGGCAGAATTTACTGGTCGTCCAAAAGCGCTGTTATTTTCCTCTGGCTATATGGCCAATATAGGGGTTATAGGTGCTTTGGTAGGGCGAGGTGATGCTGTGCTGGAGGACTATCTTAATCATGCCTCTCTCTTAGATGGCGGACTCTTGAGTCGGGCTAAATTTCAGCGCTATAAACACCGTGACTATAAAGATTTAGACGCTAAATTAGACGCCTCAAATGGCGCTAGAAAACTAGTAGTCACCGATGGTGTATTTAGTATGGATGGCAATATGGCACCTATTGCAGATCTGGCTGATGTAAGCCAAAAAAATAATGCCTGGTTGATGGTTGATGATGCCCATGGTTTCGGGGTTCTGGGAAAAACTGGTGCAGGTCTGGTTGAAGATCTTAATCTGGGTGTAGATCAGGTACCCATATTAATGGGAACTTTAGGAAAAGCCTTTGGCACTTATGGGGCATTTGTCGCAGGTAGTGAAGCATTGATTGAAACTCTGGTGCAGTTTTCTAGAAGTTATATCTATACCACCGCACCACCTCCAGCGGTAGCAGTTGCTACCAGTGCAAGTCTTGAATTAGTGAAAAATGACCAGTGGCGAAGAGATAAGCTCAACCAATTAATTTCTCGTTTTCGTCATGGGGCAGAACAAATTGGTTTGCGCTTAATGAATTCTAATACCGCTATACAGCCGGTTTTAATGGCCTCAGATACCGAGCTTTTAGACACCCATAAAAAACTACTAGAATCTGGGTTTATGGTGGGAGCTATAAGGCCGCCAACAGTTCCCAAGGGCACAGGAAGGTTAAGGATTACACTCTCCGCCAGCCACAGTGAGCAACAGGTTGATGCGCTATTGGATGCCTTAGATAAATGCTAGCCGATAATATTCAAACCTCAGACTGTCAAAGTCCAATGTCAGATAATCAATCACTGACATACTATCCGGCTGGCAATCAAAAATTACACCCCGATCCAATTGTGTTGATTCACGGTTGGGGGGCTAATAGCGAAATATGGCAGGATTTGCCTCAAAAACTCAGTGAATTTGCTGATGTATACACCCTAGATTTACCTGGTTTTGCCGCTTCGCCAGTCATTAGAGATTACACTGAGCAGTCAGTAAATAGTTGGTTGGATAATCAATTACCACAGCGCTGTTATCTAATAGGATTATCACTAGGCGGCATGCTTTGTCGTTCTTTTGCAGCGCAATATCCCAATAGGGTATTGGGTGTGGTGACTATAAGCACCAATATCAAGTTTGTGGCAGATAAGCAATACGTTTGCGCAATGTCCGGTAATGATTTTGAACAATTTAGCGCTATTTGGCATCAGAACCCATCAGCCTGTCTAAACAGATTTGCTGGGTTACAGGCTCAGGGTGATCAACAGCAACGACAATTAACTCGCAACTTGCGTAGTATCAATTCGCAGGTTGATGCTGTGGCTGGAAAAGAAATGCTTAGACTTTTAGTCGATCTAGATGGCAATCAGCATATTAATCAGATGAGTTGTCCTGCACTGGCTATCTTTGGAGGAAAAGATTGCTTGGTGCCTGTTGCAGCGGCTACGCAGTTACCTCAGTCCTATGAAATCCTAGTGGTAGACACTGCCGCACATTTGCCACATTTAACCGCTAAAACAGAGGTTTTGCAGAAAATATCTGGGTTTATAAATAAATCTAGATATCAATTAGATAAAGATCACATTGCTCAGTCATTTGGAAGAGCGGCTAATACCTATGATAGTGCTGCTCATATTCAAAAGTGGTCGGGCAATCAATTGTTACAGGGTTTAAATCTTCTCCAGCGCCCCAAATCTATTGCTGATTTAGGTTGCGGCACTGGAACTCAGGCCGCGCTATTAAAAAACAAATTTCCACAGGCTCAGGTAACTGGCGTAGATTTTTCTGCACCAATGTTGGATTACGCCAAGGCTAATCAGAAGGATCGCTCTTTAAAATGGCTCTGCTGTGATGCTGAAGATTTGGCATTAAATGACCAGTCTGAAGATCTAGTTTTGTCCAACTTCGCCTTGCAGTGGTGTAATGATCTAAGCCCGAGTTTGGCGGAAATTTATCGCGTATTAAAGCCGCAGGGTGAGTTTCATTTTGCTATTCCGGGGCCGAAAACGCTCTGGGAATTACGTCAGGTATGGGGTCAGGTTGATGAGGATATTCATATCAATCGTTTTTTATCTTGTAGTCAGTGGCAGAGCGCTCTGGAATTGGCTGGGTTTACCAATATTGATTTGAGCAACACTACAAAAATTGAATATCATGCCAGTGTTAAAGATTTATTATGGAATCTAAAAACTGTGGGTGCAACCAATCATAATAGTGGTAAAAGTAAGCGTCTTACGGGTAAAAAACATATCAACAGGCTGTATGAAGCCTATGAGCAATTTAAAACCAGCGAAAATACATTTCCTGCAACCTGGGATATTATTTTTGGCTGCGCGGTGAAATAAATGGCGAAAAAAGTTTACTTTATCACCGGAACTGACACTGATGTTGGCAAAACCGAGGTAGCTGCAGGGTTACTTGAAGTCGCCAATCAAAAAGGTTTGCGTACCGGAGCCATAAAGCCAGTAGCAGCCGGTTGCGAAGATTTAGGCGATGGCCCACAAAATGATGACGCCTTAAAGCTGCAATCCCTTGCCAATGTTGAACTCAGCTATCAGCAGGTTAATCCTGTTGCCTTGGATTTGCCCATGGCGCCGCATATTGCAGCAATGGAGCAGGGCAAGGTGCTTTCGGCAAACAGATTGATAGGGTTTTGTCGTGGTGTGAGCATGATACCCATGGATTTTTTAGTTATTGAAGGTGCTGGCGGATGGCGTGTTCCCATTAATAAGCGAGAAACAATGGCCGATATTCCAAAACAATTGAACGCTGAAGTTGTTTTAGTCGTAGGTATAAGGCTAGGTTGTATTAATCATGCGCTGTTAACTGCTCAAGCAATTCGTATGGATGGTTTAAAAATTGCCGGATGGGTTGCTAATATTTTGGATACAGAAATGCTTCGCATTGATGAAAATATTGATACACTTAAACAGATGATGATGGAACCCTGTCTTGGTGTTATTCCTAGACTGACAGATATATCGCCACAACAGGTAGCAGCCCATTTAACTATTCCAGAATAACGATAAGAGAGATTATGAGCGAACAAGATCAGTTATCAAAAGCAGATATGAAGCACGTTAAAAACTACCTTAACAGTGGTTTTAATGAAACTGAGCGCAAGCCGTTTAGAGGCTTGGTGCTATTGGGTATTATATGGAGCGTGGTGGCTGTGCTGGGCGGTGTTAGTTGGTATATTGGTCAGCATGCTGGATTCCTCTAGATTGCTACAGATATTAATTCATGCGAATTGCTAATCGCCCCTTCGATCTAGAAAACTCCAGCTTTACTGAAGCAACGCAGCCCCTTCTACAAAGAATTTATCAAGCCCGGGGTCTCAACTCTGACGCCGATTTAAATCTTCAATTGTCACAGCTTCCCAGCCCTAATTTAATGTTGGGGCTCGATACTGCCGTGGAACACTTAGTCAATGCGCTTGGGTTAAAGCAACGCATTGTTATTGTTGGGGATTTTGATGCCGATGGCGCTACAAGTTCAGCGCTTATGGTGCTAGCGTTAAAGGCTATGGGGTTTGAGTCGGTTGACTTTCTGGTTCCCAATCGATTTGACTATGGCTATGGATTAACCCCTGAAATTGTTGCCTTAGCTCAGCAAAAACAACCCCATGTGATTATTACTGTGGATAATGGCATTTCCAGTATTGAGGGTGTTGATTATGCCAATAAACTGGGCATTAAAGTCATTGTTACCGATCACCATCTGCCAGGTAAGCAGTTGCCATTGGCTGCTGCTATTGTTAATCCAAATCAGCCAGATTGTAAGTTTCCCTGTAAAAATCTTGCGGGTGTCGCAGTAGCCTTTTATCTGCTCAGTGCCCTGCGAGCTAAACTGCGAGAGCAGGATTGGTTTATAAAAAATACAGTTGAAGAGCCAAATATGGCCCACTACCTAGATTTGGTAGCCCTAGGCACAGTGGCGGACGTTGTTCCCCTAGATCAGGTCAATAGGGCTCTAGTTCATCAGGGCCTTATGCGTATCAGGGCGGGCCATGGACGCCCGGGAATTAATGCCTTGCTAAAAATAGCCGGCAAAAACCCGGCGCAATTAGTCGCTTCGGATATGGGCTTTGCTGTAGCTCCAAGATTGAACGCAGCAGGGCGATTAGATGATATATCCTATGGCATTCATTGTCTTATCACAGACGATCCCAGGGAAGCTTTGGCGCGCGCTCAGGAGCTGGAGCAGTTTAATCAGGATCGAAAAGCTATTGAACGAGATATGCAAATAGAAGCGTTAAACATTGTTGAGGGTTTAGCTTTGACTGATAAGGTTCAATTGCCCGCTGCTCTGTGCCTCTATCAAGCCGACTGGCATCAGGGTGTTGTGGGGTTATTGGCCTCCAGAATTAAAGAAAAATTTCATCGTCCTGTGGCGGTGTTTGCCAGAGATGATAGCGGTACTCTAAAAGGTTCGGTTAGATCTATTCCGGGATTGCATATTCGCGATGCCCTCGATGCAGTGGCTACAAAAAATCCTGGCTTAATTACTAAATTTGGCGGGCATGCAATGGCCGCAGGCTTAAGCCTTGAAGAAAATCAGTTTGATCAGTTCCAAAAAGCGCTAGAACAGCAGGTGGCAAACACTGTAGATCCTCAAGATTTAGAGGCTACATTGCAGACCGATGGTCAATTAGATGTCCATGACTTTAGTATGCATACAGCTGCTATATTGCGCGATGCAGGTCCTTGGGGACAGGCATTCCCTGAACCCTGTTTTGAGGGTGAGTTTGAGCTTAAATCTCAGCGAATAGTGGGTCAAAATCATCTAAAAGTAACACTTTCCCTGGATGCTGAAAAAGCTGTGGTCATTGACGGCATTTACTTTAATATTGATAGTCAAATATGGCCTTCTACAGCCACCAGAGTACGCTGCGTTTATCGTCTAGATATTAATGAGTTTCGCGGTCGAGAAAGCCTTCAATTGCTCATTCAATATATGGAGCCTATTTAGTTGGTAGCTGAATATGGAAGGTGGTGCCATCGTTCTCATTACAGGTAACTGCGATTTGACCCTGATGCTGTTCGCTAATAATAAAATGACAGAATGACAGGTGCATTGCCTTATCAATCGTCTCTTTCGATGAATCTTCTCGATTAAAGGGTTCAAAAAGATTTTTTTGCTCTTCTAAACTAATGGCTTTGCCATTGTGTTGAATGCGCAACCAAAGATCATCAAATGCCATAGAAACATCAACGCTTATTTCAGGCTTGTGATCCAGTTCCTCAATATTATCCAAGGAATAACAGGAATAACGTAGAATACTCAAAAGTGCCTGCTGTAGTTCGGTCACATAGCAAGGAATATAAGGTATATCCTCAGCAAATTGGGTTTTAACCTTTACATCGCTAAACCGAAGATTATCCGTTACTGATAAAACATCACTCGCCAATTCCAAACTATTGTTTACAACTTCAACAATACTGCTTTGAGTTTTTTCTCCGCCACCACTAGCGGAAAAATTGAGTAAGTTAGTGATAACTGAACTCGCTTGCTGGCCGCGAATAATAGTGTCCTCTAGTAATCCGTTAAGCCCCTCAGTATCTAAGCTATCATCAACAACACTTTGCCGAACAGTTTTTATATCCTTAATAATTGCCGTAAGTGGAGTATTAATATCATGAGCCATAACTGCCGCCATTTCTCCCATGGCCGACATTTTGTCGCGCTGAATCAGCATGTTTTCATTTTTGGCGCGCTGAGTTACATCATCTAAGAGAATGACCACACCTGTCTCTTTTTCTCGCTGCAGCGGATAAATGGTTATATCAAATTGATACTGTCCTCGCTGGGTATATTTCACAGTAATAATTTTATTATCATCCTGAGCCTGCTTGACCTGATCTGGCGTCACCGTGATTGCGGGAAAGGTTTTCCACAGATCCATACCCTGAGCTTGTTTAAAGCTAACACCACTGATAATTTCCGCGCGATTATTCCACTGCGTAATCTGGTTTTTTTGGTTGAGACCAATAAGAATCATAGGAAGAGACTGCAAGATACTATTGATGTAGGCCTCTGATTTTTGCAGTTGTTGGCTCGTTTTTTTATGTTCAGATACTTCCGTTTTCAGCAGTTTATTCGATTCATCAAGTGTTTTAGTGCGTTCAATAACACGCTGCTCTAACTGTGTTCGAATATCCTCAAGCTCGTTGTTGTAGCGACGTGCCTGACGGCGAGTAAAGTAAAGCCTTACGCTTGAAATAGCTAAGGCAATAATAAGAATATTTCCGACAAAGTTGGCGACATATTGCCAGTTAGTAGAACCATCGGCTTCACGGAATAACCAAAAGATATCTGCTGATGCAGTTTGGCAAAAAGTAAGTAATAGGCAACTAAAGAGGCTATGTTTTAACTTCAATGTGTCCACTCCCAGTGGTTTATCCGTATTCCATCATTATAACCACGAGACTAAGTGGTTTTATAGTAAAAAGCTTAAACGTCTGGCGTTTTCCCTAAGATGAGCAACTGACGCTTATGGTGCTGGCCCAATCGGGTGGAAGCCCTTGGTATTTTTTTGCTTGTGGATGGACGACGTAGGGGTTGCTAAGTATGCTAAGCAATAGGTCAACTTCAGAGTAATCACCGCCTTCAGCTGCTTCTATTGCTGTTTGCGCCATATAATTTCGCAGTACATACACCGGATTAACTTGCTGCATAGATTCCTGACGCTGTTTATCAGTAGTCGATTGCGCCCCGAGTCGCTGTAAATAACTTACAGCCCAGCTATCAAATTGATCGCGATCAATAAAATAGTCTCGAACCGTTTGATTGGATGCAGAAAAATCACATAGTGTGCGAAAGAATAATGTGTAATCAACTTTATCCTTGGCCATTATATTGAGAAGTTGATTAATTAATTGCTCATCTTCAGATTTATATTCTAGCAAGCCAATCTTTGTCGCCATAATGGTTCTAAAGTGTTGTAAATACTCATTTTCATACTGTTGTAAGCAGTCGGTTATTTCATCGGTATCCAACAGCGAACTAAAACAGGTGGCCAATGCATTGAGATTCCAAAGCGCAACAGAGGGCTGGTTTCTATAGGAGTAGCGTCCTTGGTGATCTGAATGATTGCAAATAAACTCAGGGTCATAATTATCCAAGAAGCCAAAGGGTCCATAGTCGATAGTATCGCCGAGTATCGACATATTATCTGTATTCATTACCCCGTGGCAGAACCCGACCGATTGCCATTGGGCAATGGTTTTGGCGGTTTTAAGTACGCAATTTTGTAGCAGTAAATAATAGCGCTTAGGGTTGTCTACCCAATCGGGAAAGTGGCGGGAAACAAGATAATCAGCTAGCTCTTTTACTGCTTTGGGATTGTTAGCGTAGTGAAAATGCTCAAAATTACCAAATCTAATATGACTGCGTGCCACTCTGCAGACAACTGCTGCCGGCTCTATGTGTTCCCGCACTGCGGTTGTTTCACCAGTGCTTAGGCACAGCGCTCGGGTTGTACCTAAGCCCAATCCATGCATAGCTTCAGAGCAGAGATACTCGCGAATACTAGAGCGTAAAACAGCTCGTCCATCGCCAAATCTAGAATATGGGGTAGGACCAGCACCTTTTAATTGAATATCCCAAAGCTCATTATTTTCGCCAACAGCAAGCTCCCCCAAAGTAATTGCTCGACCATCTCCAAGTTGACCAGCCCATACACCAAACTGGTGACCTGAATAAGCTACAGAAAATGAATCTATTTGCTCATCATTTATTGCCCCACTCATTAGTTGCAAGCAGTCGTTGCTTTTTAGTTCTTCGATAGAAATTCCCATGTCTTGGGCTAATTGATTATTGCAACTTACCCACCTGGGGTTTGTTATTGGCTGAGCAGAGACAGCACTGAAAAATGTACTATCTGAGGCATTAAAGTGATTGTAAAAATGGCTTTTAAGCCGAGATTGAACCGAATTTTTGTTCATTTACGTAAAATTTTGCCTCTGTAGTTGCAATATTAGCTGTTTTTGACAAAAAACAACCAATAGCTTTGGGTAATCTAATATCTTGAAGCCTAACAGTTGGTTAATCAAGCCTGTTTTTTCTTGGTGTGGACTCGGTGCTAAGGTAGAATGCAGACTTTGCAGATAAGCACAGATTAACAGTTATGGAAGTAAATCCTTATTACAATAGCCTCGATGACCTTAAAGCTCGCACAGAGCTGCTTCGGGGGTATCTTTGACTATGTTAATCGCAAAGATCGTCTTGCTGAGGTAGAGCTAGAACTATCCGAACCCGATGTATGGAATGAACCTGAGCGCGCGCAGGAACTTGGTCGTGAGCGATCCTCTTTGGAGTCCGTGGTAAAAACAATCGAAGATTTGGACAGCGGCATTGCCGATACCCGAGAAATACTAGCTATGGCGGTTGATGAAGATGATGCCGATATGCTTAGCGATGTGCAGTCTGATATAGACGCTATGGAAACTCAGTTAGCTAATCTTGAGTTTCGCAGAATGTTCTCTGGGGAAATGGATGAAAATTCTGCCTTCCTTGATATTCAATCTGGCTCTGGTGGAACCGAGGCGCAAGATTGGGCTGAAATGCTTTTGCGTATGTATCTCAGGTGGGCAGATGATAAGGGCTTTAAAGCAGAACTAGTTGAATGTTCGGCGGGTGATGTTGCCGGCATAAAAAGCGCCACTATTCAGATTACTGGGGACTATGCTTTTGGTTGGTTGCGCACGGAAATCGGTGTGCACCGATTAGTGAGAAAATCACCCTTTGATTCAAGTAATCGTCGGCATACCTCTTTTGCCGCTATTTATGCCTCACCTGAAATTGATGACAATATAGATATTGAGATAAACCCCTCTGATGTGCGAACAGATACCTATCGCGCATCCGGAGCAGGTGGACAGCATGTTAACAAAACCGATTCTGCAGTGCGATTAACGCATGAGCCCAGTGGTATCGTTGTACAATGTCAAAATCAGCGATCGCAGCATCAAAATCGCGATAAATGTTGGCAGATGTTGCGCGCGCGGCTTTACGAGTTAGAATTACGCAAGCGTCAGGAAGCGGCCCAGGTTACTGAAGATGGCAAGTCAGATATCGGCTGGGGCAGTCAAATTCGCTCCTACGTTTTAGATGATGCCAGAATTAAAGATTTACGAACCAGTGTAGAAACCAGAAATACTCAAGCAGTATTAGATGGCAAGCTAGATCAATTTATTATTGCTTCGCTTAAAGCGGGGCTTTAGTTACTATTTTATAACAGTGAAAAATACTATGACTGACCAACATGACACAAATAAATTAGATGAAAATAAATTAATAGCTGAGCGCAGAGCCAAGCTAGATGTTTTGCGAGAGCAGGGTGGCGCTTTTCCTAATTCTTTTCGTCCAGCCGATAAAGCAAGTGATCTTCAGGCCGACTTTGGTGAAAAAACCAAAGAGCAACTAGAACAGCTGGCAAGACCTACCAGTGTAGCCGGTCGAGTTATTCGCAATCGTGGCGCTTTTATTGTTATTCAAGATAGTAGTGGAACAATTCAGCTTTACGTTACCAAAGAAGCACGGCCATTTGCTAAAAAACTGGACCTCGGTGATATCCTTGGTGTAAGTGGTGCGCTGCATAAGTCGGGTAAGGGTGATCTCTACATTCAAATGGATGATTACCAGTTGTTGACTAAAGCCCTGCGTCCGTTACCGGATAAATTTCATGGCCTATCAGACCAAGAAATGCGTTACCGTCAGCGCTACGTTGATCTAATCGTAAACCCTGAAGTAAGAAATACATTTATTACCCGTTCCAAGGTGGTAGATTTTATTCGTGGCTATCTCAACGGTTCTGGTTATCTCGAAGTTGAAACGCCGATGCTGCAAACCATTCCCGGTGGTGCTGTGGCGCGTCCATTTGTGACTCATCACAATGCTCTAGATATAGAGATGTATATGCGTATCGCGCCGGAACTTTATCTAAAAAGGTTAGTTGTAGGTGGCTTAGAAAGAGTTTATGAAATTAACAGAAACTTTAGAAATGAAGGTCTATCTACAAGACATAACCCAGAATTTACCATGTTGGAGTTCTATCAAGCATACGCCGACTTTAATGATCTAATGGATCTAACCGAAGATATGCTGCGCAAGCTGTCACAGCAGGTTTTGGGTACTACAGAGATAACCAATACAGTCAAAGACGCCGATGGTGAAGTTCAGTCCGAAATTACCTTTGATTTTGCCAAGCCTTTCACCCGCTTATCTGTATTTGATTCTATTTTGGCCTATAACCCAGATATTGCAGCTGAAGATCTAAGTGATGAGCAGGGAGCAAGAAAAATCGCTACAGATCTTGGTATTCCCCTTAAAGATCTGTGGGGTTTAGGTAAGGTACAAATTGAGATTTTTGAAAAAACTGTTGAACATAGACTTGAGCAGCCGACCTTTATCACTCGCTACCCAACCGAAGTATCACCCTTAGCGAGACGCAATGATGAAGATCCATTTGTGACGGATCGCTTTGAGTTTTTTGTCGGTGGTAGAGAGATAGCCAATGGCTTTTCCGAGCTTAATGACGCAGAAGATCAAGCGGCTCGATTTAAACAGCAGGTGGCAGAAAAAGATGCTGGGGACGATGAAGCCATGCACTTTGATGCAGATTATATTCGCGCTCTTGAATATGGTATGCCGCCAACAGCAGGTGAGGGGATTGGGATTGATCGCTTGGTGATGTTGCTAACCGACTCTCCATCTATAAGAGATGTTCTTTTATTCCCACATATGAGACCGGAATAGGAAAATATTATCCGTGGTGTTTATAACGCCACGGATAATCTTAAAATTAAACGCTTACTTTAAACTGGTGTAATAAGCCGCTAAATTGGCGATATCAGCATCTGTAAGATTCTTCGCCATTGCAGACATCATGGCATTTTTACGACGACCATCACGATACATCTGCAAGGCACTTGCTAGATAGGCTTGTTTTTGCCCCGCTAAATTCGGCCACATTGGATTGTTGCTAATACCATTGGCACCATGACAGCCAGCGCAGGTGGCTGATTTAGCTTTTCCTGCCGCTGCATCACCGGCAAAGCTAGTCGATGCCAGAGTAGACAAAAGAAGAGCGGCTGTTAGCTTTAAAATGTTGTTCATTAGAAATCTCCAGAAATTTAATATCAAAATTAAGATTTATTAACCAGCGAATGGCTAACAAATAATGTTGCGGTCAAAAGCGCTACGGCACCGACCTGATGCGCTGCAGCAATGGCAGTAGGCACATAGAAAATTAATGTGCTGATGCCAAGAGTAATTTGTAGTAGTAGTAAAAATAGCATGCTGTAGATGCCAATGCGGACCTTACTCGATAGTTTTTTTCTCAAAGCAATAATCGAAAAAACAACCAAAAAAACCGTGATAAAGTAAGCGAACATCCTATGATTAAACTGAATTGTCGTAATATTCTCAAAGGCGGATAACCACGCTGGGCTCATAGAATACAGGCCAGCAGGGATAAAGCTATCACCCATTAGCGGCCAGGTCGAGTAGGCATAGCCAGCGCGGGTTCCTGCAACCAAACCACCGGATAAAATCATTAAAAAGATCAAGCCACTGAGAATACATGCAGGCTTACCTAGGCCGCTAGGCTGATTGGTAGTTTTATTGACTAAACCCAGTGCCGTCCAGACGATAAAGGAGTAAATTACAATTGCTAAGCCAAGGTGAGCAGTCAATCTGTATTGGCTGACATGGGGTACATCAACCAGACCACTTTTAACCATATACCAGCCCATCAGTCCTTGGCAGCCACCCAGAAAAAGCATTAACAACAACTTAGGCAGCAGTTGCGGTGAGATGCGGCGTGTAAAGTAGAAGTAGACAAATGGTATGAAAAATAAAAGCCCAATTAATCTACCTAATACCCGATGTAAATATTCATACATAAAAATGACTTTAAATTCGCCTAGTGTCATTCCTAGGTTAATCTCTTGGTATTCAGGAAACTGCTGATATTTTAGAAAAAGCTCCTGCCAATCATGCTGGCTAAGTGGCGGAATAATCCCCATTAAAGGATGCCATTCAACCATCGACAATCCAGAGTCGGTCAGTCGAGTAACACCACCTAGAAGTATCATTCCAAAAATAACCAATGCGCAGATAAAAAGCCAGCGTGCAATCAATTTATCATTTAAATCTTGGTAAGGGTTTACTTGAATCATTTAAAATCCTGAAGCCATTGCTCAAGAGGAGCATTTATTAACGTCTGTGATACGCGAAAATTCGCTTTATAGACTAAAAATTTACCTAATTTTTGCATAAATTAAAGGGGGCTAAATGTCTTATGACAAATTATTCCAATCTCTTGCATAAACTGTGGAAAGCATCGCTAAGGGACTCTATTATACCATGAAGGTCATTTATGATGTTAGATAAGCAAAGATATGAATAGTCAGTGGCAGATCAAACTCGATTCACAATGGCGCCAAGTGATTGGTGATGAATTTGAAAAAGACTATATGCTGTCACTGCGTGATTTTTTAATTCAGCGTAAACAGCAGGGTGCGGTGATATATCCGCCATCTGATCAGTGGTTCTCCGCTTTTAATAGCACGCCCTTTGATAATGTTCGCGTAGTTATTTTGGGCCAGGATCCATATCATGGCGCCGGTCAGGCACATGGGCTTTGTTTTTCTGTAACACCCGAAATTAAAGTGCCTCCATCGCTAGCTAATATCTATAAAGAAATAAAATCAGACCTAGGCATTGAGCAGCCTAATCATGGTTGTTTGATAAGTTGGGCACAGCAGGGAGTATTGCTTTTAAATGCCACATTAACTGTTGAAGATGGCAATGCGGGGGCTCATCAAGGTAAGGGCTGGGAGCAATTTACAGATCAGGTGATAAGATCAGTGAACCAGCAGCGTGAAGGCGTAGTATTTATGCTCTGGGGTAGCTATGCGCAGAAAAAATCAGCGATGATTGATAGTCAGCGTCACCTTGTTCTTAAATCCGTGCACCCATCGCCACTATCAGCTTACAGGGGGTTCTTTGGCTGTGGTCATTTTTCAACAGCTAATCAGTATTTACAAGAACAGCGGCTAGAGCTGATTGATTGGCAGTTGCCGGAGCGCGAAATTGCCTTCAAATCTTTGCAGCAAAGCTCAATAATCTAAGTTAGCTGCCCACATTAAGAGGGGGTTTGTTAGCTTTTTTTCGCAGCCAATTAATACCCTTTAAAACTACTGGTGTTTTGACTAGCTTTCTTTCTAGGATATATTTTTTCGGATAGTCGATTAAAACAAGGCCCATAAAAATAGTTAACAAACCCTGTCCTGGAATAAATAGCATCAAAAACCCACCGGCTAGCAAAATAAGCCCCAGAAAGTTTTTAATTAGTATAAAAAATAATTGAAAGATAGGGTGGGTATTAGATAACCAGATCCATGTATTACGATTATTGGATAAAAAATAGTCCTCAGGAATCCTAGCCGCAATCCACGGCAAAGATACAAGACTCATAATAAAAACTGACGCTGAAATAGCGCCAATCAGGGGTAAAATCGAAGCATAAGAGTAAACTAATTCGATCATATCATGGCCCTGCTAGCTAAGTTCGTAGGGTAAGTTAAGCAGTTCCACAGAAATTTCTTTCTGATCCATAACAACCTGATTAATCTCTGTGTTCGAGGTGGAAAGTACCGCTAGAGCCTCAATTTTACCCTGCTCATTAGGCTGTGCATTGATAATAGTCCCCAGTTGTTTGCCATTGGTATTGAATAGTCCAGTACCCGACCCAGGTGCCGATTCCATGTCTAGGGCTAAGAGATACATTCGGCGTTTTACCGCACCTAAATAATGTGCCCGCGCGACAACCTCTTGACCAGTGTAGCAACCTTTCTTAAAACTAATAAAATCCAGTAAATCTAGGTTTAACATTTGTGGTATAAATTGATCTGTGGAGTCTAGAGTGATATCCGCTATGCCTGCTTTGATCCGTTGTAGGCTGTTTAGCTTGGGCTCAATAGATAGGTCTTGATTACTGATATCAATAATTTCAGTTTTAGAAAATACAGCATATTTTTTTAGGCTTACAATCGCTGCATCGACAATAGATGGATGAGTTTCGAGTACAATTCGATCACCATCAACTAAGCCCGCGGCAAAAAGAAAAATGACCCTGCCTTTGGGGGTGCAGTGACAGCCTCGAATAACTTTATCCGGGCTAAGTTGGTTAAGGTCACAACTGACTTGCCCTTGAAGAAACTGAAGGCTGTCTTGCCCGCGCAACTCGATTAAGCCGCGATCTGTATTGCTCATAAATAATCCAATCATGCGTATATAGTAAATAGGCAGATAGTTTAGCCTATTTTACGATACTTCCCTATAATATCTGTATTAAATCAAAGGTGAAATTATGCAAAAAAATCGTCTGTTGTGGGCAAGTAGACGCGGAATGTTGGAGTTAGATCTTCTTCTACAGCCATTTGTAGAAGATCATTATGATCTGCTTTCTGAGTGCGATAAGCAGCAATTTCATCTATTCTTAGAGTTGGAGGATCAGCAGTTATTCCAGTGGCTGGTTCAAAAAGAGCAAGCATCAGATAGCAATATTCAAAGGATTATCGATATTATTCATGAGAGTAGAAAACGGCCTCAATAGATTTATCCTTTCGCCAGCAAAATCGATCCTATTTTTTGACCTTAGCGTGTCTATTACAGTACTAGCTACTTTATTGTTCAGTCCAATTATTGTTAGTGCAAAAATAATCGCAACAGGACTTTTAGTTTGCTATGGCTTGGTAACAATAAGAGATTTTAAACAGGCCACTACGAGCGAAATTCAATATCTACCCGCCGCTAACCAATGGTTGCATAACGGCGTATTAGTTAGCCTATGCAAGCAGCAATATATAACCCGTCATCTAATGGTTATGTATTTTATGACCGAAAGTGGTAAGAATAAAAGCCAAGTAATTGCACGAGATTCACTGCCAAAAAAACAGCATATCCAGTTGCGCAAGCTGATTATTGCTTGGTCCAGAACCACTAATCGCGGTGAATAACCACATCCTGACCGGCAAAATTAATCGGCACCATAATGGTATCCCTAGCGACAGGTGAGAGCTTTGGATAATCCACAGTATAGTGCAAGCCACGGCTTTCTTTACGCTGTTGTGCGCAGCGAATAATTAGCTCAGAAACCATTGCCAAATTCCGCAATTCTAGAAGGTCGCGAGAAATTTTGTAATTGCTGTAATAATCTTGAATTTCATTGAGTAAAAGTTTAATTCTATGGTGTGCGCGCTCAAGTCGTTTGTCAGTGCGCACAATGCCCACGTAATCCCACATAAAGCGACGCAACTCGTCCCAGTTATGAGAAATTACCACATCTTCATCAGAACTGTTTACTCTTGATTCATCCCACCCCTGAATAATATCTGGGGCATTGATTTGCGGTATAGTGGCATTGATTTCTTTAGCCGCGGCTTGGGCATAAACCAAGCATTCAAGCAGTGAATTACTCGCCATACGGTTAGCGCCATGCAGACCGGTAAACGCTGTTTCGCCAATTGCATAGAGATTTTTAAGATCAGTTTGTCCTTGTTTATCAACCACAACACCACCGCAGGTGTAGTGCGCGGCGGGCACAACTGGAATAGGTTCCTTGGTGATATCTATATTGTATTCAAGGCAGGTTTTATAGACGGTTGGAAAGTGTTCAGTAATAAAGTCCGCCGGCTTATGGCTAATATCTAAATAAACACAGTCACAGCCAAGGCGTTTCATTTCGAAGTCAATTGCTCTTGCGACCACATCTCTTGGTGCCAGTTCACCATCTTCATGGAATTTATCCATAAAGCGCGAACCATCGGGTAATTTAAGAACTGCCCCTTCACCGCGCAGCGCTTCGGTAATAAGAGATGACTTGGCCTTAGGGTGGTACAGGCAGGTTGGGTGAAATTGATTAAACTCCAAGTTAGCAACTCTGCAGCCACGACGCCAAGCCATCGCCAAGCCATCGCCACTAGCCCCATCTGGATTGCTGGTGTAGAGATAGGCTTTGCTAGCACCGCCAGAAGCCAAAACCACAGTTTTAGCTTGAAATAGAGACACTTCAGCGCTTTCAATATCCAATAAATAGGCACCGCTACAGCGAATTTTTCTAGAATCACTATCAGCCTGAGTTACTAAGTCGACAGCACAGTGATGTTCATAGATGTGAATATTTTCTCTAGCGATAACTTGATCGACCAGAGTGGTAGTTACCGCCTTGCCAGTTGCATCTGCGGAATGCAGTATGCGTCGGTGACTATGACCGCCTTCTTGGGTTAAATGATAGTGGACCTGATCAGAATCAAGGGTGAAATCTACACCTTGCTCGATGAGCCATTTAACCGCAGAGGGGCCATTTTCTACCACATAGCGCACACTGTCATCATGACATAGGCCGGCACCGGCAATTAGAGTGTCCTTGACATGAGCCTCGGCACTATCATCCTTATCGAAAACTGCAGCAATGCCACCTTGAGCTAGCCAGGAAGCGCCACCTTTAAGCGTTGATTTACTGATAAGTGCTACATTGAGATTCTGGTCTAATTGAAGTGCAAGAGTTAGTCCTGCAGCCCCGCTACCGATAACTAAGACATCGAAGAAATTGTTTTTGATCATTAATAAACCGCATATAATAAAACTATCGTGATAGTATATTACGAGAGCCTCAGTGACTACGCCAAATTGTATTAATCTTAGATTATCATTAGTACAAAAAGTGTTTACTCAGACTTGGATTGCTAGCAGCCAGAAAATATAACGGATTCGTTAATGAAGGAAAACAACTCAGAACCCACAGATCAGCAGCTAGTATTGCGTGTGCAAAAGGGTGACAAAAGAGCCTTCGATCTTCTGGTGCTAAAGTATCAATACAAGTTGCAGGCAATAGTCGGACGCTTTATTCGCGATACTGACGAAGTTGCAGATGTTACCCAAGAAGCCTTTATCAAAGCCTATAAAGCGCTGCCCAAGTTTCGCGGCGATAGCCAGTTTTACACATGGCTATACAGGATTGCTATTAACACAGCAAAAAATTACCTAGTCTCCAAAAGTCGTCGTCCGGTTAACACAGATATTGATGTTGAAGATGCCGAACAATTTGCAAACAACGATAAGCTAATTGACCAGGCATCGCCAGAAAGTTCAATGATGACTGATGAGCTAGCCGCGATTATTAAAAATTCTCTCAACGCATTGCCAGAAGATTTACGTACAGCCCTAACATTGCGCGAATTTGAGGGTATGAGTTATGAGGATATAGCCGCAGTAATGGGTTGTCCCGTTGGTACAGTAAGGTCAAGGATATTTAGGGCTCGCGAGTTCTTGGATGAGCGTGTCTTGAGCGCAACAAATAAAAGTTGAACCTTTTAAAAGTCCATGAGTCTTAGAAGTAAGGATTTTAGATTAAGAGTTTTGATCTTAAGTTTAAATATGAGGAAATTGTATGAGCGAAAGTAAAAAGCGTCTTACAGAATCAGTGTCTGCATTGGTTGATGGTGAAGTCAGCGAGCTTGAGTTGCATCGTATTCTCAAAGAATTAGACCATGAGGCTGCTACTGATACCTGTGGTTCGGATGGTCAAACTGTCGCTAATAAATGGTCTAGATACAATCTTATTTCTCAGGCTATGGCTAGCACGCCCCTTAATGGTAAAGATATTTCTCAGTCTGTCTCTAATGCTATTGCCCGAGAATCTAACCACAAGACGAGTCTATTGAATGGGTTTTTTCAGGCAAAATCATTGGGCCAATTTGCTATAGCTGCGAGTGTTGCCACTATGGCTATTATTGGAGTTCAGCAACTAAATAATAATAGCCCTATGCAGAATCAAGGCTTTCAGGCTGCTGATTCTAATAGGGATGCTTCAGAGCAACTTCAAAGGCCAGCCATCCAGTTCCCCTCGGGCTTTCAACCGATGATTGAGGCACGTACAGTTAATGCCGGTGGGGTATTTAAGACTTCACAGCAGCCATCGTTAATTAAAATTCTTGTTCCAAGCAATGATAGGCAGAAAAGTCAGTTGGGTTTAGAAGCAAAGAGTTTGCAAGACAAGGATACAAGTGAGGATGTTTTGCCAGCTGATAGGGAAGGGTTGGCAAAATAAACGCCTTGTAAAATTATATTACCTCTTAGATATTAGTTCACAAACGTTTTTTAATAGACTATGTTAAAAACAGCGTATAAAAGTAAATCAGTTTTTATTTAGAGATTTGTAGATGATTCTTGAAACCGCAACTGTCACTTCTGTCGAGCAAGATGCTCTGTGGGTAGAGGCAGTTCAAAAATCTGCCTGTGAGACCTGTACCGCACAAAAAGGTTGCGGTACTGCGGTGCTTTCCAAGTTAACGGGAAGAGCCAGTCGATTGCGTGTTCTAAAATCTAAGCAGATTACAGAGTCATATTCTGTGGGTCAGCAAGTCACCATAGCCATCCCTGAGGATGTTGTAGTGCTGGCCTCTATTTGCGCCTATCTTGTACCTCTAGGTACCAGCTTGATAGGGCTTTGGCTGTTGAGCTCAAGCGATATTCTCAGTGTTATTGGCGCCGCATTTGGTCTGGCTTTTGGCGGTGGCTTGGTAAGTTTGTACAATGCTAAGTTGCGCGAAGATCCTCGGTTTAATCCTGTTTTATTTCAAGCGGATACCGTCCAAGAAGCTGTAATTCTATCTTAGTTATAACGTTGCTTCGGAGATTTTTCTGTGTATAAAAACCTTTTTACCTGTCTTATAGCGGTAGTTTTCTATTCAACCTCAGTTCAGGCAGCGCTGCCCGATTTTTCAGATTTAGTTGAGGGTGTCTCACCATCGGTGGTAAAAATTAATACGGTCACAACTCCTGATCAGTATTCTTCACAGCAAATTCCTGATATTTTTCGAGACCTTTTTGAATATGGCGGACAGCCAAGATCACCAGCGCAAAAAGTACGCTCATCGGGGTCGGGTTTTGTGATTTCTAGTGATGGTTTTATTTTAACCAATCATCATGTTGTCGATCAGGCTACAGAAATTCAGGTTCTGTTTTCTGATCGCAGTGAATATCAGGCAGCGATTATTGGCTCTGATCGACGTTCGGATTTGGCTCTGCTAAAAATTGAAGCTAAGGGTCTTGATGCTCTTGAATTTGCTAATTCAGATAAATTAAAAGTTGGTGAATGGGTATTGGCTATAGGTTCTCCCTTTGGTCTTGATTACTCTGTGACTGCTGGAATAGTTAGTGCTAAAGGCAGAAGCTTGCCAACAGAGCAGGGCGAGAATTATGTTCCCTTTATTCAAACTGATGTCGCTATTAATCCAGGTAACTCCGGCGGTCCATTGTTTAATCTTGATGGGCGAGTAGTAGGAATTAATTCACAAATTTTTTCCCGCACTGGGGGCTCTATCGGCCTGTCATTTTCCATTCCAAGCAGTGTTGCGCTGAGGGTGGTAGAGCAACTTAAACAAAACGGTGTGGTACAACGCGGCTGGTTGGGTGTCGCCATTCAAGATGTTAACAAGGCCCTAGCTCAATCTTTAGAGTTAGATAAACCTCGCGGAGCACTTATTAATGCGGTAGAAATTGATAGTCCTGCGGACAAGGGCGGCATTGAACCGGGTGATGTGATTGTTAAGCTTAATGGCCAAGAAATTATCGATGCCGATGATCTACCTCATCTGGTGGGTATGTTGGCGCCCGATACTAGTACCAAAATAGAGGTTATTCGCCAAGGAAAGCGCAAAGTTTTAAAAGTCACCATAGGCGCCTTGGATGGAGAGGAAAGCAAAATTGCACAGGCGGAAAAAA
>CBFIHQ010000024.1:0-19819 GCA_965662525.1 uncultured Porticoccaceae bacterium
GGCGTTGGCGTTGGCGTTGGCGTTGGCGTTGGCGTTGGCGTTGGCGTTGGCGTTGGCGTTGGCGTTGGCGTTGGCGTATCATCGTTGGTAACACTATTAACAACTTTCGCCCCAATAACACCAACAGCAATAGCTGTAGGTATAGTTAAGCCCAAAATAGTACCGGCAGCGGCAGCACCAGCAGCACCAGCAGCACCAGCAGATCCCGTAGCCCCAGCACCTGTCCCTGCGCCAGTACCAGTACCAGACGAGGCAGAAGTTGAATCGGGTGTTTGCACCTCGACTTCAGGTTGAAGTTTAGCAGAAACTTCAGCTGGAGCCGCAGACATAACTGGCGCAGAAAGAGAAAGAGGTACTGCTAATGAAATCGCAAGAGCCAATTCGTTTTTCTTGAACATTACTTAACCTTTTACCATTGAAAGTTTAATTGATCGGATAACTATACACTAATATATATATATCTGACTAATATACAGGTGTTTAACGAACATTGAAACCAAAAATAGCATGTAAAATAATAATTTTCCAGTTTTATTACCGTTGCAAGTCTCCAAGTTAATTATTAGATCTAAAATCAATATTAGACAGTCTTGTGATTTGCTAGTCCAAATGAATTACATAGATCTTTTGTATTCTAAAATACTGCCAAAAATATCAACTCTAATTTTATTAAATTGCCTGTAGCTACCTTGGCTTGACTTCATTAATATTTATGGTGGGTAAGTTGTTTAGCCTGAGATATAATTTTTGGTCACAATGCTATAGCTACTTAATATTACAAAACAAAAATGATTAAATATAAATGAAAACTGAATTTACTTCCGATTGGAAAAACTGGATACAAACTAACATCGACAACGGTGCGGATAAGGATCAGATTTTTTTTATCCTTATTGATGAAGGTTTCTCTTTCGACGCTATCAGTCAAGAAATGCAACATAAGCCCACTCCTAAAACTGAGTTTACTCAGGACTGGCACAGCTGGATAGAAACCAATGTATCGGCGGGTAATGATAAAAATGGTATTTTTAAAATATTACTTAACCATGGTTTTTCATATGATGCTATCCGCGCCAAAATGAATTTTGAACCTACAGTGTCAGCTGACAAGTTAGCTGATCCTCGCAGCACAAACATTCACCGCCAAGAAGCACCAGAGATAACTGTTTTTGGAACTCCATTATCAAAAGAATTTTTATTTATACCTAATTCTGTCGAATTAGATTCTGAGGCATTGACACTTTTTCATCTCGAAAATTTTTTAAATCAAGATGAATGTGCCCACGTCATAGAAGCAATAAGGACTGAATTAAGACCCTCTGAGCTATCAAGTTTTGAGCCTGACAGCAAATTTAGAACCAGTAAAACATGTAACTTAGGCAGTCTTAAAGACCCTCTAATTGAGGAAATAGACCATCGTATTTGTAGGTTATTAGGCATAGATCCATCCTATTCTGAACCCATTCAAGGGCAATATTATGAGGTAGGTCAAGAATTCAAACCTCACACAGATACCTTCGAAGAACATGAAATCGCATCCCATGGCAGCGTAATGGGTCAGCGAACCTATACCGTTATGATTTACTTAAACACTGTTCCGAGCGGCGGCATTACAAGCTTTCCAAAAGTTGCTACTAACTTTAGCCCTAAGCACGGCATGGCAGTGATTTGGTCTAGTTTAAATCCTGATGGATCTCCAAATAAAAATAGCCTACATCACGCTCAGCCAGTGCTTGAGGGGTGTAAAGCCATTATCACCAAGTGGTTTCGAAGCAAAAGTCGACTTGGCAATGCACCACCGATGCATTGCCGAACAGACAATGACTATATCCCCAACTATACTGAAGTTGGCTTTGGAAAAGCACAGTTACCTGCTTCATTGCTAAAAAAAATTCAAAAATTCTATCACGACAATCTCAATGCTCACACAGAAGAGGTAGTACTGGGAGACTTTATTGTTAATGCCAATAAAAAGAAAATAAAAACCAGCATTCTGGTGGATCTGACAACTGAGCTTCGCGACGAAATTCACGACACCCTAAAGTCAATGATGGAAACCTGGTGCGGCATGGCCTTAATGCCGACCTTTGTTTACGGGATAAGAGTTTACAAAAGAGGTGCTATTTTAAAGAAGCAACAAGATCGCTTAGAAACACATATTATCAGCGCCATCATTAATATTGATCAACAAGTTGATGAAGACTGGCCTTTATCAATTGATGATAATTATTACCGCAATCATCAGGTGATTTTAAAGCCAGGAGAAATTATTTTTTACGAGGGTGCAAGGCTTTCACACGGACGACCCACGCCACTAATTGGAGATTCGTTTGCAAATATATTTTGCCACTTCAAACCCGAAGACTATGTACCAAAAAAAATTATTAACGAGAAATAGCCTGACGTGATATCAGCTGTTGATATCCCTTAGAGGAAATCAATTAAATAAAACATAATTATAAGAAAAATCTTCCTAAACGCTACCCACACCAAGTATGTCATAAAGAGCTCAATAGAGAGCCCTATATGACAGCTATATTCACACCTGCCTAACAAAAATGAAAGACACTAAATCTCTATTAAATTCTAAAACAGCCAGACGTAAGGAATATATCAAGGCAGTGTTAGTTTATTTATATTGATACTTAGGTCTTGGCGCTTCAGGCTGATCATCATACTCCAAACCCTGATAGGGATTTTGAACCGCAATTGCGTCAGGATGAACCATGGAGATCATCACATCACTGCCGTAACTACCCTGAATAAATGATTCTAGATTTTTTTTAGGGGAAATTTCAATCGTGGCATACCTACCCTCTTTAGTATAAACCAAATTGATTTCCTCTCCGACTTTTGAGCTTACCAACGCCCAACCAGTGCTTGGCGTTTCATTACCATAAAATATAAGATTTTCAGCGGGAGTATAGCCCGAAACAAGCACCACTCGACCTGAAATTGCATCACCCGTACCCAGAATTACTGTTGGATCTTTAATAATATCAGCATCCTTTGGCAAAGGCAGATCAGAAAGTAAGTATTCCAAAACCTGTCTTTGGTTAGACTGAAATTCATCAATAAAAATTGCACAACCAGATAAAGCAAAAGCTAAAAATACAGGGATTAATTTTTTCATTTTTTATACCGCATTTATGGATTTAAGAAGACATCATATCAAAAAGAATGGGGTTTTAAAGTGAATTTTCAATCTATTTTGAAATAAAAAAACCTGCCTCACTTTACTGTGGCTAACCATAAATAGAAAGCCAATTATTCTTCCTTATAATCCTCTTCGAGAATACCTTTTTTCTTTAGGGTTTTTATTAGTTTTTCTAAACGAACAAAAGCCACCAATCCGAGAACGCCAAAAACAAACCCTGCTGCTGCCAACCCTTCCATAATGACCTCTTATAACTCATTGCTTTATTTAACCAAAATCAAGTATTTTTAACTCACCAAAAAACAATCAAAGAATAAACTTCAAAAAGAACCAAAAGATAACACCCCATATAATTGCATTAACAACAATAGATCTAATAAAACTTTTTACATATGGTTGCATTTTTTCCTAAGTTTAATAATTGCTTAAGACTATTCTACCGTAACTGATTTTGCCAAATTCCTAGGCTGATCAACATCAGTGCCTTTTACTAGTGCAACATAATAGGACAAGAACTGCAGTGGTATAATAAATAGCATGGGCGCAATAAGAGGGTTAGCATGGGCCATATTCACCACCTCTAGTCCCTCTTCACTTTTAAAGTGGTCATCACTATCGGCAAATACATACATTATCGAGCCCCTAGCTCGAACCTCTTCAATATTCGATTTTAATTTATCCAATAAATCATTGTTTGGGGCCACCACCACGACCGGAATATCAGCATCGATTAGGGCTAGAGGACCATGCTTAAGTTCACCCGCAGCATAGGCTTCAGCGTGAATATAAGATATTTCTTTGAGTTTTAAAGCGCCTTCCATCGCTAAGGGGTACTGATCACCTCGTCCAAGGAAAAGCGCATGCTGCTTGTAAGCAAACTGCTCCGATAGGTCTTTGATATGTTGCTCTAAACCAAAAGCGCGCTCCATTTGTGCCGGCAAAGCCAATAATGCCGCAATAGCATCCTTTTGAAACTCCGGATTTATCTGCTGTGACTGACAGATTGAGGTACACAGCATTAACAAAGCAGCTAACTGAACAGTAAAGGCCTTAGTTGAGGCTACCCCTATCTCTGGGCCTGCTTTCATCAAATAGACCAAGTCAGATTCTCGAACCAGACTGGAAGTTTCAACATTACATATGGTTAATGAGGCAAGATAACCTAATGACTTTGCCAATCGCAATGCCGCCAAGGTATCCGCTGTCTCGCCTGATTGTGAAAGCGTTACTAACAGGGAATCTTTATGGACGAACGACTCTCTGTACCTAAACTCCGAGGCTATTTCAACGCTACAACTAATTCCAACATGCTGTTCAATCCAATAGCGCGCCACCATACCGGCGTTATAGCTGGTTCCACAGGCAACGATCTGCACATGTTTGATTTTACTCAATAGCTTTTCCGCCCCCTTTCCAAAGGCATCATGGGTTACCCTGCCCTCTATCAAGCGGTCCTTAAGGGTTCTGCGTATAGCTTCTGGCTGTTCAAAAATTTCTTTAAGCATATAGTGCTTATAACCAGCTTTACCGGTGGCATCTGATGAGATATTGGATAGCTCAATTTCTCTTTCGATATCCTTGCCAGAGGCATCAATAATATTGACTTCGGTTCGAGTAACTTGCGCTACATCGCCCTCCTCAAGCACTGCGAAACGTTGGGTAACAGGCAACAGCGCTAATTGATCAGAGGCGACAAAGTGCTCACCGACTCCATAACCAATAACCAAAGGGCTGCCAGAGCGCGCAACAACCAACTCATCGGGCGTGTGGCTATCTGAAACCACCATGCCATAGGCGCCAACCAATCGTTGACTGGCGGCAAAAACCGTTGATCTTAAGCTGGCGTGGTCAGCGGATAGCTGGTGGATCAGATGCACTATAACTTCGGTATCTGTATCCGAAGCAAACTTATAGCCGTTGGCTGTCAACTCCTCACGAAGCTCTTGATGATTTTCAATAATGCCGTTATGCACCACAGAAAAACGATTGCCCGATTGGTGAGGATGGGCATTGCGCTCTGAAGGAACACCATGAGTTGCCCAGCGCGTATGAGCAATACCAGTAGTCCCAGTAGGAGCCTGTTCTTTAATAGCTGCCGCCAAGGCTTCAACCTTACCCTCTCGCTTAATACAGGTAGTAACACCCTTTTCATTGAGCACAGCAATACCAGCCGAGTCATAGCCGCGATATTCAAGGCGTTTAAGGCCTTGAATTAATATTTCAGTAATGGGTCGCTCTGCAACTGCACCTACAATTCCACACATAGTTTATTCTTTAATAATCAATTATTTAATTTGACTGCATTGTACCTAAATTGGTTCAAAATGACTGAACTAATTGATTTTCAATAATTCAAAATCAGCCGGTTCAAGCCTAGGGCCAAATCGCTCAACCACCATAGCGGCTGCTTGATTGGCCAATTCTGCAGCCTTTAAGTAACTAGCACCTGACGTAATGTCATATAAAAATGCACCTGCGAACATATCCCCGGCACCATTGGTATCAATAGCCTTTGCTTTCAATCCAGACACTTGTAAAAGACTGTTGCCATCAAAAATAGTTGCGCCCTTTGCGCCATCGGTAATAGCAAAAGTTTTGGCATAAGGTTTGAGGGATTCTGCCGCCTCACTCAAATCAGCAGCTCCTGTAAAAGCTAGCGCTTCATCTCTATTGCAAAAAATTAGCTCAATGCCATCGCCAATCACTGACTTTAGATTATCGGCAAAAAGCTGGGCAACAAATGGATCTGACAGGCTCAAGCACACCTTAACACCCTGTTGCTTAGCAAATTCCACCGCTGACTTAACCACTGCTGTTCGGCGATCATCCGTCTGCAGATATCCCTCTACATAAAACCACTCAGAGTCGGCTAAAGCAGTCTGATTAATTTCCAAGTGTGAAAAATTATCGCTGACACCTAAATAGGTATTCATAGTTCGCTCAGCATCTGCAGTTACCATGACTAGGCATGTTCCGGTGACACCCTGATTTTCTGGCGAAAAACAATGTGACACTCCGGCCTGGGTTAGATCTGCCGCATAGAGCTCGCCATCATCATCATCAGCCACCTTGCCGCCAAAATAGGTTTTTGAACCCAACTGAGCTGCCGCAACCACTGAATTACAGGCCGATCCGCCACTTTGTCTTAAAAGACTAGCGCCATTTCTATTTAGGCTGCTAATTAATTCGGTTTGGCGTGACTGATCAACCAAAGTCATCACGCCCTTATCAATGGCATGCTCTGAAAGAAAGCTATCGGTGACCTCTACCTCAGTGTCCACTAATGCGGCACCAATGGCGTATATTTTATAATTTGACATATATATTATTTCTCACCGAGAACAGATGATCTTTTAAGGGCTTTAGTTCAACGCGCGACTAGAGCGTTTAATTATAGCTTTCACTATGCCAATACTGTCTTAGCTGACCTTGAAAGTGCCCAGTAACTTAACAAATAAACTAGCACCTGAGCAACAAACACCCAACCCCAGTCATTACTTGTAGCGTCTAAAACGTTCCAATGCAAACCAGCAAAAGCTACACCGGTAGTAGAAAGAGCAATGATTAGACCTGTGAATGAATTGGCAGCCACACGAGATCTTAAGTTTGCTTTAAGATGCTGATGAATATAGTTATGAAGATGGAAATTATCCGGCTTAAACATAGAGCGCCGCGCCACCCTGCGCCTAACCATAGACATCACTACTTCAATACAGGGATAACACATCATAACAGCAGCAAATTCAACGCTGATTCGGTCAGTATTGACCGCATAAAAACCAGCTAATACAAGAATAGACCCCAGGCCATAAGCGCCTGCATCGCCCAAGAAAAGACGACCGGAAATAACATTAAAGAGTAGAAATACCCCTGCAACAATAGAGAGTGTTTCCCAGACTAAAGCGCCTATAACTGTATTAAAGATAACCGCAGCAATAAATACAATGCCAGGCACCAAACCATTGGCGCCATCGGCCATATTAATAGCATTAATAAAACCAACACAGAATATAACTGCAACAGCCCAGCCGATAATAGACTGCGACATCATATTATCTATGAGCTGATATCCAGTATTATTAGGAATATTCTCTGGCCAAATTAAAAAAGTAATTCCAAAAAAAAGGGTTAACATAATTAGTCGAAGAGTCGGCGATAGAAAATCATTATCTATATCTTCAATTAAACCCAAAAGACTGGTAGATAAAAATGCAACCCAACCCCACATATGAATCCCTAGCGGGCCAACATCATCAAATTCATAGCCGGCAATAAATCGACTCAAAAGAAAGCTTAAACAGAGGCCAATTACCACAACACCACCTAAGCGTGATGCATTAACCTGAGAGATGCCATGTTTGGCTGCTTCATCCTTAGCATAGCGTTGACGGGTTACCCACTGCATCACCAGCATTCCCACGAGACCGGTAATTCCGAATAAAAATGCAGCTAAAAAAAGCATCACAAAAAGTTTTGCTAATTCTCTATCGGATAATATTAATCTCACCGCTTAACTCCAAAACGCTTTAAAAAAATAAATTCAAAAACACATTAGCATAGAAAAAAGTAAACTGCTCGGCTTAATTAAGCAAACAGATAAAATGTTATTAATTATAATTTTCCAACTCGAAAAACTGAGGTTTAATAACGATTTAAGATACTAGAGCCAACCAAACCATAGATTATAAGATCGGTCGTAAAACCATAGGATGAGGAATCAGTTATATCTTCAGATGTATCGCTAAAAGCTACCATTGATGAAAATATAAAAAGAAACGCGAAAAAAATAAAATCTTTTAAATTTAACCATCTAGCAATAGTCATAGGAGCACCATTAAAATAAATTTAATATTGCATAACATTACCAATTTATACGAAAATTTATAGCTTTTCAATAGAAAACAATAACTTGTGCAATTAAGTTAATTATTTATAGACCAGTTTTAAATGATTTTCCTAACAATCTGCATAATGTGATCAAATTGTTTGGCTGCCTGAGGCGTTCCTTCGACTCAAATTGCGAAGGGGCATTACCGCTCTTACCTTTTGACTAAGAATAGTGATAAGTACTATCGCTCTAGAATCCCCATCAATTTGAGAAAATATAGCATTAAGTCCACGAAATGGGCCATCTAAAATTTCCAAATTTTCGCCCTTCTCTGGCAACTCAGTAATCATACTTTGAACACTTTGTTCTTCTCTTTCCATTAATTGCGCTACTAACTGAGCTGGAACCTGAGAAGGCGTATTGCCAAAGCTAACAATTCGATTTACACCACGGGTATAATTTATAGACAGCGCTGAAACAGTCTTATCATCAAACTCAACAAATAAATAATTGGCAAATAAAACCTCTTTGGAGACTTTGCGCTTGCCTCTTAAGAGCTTTTCTACCAGTACCTGAGGACAAAAGGCATTGACCCCTTGCTGCTGAAGGTTTTCAAGCGCCCGCATTTCTTGCTGGGGTTTTGTCTGGACCAGAAACCAACTCTTCATAGAAAACTCTTAATTGTTTTTGAGTAATTTACACTGATTCAATCAACGCTAAAAGTGCATCTTGATTTTTTTGCAAAATCTGATGATCACCGCGCGATTCAATATTCAATCTGATCACCGGCTCTGTATTACTCATTCGCAAATTAAACCGCCACTCTGGGAATTCCATAGATACTCCATCAGTAGTATCAATCACCAATGCCTGATCCTGATATTTTTCGGTCACTGCGGCAATAACTGCCCTAGCATCCGACACCTTACGGTTAATTTCACCTGGCGATGGATAGGCCTCAACCATTTGCTTAACCAATTCAGACAGTGGATTGCCAGTTTTGCTAACCAACTCCAGTACCAACAACCATGGAATCATACCGCTATCACAATAGAAGAAATCTCTAAAGTAATGGTGCGCGCTCATTTCGCCGCCATAGACTGCATCTTCTGAACGCATACGCTCTTTAATAAAGGCATGGCCAGTCTTTGACTGGATAGCTTCACCGCCACCGCGTTTAGCAACATCAATGGTATTCCAAGTTAAACGCGGGTCATGTACGATTTTTGCACCTGGGTTTTTATTTAAAAAAGCCTCTGCCAAAAGACCGACAATATAGTAGCCTTCAATAAAATTACCTTTTTCATCAACCAAGAAACAACGGTCAAAGTCACCATCCCAAGCTATGCCCATATCGGCTTTATGCTCTAAAACCGCATCAATTGTTGGCGCCCGATTTTCGTGCAATATAGGATTAGGGATACCATTGGGGAAGTTGCCATCCTGTTCATTAAAGATTTTAACAATCTCAACCGGCACCCCCGCCGCCTTAAAGCGCTGTTCAATTGCGTCGACAACATGTCCTGCCGCACCGTTGCCTGCATTCATTACTAGCTTTATCGGCGTAACTGTACTTAGATCGATATAGCCCAACAAATGATCAAGGTAAGGTTCAAGTATAGAAACCTGCGTAATACTGCCACGAGCGCTTTCATCAACTGCAGGGAAATTATTTTCCTCAGCCATAGCTTTAATTTTTAACAGGCCTGTGTCTGAACTGATTGGTTTAGAATTTTCTCTAACCGGCTTCATGCCGTTGTAGTCGAGGGGGTTATGGCTAGCTGTAACTTCAATGCCGCCATCAGTTTCCAAGTACGAAGTGGCAAAATATATCTCTTCTGTACCAACTACCCCAATATCAATAACATCTGCACCAGTATCACAAATACCTCGAGCTAAGGCTTGCTTTAACTCTTCACTGGTTAATCGCACATCACCGCCCAACACAACATTTTTGGGCTGTAAAAACTCAGCAAAAGCACGGCCAATTCTGTAGGCAACTTCTTCATTCAGTTCCGTTCCAAGTTGTCCTCGGATATCGTAGGCTTTAAAACAAGTGAGTTCAGACATTGCGCGTTTATCTCCAAATTAATATTGAACACCCAGTGGGCGATTTAAAGGGTTTCATCTGCCCAAAAGATTTAAATTTATCGCTAAATATAGCGTCTTATTTAATTACAGGACATTTATGGCGCGCGATTATACCTAATATATTTTATTTGTTCTTAGCTTTTGGTCTAATCAAAACTAATTCTTTGTCTATTGGCCTCAATTTTTGCCTCCCCTACTCCAGAAACTGCTTTTAATTGATCAAAATTCTGATACGGCCCCTGTTTTTGTCGTCTTGTTACAATCCGCTTAGCTATGGCCTCTCCAATACCTTCAAGGCTTTTGGCTATTTCACCGGCAGAGGCGGAATTAATTAGAACTAGGTTATTAGATTTAATACCCGTCTGCTTTAGTTTGGGAGTAGAAACAACGGTAACTGGCTGGGTATCTGAAAGTTGTAATTTGCTGGATGATAACTCTTCAACCTGGTTTGACTGATCTAGGCCCTTCAGCAACGCTAAAACAAATACTATGACGAGCGCGACTAAAATTATTACTCGCTGATTTACAGAAATATTCATACTGTTCTCCTTAACAGATTAATTAAATTCCCTATTAATTATGGCCATTATGGCATTCAAAGCACTATCAAAAGCGTCGACTAGCTCACATAAGAAGTAAAAAAATTACAGAATGAAATTAAAACAAAAACTCTAAAAGTAAAATAACTACACAGTCAACGAGGATAACTAGGGCAAAAATAAATTTTAAAGGTGACTTTTGAAATAACTTTTTACTATCTGATTGGCTAAAGGTGGATTCAAGATATTTAGCCGCTATAACACCATAGCGCCCACCCAAGATGACACCAGGCACTGTGAACATCAATAATTCCCATGGAATACCGCCAAGATCTGTGTGGAAGATAAAGCCAGCGATTGAACTTACCGCTAGCACAGCCACACCAGTACCAATCGCTTTATCAAGTCTAAGTCGGTAAAAAAATAGCAGGTAAAGCGCAACCACTTCACCAACACCAATAGCGGTCCATCCAGTGACTAGACCACCAGCAAACGCTGCCAAAATAAAGAAAACACCAATCGTATTAAAGCTAAAGTATGCCTTTTGTTGTTGATCAGTGACTTTTAGCCGCATTTCTATAACTAAGGCAATAAATACACCCAGAGAGATTAATGCAAATAAAGGCTTTATATAGCCAGAAGGTACGGCGAAATTATAAGTAGCGAACCAAACTCCACAGATGCTGGCAAATGAAGCTAAAATAAATGCGTTTTTATCTATATAGTCGCGCCCCCAGGTAAGCGCTCCTGAAGACATGCCAAAGGCCTGAGTGGCAATACTTAGTTTAAGCGCTACAGGTGGTGCTAACTGATAGACAAAGATAAATAATGGCATAAACAAGAAACCGCCACCTATAGCCGAAGCATTGGCCACTGATGCGGCAAAGAATGCCACTAGTGTTAACAAAATTTTGGCCCCAAAAAAATAGCCGCCCAATAAAAGCAGTAAAATTGACAATAGTATTTTCAGCCATGCTTTTCTGACTAGCAGACGATTAATAAGGATATTCATTGGTTATTCCTAATATGGTGCTACGGTATTACTGGGATTTTTTATAGCATAACCTAAAACCAAAAGAGCTCCTAGATAGGAGCCCTTTTTGGGTTAACAAAGTTTTAATTACATGCTGGGCATATGATTCTCAAGGTGCTGCATTACTGCACCCTCTGTATGTCTTGCTGCGGTTTCAGAAATAACCCCATCGATCAAATTACTATCTCTTAAGCCAAATAAGTAACGGAGTAATAGCAGCCCATCCGTAAGCGCATTTACGTCTCCATCGCCATCGATATCGTTCATTTGTGAAGAATATTGGATAGCTTGTTCAACCTCCTGAGAGGTCATTATAGAGGAGTGAGCCATAGCTTCAGCCGTTAAATTATCACCTCGCAGTCCAAATGCATAACGCAGGAGCAATAGTCCGTCAGTTAATGCATCTACTTCACCGCTCTGGTCAAAGTCCCAATTGCTTCCAAATAAACCACAATCCTCAGGATTAGATCCTTCGGGAGAGTTAAAACACAGGGTAAATAAGTCAGCGCTATTTGTATTTGGCCACTGACCAAACAAGGATGCCCAACCTGCAAGAACATAGCTATCAGTTTCAGGGTCACTATCAAAGTCATCATTATCTGCATAAATAGCATCGGCAGAGGGCTCTGATATTCGATCCAGTGTTAACCCCTCCTGAGACACGGCGCTGAGGGTCATTTCAGAACTATCAAAATGAACACGTAATCCAAGCCCTGTTGTTGTCGAATCATCTGAATCGTAAGAAATAGTAACTACTTTTTCTGGACCATTCATTTTACTACTCGAAACATAAGCTGATTGCGTGTAATTGAGATATTCAGGACTCGCACATGTATCATTTGATTCTGTCGATAAAATACAATTTAAACCAACAAACTCAAACCCAGCTGCATTACTAGAGGATGTAATATTTATCGGTGTAACAGTTGGATCATTTGGCTCTGACACAGGCTCATCAGCAGAATCTGAAGAATCATCAGAACTAGCTACAACATCAACTAGCTGTGCTTGACCATCAAATTGGTAACCGGGAGGGATATCTGTATCTCGCATTGTTAGGAGTGTCGAGCCTGTTGCACCCTCAGCAATATTAAAGGTGATTGTGGCTAATTCAGCTTCAGTAGAACCGGGCCATGAGCCACCAAATGGATCAGCCCAAGCAAAAACTAAACCATTACCATCATCATTAAGCGCACCGGAACCAACAGCACCACTAGCGACATCGGAAACAGAATCTAAGCTCAATACACTATCTTCAAAATTAAGCTCAAAACCCAAACTAGTAAGAGTTGCATCGTCAACCAGATAGGAAAGTTTAATCGTTAACTGACTTCCATCTTCTGATAAGGTTTCTTCTGATATATAGACGTGTTGAGTATCAGCTACCAATTCAGGAACTGTTATTTCTGATGCAGCAGCAGCTTCTGCAGCTGCTTCCTCGGCCAACCTTTCTTCCTCTGCTAACCTAGCAGCTTCTTCATCTGAGATAGCATCAGAAACACCACATGCTGCAGTAGCACCGTTTACTACTACATCATTAACAGTTACAGGGATATCATTCTCAATAATATACATCAAGAATGAGCTGAAGGTCTGGCCAGCTGGTTGCGCAGGAATTGTAGCTTGGTATTGCGCACATGCACCGTCAACAGTTACCGTTGATGATTCAAAGTTTGGATCAACATCTGGGTAAGGATTAAATTCAAATACAAACTTCAGGTTAACCGGCTCATCAGAAGATGCGGTAAAGTTAATAACACCGGCTTCAGCAAACTCAAATGGATATAACGCAGCATTATCGTTGGCAAAGCCAGCCCAAGTTTGTGAATCCGAAGGAAACTCATAGGTATCACCTTCTTTAGTCGTCCCACTACCATCAAATGGCACCCAGAGCGCAGCGGCAGGGTTGGCGTTTGCATCACCACCAGCATCGGTATCACCACCAGTATCGGTATCGGTATCGGTATCGGTATCGCCACCAGCATCGGTATCGCCACCAGTATCGGTATCAGAACCAGCATCACAAACCGGTGCAGTACCACCAATTACAACATTATCAACTGTTACTGATATGTCGCGCTCAATAACATAGAGCAAGTATGAACTAAAGGTATCTGAACCTTGCGCTGGAATAGCAACCGAGTAAGCCTGACAAGCGCCATTAACAGTTACTTCTGCAGTGCTAAATGTTGGATCAACATCTGGATATGGGTTGAATTCAAATACAAACTTAATATTAACCGGCTCATCAGACGACGCTGTAAAGTTAATCACAGAGGCTTCTGGGAAGCTCAATGGATAGAGATCAGCGTTCATATTGGCAAAGCCAGCCCAATCCTGTGCTCCAGTTGGGAAAGTAAAGGTAGTTACCTCAACTGTAGTACCATCAAATGCTTGAGTAAACGCAGCAGTTTCACCTGCAACGCTCGTATCGCCACCAGTATCGTTACCAGTATCGCCACCAGTATCGCCACCTGTATCGCCACCTGTATCGCCACCTGTATCGACTACATCACTTGAAACCACAACGTTAGCAACGGTTACATCAGCATCCTGAGTAACTACATACATAATCAGTGAGCTAAAGGTATTAGCACCCTGCGATGGAATCGCAACAGTATAGGTCGTTGAGCTTGCACCAGAAACAGTAATCGTTTCAGAGTCAAAAGATGGATCAACATCTGGATGTGGCTTAAATTCTAAGCGGAAATAAACATCAACATCACCGCCATCAGCAACCGAACCTGTAAAACTAATGCTACCGGCTTTAGAGAAGCTTAATGGATACATATCAGCGTTCATGTTAGCAAAACCAGCCCAGGCTTCTGCACCGGTAGGGAATGTATACGCGTCCCCCTCACCAATTATTGATCCACCGAAGGCTTCAATGAATTCAGCAGTAGAAGATAAGCTAACACCAGTATCACCACCAGTATCACCACCAGTATCACCACCAGTATCACCACCAGTATCACCACCAGTATCACCACCAGTATCACCTGAGGAGTCAGAGCCCACGCTATCATAATCTTCGGCAAAACAGTGCTCTGCTGGCGAACCGTCGGCCATGGCAATACGCTCAAGTTCAAAGTGCCACCAAAGGTCACCACCAGACAATATGTTTAGTGAGATATGGCAATCAGATGCCGTTTCGACATTATAAGTAACAATACTTGCAGGACCATCAGAAGATGCATCACCAGAATTTGTAATGCGCGGGAAGCCAATATGGGCACCCTGACCTATAACAGTCAGCTGACCCTGCTCTGGATCCCACCTATACGTAAGACCAGTTTCTTGACCATCCCACGGATAATTTTCAAGTAGTGTTGGATCACCACAGCTTTCTAGACCATCGGGACTTGCCCATGATTCAAGCCAAGTCCAGCCGTCCATTTCTTGTGAGAAAAGACCGCCGCCTGACTGTGTATTTTCATCAGCAGTAAATGTGTAGGTATCATCAAATACGCAACCACGACGACCTAGTTCAAAGTCATCAATAGACCAATAGGAGGTATCACCTTCAAGGGGACCAACGCCCATAGCATTAAGTCTATTAGCGTTTCTCCAAACACCGGAAATATCATGAATCATACCCCCCAAGGATGGGTCATTGGGGTAATTATCAAAACGATCATTAAGGCCATCACCATCAGAATCTGCAACGTATGGATCTGTGCCTATTTCATACTCATAGTCATTAGGAAAACCATCGCCATCAATATCGTTATCTAACTCATCAGCAACTCCATCAGTATCGGTATCAATATCAGGAAAAAATGGTCTTGGGTCATTCCATGCAATCGATCCATCATTATCAAAATCAATACTGGTTAAACTGAGATTGTTATGTATAAACTCTTCTTCGGGAAACATATCAGAAACAACAAACCTTATGCTTTTTATACTGATAGAAAATTCATTGTGGTTGTAACTCAATTGAGCGCTTAATTTTTCTATCCTTGATAAATAGGGAATTAAACTAGGGTTATCTGACCCTGGTTCATTCCAAAATCGCGCGGTACTTTGATTGTAAAAATCATACAAGGGGTACTTGATAGATACCCAATCATCAATTTCTGTAGTTGTATAAAAGTCACTAAGAATTACTTTGAGCGGCACTGAAATCTCTTGCATTGTGGTTTCAAGAGTTACTTCCAAAGTATCCGTATCAGAAATATTATTTGCTTTAATTTTGAACTCTAAGAACCCTGCGGGCACCCAATAACCATCATCATCCAACGAATGAACATTAATACTGTCATTAAAATCCAATTTAAAGCCTATGATTTTATTATCAAAATCACAGTTTGTTGGTGTTTGATCTGAAATTACTAAATCTAAATTACATTCGTTATTATCATTGTCTGTTATGGTGAGAGGACTGGCTGTCCAACCATCACTGATATTTCCATCCTCAACCAAGTTAACGATTAAGTTATCTGGAATACTATCATTATCATCATCGGTATCAATATCATTATTAAGTCCGTCACAATCTCTATCTGCAATGCTTGATAAATCATCATCAATATTATCCGGAATACAATCATTATCATCATCAGCCCATTCTAATGGATTTCTTGGGAAACGATCATTCTCTAGTAAGTAACCATCATTATCATCATCACGATCATTTGAGGTAAATTCATTACCTCCAGTCCAAGAGATCTCTCCTCCATCAACTGTGGGAATTATCAAGGGATATTCAGGAGTAGGCTGATATGGTAGAAAGCGTTTTATTTTATCGAGGTTATAATAAAAATAATCATCATCGCCTTCTCTCATTGCTACCTCGTGTGCAATAATTGCTGCCTCGTGAAAAAGGCTGTCTTCGCTAATTTCTAATACCCACCCCCTTTCTGGATCTCCGTTTCCAAACTTAAACGAATATCGATAACCAGGAGCTCCATCACCATTAATATCCATATCATAATAATTAGCAACACCATCACCATCCAAATCTGCGTTGGCATTTGGATCAAACGGTAAGGCATCTAGTTCATTTGGAATGCCATCATTATCATTGTCTGGATCAGAATTTGAGCCCAAACCATCAAAATCTGAATCCATATATTCTGTTGGATCGTTGCTAAACTGATCACCAGAAATAATTTTTATGCTTTTAAAATGGTGGCTTAAACTGTAATCATCACAGGAATAAAACCAATTACAATGCATTAGAAGCGCATTGTAATTGGTTGAAATAATTAGATGCTTTATATTTTCTAGATAATGACCGGAATCATTAACTGAAAAACCTGTAAAAACATTTTTATCCTTTACAAAATAATCATTTTTGATTGGAATTTTATATGTTTTGTAGTCACAAATTGATGGGGCAAATGGCAAGTCATTATTTCGCATACTGCTGCCATAACAACGATTGTCTGTATGTTCGAAATCAAAAAAAAGTCTATTTTCAAAAGGTTCAAGCACGTCGCTTGCAAGTGCTACTCTTAAGAGCGGTGGCCCGGAATAACCAATAGGTGCGCTCACTGGTGGCTGCGTCTTAACAACTATCTCTAAGTACAGATTTCTCGATTCAGATAGGTTAATTGGCTCGGATCTAGATATAGCGATACCATTTAGTGGATACAGTCCTTCATTACCACCTTGGGTATACCTCGCACTATCAGGTTTCGGTAACCCAGAAAATTCAACTTCCAAGTATGAGGCCTCATCAGAAGATGCATCCAAATATGATGTTACTTTTTGATATTGACAGCGATTCTCATCGTCATAAAAATCACTTTGATGATGATCTTTAAGCTCTTCACTGATTCCTTGTTTTCTTATTCTTTCAAAAGATTCTTGATTAAAACCATCAAAATTTGAAGATTGATCAGTTATACAATGAGTAAGGTGCGCGCTATCAACAAACCATTGAACCTGCTCTTGCTCAACATTTGCAGCAACACTATAACGGGAAACCACACCATTAATACCATAATCCCAGTCCGTTGCAACTGCACCATTTGAGATAATTTCCAGTTCAGCATAATCTGGAAATTCATCTAGATCTGAATCTTGAGATGCCAGAAAATCCAATGGGAATCTATCATCATCATCCAAAACACCATCATTGTCATCATCAGGGTCAGATATATTTCCAATGCCATCATGATCAGTATCAACAGTTTCGTAAGGATTTATTGGCAGATCATCTATGGCGTCATCTACACCATCATTATCATCATCCTGATCAGCATTATTTCCTAAACCATCACCGTCTGTATCTATGCTTTCGTTGGAATTTGTTGGGAACACATCCTCACTATCAATTACTCCATCAGAATCCGAATCAGCAAGCCATGAATTAGTCCCAAGGATTTGTTCATGCTGATCAATAAGGCCATCATTATCATCGTCAGGATCAGTATTATTGCCAATGCCATCCTGGTCATTATCTGCCCATTCAAATGAATCGTATGGGAATACATCAGAGTTATCGCCAAAACCATCATTATCTGAATCCGCAGATTCTAGAGGCGAGTAAGGAAATGCATCGACTAGATCTTCAACGCCATCATTATCATCATCAAGATCTGCATTATCACCTATACCGTCATTATCTGAGTCCTTATGCTCTGTTGGATCATTCGGAAAAACATCGTCTCCAAAAGGCACATTATCATTATCCCAATCATCGTTTACTGAAAAATAAATATTATCTAAATGAAATAATGCATTACGCTGATTAGCGGCACTAAATGTGATTGTGCTTACTCTATCTATGGTTATTTCATTGAGTCCATTGGTCATAAATGCACTGACAGGCAAATGTATCGTTTGCCATTGACCAGTTCCATTCGTTGTAAATGCAACAGGGGCGCTTTCGCAGGGATATACACAGCTTATTATTATGTAATATTCTGAAGTGCCGTTGATGGTTTGGATATCAAATATCAGGAATCCTTGTTTGTGCTGGCCCAATCCTAGGGTATTCGTTGAATCAAAAAAAGCGGCGTTTCCTTGATCATTATCTGCGTGACTTATAAATACCACGTCACCACGTTCTGCATCACTTGTAATACCAAAATCAATATTCGGGCAGCCACTTGGATCAAAGCAAACACTAAAGTCTATACCTTCATCATATGCATTTAATCCTGAATCCCATACCTCTGAGATGCTTCCATCTCTAAAAACCACCTGCTCTTCAATTCCTTGCTCAACATCGTTAGCATGAACAGGTATAGAATATAGAAAGGAAGCAAACCAGATTAATGAAGCTAATTTAAGAATATTTTGTTTGAACACAGAAACTCTCCCAGATAAAAACCTGAATTATTATTTTGTAATTTTTAATTCACACCATAATAAACATTGCACTCACCAAAGTATCTAATACTAAAGTACTAGATGCATAGCTAATCTAGAAAAACGAGCGCGGCCAGAAAATACCTATTAGCTCTGAATATTAAAATGCACCAAATTAAGTTTGTAGGCGTATTTTTATTGTTGGGTTTGATCTACTATAGGGTTGGACCAAAAAGAATATTCTATAAGAGGTCACGTATGGCTCGGTTTTTCAAGATTTACCTCTCTTTTATGCTCCTTACCTTCATAAGTGGTTGCAAACCTGATAATGCCCCGATAAATGGCGCTTCATCTGACTCATACGACATGGGCTACAAAAGCCTAGAGCAAAGTAAAACCGATGCCTCTATCACATCTAGTGGCTCTTTCGATAGTGTTAATGCGTTTGAAAATAAAAGCTTAACTACTCAGTCGACTAGTAACACTGGCAATATTATCTCTTGGGATATTGATAAGGATGGTACTGCTGATGCACTGACCGACGGTCTTTTACTTCTTAGATATGCCTTTGGCTTAACTGGGGCGTCACTTGTGGCTAGTGCTGTGTCTGCAAGCTCAACGCTATCAACAGCGGAAATTGAGTCGGAAATTGCAACAGTGATCAGTATTGCCGACATTGATGCAGACGGTAATGTTGATGCACTGACAGATGGCTTACTTTTATTGCGGTATTTATTTGGCCTCAGTGGTGATGCTTTGGTTAATAGCGCTGTTTCAAGCGAAGCCACAAGAACCAGCGCAACGGCTATTGAAGTCTATATTGCAGAGTATATGCCCAATAGCTCGAACAACCCGGCCACAGTGTCTATTTCTGGAAATATTACCTTTGATCTTATCCCATTTTATCA
>CBFIHQ010000025.1:0-16622 GCA_965662525.1 uncultured Porticoccaceae bacterium
CCAATGATTAACAGTCATTTGCTCTACCAACTGAGCTAAGGCGGAATGGTGTTTCTTGTTGAGCGGGGCATTTTAGGCATCTCGAGTAGGTGAGTCAACAGTTTCCTACAGGAAATATCAGGTTTACCTGTCGGATATTTAGTTACAGTGTTTTTGAAGTTACATTTTCTTGAAATTTATAGCGCTAAGGTCGAACTACTCAGTAAAAAAATCTTAGACAATGTATACTAGATTATTGTCTTTTATTTTGGAATTTACTGGTGTTATACAGGTTCTTAAAATCTCAACGGTTATCTATTTTTGTTCTGATATGCTTTTTTATGCCTGTGGTGCAAAGCGATGAATTAGATGCAAAAGCTTCTTTACGCCTGCAGTTTGAGCCTATTATTGCTTCGGTTAGCAAGCAGTTATTAAGTCAGCAAGAAAAGTTTAAAAAAGACCCTAAAGCCTTCCAAGCTTTTCTCGACAAGCATGTTCGTCCCTACTGGGATTCTAGCTCTACCACTAAGGCGCTGATAGGTGGAAAAAGTTTTAAATCCTTAACGGAAGAAAATCAGCATAAACTTGTAGCTGCCGTGGATAAAACATTAATTCGCTATGCTTTCGAGGGTATTGGTTTTTACAGTGGGCAGAAATTTCAGTTGGTTGATGTGGCCATTAGTGATTCAGGTAAGATGGGTTGGGTACAGATGATGATGGAATCCCAAATTCTGCCGGATCTGAATCTAGATTTTCTTGTGAAGCGTAGTAATTCAGGTGTATGGAAAGCTGTAGACGTCCGCTTCAAGGGCATTACCTATGTGGCGGTTAAGAAGCATCAATTCAAAAAAATACTCGAGAAGCAGGGGGCTGGTGCATTGATTACTAGCCTTGAGGAAAAGAATAACAAATTCTTTGGCGAATTATGTGCCTCGAATAACGTGGATAAACAATCTTGTTGAGCTCGAAAAAATTACGCCCAATTAAACCGTTTAAAGTAGAGAGTAAATACAAGCCAGCAGGTGATCAGCCCAATGCCATTAGCGGCATGGTTGAGGGTTTGGAGAACGGTTTGGCATCTCAAACGCTGTTAGGTGTTACTGGATCTGGTAAAACCTTCAGCATTGCTAATGTTATTGAGCAGGTTCAAAGACCGACTATTGTTTTAGCTCACAATAAAACCCTTGCTGCCCAACTCTATGGTGAATTTAAGAGTTTCTTTCCTAATAATGCGGTTGAATATTTCGTCTCCTACTATGACTATTACCAGCCAGAGGCCTATGTGCCTTCTTCTGATACTTTTATTGAAAAAGATGCTTCAGTAAATTCCCATATTGAGCAAATGCGTTTATCAGCAACTAAATCGTTGATGGAGCGTCAAGATGTGATTGTGGTGGCGACAGTATCTTCTATTTATGGCTTGGGTGACCCTAGCTCTTATTTAAAGATGGTATTGCATATCTCTCGAGGCGAGCAGCTTGATCAGAGAGACATTTTAAGGCGTTTAGCAGAGCTTCAGTACAAACGTAACGATATTGACTTCGATCGTGCCTCATATCGCGTTAGAGGCGATGTTATTGATGTATATCCGGCGGATTCCGATTACGAAGCAGTACGAATTCAGCTGTTTGATGATGAAGTTGAAGAAATCTGCCTTTTTGATCCCCTAACCGGAGAGGTTCTTCGCACTGTTCCAAGATTTACTATTTACCCTAAAACTCATTATGTAACGCCCCGTGAGCAGATTTTAGTGGCGGTAGATAAAATTCAAGATGAGTTAAAGGAGCGTTTAGAGCAACTGAGATCTAATGATAAGTTAGTAGAAGCTCAGCGCCTGCAAGAGCGGGTTCGTTACGACACCGAAATGATGCGCGAGTTGGGCTATTGCAACGGTATTGAAAACTATTCCCGATACCTCTCAGGTGTTGCGCCGGGCGAGCCGCCGCCAACTCTATTTAATTATTTGCCAGATAATGCCTTATTGGTCATTGATGAATCCCATGTCACGGTGCCGCAGCTAGGCGCTATGTACAAAGGTGACCGCTCGCGAAAAGAAACCTTAGTAGAATATGGCTTTAGACTGCCCTCAGCACTGGATAACCGGCCGCTGCGCTTTGATGAATGGGAAGGTATAGCGCCGCAGATGATTTTTGTCTCCGCGACACCGAGCCGCTATGAAGAAGCCAATCAGGGACAGGTGGTTGAGCAGGTGGTAAGGCCCACCGGCTTGCTAGATCCAAAAATTGAAGTACGTCCGGCGTTGACTCAAGTAGATGATGCGCTCTCTGAAATTAACCAAAGAACCAAAAATAACGAACGTATTCTTATCACCGTACTGACCAAACGTATGGCCGAAGATTTAACCGATTATCTGGATGAACATGGTGTAAGAGTGCGCTATTTGCATTCGGATATTGATACCGTGGAGCGGGTTGAGATTATTAGAGACCTCCGATTAGGAGAGTTTGATGTGTTAGTCGGCATTAACTTGCTGCGTGAGGGATTGGATATGCCAGAAGTGTCTTTGGTGGCAATTTTTGATGCGGATAAAGAAGGCTTTTTGCGCTCAGAGCAGTCATTGATTCAAACCATTGGTAGGGCGGCACGCAACCTTGAGGGCAAGGCGATTTTATATGCTGACAAAGTGACAGGTTCAATGCAGCGCGCTATCGATGAAACTGAGCGCCGTCGAAATCTACAAGAAGCGCACAACGAAAAGCATGGTATTACCCCCATAAGCATCAAAAAGGATGTGGCGGATATTATGGAAGGTGCTCATGCCGCAGTGGGGCATAAAAAACGCGCTAGAAAAGTTGCTGAAGATTCTGCAGCTTATACCGCCAATGCTGAGCAGTCTTTTGAGAATATGGCGAAAGAAATAAAACGGCTTGAAGATAAGATGTATCAACATGCTCGAAACTTAGAGTTTGAGGAAGCTGCCAATACCCGTGATCTACTGGGTAAATTGCGTGAAAAAAGTCTGGCATCATAGTAACTTAATTAACGGTAAATTATTTCCCAGCTGTAAGCATATAGACACATTAGCAAGCAGAAGATAGATACCCTAAAAATAATCTTGGTGATCATAGCTAAAGAGAAAAATCTTTGTTGTTGCTTTGGCATATACTGATTCATATTAAGCTCTCCAATTCTGTAAACGATAATGATTATCATTTACATTTAGAAATAAATCAAGTAGTATCCCCATAACGTTTTAATAGGGCACTGTATTTAACGGTTTGTCCTGTTTATTTTTTTTAAACTTTAGGGAAAATACTCATGAAATTGTCTTTCCTCTGCGATGCTCATCGTCAAGAGTTAAATGCAAATGTGACCAAGGCGATACGTTTCTGGCAAGAGGGCTTTGATACTGGACAGTTCTTTAATGAGCAGAGTTTGTGGATAGAGGCCATACCTCATTGCGGCTGTGCCTTTGAAATTGCAGAAATATTAGTGAGTAATAAAGAGATAGATGCGGCAGTAGCCTATGAATGGTTTTATGCCTCAACCCAATTGCTTGCCAATTCTTTTAATAGCTTGGGTTATAAAGAGAAAGCCTACGAGGTTATGGGCTTAGCGGTAGAGAGATTCGATCGAGAGTTGGCTGTATCCAGTGCAGATAAAACGCTGGTGATGGACTATTTAAATAAACTTCACTGGTCTGAACACCTTGCCCCTAATTATATTGACTCAAAGTACGATATTAATCGATCTTCGGCAATGTCTGTGCATTAAGATAAGAAGTAGAAATGTTTGTTGATTGTGCTCAAAAAAATTTGAAAAAGTATTCATAAGCCAAGAACTGTGGTTTCTGCTTCCAAATAATTTTTTTGATGTGTAAAATGCACACCTCAGAAGTAATAGGAGCATAGCTCAGTTGGTTAGAGCACTTGCATGACATGCAAGGGGTCCGCAGTTCGAGTCTGCGTGTTCCTACCACTTCCGATATTCCCTTTCTTACAAAACCCTTCTTGTCACCTATTATTTAGATCGTTGAATACAGCCCATTTATAACACATAATAAATATGTGTATTTTATGAGTTTTTAAAATGGGTGTTCTAGCTATCTACGTAGGCTTGGCTTTAGGTTTTTCTTTTTTATGTTCACTGCTTGAGGCCACACTTTTATCACTTACGCCAACATATTTGGCTTCTCTGGAGTCCAAGCGCCCTAAGTTAGGCAGTTTATGGCGCGGTTTTAAGGGCGATATTGATAAGCCTCTAGCAGCGATTCTGTCATTAAATACCATAGCCCATACTGTTGGTGCCGCCGGTGCTGGTGCACAGGCGACCAAGCTATTTGGCGAGTTGTATTTTGGTATTATCTCTGCTGTTCTCACCTTGCTAATTCTTATCTTTTCGGAAATTATCCCAAAGACCCTGGGTGCTCGTTACTGGAAGCAGTTGGCGCCTTTTTGTGGCTATATTTTGCGCTGGGTAATATGGGCTATGTATCCCTTAGTGGTTGTTTCGAAGAAATTAACTGGTTGGTTGGCACCTCAGGTTGACGATCCCTCACTGTCCAGAGATGACTTTCATGTACTGGCTAAAATGGGTCAACAAGAGGGGGTGATCAACGCCGACGAAGCTAAGGCTATGAGTGCGCTATTAGCCTTTAGGGGTTTGGTGGCAAAGGATGTTATGACGCCAAGAACAGTGATGGCCTCATTGCCAGCTGATATGACTGTGGGTGAGGTTTCGCCTACTGATCCTTCCTTAAGATTTTCCAGAATTCCTATATTTCAAGATCATAGTGAAGATTTTATTGGCTTTGTGCGCAAGGATGAATTATTTAAAGAAGCGTCTAAAGGTCGTCGTGATACTAAACTTAGTGAGCTTAAACGGGATTTTTTGAGCATATTAGAGGGAAAATCACTGCCAGAGTTGATGCAAACTATGGTGGATGAGCGAGTTGCCATTAGTTTGGTCGTTAGTGAGTATGGCGATCCACTGGGCATTGCGACAATGGAAGATCTGGTGGAAACCATGCTGGGTATGGAAATTGTCGATGAGTCAGATAGCCATATTGATATGCAAGAGCGCGCTCGTCAGTTATGGCGACTAAGAGCTAATACCGCAGGAATAAAAGTTGAACACAAAGAATAGAGGTTTTTAGATAAAGCCTGCTTCTAATGAAACAGGCTTATTGCAATAATCTAGTTAGTAGCAGTTAGCCTTATCCAGTTTAGATTCCATTCACGACCCACAGCATCTAAGCGCAATGTCTGCGGTCCGGCATTAAGAGTGACTGTACTAGTTTGTGTCATCCAGCTTTGCCAACCGCCAGTACTCGGAACAGACTGCTGATCAATTTGTTCACCATCTGCAAGTACTCGGAAGCCGCTGCTGCCTGGCAAGCTAGCTAAACGATATTCAATGGTGAAGGTACCTGCGGTTTGAACATCAATATTGTATTCTAGCCAATCGCCGGGATCGACATAACCAATATTTAATCCGCCACCAGTCCCGCCACCACTATCAGTGGAGGTTTCTATTTGGATACCATCCATATTAGAAAACTGTTCAGCTTCGATTGTGCCTGGAACAGAAAAAGTTATTTGAGACTGACCTGAACTACTGTTACTGGTATCTAAATCATCACCTAATGTATCCGTATCCTGATAGGTAAGACCAAAACCATAGGGGAATAATGGATCATAGTCTTCATCGTTGCGGTTGATGATAATCTGACTGGTATATTTCGGCCAAGAGAAAGATAACTTGCCCTTAAAATCATGGTTAATATCACCACTGGCATTCTTGAAAATTACATCAGCAATACCTGCACCCTCAGAGCCTGGTAGCCATGCAGTAACAAAAGCATTAGAGGCATTGAGTTCTTTATTTACCCACAGTGGGCGACCGGTGATAAATATAGAAATAACCGGAATATCTTGTGAGCGCAGTGATTCAAGCATGGCTAAGTCTGACTTAATACCATTTTGGTACTCAATATTTGATAGGTCTCCTTGACCCTCGGCATAGGGTGATTCACCAAACACCACAATAGCGACGTCGGGTTTGGTGCCACTCCAATTGCCACTAGAGCTTAACCGCGTGGTTCCACCGGCAGAGTTAACTACAGATTGAATACCCTGATAAATCGTTGTACCACCAGGGAAATCGCTATTTGAGTTGCCGGTACCCTGCCAAGTCACAGTCCAACCTCCAGACTGTTTGCCTATATCATTGGCGCCACTACCGGCAACCAGCACATTTGAATTACGATTTAGGGGTAAGATGCCATCGCTATTTTTAAGCAGCACAAGGGACTCTCTCACAGCCTGTCGAGCCACTGCTCTGTGAGCAGGTGCGCCAATTAATGAGGTGTCGTTAGCATGTTCACGATTAGAAGGTTTAACACTATCAGCGAAACCAGCACGCAGTTTAACCCGCAATATTCTGGTGACTGCATCATCAATACGAGACATCGGGATGGTGCCATTATTTACCTGCGAGATGGTATTTTGGATAAATGCTTGCCAAGCATAGGGCACCATAATCATATCAACACCCGCCATAATCGCTTGGGCGCATGAGCTATCGCCACAACCAGGCACCTGACCATGGCCATTCCAGTCGCCAATGACATAGCCATCAAAACCCATTTGTTCTTTTAGTACATCGGTCAATAGGTATTGGTTACCGTGAAGCTTAGAACCATTCCAGCTATTGTAGGAGGCCATAACCGTTTGCGCTCCAGCACCTAGAGCAGAAATATAGCCCTGAGCATGGATATTGCGCAGTTCTGATTCAGTTACCACAGTATTGCCTTGGTCAACACCGCCCTGAGTGCCGCCATCGCCGACAAAGTGCTTGGCAGTTGCCACTACCTTATCAGAGCCAAAGCGGTTGACACCTTCACCCTGAAGGCCTTTTACAATTTCGCCAGCATAGGCGCGAACAATTTCAGGGTCCTCTGAATAACCTTCATAGGTTCTTCCCCAGGTGTCATTGCGAACCACAGCAAGCGTTGGCGCAAACACCCAGTCAATCCCAGTTGCTGCCACTTCCAAAGCGGTAATTTCGCCAATTTCACGCATTAACTCGGGATTATTAGCGGCGCCTAAGCCAATATTGTGAGGGAAAATAGTCGCTCCAATTACATTGTTGTGACCATGCACTGCATCCGTACCCCAAATTAGCGGAATACCGACGCCACCATTGCTGATATCTGTACTTGCTTCATATAAATCATCAGCGAGGCTTACCCAATCAGCAACACTTGAATTTTTGCCATTAGGCCAGCTACCACCGCCATTAAGTACTGAGCCTAGCTTCCATTGGCGCACATCATTGGGTGTCACGGCACTAATTTCAGCCTGAACCATCTGTCCCACTTTTTCGGCAGTGGACATAGAGGCTAATAATGAAGCAACAGCGCTATCAACATCCTCAGTAACTGCACTAGTAATGGATTCCCATGTGGATGAGAAAACACTGATGGTTACAGAGGCTGAGGACTCATTACCCAGCGCATCTGTCACGCTGTAAGTAAAGGAATCAAAGCCATTGAAGCCTGAGGCTGGGGTATAGCTGAAGGTTCCATTGTTATTAATACTGGCAGTACCATTTTCTGCGGCGGCTGTTAGATTATATATAACCGCTGTATTGACTAAGCCTGTATCGTTGGTTTGCAGGTTGCCGCTGACAACTTCACCCTGATTGGTGGTAAAGCTATCATCGACTGCTAGTAGTTCTGAGTTACTAAAATTTGAGCTATTGTCGGGGTAATAACTTTCAATATAAGTGCCGATATCAGTGGGATCGGTTCTAGTTGCTCCAGCTCCAATGGCTTCAGCGGTCAGAGCATCGTTTCGAAGTTCAAACAAATAACGCAAAACTAGAAGCCCATCAGTGAGGGCATCAATTTCGCCATTGCCATCAATATCAGCAATGGTAATGTTAGTGTCTATACGTGCTGCAATTTCTGTGGAAGTTAACAAAGAATCAGAGGCTACAGCACTCGATACTAGGGCGTCACCTCTTAGCTCGAATAAATATCGTAAAACGAGAAGCCCATCGGTTAGGGCATCGACCGCACCATTGGCATCCATATCCCAGCTTAGAGGCGCCTGTGAACTTTGCTGTATAAATTGGGCTTTTTGTTCCTTGATGGGGCTTTCTTCTGCAATAGTAATTATTGAAGAAAAGCTTATTAAGCCAAAAACAGCAATAGCTTTGACTGTTTTACCTGAAATTAGGGATATCTGTTCGAATAGCACTGAATATAACTCCGCAGAAAATTTTGCGCCTATAGTATTGGCTAAGCCTATTAAATACAGACAATTTCGCCTAAAGAGCAATAAAAGAGGACGAAAAGCAGTTATTTAATTAAAGTTTGAAGAAGGCGCCTAAAAGCAATAGCCAATAGGCGCCAGGGATAGTTACTTAGCCGTTAGTTTAAAGCTTTTTGCTTGCAAATCTTCTGAGCTAGTACCAATAAATAACCTAAAGCCACCAGCCTCGGCTTTAAAGCTCATATCTCGGGTATAAAAAGCCAGATCATCAGAGCTAATTGTAAAAGTTACCTCTTGACTTTGACCAGGCTCTAGCGCAATTTTTTCGAAGCCTTTTAGCTCTTTTACTGGACGCACAACAGAGCCTACTAAATCTTGAATATACAGTTGAACCACCTCTTCACCAAAGCGTTTACCGTTATTAGTTACAGTAACGCTAGCCGTTAATGACTCTTCAAAGCCAATAGTTTTCGCGCTTAAAGTAATAGGTGAATAACTAAATTGAGTGTAGCTCAAACCATAACCAAAGGGATAAAGAGGCTTAATAGAGCTATCAATATACTTGCTGGTATAGCGCGTATTATCCAATGGTCTACTGACGCGCTTGGCATTATAAAAAATAGGAATTTGACCGGCGTTGCGTGGCACTGTCATAGTTAATTTTGCCGATGGGTTGTAATCGCCAAATAAAACATCAGCAATGGCATTGCCTGCCTCAGAGCCTAAAAGCCAGGCATTTAAGATGCTAGGAATATGCTTTGCAGACCATTCAATAGCCAGAGGGCGACCATTCATTAATACCATAACAACTGGCGTGCCAGTCTCGTGAATAGCTTTAACTAGCGCTTGCTGTGCTGGGTAAAGTTTAATACTAGTTCGGCTGGCTGATTCACCGGTTTTGTCGGCATCCTCACCCACAGCCAGAATAACTACATCGGATTTTTTGGCTAGCTTAACCGCCTTGCGCAATTGCTTTTTATCGATAGATTCAAGGCCAGAGCCCTCAGCAAAGCGCACGCGTGTATTCTCTGAAACTTTGGCTTTAATACCATCGAGCAGGGTGACAACATCTTCAGCCTGACCTTTGCCACGCCAAAAGCCATTCATATGAAATTGGTTATCACCTAGAGGTCCAATAACAGCGATATCTTTGATATTTTTATCCAAGGGAAGTAGTTGATCATCGTTTTTAAGCAACACCACAGATTTGCGTGCCATATCTCTTGCCGCTGCACGATGCTCAGCCGCCAAAATTAAATTTTTCTCGCGTTCTACATTAATATATCGGTAGGGGTCATCAAACAGACCTAATTCATATTTCATATGAAGCACTCTGCGAACAGCTGTATCAACCTGTGCTTCATCAACTCGACCATCGCGAACTAGTTGCGGTAAGAAGTTAACAAAAACATCACTTTCCATATCGATATCACTACCAGCTTCTAGAGACATTTCAGCTGCCTCAGCATCATCTGAAGCAACCCCAGAAGTCACCATAGCGCCAAAAGAGTCCCAGTCAGACACCAGCACACCTTTATAGTCCCACTGACCGCGCAAAATATCGGTTATAAGATAGGTGTTAGCCGAGGATGGCACGCCCTCAAATTCATTAAAGGCATTCATAAATGAGCGAACACCCTCATCTAGGGCCGCCTTAAATGGTGGCAAATGAGTTTCCCATAGCTTACGGCGAGAGATATCTACGTTGTTATAGTCACGACCCGCAACCACTTCGCCATAGGCAGCAAAGTGCTTAGCTGTAGCGGCGATAGTGTTGGGTAAGCTTAGATCATTACCCTGAAAGCCTCTAACTCTAGCCTTGGCGATTTTCGCTCCAAGATAGGGGTCCTCACCGGCACCTTCCATCACGCGACCCCATCTTGGGTCATGAGAGATATCTACCATAGGTGCGAAGGTCCAGTTTTGGCCGGCAGCTGACGCCTCAATTGCCGCAATGCGGGCAGAGCGCTCCATCGCGTCTAAATCCCAGCTAGCAGCTTCTGCTAAGGGAATAGGAAAGATAGTGCGATAGCCATGAATAACATCAAAAGCGAATATCAGCGGAATGCCAAGACGCGTTTCCTCGACCGCATAGCGCTGAGCCTTTTCTACATCTTCAGTGCCCAGAACATTTAATACGGAGCCTACAAGACCTTTTTTAACCAAGAGATTTCGATGGCTAATTTTTGATTCATCAATATCGCCAGTAATAATTTCATAACCACTGTATTGGTTAAGTTGACCGGCTTTTTCTTCTAGCGTCATTTTAGCTAAAAGAGCCTCAACCTTTTCATCTGTTGTTAAAGCATTAGCGTTGATTGAAACAGCAAAAGTCATGATTGCCGCAAAAGCGAATAAGAAATGTCGCATAAATCCCTCAGTGTAAAATCAGTATAAAAATTGTTGTGACAATAGTAAGCGTTGTTTGAGGGGAATTAAATAACAGATGGTTAAAAAAAGCGTTCTTATACATGAATTAGAACAATTTTAGTTTTAACGGCGAGTATGAATAAAAACACAGAACCATATAGAGCCCAATATTGAGAGCACTGTCACAGAAACTAGAATTTTTTTATATGGAGTGTTTTTTTCTGCTTCAATTACATCCTCAAAGGACGTTTTAAACTTATTGAGGGAATTAATCATCATTAATAAATTAAATGCATTCACACTGATAGAATTGTTGCTGACAATAATGATTTTGTCTGTGTTAACGCTGTTAGTTTTACCCTCTTATTTTGGCTATCAAAGTAGGCATGCGGTTAGCCTAAAAGCATGGGAAATTAAAACAGCATTGGAGTTGGCTCGCAGTATTGCAATCGCTCAATATACGCAAATTAAGGTCTGCCCTGTTAATTCTGATTTTAGATGTGTGCCGCATTCAGGTACTAAATTGATAGTTTTTAAAGACAGCAATAACAATCATCAATGGAATAAAAATGAGCATCTATATAAACAGATTGCTATCGAGCAATTTAACACTAAATTGTCAGCTTCTGGACGCCCATTTATTCGTCTTAAGCAAAATGGTGAATCAATGGAATCTGGGAATATAGCTCTATGTGATCCTGAGAAAACAGATTTTGCCAAGCAGGTAATTTTTTTTCATAGCGGAAGAGTTCGAATATCACAGGATCAAGATGCAGATGGATATGATGAAAAGATCGGTCGTAAACTGATGTGTAAAAATAGTTCTTCAACATTCTGAAATAGCAAAAACATGGAGGTGAGATGCTATTGAAACGCAAAAATTTACAAACAGATGGTTTTTCATTGGTTGAGCTTATGACCATTGTTGCAATCATTGGTCTACTATTGGTTGTTAATTATTCCAATAAACAGTCACTTTTTGATAGCAACCGTAAGGCTCAAGCAAAAGCTTTTTTATTAGATATTTCTATTCGTCAGGCAAGCTATTGGCAGCGGCATGGTAGCTACGCTGAAACCTTATCAGTACTGGGGATAAATACGCCAAAATCCCTAGAAAAACACTACCATATAAAACTTGAACAAGCATTTTTACCCACTGGTTATAGTATTAAGGCTATTCCTTACGTGGACAGTGATAAAGAAAAAACTTTTTGGCTAAATCATCTTGGAGCAACCAGTGAAAACTGGAATTATTAGTCCACATAATTTGTCTCTGCATGGGTTTTCCTATATTGAGTTAATGATAAGTATCTTTATTATTAGTACTGCCTTTATGGGTTATTCAGAACTTATTTTAAGGATCAAATATACCCAGCAACACATCAGCGATGATTTACAGTTTATTATGCAGGCCAACTACCAGCAGCAAAATACGCTAGTCAATAGTGGTATCTGTGCTAAGCCATAGGTTTGGCATAAGCCGAAAAGGTTATAGTCTTATTGAACTTATGGTTGCCGCATCTATGGGTGTCATAGTTGTTAGCGCTATCCATAAGCTATCTAGTAAAACTCTATGGATTTTAGAAGAAATAAAGGCCTCGGCTGAAGTGCTGGAGCATGGCCAATATCTTACGGGGTTGCTTAGTCGAGAGATAAGTATGGCTGGGTTTTATGGTGACTTTGATTATGCCTTTACAGCTAATACCTCAGTGCCAACTATTTGTCAGTCTGTCAGCAAAAAAAATATTGTTCAGGCAATGCCATACCCCCTTTCAGGCATAGATAATACTAAAGAAGGGTACAAGCTCTGTGATGGCGAAACTGTTTTAACCGACACAGATGTGATTTTGGTTCGAAGACCGACAGTAAAAAAGCAATCGCCTAGATACAGGCTAAAATCACAACAAATGTATATTCAGGGCTCATTGGATACAGCTGATCCGATAATAGATCGTGGGGATAACCCAGCAGCGTTTCAATTGATGCAGGGTTCAAAGCCTGCGCCTGTTAGAGCTTGGCAGCAGACCCTGTACTACCTATCAAAAGATAAGGTGTTTAAGCGGAGGCGTTATTTAAATGGTAAATATACTCGCTCAGAGCCTTTGGTTGACGGGGTTGAAGATTTTCAGGTTGAATATGGCATAGCCACTCCCCCAGACAGTTCTGAATGTCATGTGAATTACCTAACGCCACCATTAACTGCAGATCAATGGCAAAGGGTAGTTGCGGTTAGATTTAATATTTTAGCGCGAAGTGCATGGCAAGGGGTAAGTCATCGAGGTAGGCAGTTTACCTATGCTAATAAAACCTATGTGATTGATGAGGGTGGTTATTATCAACTATTTGAGGGATTGGCACCAATCATAAATAGGTTGCCTAATCAATTGCAGTTTGATATTAAAAAGTAACCTACAGTGCGGTTCAGTACTGGTATTAACCCTGTTGATGTTGCTATTTTTGCAATTTGTAGCCATAGCAGTGGTTAATTCCACCAATGTGAGCAGTATAGTGGTGCGCAATTATCAAACAAGTACTGAGCTTAAGTTAGCATCACATAATATTATTAATTATGTTTTAACTAATAAAGATTATTTTGTTGATTACTCGGCTTACCTTAACAGTGATGGAGAGTTTGATATCCCATTAAATTCTTTATTATCCCCGCAAATAAATGCAAAAATAATCAGTTTTAAATGCCTTGATATAGGTCCTTTTAAAAGCCCTTTACATTGCAATATGACCCATCAATATTGGCAGTTGATTGTTCGGGTTGAAGATTTTAAGAGTCAAGCTGATATAAAGGTTATGCAAGGTATAGCTCTTAGCCTAGGGCAAAAAAATACTTTGGATAAAACACAACAAATAGTGCTTAAAACAGCTTGGTGGTATCAATTATAAAAAGCTAGTCATATACCGTCGCAATCGGTAGGCGCTTATGTTGCGTTTTATTATAAATCTCAATTAGGCGCTGTTCATTGGCTGTAGAAACTTCTTTGCCCTCAAGAAAGTCATCAATCACATCGTAAGACAGACCCAAAACAGCCTCATCTTCCTTTTGTGGGCTAAGACATTCAAGGTCAGCGGTAGGGGTTTTATTAACGATTGAATCTGGGCCGCCAAGTGAATGAGCTAGTTGCCTAACCTGGCGTTTACTGAGGCCAAATAGAGGGGCAAGATCACAGGCGCCATCACCGTGCTTGGTATAAAAACCGGTAATATTTTCAGCAGAGTGGTCTGTGCCTAAAACAAGCCCGTTAATCAGTCCGGCAATTTGATATTGGCTGGTCATGCGGACTCTTGCTTTAACATTGCCCTTGGCAAAGTCGATGGCTTCTTTTGATTTAGATTGATTGGCTTGCTCAAGGGTATCGACTACTTGCTGATTAACCGCATCTGTAGCCGCTTGGATATTGACGGTAAGTATCTTATCTGGCGCTATGGCGTCGAGGGAAGTTTGTGCATCCTGCTCGTCTTGTTGGGTGCCATAGGGCAGGCGAACGGCATAGAACTGATAGTCGCTGGTGTTATGCCCCCGCCTAAGTTGCTCCACGGCTAGCTGAGCTAGGCGCCCACAGGTAAATGAATCGACACCACCGCTAATACCTAGCACCAAGCTGTTGCAGCCTGATGCTTGAATTTGCGCTTTAATAAAGTCTACTCGACGGGTTATTTCAGTACTGGCATCAATACTGGGTAAAACACGCATTTCATCAATAATTGCTTGCTTGTTCATTGTTCTAAATACCCTACAATTTGTATCAATCTAAGTATGATATGTCTAAATATAAACTATCCAAGGCCTTTACTTTGGCTGACTATTGTAATAACTACGGGTATCAAATGCCGGTGGTATTACATGGGATGTCAGACTTTGCGGCAACTTTCTTAACAGCCAGTTACTTGGGAAAATAGATCGACTGTCAAAATCAAACTGATCCTCGTTTAGTTGAGGATAATCTGGAAAATTAGCAGCTAACACTTTGACGGCATTATTAGCTAACTCATCTTTGCCCATCATATGATACGCCTGAGCCATAACCGCTAGACCATCAGCAACCGCCGGCGATTGTTGGAAATTTTCTACCACATACTGCCCGCGGTTGGCGGCAGCCACTAGAGCACCCCTTGCGAAGTAGTAATTGGCTGCATTAATTTCTGATCGCGCCAGTTGATTGCGCAGGCTGATCAAGCGCTGGCGAGCATCGGTGGCATAGGGGCTATTGGGGTATTGATTGATAAGTTGACCCAGTGTAGCAAAGGATTCTCTGGCAGTGCCTATATCGCGCGAGCTGTTATCTAGGTCAAAAAGCCCATCAAATAGGCGGCCGCTTTGGTTAAATTCACTAAGACCCTTAACATAGATTGCATAGTCCACATTGGGGTGTTGAGGGTGGAGACGAATAAAGCGTTCAGCTGAGGAGATACTTGAGCTGTAATCACTTGACATAAAGTGGGCATATATAAGTTCTAGCTGTGACTGTTCGGCATACTTGCCAAATGGAAACTGTGATTCTAGAAGTTGCAAGTTGCCTATAGCTAGTTGCCAATTTTTCGCTTTTAGACTCTTTTGAATTTTGTCGTAAAACTCGCGCTCTGTATAACCGCTTTCTGTGCTTTCAGTTGATTCTTCATCGTTAAATCCCATCCAAGAACAGTTAACTAATAAAGCTATGGAAAAAATCAAACCAATACGCATTTTGTTTTTCATGTAATATTCCCTACAAGAGGAGTTTGCTGGCAAAAATCTGAGGCTGAGTATTTAAACACAGAGCTCCGAGCAAGCCAATCTGCTTTAACCTTTATAGGACTTATTAAAGGTAAGTAAAGTTCAGTCGAAAGGCTGTCCAACCCCTATTTTTTGATAACAAAACCTAGAACAGACAATAATGGAACAGCCCAGCACTAAAATGACTGATACTTCAGATGAGATTTCAACCCAAATTAATAAACAGGCTGAGGTTCCACTGGACTATTGTGGTCGCCGTTTAGACCAGGTGGCCTCTGAATTATTCTCTGAGTTTTCACGCTCCAGATTGCAACAGTGGATTAAAGAAGGACTGCTAACGGTCGACGATGCCAAGTGGCTCCCCAAGCGAAAAGTATTGGGTGGTGAGCAGTTAACTATTTGTGCTTCCATTGCGCCTGAGGGCGAATGGGTAGCGGAAGATATTCCATTAAATATTGTCTTTGAGGACGATCATCTTTTAGTGATAGATAAGACCGCTAATTTTGTCGTTCATCCTGCAGCGGGTAATTACAGCGGTACGGTACTTAATGCACTTTTACACCATTGTCCTGCCCTAAGTTTTGTTCCGCGCGCGGGGATTGTGCATCGGCTTGATAAGGATACTACGGGGCTTATGGTGGTTGCCAAAACTTTGGAAGCGCATACTGATTTAGTGGCCCAGTTGCAGGCGCGCTCGGTAAAGCGTGTCTATCAAGCGGTGGTCAATGGCTTAATAACCAGTAGTGGCATAGTTGACCAGCCCATAGGACGGCATCCTCGGCAAAGAATAAAAATGGCTGTGGTTTCTGGAGGTAAAGAAGCGCGAACCCATTATTCTGTACTAGAGCGCTTTCAGGGCCACAGTCACTTACAGCTAAGGCTAGAGACAGGTCGCACCCATCAAATTAGGGTGCATATGGCGCACCTTGGTTATCCCTTAGTGGGTGATAGCCTGTATGCGGGACGCTTTAAAATACACAGGGGTGCATCTATGGGGTTGATTGATTATTTGCGCAATTTTGAGCGCCAAGCCCTGCATGCTGCTGAGTTGGCATTGGTTCACCCTGCCACAGGGCAGGAAGTCAGCTGGTCGTCACCGCTTCCAGAAGATTTTCAAGCGCTACTTAGTCAATTGACCGATGAACAAAACGACATTTGATTATCTAATTCCCGAATGGCCGGCACCTGATAATGTCCAGGCGGTAATTACCTTGCGCTCTATTGGAAGCAGTTGCGTGCCATATAATCATTTTAATATTGCTAGTCATGTTGGCGATAACCCACAACAGGTTGCCTTAAACCGCCAG
>CBFIHQ010000026.1:0-253 GCA_965662525.1 uncultured Porticoccaceae bacterium
GCAGCGATTACCCAAGAGCTGTCAGAAATTGTAAGCGGCGCGGCAGCAGTATAGAGACAAACGAACTTTAAAGGTTGAGTTAAGAGGAACCGGAAATGAGTAGTGGAAAAATCGTACAAATTATTGGCGCTGTGATTGATGTGGAATTCCCACGAGATCAAGTGCCCAGCGTGTATGACGCTCTAGTGGTAGACGGCAAGGGCCTGACACTCGAAGTGCAGCAACAATTAGGCGACGGTGTAGTACGAACCAT
>CBFIHQ010000026.1:263-16011 GCA_965662525.1 uncultured Porticoccaceae bacterium
ATCTTCGGAAGGCATTAGCCGCGGCCTGAGTGTTGAAAACACCAAGGCTCCGATCTCTGTGCCTGTAGGAACTGAAACCCTCGGTCGTATTATGGACGTACTGGGCAACCCAATTGATGAATGTGGTCCAATTGGTGAAAAAGAGCGCTCAGCTATTCACCGAAAGCCGCCATCTTATGATGAGTTAGCTGCATCTGACGACCTACTTGAGACAGGTATTAAAGTAATCGACCTAGTATGCCCGTTCGCTAAGGGTGGTAAGGTTGGTTTATTCGGTGGTGCCGGTGTTGGTAAAACCGTAAATATGATGGAATTGATTAACAACATTGCAACCGAGCACTCAGGTCTATCGGTATTTGCTGGTGTTGGTGAGCGTACTCGTGAAGGTAATGACTTCTACTACGAGATGCAGGAGTCCGGCGTAGTAAACGTAGAGACCCCAAGCGAATCAAAAGTAGCTATGGTATACGGTCAGATGAATGAACCGCCAGGAAACAGACTTCGTGTAGCACTAACGGGTTTGACCATGGCAGAAAAATTCCGTGATCAGGGTAAAGATGTACTACTATTCGTAGATAACATCTATCGATACACGCTAGCCGGTACTGAGGTATCAGCACTGCTAGGTCGTATGCCGTCAGCGGTAGGTTATCAGCCTACCCTAGCTGAAGAAATGGGTGTACTTCAGGAGCGTATTACATCGACTAAGACCGGTTCTATTACCTCGGTACAGGCCGTTTATGTACCTGCGGATGATTTGACTGATCCATCGCCAGCAACGACGTTCGCTCACTTGGATTCAACGGTTGTACTAAGCCGAGACATCGCATCTAAAGGTATCTACCCAGCGGTAGATCCATTGGATTCAACATCGCGTCAGCTTGATCCGTTAATTATCGGTCAAGAGCATTACGAAGTTGCCCGTGGCGTACAGACAGTACTACAGCGCTACAAAGAGCTAAAAGATATTATTGCAATTCTCGGTATGGATGAGCTTTCTGAAGAAGATAAGCTAGTGGTATCGCGCGCTCGTAAGATCGAGCGATTCCTATCACAACCATTCCATGTTGCTGAAGTATTTACTGGTGCACCGGGTAAATATGTATCGCTAAAAGACACTATTGCCGGGTTCCAAGGCATTTTGGGTGGCGACTATGACGATCTACCAGAGCAAGCGTTTTACATGGTAGGCTCGATTGATGAAGCCGCTGAAAAAGCAAAATCGCTTTAATTGGTTAAAAGGTAATTAGCATGGCGACAACAGTTCAATGCAATATCGTTAGTGCGGATGAGTCTCTATTCTCAGGTGCCGTAGAAATGGTCGTTGCCACCGGTTCGTTGGGTGAGTTAGGTATTAATGCCGGCCATGCACCACTGCTAAGTGACTTAAAACCAGGCCCTGTTCGGGTAATTAAGTCAGCCGGTGAAGAAGAAATTTTCTTCCTCTCTGGCGGTTACCTAGAAGTACAGCCCAATGCTATCTCAATACTGGCTGATACAGCCGTTCGTGCCAATGATATCGACGAGGCTGCAGCAGCACAGGCGGTCAAAGATGCCGAGCATGCCATTGCCAATCAAACCGGTGAAATTGAATACTCCAAAGCGGCGGCAATGTTGGCCGAGGCAACTGCACAGCTACACACGGTAAGAGCCTTGCGCAAAAAACTCGGTGGGTAAGTCACATTGAGCAAAAAAAGGGTGGCTATTTATGCCGCCCTTTTTTATGCCAGTTAAAATTATGCAGAGCAACAGGTATACTTAGATTTAAAGCTTATGGAACGACCACTGAATAAGGTAGTCAAAGAACCAATGCAAACAACCGATATTATTATACTAGCCGCAGGTAAGGGCACTCGCATGCAGTCAACCCTTCCTAAGGTGTTGCACCATATTGCCGGGCAACCACTGCTTGGTCATGTTTTAACCGCCGCTAAAACAGTCGCTGATGCAAAGACTATTGTTGTCACTGGGTTTGGTGCAGATCAGGTTGAAAGTACCATTGGAAAAGAAGCTGATGTATTTGTAGCCCAGCCAGAACAGCTAGGTACCGGCCATGCGGTGCAATGCGCCCTACCCCATATTAGAGAAAACTCAAAAGTTCTTATTCTGTATGGTGATGTGCCCTTAATAGCCCCTGATACCATAGCCAATATGTTAGAGACAGTGACCGCTGATCAAATGGGACTTTTAACCGTCACTCTTGACGACCCAGCCGGCTACGGGCGTATTATTCGCGATGTAGATAACATTATTTCCGCTATCGTTGAGCAAAAAGATGCTAGCGCAGGTCAGCTAGCAGTCAACGAAGTCAATACCGGTGTAATGGCGCTGACTAGCCAACAGTTAATGAGTTGGTTACCACAGATAGATAATAAAAATGCTCAGGGTGAATATTATCTTACCGATTTAATCGCCGTTGCTAGCACGGCGTCAGTAAAAGTTCAGAGCATACAACCCAAATCTCCAACCGAGGTGGAAGGCGTGAATAATAGAGTACAACTTAGCCAGCTAGAGCGAGCCTATCAGCGTGAAAAAGCGCAGAAGTTAATGGAAAGCGGTACCAGTCTAGCCGACCCAGAGCGCTTTGATCAGCGCGGAGAGCTAACAGTGGGCACCGACAACTTTATAGATATCAATTGCATCTTTGAAGGCGATGTTTATTTAGGTTCAAATGTGCATATTGGCGCCAACTGCCAAATTATTAATAGCACAATTGGTGATGGGGTTGAGATTAAAGCCAATACCATTATTGAAGATTCAGTAGTGGGCAATAACGCTATTCTTGGACCCTTTGCTCGTCTGCGACCGGGTACAGAATTGGCCGAAAATACCAAAATTGGCAACTTTGTCGAAACCAAAAAAGCTAAAGTGGGCAAAGGTAGTAAAGTTAATCATCTCAGCTATGTCGGCGATGCCGAATTGGGTGAAGGCGTTAATATAGGCGCTGGAACCATTACCTGTAATTACGATGGCGCCAATAAATTTAAAACCAGTATAGGCAATAATAGTTTTGTCGGTTCCAATAGCACCTTAGTAGCGCCAGTCAATATTTCAGACAATAGCTTTGTCGGTGCTGGCAGTACTATCACCAAAGATACCGAAGAAAACTCGCTGGCTATATCGCGCGCTAAGCAGCGCAATATAGAGGGTTGGCAACGCCCAACTAAAAAAGACTAATCACATTATCTGATTAATCTTTAGCCATGGGTTGTTTATGCGGTCGGCGTTTGCACCAAACTTGATAAACCGTTGAATAATTCGCCGCAAGCTCGGAGAAGAAAGCCGCTTTGGCCCACTTTTCCTTATTCCATTTCTTGGTCTTATCATCGCCATGCAATTTGATTTGATCCAAGAACTCATCAGCGGCACCCAGTAAACCCCCCACCCCATCTTTGGTATCCTTACAGTCTTGGGCGTCCAGTAAAAAGTGTTTGCCCATTTCATACCCTTGGCCGGGCTTGGGCTGTGGATGATGATCAGCGATGGCGCTGAATGCTATAAAACTGCTAAGTAATAGGATGATTATTTTTTTCATTGATAGAGCCTCAAAATCTGTTTATAAGTAGAACCAATGTAAAATGTTTTATCACAAAGGCTTAAAGCTTTAGACAGAGGCTAAAAAGAAAGTTCCAGAAAGAAGTATAGATAAAAATAACCAAAGGAAGTTTTATGACTTGACCGGTTACAATCAAGTGGCATTGAAAACCGGAGTTAGGTGGCTGCAATACAACCACCTAATTACCTTAAAGTTATTGATTTTCCAGTGCTTCTTTGGCCGATTCTACTGTTTTATATAAGTACTTTAGTTGCCCACCATGCATGCAACCGTAGGGGTGCACTAACTCACTTTTTGATTTACCCCAACAGACCAACAATTGGCCATGCATATCTTTATTTAAAGCAATACTGTACTGATAGGTAACGTCAGTAATATCAACAAAGTAGAGAATAGAATTTCTCAATATCTTGATATTCGATAAAGTAGAGACATAGACCAGTCCTTTTACCGGTGCATCAATAAAGACGCCGATTTTGCTGACGGATTCACTGTTATCCGAATTGTTTGGTGTGTTAGTGGTTGAACTTGATGAACCGCCGCAAGCCGCTAGGAAAAGTGCCGTATAAATAATAAAAATAATGTTTTTCACATTTACCTCCTTGTGAAGTTAAAAATCCTTTTTTGCCTGTTACAGACCAGAACTGCGAAGATATTGCTTGGCTAAGCCAACAATAAATGAATATTAAGTATAGTAAAGATTAGACATGTTTTTGATATCGGTAATCTGAAAGGCCAAAACTATGGCTGCGATATATGCCTGCTAGTCGGAGATTAGGAACTGCGCAGTGAAGATAGCCCTGCCTGCATAAGTTGCAGATGCTCTTCCAGTTTAGGGCCTTTCTTTTGCGCCACACCAATAGCCAGAACATCAATCATTACCAAATGTGCAATGCGCGATGATAGCGGCGTGTAGATTTGTGTATCTTCGGTGGCATTGACTTCAATGGCTATACTCGCCTGCTGTGCCACGGGGGTGCCGCTGGGGGCTAGGGTAATCACGATGCCGCCCGATTGCTTTGCCAGTGCCATAGAATCTAATAAGGTTTGGGTGCGTCCTGACTGAGATATCGCAATGACCACATCGTTAGCCTTAAGCGAGCTAGCCGACATATTTTGCAAATGAGGGTCTGAATAAGCCGCCGAGGTAATTTGCAGGCGGAAGAATTTATGCTGTGCATCAAAGGCAACCGCAGCAGATGAGCCAAAGCCATAAAACTCGACGCGATTAGCCTTGTAAATAGCTTCTACTGCCGCTTCAAGATTATACAGCACCAAGCTTTCGCGTACTTTTAATAAGGTATCAACGGTGGAATCAAATACCTTGTGAGTATATTCGCGGGTGGAGTCTGTATCTGTAACCGCGATCTTGCCAAAACTTGGGCTTGATGCCAGTTGTTGTGCTAATGCCAGTTTAAAATCTTGAAAGCCATGACAGCCGACAGCGCGACAGAAGCGCACCACTGTAGGTTCGCTGACTTGAGCTTTTTTTGCTAGGTCGACGATACGCATATTAATAACGCTAAGGGGATCTTTTAGCACTAGGTCAGCCACCTTGCGTTCAGATTTTCGCAATTTAGCGAGGGTGTCGCTAATGGTTTGTGTGAGTTCGGCTGGCTTCATAGCGATAGTTTTAATTGTTATTTGTAAAAAATTTACAAGAAATCGCCGAAAATTGCTAGTTTTGTAGTAAAAAATCAATCCTGAATATTAAACCATAATCATAAAGGGCAAAAAATAAGCCCTAAACTGCATAACAAAAACGCTATCTTGGCCATTATCTTGCTAAACTATGCCCATGGATGTTACTACAGTTTTAAATCAGTTAAATTCCGCGCAAGAGCAGGCCGTTACTAGCGATAAAAAACATTTGCTAGTGTTGGCGGGTGCTGGCAGTGGCAAGACTCGTGTACTGGTTCACCGAATTGCTTGGAAGATTCAGGTCGATAATGTATCGCCCTACGGCATACTAGCGGTAACTTTTACCAATAAGGCTGCTCGTGAAATGCGCGAGCGAATTGATTCCCTATTGGGCATGTCATTGCGCGGCATGTGGGTGGGGACTTTTCATGGTTTAGCCCATAGATTGCTAAAAGCTCATTGGCGCGATGCTAAGCTGCCGGAGAATTTCCAAATTCTGGATTCCGATGATCAGTTGCGCCTAGTGAAGCGCGTGATGCGGGCGATGGATTTAGATGAACAGCGCTGGCCGCCGAAACAGGCGCAGTGGTGGATTAATAGCCAAAAAGATGAGGGCTTGCGCGCTGCGCATATTCAAGAAAGCGGTGCCCCCTTTATGGCTACCATGCTAGGCATCTATCGCCAATATGAGCAGCTTTGCGAACAGTTGGGGGTAATCGATTTTGCTGAATTGTTATTGCGTGTTTTAGAGCTATGGCGCAATAACCCCGAAGTTTTGAGCCACTACCAACAGCGTTTTGGCCATATTTTGGTCGACGAATTCCAAGACACTAATGCGGTGCAGTACGCCTGGTTAAGGTTGTTGGCGGGCAAAAGCAGCGATGTTACCGCTGTGGGCGATGATGATCAGTCTATCTATGGCTGGCGTGGCGCTAAGGTGGAAAACATTCTTAGTTTTGAGCGCGACTTTGCCGATACTGAAACCATTAAGCTAGAACAAAATTATCGTTCTACTTCGAATATTCTAAATGCCGCCAATGCGGTGATTGCCAAAAATGCCGATCGCTTGGGCAAAAATTTGTGGACCGAGTCGGGCGAGGGTGAGCCCATTGCTCTGTATGCCGCTTTTAATGAGCACGATGAAGCGCGCTATATAGCCGATCGCTTGGCGGATTGGGTTGCTCAGGGTAATCAGCGCGAAGATGCCGCCATACTGTATCGCTCCAATGCCCAATCGCGGGTTTTAGAAGCGGCACTGTTGCAGGCAGAGATCCCCTATCGTATCTATGGTGGCCAGCGTTTCTATGAGCGCTTGGAAATTAAAAATGCCCTGTGTTATTTGCGCATGATGCTTAACTGTCATGATGATGTTGCCTTCGAGCGGGTGGTGAATACTCCTCCCCGAGGAATTGGTGATCGAACCCTAGAGCAAATTCGTGAATTAAGTCGCGCTAATGGCTGTTCCCTGTGGGACGCATCGACTACCATGGTCAATGAAAAACGCCTGACGGCCAGAGCGGCTAATTCGGTATCTGGCTTTATGGTGCTAATTAATGAAATGAGCGGTCAGTTGGATGAATTGCCCCTAGCAGAACAGGCCGAAAACGCCATTCAACACAGTGGCTTGGTGGATATGCACCGCCGAGAAAAAGGCGAGCGCGGACAGGCGCGAGTGGAAAACCTTGAAGAACTGGTCAATGCCTGTAAAAATTTTGAAGCTGAGGATAGCGATGCACCAGTATTGCCGCAGTTTTTAGATCAGGTAGCGCTTGATGCTGGTGATCGTCAGGCCGATCAAGACGAAGATGCGGTGCAATTGATGACCTTACACAGCGCTAAAGGCCTAGAATTCCCCTTGGTGTTTTTAGCTGGCATGGAAGAAAACTTATTCCCCCATAAAATGTCGATTGATGAGCCGGGTCGCTTAGAAGAAGAGCGAAGATTGGCCTACGTGGGTATTACCCGCGCCATGCAAAAACTGTATATGACCTTTGCCGAAACCCGATCGACCTATGGTGCAGAGTCATTTAATTCAGTATCGCGTTTTATTCGCGATATTCCAAAAGAGGTGGTTGAGGAAGTGCGACTACAGAATACCATCGCTCGCCCTACCACCTATGCCGCCGCGCGTATTAGCGATGAGGGCAGTGATACCGGATTCCAGCTAGGGCAGCAGATACGACATAATATCTATGGCGATGGCATTATTTTAAACTTTGAAGGCAATGGTCCGCGGGCGCGAGTGCATGTGGCATTTGACGATGTAGGGACTAAAATACTTATATTAGCTTCGGCAAATTTGGTCGCAATTTAGCGCACCACAACTAAATACAAAGAGTGAGGGTGAGGGTATGCGAATCTTATTTTGGACGGCACTGTTTTTGTTGCTTACAGGCTGTGGTGACAACGATAGCAATCAGGCTCAGGATGATAGTATTGCCTCACAGCAGGTGTATACATGGAAGCTTGTGACCTCATGGCCGAAAAATTATCCAGGCTTGGGCACGGCGCCAGAAAATTTTGCTAAAAAAGTCGAGGCTATGAGCAATGGTCGCCTTAAGATAAAAGTATTTGGTGCAGGGCAGTTAGTGCCGGCATTACAAGTGTTTGATGCGGTGTCACAGGGTACGGCACAAATTGGCCACAGTGGGGCTTACTATTGGACCGGTAAAAATAAGGCGACAGCATTCTTTACCTCAATCCCTTTTGGCCTCAATGCGCAAGAAATGAATGCATGGCTGCACTATGGCGGCGGTCTTGAGTTGTGGCGCGAGCTATATGAACCATTTAATCTAGTGCCCTTTGCTGGTGGTAGTACCGGTGTGCAAATGGCCGGTTGGTTTAACCGCGAAATTAATTCTATGGCTGACATCAAAGGTCTAAAAATGCGTATTCCCGGTTTAGGGGGCGATGTGATTACGCGCGCTGGCGGTGAGTCTGTGAATATCCCCGGTGGCGAACTCTATACTGCCATGCAAACGGGAGTTATCGATGCCACTGAATGGGTTGGCCCCTACAATGACCTAGCCTTTGGCTTTCATCAGGTGGCTAAATACTACTATTACCCCGGCTGGCATGAGCCCGGCCCGACCCTTGAATTTACCGTTAATAAACCGGCTCTAGAATCACTGCCGGCTGATCTTCAGGCGATTATTGAAACCGCCGCTCGCGCGGTTAATCAAGATATGCTCGATGAATACACGGCCCGCAATAACACGGCCCTTGAGGAGCTAGTGAATGTGCATGGTGTTGAAGTTAGAAAACTACCTGATGACGTGATTCAGGGCTTGCGCAAGCTGTCAGCGGAGGCTGTGAGTGAGTTAACCAAAGATAATGAATTTGCTCAGCGTGTGGCACAGTCCATAGAAGAATTTAAACGCCAAGCAACGGCTTACCATGGTATTTCTGAAGAGGCGTTTTATAAGGCAAGGCAACAATAAAGTGGTTATTTACGCCAAAAGGTTGGGGTAAATAAAACCAGTAGGGTAAAGATTTCTAATCGCCCAAGCAGCATGCCCCAACAGAGTACCCATTTGGCAAAGCCACCAATATCGCTATAATTGCTGGCTACTGCACCTAAGCCGGGTCCCAGATTGTTTAGCGATGCCGCAGTGGCAGACCATGCGGTGTCATAGTCTAGTCCCGTGGCTAATAATAAAAGTACCATCAGATAAAAGATCGCTAAATACACGCCCATAAATGCCCATATTGCATCTACTACTCTAGCTGGAACCGTACGGTTACGAATCTTGATTGGCAGCAGTGCGTTGGGATGTACCAGACGGTAAATTTCTCTTATCCCCTGTTTTGCCAAAATTAGCATACGTCCTATTTTTATACCGCCGCCGGTAGATCCTGCACAGGCGCCAAAAAATGATAAAAACAGTAAAAAGAACGGTAAGAAACTGGGCCAAGTATGAAATTCACTGGTGGTAAAGCCGGTGGTGGTCATAATCGAAATTAACTGAAAGGTGCCCTGACGAACACTTTCACCACCATCAAAGGTGCCGCTGTAATACAGGTAACAACAGGTAATTATCGCGCCCACCAGCAATAAAAATAGATATAGGCGCGCTTCAGGGTCAGCCCAGTACATGCTAGGGCGGCGGCTATGCCAAGCGTGAAAGTGCAATGCAAAGTTAAGCCCGGCAATAATCATAAAGAAACTACAGATCGCCATAATGGCGCTGTTTTCAAAAAAGCCAATACTGGCATCATGGGTAGAAAAACCACCAATAGAAACAGTGGAAAAACTGTGGCTAATGGCATCAAAGCCACTCATGCCGGCAGCCCAATAAGCCAAGGCACAGGTAATGGTTAGGCACAGATAAATTTTAAATAACACATTGGCAGTTTCGGTAATGCGCGGGGTTAATTTTGAGTCCTTCATAGGCCCTGGCGTTTCAGCGCGATAGATCTGCATGCCGCCTACCCCCAGCATCGGCAGAATAGCTACAGCAATAACCACTATACCAATCCCGCCCAACCACTGCAGCTGTTGGCGATAATAGAGGATAGATTTAGGTAGATTATCCAAGCCTGCTATTACTGTGGCACCGGTAGTAGTAAGCCCAGAAACTGACTCAAATAGGGCGTCTATAAAGCTTAGATGCAGAGCGTCAGATAGCATTAGTGGTAATGCCCCAAAGGAGCTGAGTACCAGCCAGAAAAACACCGTGACCACAAAGCCGTCTCTGGTTCTAAGTTCGCCGCGAGCCTGCCTTGAGGGTAGCCAAAAGATCATGCCAATAATCAGCGTAATGGCAAAAGCGAGCACAAAGGTAGGGCTAGTATTTTCACCATAGATAAATGCAACTAAAACAGGCGTCAGCATAGTAAGGCTAAATATAACCAGCAGCATGCCGAGAACCCGAGCGATGATTGCAAAATGCATGTTTGGCTTATCCTTTAGAAGAAGCTAAAGCCAACCGAGAATAGCTTCTCGACGGCTTTGGTTTTTTCTTTATCAACCACAAACACAATCACATGATCGCCGTTTTTTATCACAGTGTCATGGTGAGCAATAATAACTTCACCATCACGAACTAGTGCCGCAAGCGTTGCCCCGGGAGGAGATTTAATATCTTCAATAGCCCGACCTACGACTTTCGAACTTTTTTCGTCGCCATGAACGATAAACTCTAAAGCTTCTGCGGCACCGCGACGCAGTGAATGCACGCTCTCTGTATCACCCTTACGCACATGGGCAAGTAGCGAGCTAATAGTTGCCTGCTGGGGTGAAATGGCAATATCAATTTCACCGCCTTGCATAAGATCAGCGTATACTGGATTGCTAATTAGGGTCATTACCTTTCTTGCGCCTAAACGCTTGGCCAGTAATGAGGCCATAATATTGGTTTCATCATCATTGGTTAGGGCAATAAATACATCGGATTTATCGATATTTTCGTCTAGAAGCAGCTCTTGATCGGTGGCGGATCCGCGCAGTACAACGGTTTTATCTAATTGCTCTGATAATAATTCTGCTCGAGCATCAGAAAACTCAATTATTTTAATATTGTAATCTTGCTCCAGCGCTTTGCTCAGTCGAAAGCCAATATTTCCGCCGCCAGCAATGATTAATTGGCGATAGGGTTTTTCTAAGCGACGTAATTCGCTCATTACTTTGCGAATATTTTTCTTGGCAGCAATAAAAAATACTTCATCGCCATCTTCGATAATGGTGTCGCCAGTTGGAAAAATTGCGCCATCCTTGCGATAGATAGCCGCAACACGGGCATCGATATCCGGCATATGTTCTTTTAATGCACGCAATCTTTGACCGACTAAAGGCCCGTCTTCAACAGCACGCAAGCCAACTAACTGAATAACACCGTCGGCAAAGTCGAGCACTTGCAGAGCCCCGGGCTGTTCAATCAGTTTTTGGATGTAATTAGTGACCACCTGCTCGGGAGTAATCATTACATCTACCGGCATATGCTTGTCATTAAATAGTTTGTTTTTATAGTCAGGATTGCTGTAATTACGCGATCTAACGCGCGCAATTTTGGTCGGTGTGTGAAACAGTGAATAGGCTACCTGACAGGCAACAATATTAATTTCATCGCTGCGGGTAACAGCAACAATCATATCGGCATCTTCTATGCCGGCGCTTACTAGAACGTCTGGATAACAACCAGTACCAACAACAGTGCGCACATCGAGCCTATCCTGCAGTGACCTCAAGACATTCGTATCTATATCAACAATGGTTATATCATTGTTTTCTCGTGCTAGATTTTCAGCCAGCGTAGCGCCGACCTGACCCGCTCCAACTATGACTATTTTCATGATTGTTCTGCACTTTTAAGCTATTTTTAGCCGTTATTAGCTATTTTTTTGTAAGCGCGAATAGTAAAAACCATCGCCGCCTTTTGCCGAGGGGAATATCTGTCTGCCAAAGTCTGTGGCTATTCCCCAATTCGCCTCAATTTTAATTGTAGAAGCATCATTATTTGCTGCCAAAAACTGTGCTACCACCTGATCATTTTCCTGTGGCAACACTGAACAGGTTGCATATATAAGCATGCTCCCTTTGCGCAAAGTTTTCCAGACCTTTTCGAGTAATTCGCTCTGAATTTTCGATAAGTTTTCAATATCGCTATCTTTGCGCAGTAATTTAATATCAGGATGACGGCGAATAACCCCCGAAGCCGAACATGGCGCATCCAGTAAAATACGATCAAAACTGTTGTTGTCCCACCACTGATCTATTGCCCCGACATCGGCGGCAATTAAATTGGCCTGCAAATCTAAACGCTGTAAATTATCTTTGCAGCGCTCTAGGCGCTTTTGCTCAAGATCAATTGCAGTCAAAGAGCCTAATTTAGGCTCAGATTCGAGAATATGGCAGGTTTTACCCCCCGGGGCGCAACAGGCATCGAGCACCACATGTCCGGGTTGAACATCTAACAGCGATGCCGCCAGCTGAGCTGATTCATCTTGCACACTAATTAAGCCTTCGGCAAAACCGGGTAGTTCGGTGACGTCCTGTGGCTTGTCGAGCAAAATGCCACAGTCGCTGTATGCGGTTGGAGTGGCGTCTATCTCAGCGTCCACTAACAGGGTTAAATAGTCATCTCGAGAGCAGCGACTAACATTGACTCTCAAGCACATGGGCGCCTGTAGATTGTTGGCGGCCAAGATATTTTTTGCCTGTGCAGGCCATGCTTTTTGCAGTCGACTGACCAGCCACTGGGGGTGAGCAGTTTCATATTCGGGGGTTTTAGACAGTTTTTCTACGATCTGCTGTTGCTGGCGCTGAAAATTCCTCAGTACCGCATTAACCAGCCCTTTGGCCCATAAGCGCTTTAGTTTTACTGTTGCGGCAACGCTTTCATTAATCGCCGCATGATCGGCAACTCGCATATACATCAATTGGTAAATACCGCAGGCCAATAACGCCTGAATTTCACGCTCTTTATCCTTGATCGGCTTAGATATTAGGTGGTTCACAATCGCCTGAAGTTGCGGATACCAGCGCAGAGTGCCAAAACACATTTCCTTAAACAGCGCCTGATCATTATCCGCGACTTTTTGGCTATATTTGGGCAATACAGCAGACAGCGAACGACCTCGCAAAACTTGACCGATAGCCTCGGCGGCAACTACCCGTACATTAGCCATTTATTGATCAAAACTCTGGCCGCAGGCAAATAGCTCGGCCTTAGATTTTAATAGCTCAGATACCGGCATTTTTGACTTCCCGGCTAATTGAATATCGCTAATTAATAGCTGTCCACTGCCCGTCTGAACGGCTATGCCATTGGCACTTGAGCCAATAATAGTGCCTGTGGACTGATCTGAATTTGCATCAATGACAATGGCGCCCCATATTTTGACTCTGTCACCGGCAATATGACTGTAAGTTGCCGGAAACGGATTAAAGGCACGCACTCGACGCGATATTTCTTCGGCAGATTTGGACCAATCAATCAAAGCCTCAGATTTATCGATCTTGCGAGCATAGGTGCTAAGAGAGTCGTCCTGCTGTTCTGCTACCGCAACGCCTGCCTCAATTTTCGCCAAGGCAGCTGTTAATGTGGGCGCGCCCAGTTTAGACAATTTTTGATATACCGAACCACTGGTGTCCTCGGCCTCTATCGGGCAGCGAGCTACAGAAATTACCGGCCCAGTGTCGAGCCCAGCATCCATTTGCATGATGCAGATACCGGTTTCTTTGTCGCCGGCCTCTACTGCGCGCTGAATGGGTGCCGCGCCGCGCCACTTTGGCAGTAGTGAGCCATGAACATTAATACATCCCAATCGAGGAGTATCTAAAACTGCCTGAGGTAAAAGGAGTCCATAGGCGACCACGATCATAATATCCGCATCGAGACTAGAAAGTTGCTGTTGAGCTTCGGGATCTTTAAGCGAAGGCGGCTGAAAAACCGTTATGCCATGATCGCAAGCTAATTGTTTTACTGGACTAGCAGTTAATTTTTTGCCTCGACCCGCTGGACGATCTGGTTGCGTATAGGCCGCAACAATTTGGTGTTGGCCGCAATCTAGCAGCGCCTGCAAATGAGCCGCGGCAAAATCTGGGGTGCCGGCGAAGATAATCTTCACGCTAAATAGCTCCTATGCACGCTGTTTCTTGAGCTGTTTGCGAATACGGTTTCTTTTAAGCGAAGACAGATAGTCAACAAATAACTTGCCTTTTAGATGATCCATCTCGTGTTGAATACAGACTGCTAGCAATCCGTGGGCTTCTTCTTCAAAGGCGTTGCCATCGCGATCTAGGGCGCGAATCATCACATGTTTTGGGCGATCTACCGACTCATTAAACCCCGGCACAGAAAGGCAGCCCTCGTCAAAGGGGACCGTATCCGGTTCAAGCACCTCAATGTGCGGATTAATAAACACTCGAGGCTCATTTCTCTGCTCTGAAAGATCCATAACGATCACCTGCTGATGAACATCAACCTGTGTCGCAGCCAAGCCAATGCCGTCAGCATCGATCATAGTTTCAAACATATTATCAATAAGCGTGCGTATCTCATCGTTCACATCGGTGACCGGTTCAGCCACGATGCGTAATCGTGGATTAGGATATTCGAGAATTTTTAGTATCGCCATAGCTATTGCTGTCTACAATCAAATAATAAGTTTGTTTGACAAGATTATACACCGTTGCTTTAAAGGACGCACCGCATGAACGCAATACTTAATCAGCAAGATGAAGCCCAATGGGCTCTTATTGCTCAAATCCTAAAGCCCTGTCCGCCAAAATTGCAGTTGGCACTGATTGACCAGTTGGGCAGCTTTAGCCAAATTTTTGAAAGTCAGGCATCAATTAATAACCAACCACTTAATCAGCAATTACAAATTATTCGCAGGGCCTACCACGCAGGCCAGTGGCAAGAGGGTGCTGAAAGCGTTAGCAAAGCGCTTGAGCAGTATCAGGCGAAAATAATACCTATTACCAGCGAGGACTACCCACCCCAACTTAAGCAAATCACCCTGCCGCCACTTCTGCTGTATATCCGCGGCAATCCTAGTTGTTTGCATTTGCCACAAATAGCCATGGTCGGCAGTCGACGCATGACCAGAGGTGCTGAAACCACCGCCAAATCTTGGGCGAAAAGTCTTGCCGCTAGTGGCTTTACCATTACCAGTGGTATGGCCGTAGGTGTAGATAGTTGCGCCCACCGTGGAGCCCTTGAAGCGCCGCAAGGCAAAAGTGTCGGTGTAGTAGCTACCGGTATAGATCGAATCTACCCCAGTCGCAATGCTTCGCTAGCCGAGCAGATTATTGAAAAAGGCGGCGCCCTAGTGACCGAGTTTGCTCCCGGAACCCCACCGCTACCGGCAAATTTTCCTCAGCGCAATCGAATTATTAGCGGCCTCAGCTTAGGTGTATTAGTCGTCGAGGCAGCGCTTAAAAGCGGCTCACTTATCACCGCCAAATGCGCCCTTGAGCAAAATCGCGAAGTCTTTGCTATTCCCGGCTCTATTAATAGCCCTCAGAGCAAGGGTTGCCATCAACTGATTAAGCAGGGTGCCTGCCTCGTAGAAACCACCGCCGAGTTAGTCGAAGAGCTTGCTGGCCCGCTATCAAGCTATGGTGAAAAATATAAATCTTTAATAAGCGCGCCCTTAGAAAAGCCCACAGTAGATAAGCTAAATGATGAGGAGTCTCAATTACTGGGTATGTTGGACTACGAGCCAATACAAATCGATGAGCTGGATACGCCATGGCCTATGGATAAGCTATTGCAGTTGCTTATAGGCATGGAGCTGAAGGGAATCATAGTCAGCGAGCAAGGGTATTACACACGAATTTGAATATTTTTTTTATTCCCACGGGGTGTCATCAATACTACTAGGCTTACGTAATCGTTTTCGGTTAAAATAGAGGATTGCGCAGAGGCTAAAGTTTCGGTAATCTGCGCGTCTTTTACGGAGATCGTTAAAATTATGAGTAAGCCTTTTGTTGCAATCCTTATGGGTTCCGATTCTGATTTGCCAGTAATGGAAGCCAGCTTTGATATTCTAAAGAAATTTGATATTCCTTTTGAGGTGAAGGTGACTTCTGCGCACCGCACCCCA
>CBFIHQ010000027.1:0-15315 GCA_965662525.1 uncultured Porticoccaceae bacterium
TGCTTAATACAGGGTGGCCATGAGCGGAGGTATAGCCTGGCCCTAGGGTATTAATTGCACAGATAGCATCGGCACCACCCTCAACGGCAGCAAGGGCAATTTCAGCGATATTTGGTGTATTAGGGGTTAATTTGGGCACCACAGGGATATCGACTACAGCTTTTACCGCAGCAGTAATTTCACGCACCAGATCAGGGTCCTGACCCATTGCCATACCATAGCCAGTAGCATGAGGGCAGGATAGGTTTAACTCTAAGCCATCAGAAACGGGCGCCATAATTTTTGCTACTTCAACAAATTCCTCAACACTACCGCCAAAGATTGATGTCAGTAAAAAACGATCTTCTGGAACTTTGAGATCAGCCATTAGTTCCGCCGCTACACGAGCACCCGGGTTGGTTAAGCCAACGGCATTGACAAAACAACCGGGGGCATACTGGCTATAAACTGGTTCACGGTTACCCGCTCGCATTTCTAAACCTACACTCTTGGTAGTAATTACACCAATTTGCGGGATATCATCAAAGGTTGCTTGGATTATTGAAGTCGCCGTAGTGACAATACCCGAGGGAATTGTAAATAGGCCAGAGATCTTTTTACCGAGAAATTCTGTATTCAAGTTGATAAGCTCAAAGAAAATTAAAAACAAACGTTATACGCACAATTATACCGAATTTATTAAATTAATCTGCCTAGAAATGCGCTATTTTTATTATTTTGTTAAGCCAAGAAAATATAGTCGTATATTTTTTGTTATAGTCATCTCAAATTACTTTAGAACATGAGCATGGGAAATCGTTGCGTGAAAGCCAAAATATCATTTTTTACCACAACAGTCGCACTAATGCTTTTATTAAGCTTTCCACTATTGGCGGATAATTCCACCGAGACTTTTTTGGATAAGAATGCCCGTTTTCACCCTGTAGTTAGTACCCTAGGTATGGTGGTTTCTCAAGAGGCTATAGCTAGTCAAGTTGGAGCCGATATTCTCGAAGCGGGTGGTAATGCCATAGACGCAGCTGTAGCAACAGGTTTTGCGCTAGCAGTCACATTGCCACGAGCAGGCAATCTGGGTGGTGGTGGTTTTATGATGCTCCATTTAGCTAAGGAAAATAAAACTATTGCCATAGACTACCGTGAAATGGCCCCCATTAGTGCCGACAGGGATATGTTTCTTGATTCGAATGGCGATGTAGATAATGAAAAAGCTAGATTTAGTGCCCAATCTTCAGGTGTTCCAGGGACCGTTGCAGGTTTGCTTTATGCCCTAGAACAATATGGCAGCATGTCAATTTCACAAGTATTAAAACCGGCGATACAGCTTGCAAATAAAGGGTTTAAAGTAAATCATGATCTTTCTGATTCATTGCGCTTAAGTGCAAAACGGTTGCAAAAAAACAAATCCTCAAGTGATTATTTCTATAAGACAGATGGAGATTATTATCTTCCTGGTGATATTTTAATTCAGTCAGATCTTAGCTCCACTCTCAAGAGAATATCCCAGCAGGGTCCCTCTGGATTTTATCAAGGGAAGACAGCCGATCTAATTGTTAAACAAATGCAAAACTCTGGTGGGCTTATAACTCTTGAAGATTTAGCCAATTATAAGGTTGTTGAGCGTCAGCCAGTCTGTGGAACCTTTAGGGGAAAAAGTATTTGTGCAATGCCACCACCGTCATCAGGTGGTATACATCTACTTCAGATGTTAAATATCCTAGAGAATTATAATCTAGCTAAATTAGGGCATAATACCGCCAATACCATGCACCTTCTAATTGAGTCTATGCGTTCTGCATATGCTGACCGCAGTCTGTATCTAGGCGATCCAGATTTTACCCCTGTTCCAGTTAAACAGCTTATTGATAAGGCCTATGCTAAATCGTTAAGTGATCAAATTAATCCAAACAAGGCACGGCGTTCAAAAGATGTCTACCCGGGGCTTGATAAGTGGGCGGCTTCACAATCTAGTGAAAGCGAAGAAACCACGCATTTTTCTGTATGGGATAAGCAGGGCAATATTGTTAGCAATACCTATACCTTAAATTTTGCCTATGGAAGTGGCATAGCTGTTGAAGGTGCAGGTTTTTTACTTAATAACGAGATGGATGACTTTTCAGCTAAACCTGGTTCAGCTAATGGTTATGGTCTTATAGGTGGGACAGCAAACGCAATTCAACCAAAAAAACGCCCACTATCATCTATGACGCCCACGATTTTATTTGATGCCAACAACAAACCATTATTGGCAACAGGAACGCCTGGCGGTAGTACAATAATTACCATTGTCTTACAGATAATTTTAAATTGGGCTGAATTTGGCATGGGCATTGCTGAGGCAACTGCCGCTCCGCGAATACATCATCAATGGTTGCCAGACGAAGTTTATTACGAAAAGGGAATATCACAAGATAGTCTCTATAATTTGCGATCTATGGGACATTACATTCAACTTAAGTCACGTGTTCTTGGTTCAACTCAAAGTATTGCGCTTAAAGGGAAATTACTTGAGGGCAGTGCAGATTCAAGACGACATGGCGCTGCTGCAATTTCACAAAAACCCTAATTTTGTTTTGATATTTCACATCCTTAATTTACCTATAAACGAATAATTATCTGCTATTATTAATTTATGCATAAGGGATTTTATGCATATTGATTGATAGCCCTTCGAAATTAGTTTTGTTATTAATGTAGTAAGTTTATTAGCAATTCTAGATCGGTATCTATTTTTTCACACTTCAAAATAAAGGATTAATGTTGGGGTGATTAATGAATGTAGGTTTGATCTTATTTATAAGCTCTCTATTAGCAGGTTCTCCTGATGATAAACCAGCTAATAGCCCATCTGAAAAACAAAAAATAATACCGAAATCAAAGAACGGGTTAATAAAGAGAGTAGTGACTTTAGTATCAGCGGTGATGCTAAAAAAATTGTTTTTCAGGATGAATTTTATGCTTTTACACCATTGGTAAAAGATTTAAAAAAGACTAAGCTCGAATTTAGTATTAAAAATAAGCCAAATTGGGGGATATTTGATAGTCGTACTGGAAGTCTATCAGGCAAGCCTAGTAATTTGGATGTTGGTATAAGTAAAAATATCACAATTAGTGTTGTAAGAAGCAAAAGTCGTAAAATTTCGCTAGATCCTTTTAATATCGAGATCGTTAATATCAATGATAGCCCTGAAATATCAGGGATACCTAACAAGTATATTGAATATGGAAAGAGGTATGAATTTATACCTAAAGTTAAAGATATTGATTTAGATATAGGAAAAGAAACTCTTATTTTTTCTATTAAAAACAAACCAAAATGGGCTTTATTTAATAGCCTTACTGGAGCTTTAACCGGTAGTTTAAACAATAAAATAAGAAAAGATGATCTAGAAACAGAAGAAACAGAAGAAACAGAAGAAACAGAAGAAACAGAAGAAACAGAAGAAATTATTATTACAGTAACTGATTCTTATGGCGAATCAGATAGTTTAAAACCATTTATTATTTATATTGATCACATATCAACAGTTATCCTACCTGAAGCTAATGAAAAACCAGCACCGCAAGATCTAAATAACTGTTTAAGCAAGAAAGATTCTGAATCTTTTTATAAAGCAACCGATACTAATAAAGTGCTTTATTTTAAGGGAAGGAAGTACAAGCCGGTTGATATTTAAATATATGTCTATAGGGCGCTGAAATGGTATAGCATCAACTATTTAAGTAATCCATTGCGATAACTTTGTAATGAACCTAAAGCAAGCTCTACAGAGGCAGTTCGATTCTCATTAGTATAATCCACTAATTCAGGGTATTTGGGTTGCGTCATATACTGAGCAAACCAATTAAGCAGGAGCTCATCGTCATTAAGGGTTTTATTAAGTAGCGATCTAATTTGCTGTAAATGGGCACTAGAGATGGGTTGATTAGCCATCTTAGGAGTTAGTAAGGGATCTTTAAATATTTCATTACTGCCACCCTGACACATTAATTCAGTGGTGAGGTCATCAAGCATTTCAGTAATAGTAGGTGCGCGAAATCCAATAGAGTAGGTAGTGCATTCACCTATGGCGACACCATGGTGGCTATATTTTGGTGGCAAATACAGCATATCGCCACAGTTTAGTGTCCATTTTTCGGTAAACTGTTCATCGGCAAGAATACGCAAATTAGAGTGGGGCAATAGGGCGCTATTTTCATCGCAGAGGCCACCTACAGACCATTGGCGCTGACCCTCACCCTGTAATAAAAACACATCATAGTTATCATAGTGTGGGCCTACATTGCCGCCATCTGCAGCATAGCTGACCATAATATCGTCTATACGCCAGCGCGGTAGAAAGCCAAAATGGTCTATAATATTGGCTACTTCGGGTATCCATAGATCTACAGCCTGTACTAACAGAGTCCAATCGCGTTCAGGTAATGTTTGAAATCGCTGTTCTTCAAATGGGCCCTGTTCAATGTGCCAATCACTTCCAATCACCAATCTAGATTCTACGTCAGGTTCTAATGCTAGGCCGGCTAAATCATTACCATTAATCGGTGGTTTAAATTGTGGAATAGCATTGCGAATTAACAGCGGCTTTTTTTGCCAGTACTCTGCAAGAAATTGTTCAGCTGAGATATCACCCAGTACTGGGAAGCTCGACATGACTGTATTAGATCTTTTTCGCCTGTTCTACCGCATTACCAATGTAGGTACTGGGTAACATAGCGATAAGCTCTGCTTTAGCCTGATCTGGCATCTCTAAGCTTTCAACAAAGGTTTTGATGGTTGCTTGATCGATAGTATTGCCTCTGGTTAACGCTTTAAGCTTTTCGTAGGGCTTTTCAATGCCATAGCGTCGCATGACCGTTTGAATGGGCTCGGCAAGTACTTCCCAACAGTTATCCAAATCTTGCTGCAAGCGTTGCTGGTTAATTTCTAGTTTACCCAAGCCTTTATCCAGTGAAGCATAGGCAATCATAGAGTAGCCCATACCTACACCCATATTACGTAGAACCGTAGAATCGGTAAGGTCGCGCTGCCAACGGGAAATAGGTAATTTAGCGGTCAAATGACCAAAAAGGGCATTGGCGATCCCCATATTGCCTTCAGCATTTTCAAAATCTATAGGGTTTACCTTGTGCGGCATGGTTGAAGAGCCCACTTCACCAGCAATGGTCTTTTGCTTAAAATAACCCAGAGAGATATAACCCCAAATATCTCGCGCAAAATCGATCAGAATAGTATTAGAGCGCGACAGGGCATCAAATAGCTCTGCCATATAGTCATGGGGCTCTATTTGCGTAGTATAGGGGTTAAAACTTAATCCTAAGCCTTCGATAAACTGCTGGGCATTATCAGCCCAATCAATATCAGGGTAAGCAGATAAGTGCGCGTTGTAATTACCTACAGCGCCATTAATTTTACCCAGTAGTGGCACTGAACTTATTTGCTCTAACTGACGACGCAATCTATACACTACATTGGCGATTTCTTTGCCCACTGTAGTAGGCGAAGCTGTTTGTCCATGAGTGCGGGATAGCATTGGCACATCGGCAAATGTTTTAGCCATATCAGCTAACTTTTCAGTAATCTGTGAAAGGGCTGGAACAACCACTGCATCACGGCCTTCTTTAAGCATTAACGCATGAGACAGGTTATTAATATCCTCCGAAGTACAGGCGAAGTGAATATATTCACTAACCGCATTTAATTCTGCGTTATCAGCAATACTCTCTTTGATAAAGTATTCAACAGCTTTGACATCGTGGTTAGTGGTGCTTTCTATATCTTTAATCCGCTGAGCCTGCTCAACAGAGAAGTTATCCACCAGATTATTAAGCAGCGTATTGGCCTTATCCGAAAACGCCTTTACTTCGCCAACTTGCGCGTGCTGGCTTAGCTGTTGCAACCAGCGAACCTCGACTAATACTCTAAAACGTATTAATCCATACTCACTAAAAATATCACGTAGTTGCTTGGTTTTAGAGCCATAGCGACCATCGATGGGTGAAATAGCGGTAAGTGCTGAAAGAGGCAAATCTTGCATAGGTAATAAATCCCAAAAAAAGAATAAATTTTAATCGATCATTATAACGTGTTTGCTAATAGATTTCAGTGTTGCTTGCACCTTATAACAGACTACTTTAAAGCTGATCAATTTGTTTAAGAAAAGCCTTGCGCTGAATCAAAAGATGACGGCGTTTGCCGCCTAGCTGTCGCCATAGAAAGGCGTTTCTTATTGCGGCGAATAACATGCAACGAATGCGTGCAGCAACGCCTGCTTGCTGAAGATAAACTGCAGACCCCATAACCTGTATTCTTAGGCGCATGGTACTGACTGTATCCTGGTATAGGGAGCCAACATTGGTGTAAACATTGTCGTGAGTTATAGAAAAATGCTCGGCCTGCTGTCGGGCGTTATCAATACCATTCTCAATCTTTGCCAGTAGATTTTTATTAGAGCTTAGCTTACTCGCCAAGTGTATGGACGACATAACATAGGCAATGACTTCCTTATGCTTTGAGTCACTTATCTTATTGGCATTTTCCATAAAGCCCTGCATGGTATTAATGCCGTCTTGTAAATTTTCCATAGGCCCAAAGAGTTGCTCTAATGAATCAGGGTTTTGATTAAGCAGGGTGGACATACAAAAATGCATTTTTTCCGCATCAGAGTCACCAGTATAGGCTAGCTTATAAACCTGATCTGAGGCCTGAAATATAGCGGCTAATGCAAGGGTCTGCTGTTTTGTTGGCTTTGAAAACAAAGTATATTCTCTATATCAGGCTAAGACTTATGATTGCCATGCTTTTTCAATTACACCACCACCGAGACAGTGATCATCTTGATAGAACACAACAGACTGGCCCGGCGTTATCGCGCGCTGTGGCTGATCAAAAACAACCTTGCAACCGCCTGATTTGTCCACTGTTACCTTACACTGTTGATCCGGTTGGCGATAGCGTGTTTTTGCAACACATTCCAGTGTATTTTCCGGAGTATGATTGATCCAGTGTATAGCCGATGCCGATAGATTATTGTTAAATAATAGTGGGTGTGACGTACCTTGACCCACTATAAGAATATTATTTTCAAGGTCTTTTTGTAGACTAAACCATGGTTCATCGCTGGCATCTTTAACGCCACCAATTCCCAACCCTTGACGCTGTCCTAGTGTATAAAACATTAGACCCTGATGCTCGCCCATATCAACGCCTTCTGGGGTGAGCATTCTGCCTGGCTGAGCAGGTAAGTATTGCTTTAAAAAATCGTTAAAGCGACGCTCGCCAATAAAGCATATACCCGTGCTATCTTTTTTCTTGGAGGTCACAAAACCATTTTTTTCAGCAATTTCTCTGACTTCTGATTTGTCTAGTTCACCCACAGGAAATAGCGATCGTCTTAAAGCTGTTTCGTTGACGGCATGTAAAAAATAACTCTGGTCTTTGTTATTGTCGAGGCCTTTTAAAAGGGTAGCCTGTTCATTTAAATTTCCGCGCCTTACATAATGTCCCGTAGCGATATACTCAGCACCTAACATTTCAGCGTACTGCAAAAACACTTTAAATTTAATTTCGCGATTACATAAAATATCTGGATTAGGCGTTCGTCCTGCTTTGTATTCAGCCAAGAAATGCTCAAATACATTATCCCAATAGTCAGCGGCAAAATTGGCTGTATGCAAAGGTATGCCGATTTTGTCACATACCTGTTGTGCGTCCTCAAGATCCTGAATAGCAGTGCAGTATTCAGAGCCATCATCTTCATCCCAGTTTTTCATAAATAGCCCTTCAACCCTATAACCCTGCTGTTGAAGCAGTAGAGCGGCGACCGAGCTATCTACACCGCCGGACATGCCGACGATAACTTTTTCTGAATTACTCATAGGTAATTAATCTTAATCCTAATAGAATTTAAATTTTACAGGCGCTTACGGAAGATATCCAAAGATAATATTTTGCCTTGTTCATAATCATCGAGGCAATCAATAACCAGTTCACTGCGTAATTGGTTATTGTTTTGACGAATGTTTTCTGAACTTAACCATACTACTTCGTCTATATCTGCATCAATCACCGCCTGATCATCAAATAACGAAGCTTCAGCGGCAAAAGCGAGTCTATAATAAGTTATGCCAGTGGCAGGCGATGTCGATGTATAAATACCAATAAAGCCGTTAATATCCACATGCCAACCCGTTTCTTCGTAGGTTTCTCTGATCGCCGCATCAATTATATCTTCACCCGGCTCGACATGACCCGCAGGTTGGTTAATAACCAACTTACCACTTTCGAATTCTTTGACCATTAGGTATCGATCATTTTGAGCTACAACGGTTGCAACAGTTAGGTGAATCTTATCCGGCATAACTAAATCTAACCTTTTAAATATCTATTGAATATTTCAGTAGCGTTATTACCTGCTAGCACAAGAGTCTGACCCAGTGTTAAATCGTTAATCTGTAACTGTCCTATTTGAGCGCGAACTAACCTTAAAGTCGGCAGGCCGACGGCTGCAGTCATTCTTCGTACCTGACGATTACGTCCTTCAGCAATGCTAAGTTCAATCCAGCTATCCGAAACAGTTTTTCTCTGCCTTATCGGTGGCACTCTATCCCATAGATTAGGTTGCTCTATAGCTCTGCAGTCAATCGCCTTTGCAGGTCCATCTTTTAAGTCAACGCCAGCTTTCAGCGCTTTGCAATGATGTTGTTCGACGGTACCCTCAACCTGTGCCCAATAGGTTTTTACTAACTTGTGCTTTGGGTGACTAATTAAAGACTGCAAACGACCATCATCGGTAAGTAATAGCAGTCCCTCGGAATCATAGTCTAAACGTCCAGCAGGGTAGATACCCTTTATTTTTATATAATTCGATAGCGTGTCGCGGCCCGTTTCATCAGTAAATTGACTCAACACATGGTAGGGTTTGTTAAATAAAACCAATTTTGGCACTGATTTTCCTCGAAAAGCGATATTCTATAGGAAACAGGGTTAAAAAAGCGCGTAAAACCGTGTAAAATGCGCGCGTTAATTTACATAGAACCATTTCATACACTAATTACTTCACTCCATGGAGAATCTTAATGGGATATCAGCATATCCAGATTCCACAATCTGGCGAAAAGATTTCAGTTAACGGCGACCTTAGCCTCAATGTACCCAATAACCCAATTATTCCCTATATCGAAGGTGATGGGATTGGTTTTGATATTACCCCTGTGATGATTAAAGTCATCGATGCCGCTGTTAAAAAAGCCTACAACGGTGAAAAGCAAATATCATGGATGGAAGTGTTCTGTGGTGAAAAAGCTGCTGATAAATACGATGGTGATTGGTTCCCTGCAGAAACTCTAGATGCAGTTAAAGAATACGCTGTTTCAATTAAAGGACCATTGACTACTCCTGTTGGAGGTGGTTTTAGATCGCTTAATGTTGCACTTCGTCAAGAGCTAGATCTTTTTGTATGCCAGCGTCCAGTGCGCTGGTTTGCGGGTGTGCCATCTCCGGTAAAAGAGCCGAATAAAGTTGATATGTGTATCTTCCGTGAAAACTCAGAAGATATCTATGCTGGTATCGAATGGCAAGCAGGAACTGAAGAAGCAGGGAAGGTGATTGATTTCCTTCAAAATGAAATGGGTGTTAAAAAGATTCGTTTTGATGAAAATTGCGGTATCGGTGTTAAACCAGTATCTGAAAAGGGCACAAAGCGTTTGGTTTCAAAAGCCATACAATATGCAATCGATCAGAACAAACCATCAGTTACCCTTGTTCACAAGGGTAATATTATGAAATTTACCGAGGGTGCATTTTGTGAGTGGGGCTATGAAGTAGCTCGTGAGCAATTTGGCGCTGAGCCTCTTGATGGCGGTCCATGGCATGTGATCAAAAACCCCAACACTGGCGAGCAAATCATTATTAAAGACGTAATTGCTGACGCGATGTTGCAGCAGATTATTCTAAGACCAGATGAGTACAGTGTTCTTGCAACACTTAACCTTAATGGTGACTACATCTCTGATGCGTTAGCGGCTCAGGTTGGCGGTATCGGTATCGCACCCGGCGCTAATTTGTCTGATGATATTGCTATCTTTGAAGCAACACATGGCACAGCGCCAAAGTATGCGGGCCAGGATAAAGTAAACCCCGGTTCACTAATCCTTTCAGCGGAAATGATGCTTCGTCACCTTGGCTGGTTTGATGCCGCTGACCTTGTAATATCTGGCATTGAAGGTGCTATTTCAAACAAGACCGTAACCTATGATTTTGAACGCCTCATGGACGATGCTAAATTGCAGTCATGTTCTGAATTTGGTGACGCTATTATTGCCAATATGTAACAACTATAAAATTAGCTGCCCTGATTTACTATTGGGGCAGCTTTTTGTGATTTCTTCGAAGGCTAAAACCAATCTGCTTCCACTAAATTTCTAAAACTGTTTACTGCGTCTCTTTTTTCTACCAATTGGAATAACATTTTCTGCATGTAAACCTTTTTCACCTTGTTTCATTTCATAATTGACTATCTGACCAGTTTTAAGTGTTCTGTAACCCTCGCTTAAAATCGAAATGTAATGAACAAATATATCTTGAGATCCCTTGTCATTCTCGATAAATCCGAAGCCTTTAGCATTACTGAACCATTTAATCGTCCCTGAATCTGCCATAGTGTATCGCCTTAATCCATGTATTTAGCAGTTAAATTGAGTAATAAAAAATCACTCAACATAAGTATAGTAATTTTTTGAATATTTTTAGGCTCAAACAGGAGCTTTTTATTTTTTAGTAAATTTATACTCTGACTTGAAGATGTGGTATAAAATTAGAATTATTACGTATGAAAATTATGGCTATTAACTATGAGTGATCAAGATCAAAGTCCACACTTCGATCATGGGGATACAGCCCTACAAGAAGCAAAGCCACAGTTAAAAGAACCCTCGATGTATCAGGTCGTTCTTTTGAATGATGACTATACACCCATGGATTTTGTGGTTGAGCTTTTACAGCTGTTTTTCTATCTCTCACATGAAAAAGCTACCAATATAATGTATGAAATTCACCATGCTGGAAAGGGTGTCTGTGGTATTTACACTGAAGATGTAGCTGCAACCAAAGCAGCTCTTGTCAATGAGTATTCACAAAGCAACCAGCACCCGCTTCGCTGTGAGTTTGAACCCTGCAACCATAAAGAGTCTTGATATGCTCAGTAAAGATTTAGAATTAACACTTAATCGTGCATACAAAAATGCCCAAGAGAAACGTCATGAATTTATGACCGTAGAGCACCTATTGCTTGCTTTACTTGACAATAAATCAGCGGCTCAAGTTCTCAGTGCCTGTGCTGTTGATCTGAGTATTTTACGACAAGACTTAATTGAATTTATCGATGCAACTATTTCAAAGATCCCTAAAACACAGGGTCAGTATAACGATATCGATGTTCAACCTACCCATGGTTTTCAACGAGTATTGCAAAGAGCGGTTTTTCAGGTTAGCTCTAGCAGTAACGAGGAGGTTGTTGGTGCTAATGTAATTGTTGCTATTTTTAGTGAGCAAGAAAGTCAGGCGGTATATTTTTTACGCTTACAAAATATTGCCCGTATTGATGTGGTGAATTTTATAGCGCATGGTATTTCCAAAATCCCAAATGATAATTTGTCTGCTGAGGGTATCGAATCAGATTATCAGCAGCCGAATAATACCTCTGATGAAAATCAATCTGCGGATGGCCAGTTGCTCGCTCAGTTTACCGTTAACCTTAATTATGAAGCAGAGCAGGGTCGTCTAGATCCACTCGTAGGAAGGTCTAAGGAACTTGATCGAGTTGGTCAAACCCTTATACGAAGACGTAAAAACAACCCATTATTAGTGGGTGAATCCGGTGTTGGTAAAACCGCGATTGCCGAGGGCCTTGCTCAGTTAATTGTCGAAGGTAATGCACCAGAACCGCTTCTCGATTTTACACTTTATTCACTTGATCTGGGTGGGTTGCTGGCAGGAACTAAGTATAGAGGTGACTTTGAAAAACGCCTAAAAGGGTTGGTCAATGAATTACTTGATCATGGCGAAAGCATTTTATTTATAGATGAAATACATACCATTATCGGAGCTGGTTCAGCTTCTGGTGGCGTTATGGATGCCTCTAACTTGCTTAAGCCTTTGTTATCCTCTGGGAAATTGCGTTGTTTTGGCTCTACAACTTTTCAAGAATATAGAGAAATTTTTGACAAGGATCGAGCACTATCGCGTCGATTTCAAAAGGTTGATGTTGTCGAACCAACCACTATAGAAACTTATCAGATCCTTAAAGGATTAAGGGAAAGGTTTGAAAATCATCATAACCTTAAATATACCAATACCGCACTCAAAGCGGCTTCTGAGTTATCAGCCAAACATATTACTGATCGCTTCTTGCCTGATAAGGCCATTGATGTAATTGATGAAGCTGGAGCTTTTCAGCGACTACAGCCAAAGAGTCGTCAGAAAAAAACCATTGGAGTTACTGATATTGAGTTAATTATCTCTAAGATTGCTCAAATCCCAGCTAAAACCGTATCTTCTTCTGATAGATCCAAACTTAAAGGTTTAGACGAGCAGCTTCGTCTTGTGGTATTTGGCCAAGACCCAGCAATCAATGCCCTTACAAGTGCAATTAAACTTGCTAGAGCCGGATTAAGAGAAGGAGAGCGACCCATAGGTAGCTTCTTATTCGCCGGGCCCACTGGTGTAGGGAAAACTGAAATGAGCCGGCAACTTGCTAAATTATTAGGTATTCCACTAATGCGCTTTGATATGTCTGAATATATGGAACGACACGCTGTTTCTCGACTAATTGGAGCTCCTCCAGGCTACGTTGGTTTTGATCAGGGTGGTTTGTTAACTGAAGCGGTAGCTAAACAACCCCATGGCGTTGTCTTGCTCGATGAAGTTGAAAAAGCCCATCCGGATATCTTTAACCTACTGCTTCAGGTCATGGATCACGGTACATTAACTGATAATAATGGGCGCAAAACAGATTTTCGTAATATTATTCTTATTATGACCACCAATGCAGGCGCGGAAAGTTTAGATCGAACCTCTATCGGTTTTGCTCGACAAGATAACAGCACCGATGCATTAGCAGATATAAAGAAAACTTTTACGCCTGAATTTAGAAATAGACTTGATACTATTGTTCAATTTGGTAGTTTGCCGCCTAATGTAATAGCAACTGTTGTCGATAAATTTTTGGTCAAATTACAGAATCAACTAGATGAAAAGAAAGTATTCTTAAGTGTAGATGATGACGCTAGAAAATGGCTGGGAGTAAATGGTTATGATGCAAAAATGGGTGCTAGGCCGATGGACAGACTTATTCAGGATAAAATTAAAAAGCCCCTCGCCGAAGAAGTTTTATTTGGCACGCTTAGCCAAAAAGGAGGTAACGTCTTTGTGTCAATCAAAGATGGGGAGCTTAATATTGAAATTGAGACTATGGAGCTTACAGAAGCTTAAACTCCATAGTAAACTCTAACGTTCGCGGAAAGTGATGCGGCCTTTGGTAAGGTCGTAAGGTGTCATTTCTACCTTTACCTTATCACCCGTCAAAATACGAATGTAATGCTTTCTCATTTTTCCTGAGATATGCGCGGTGATGACGTGGTCATTTTCAAGTTTTACCTTGAACATAGTGTTTGGCAGAGTATCAATAACCTCGCCGTCAAATTCGATGTGATCTTCTTTAGCCATAAGTAAATTTTAGTACTCTGTAAAAAGCGCGCAGTTTGCCTTAATTTGACCAACATAGCAAAGTCATTATTTAAAGTTTGCACGCATAATAATAAATTATTTAATTAAGATTATGACTTAACCTCAGTTACTCCAGCATAGTTGTTGATCGCGTAGTCGGTAAATAGTTTTTAAGAATTCAGTTCTTGGTATTGGTTGCCCCCCCATACTGACTAGGTGATCCGTTTCTAGCTGGCAATCAATTATCTTAAATCCAATACTAGCTAAATGTTTTGATAAGTGGACCAAGGCTACTTTTGATGCATTGGGTATAGTGCTAAACATAGATTCTCCACAAAACATTGCGCCAATAGCAACGCCATAGGCTCCCCCAACAATTTCCCCGTCCTGCCAGACCTCTACAGAATGAGCCTTTCCTAGTCTATTAAGATTAGTATAGGCTAAAATCATATCACTATTTATCCAAGTATCAGTTTGCAAGTCTCGTTCCGCGCAAGCAGAAATAACTTTTTCAAATGCTTGATTAAAGGTAATAGTAATAGGGTGCTTGCGAAGAAATTTTTGTAAGCTTTTAGAGATATGCAGCTTGAATGGATCAATGACGCAGCGAGTACTGGGAGACCACCATAGTATAGGGTCATCTTCATTATACCAAGGAAATATGCCGTTATAGTAGGCAGATAGAAGAGTCTTTGGCTGTAGATTTCCACCTACAGCCAGCAAACCATCTGGATCCTCCAATGCCGTATTAGGATCAGGAAACTTTGGATTCTGAGAATCTAATACGGCTAGTTCCATTTAGGCATCTAAGTAGCGTTCAGCATCCAGTGCAGCCATACAACCAGTGCCGGCAGATGTGACAGCTTGACGGTAGACATGGTCAGCAACGTCTCCAGCTGCAAATACACCTTTAATGCTGGTCTCAGTGGCATTACCGGCCAAACCACCTACAACAGTGATATAGCCATCTTTCATGTCGAGCTGCTCTGCAAAGATACCTGTATTTGGCTTATGGCCAATCGCTATAAACACACCGGCAACATCAATCTCTTTTGTATTGCCAACGTTATCTGCTAATTCAAGGCCGGTAACACCAGCATCATCACCTAATACTTCTTTAAGGTTATGGTTCCATTCGATAGTTATATTGCCGTTGCGCTCTTTATCAAAAAGTTTATCCTGAAGCATTTTTTCGGCACGCAAACTATCTCTGCGATGCACTAATACAACCTCTGAACAGATATTTGATAGATAAAGTGCTTCTTCAACAGCAGTATTACCACCGCCAATAACAGCAACTTTTTTGTTTCTATAGAAAAACCCATCACAGGTAGCGCAAGCCGAAACTCCTTTCCCCATAAAAGCTTCTTCAGAGGGTAAGCCTAAGTACTGAGCAGAGGCGCCAGTGGCAATTATTAGCGAATCACAGGTATACGATTGTGTGCCCTCAAGTTTAAACGGACGCTGAGTGAGCTCGACTTTTTCAATATGGTCAAAGACGGTTTGAGTATCAAATCGTTCTGCATGCCGCTGCATGCGCGCCATAAGATCTGGGCCTTGAACTCCTTCATCATCGCCAGGCCAATTGTCCACAT
>CBFIHQ010000028.1:0-14372 GCA_965662525.1 uncultured Porticoccaceae bacterium
AGTGATACACCCTTTTCACGAGCACCAAATACAGATCGGTAAATTTGTTGCAAGATAAGGCTAAGACCCCAGGTCGCTAGGAGAGTATCCAGCGGTCGTTTATAGAGACGACGAATTAATGCCCATTCGACAAAGGCACCCAAACCACCGGCGGCAAAGAAGGCTAATATCATAGCCACAAAGAAATACATGCCGTACAAGCTGGGTAAAAATGTTTCAAAAAATAGTGACGTAAGGTAAGTGATGTAAGCACCAAGGATCATAAATTCACCATGGGCCATATTGATAACGCCCATCTGGCCAAAAATAATTGCTAGACCTAGCGCCATAAGAACAAATACTGAAAACAATATGAGCCCAGCAAAGCCTTGCATAGCAAAGATAGCTGTTAGCTCTGAAGCTGTGTAACCGTCAAACATAGTGAATTCCTTGAGATAAACTGATCGAAAGTAGAACTGGCGCCCGGAAGGACGCCAGTTTAAAAGAGGCCTACTGGTAACCAGCTGGGAATGGATCGGGCTCGATCAATTCTTCAGATTCAAATACCACATCAAACTGACCATCGGTGCGTGCTCGAGCGATTCGAGTTTTTGACCATAGGTGATGGTTTTCGTGCACTTTCACATAACCTTCAGGAGCAGTTGTTAGCTCGATACCCGGCAATACTTCTTTAAGTTTGTCGATATCAAATGAGCCGGCTTTTTCAACCGCGTACTTCCAGATCCATGGGCCAAGATAGGCTGCCTGAGTTACATCACCGATTACAATATCTTCGCCCCACATTTCCTTAAATGCTTTTACAAAAGCAGCATTGTTTGGATTGTCTAAGCTTTGGAAGTATTTCATAGAAGCATAAGCACCTACGATGTTTTCACCGCCAATACCCAAGATTTCATCTTCAGTTACAGAGATTGTTAGCATGATTGGCTTTTCTTTGGTCCAATCAATACCAGCAGCATTAACCTGCTTATAGAAAGCAACGTTAGAGCCACCTACAACCGCAGCAAAGATAACGTCTGGCTTCTTAAGTTTGACTTTATTGATCACTGAGTTGAATTGCGTGTGACCCAATGGATAGTATTCTTCACCAACCACTTTAAGGCCTAGCTTATCGATGTGCTTACGCGCAATTTTCATAGAAGTACGTGGCCAGATATAATCTGAACCAAGTAGATAGAAGGTTTTAGCGCCTTTGGTCTTAACTACCCAGTCGATACTTGCAAGGATTTGCTGAGTTGCTTCTTGTCCTGTGTAGATAACGTTTGGCGACTGTTCCAATCCTTCATAGAAGGTTGGGTAGAAAAGCATACCGTTGTACTGCTCAAATACCGGCAATACTGCCTTACGACTTGCTGATGTCCAGCAGCCCATAACTGCAGCCACTTTGTCTTTAAGGAGTAACTTGCGTGATTTTTCAGCAAAAGTTGGCCAATCACTCGCACCGTCTTCCTGGATGTATTTAATTTGACGACCTAGTACACCGCCAGATTCATTGATTTGTTTGATGGCTAGTTTTTCAGCCTGTGTTGAACCGGTTTCACTAATTGCCATGGTGCCGGTAATAGAGTGAAGGATACCTACAGTGACTGTGTCATCAGTAACTGCAAGACCAGTGGTGTTAACTTCAGATGTTGGTGGAACTGCTGCCTGTGTAAACCCAGCTTGGGCTACTAAAAAGGCAGTTGCAGTAGCGAATAATGCATGCCGCAAGTTTGTTAACTTAAATATGTTTAGACGTTTCATGGATTAACCTCGTTGGATGGATGTTGGCACGATTATTCCTGTATCTGGGTTATCCAACAATTAGCTGAATGGCCCGACAACTACGTTATTTAGCGCATACGTCAAATAACGAATATCTGTAAGAATTCACAACTATCCATCTATATGGCACACATATTGCTTTACTAGGTTATGAATTTTTTCACCCAAGAAAATGACAGCAATCCATCAATTAACGCTGATAGTAGTATCAAGCAGGGGATATTTGGTGCGCGGCGTAAATATAATCAATGGGTGGCAGATGAAACTTTAGAGGACTATGCACTAAGGTTTACCAACTTAAGTGCCCGCAAATGGAGCGCTAAAAAAGTCGCTTTTACCGCACTTGGCTCCATAACCTTTCTTGCGCTTGAAGCTATTGGTGGTTCTATTACCTTAGATTATGGCTTTCAAAATGCTCTAGTCGCTATTTTAATAGTTTGTGCCATTATATTTCTGCTATCCATACCAATTAGTTATTACAGTAGCCGCTATGGGCTAGATATTGATTTATTGACCAGGGGTGCAGGGTTTGGTTATCTCGGTTCTACTATAACCTCTCTTATATATGCCTCTTTTACTTTTATATTCCTAGCATTAGAAGCCACAATCATGGCCCTTGCTCTGGAGCTATGTCTCGGCTTGCCCTTACATTGGGGGTACTTGGTTAGCACATTATTAGTGATACCCATCGTGACCTATGGGATCAGAACCATCAGCCGCTTTCAATTGTGGACCCAGCCTATTTGGATGCTACTTCAGTTATTGCCAATTGCTTTGATACTAATTCACGATTTTTCTGCAGTAGATAACTGGGTGCTTTATCAAAGTCCTAATATTGAAGCTAATGAGGGTATTAATTGGCTAATGGTTGGCGCTGCTTCAACGCTATTGTTTTCTTTGGTGGCACAGATTGGCGAGCAAGCCGACTATGCTAGATTTATTCCGGCGCAGAAAAATACCTCAAAATTATCTTGGTGGCTTTCAACGATGAGTGCCGGACCTGGCTGGATTGTTATCGGCTGTTTCAAATTGCTTCTTGGTTCTTTTTTGTTTGTTTTGGCGGTTAATCACGGCGTTGATATGCATCAGGCTATTGAGCCTACACAAATGTACTTAGTGGCGTTTAACTATCTAACTGAAACCCCTTCAACTATTCTTGCTTTGACGGCTTTATTTGTAGTCCTTTCACAGCTTAAGATCAATGCAACCAATGTTTATGCTGGTTCAATCGCATGGTCTAATTTTTTCTCACGTCTAACCCATGCTCACCCTGGGCGTGTGGTATGGGTTGTATTTAATGTATTGGTCGCTATTGCATTAATGCAAATAGGTATCTATGAGGCGCTAGAGAGAACTCTTGGTTTATTTGGCATAGTTGCCATTTCTTGGATCGGATCAATGGTTGCCGATTTGGTCATCAACAAGCCCCTTGGTTTAAGCCCACCCTATATAGAATTTAAGCGCGCCCATCTGTTTGATATTAATCCTGTAGGTGTTGGCAGTATGGTTCTTTCGATGATTATTGGCTGTATTGCCTATGCAGGGGTTTTAGGTGAAGGGCTTCAAGCGTTTGCTTCCTATTTAACCCTTGCCATAACGTTTATTGCAGCTCCCAGCATTGCTTGGTTTACCAAGGGTAAATATTATATTGCTCGTCCTATCTGTATTGATCAGGATCAAGAAAAGCACAGCTGCGGTATCTGTGAAAATACTTTCGATACTGAAGATATGACATTTTGCCCACTCTACGATCTACCTATTTGTTCTTTGTGCTGTTCTTTAGATACTCGCTGCGAGGACATATGCAGAAAGCCTGGACGGTTTGAAAACCAGTTATTTGCCACGCTTAAACAGTTTTCAAAAAAAATACAGCTCAAGCATATTCAGTCGCGAGGCTTTAAATTTACCTTCTTGTTTATGGTTAATATTGCAATTTTCTCGACCATTTTATTTATAGCTTATGCAAAAACTGTATCAATGTATCCACTGCAACTAGCTGCAATTAATAGCTTTGCTTTTATTGTCTCTCTTGTGACTGTCCTGCTACTTGTGGTTGGAACCTGGTCATTTTTACTGAGCTTGGAAGGACAGCGTCTAGCTCGAGGTGAATCTCAGCGGCAGACGCAGTTGTTAATGAAAGAAATTAAAGCTCATGAACTAACTGATTTAGAGCTGCAGCAAGCCCGTGAAAAAGCCGATGCCGCCAATATCGCTAAAAGCCGCTACCTTGAGCGTATAAGTCATGAACTGCGAACGCCACTTAATTCAGTTATGGGTTACGCACAATTACTCGAGGGCGCAGAGGATATTCCCATAGCAAGGCGCGAGTCAATCAGAGTAATGCGCAGTAGTAGTGAGCATTTAACCGACCTAATTGAGGGTCTGGTTGATATGTCAAAGATTGAAGCGGGTCGATTAGATTTACATAGAAATGAAGTCGATTTAGTAGGTATGTTAGAACAGCTGGTATTTATGTTTCAAATACAGGCAAAAGCGAAAAATATAGCGCTTAAGTTCACTTATCAGAAGCGACTGCCCAAGCATGTTGTTGCTGATAATAAACGCCTTCGTCAGGTGATTATTAATCTGATCTCCAATGCCATAAAGTTTACTCAACAGGGCTCAGTAACGGTTAATCTAAAATACCGTAATCAGGTGGCATTTATCAGTGTTAAAGACACGGGTGTAGGCATTAAACAGGAAGATATTGCAACCATTACCGAGCCTTTTGTGCGTATCGCCAACAGCAACTATCACACCAGTGGTAGTGGTTTGGGTTTGGCAATTACCCAAGCTTTGATCCACTGCATGGGGGGTGACCTCGGTATTAAAAGTAAATTTGGTCAAGGCTCTACATTTAACTTATCCCTAATGCTGCCAAGTGTTAGAGAAGTTGTTTACCAGCCTGTTATTACTGAAAAAATTATTGGTTATCATGGTGACAGTATGAGCTTGATGGTGGTCGATGATGATATTAATCAGCGACGGCTTTTAGTCGATACGCTCAGTCCTCTGGGTTTCAATGTACTCACTGCGGCAGATGGTGCGTCCTGTTTAAGTCTACTTGAAGACTGTTCACCCTCATTATTTATTCTTGATATCTCTATGCCCGGTATGACCGGTTGGCAGCTGGCGGATAAATTGCGATCAAGAGGGATTAAAGTGCCCATTTTGATGATTTCTGCTGAGGCTGCAGAGGGCCTTATTCAGGATAAAGACGCACCAATACACAATGATTATCTGGTCAAGCCAATCTATATGCCGGCCTTGCTACAATCATTGTCTTATCATTTAAATATAGAACTACGAACCGTTGATAAGGCTGAAACACCAACACTAGTTCCAGCAGATAAACTTATGATCGAGTCGGATTCCTTGGTGGTGAGTGAATTATTGTCGCTTATTGAAATCGGCTACCTAGAAGGTTTTAAAAATACCCTTGCTGATGCAAAACAGCAGGGATCTATCAATCCTATAGTTTGCGAAAACCTTTTTCAATGTCTTGAAAGGTTAGATATGGCGCAAATTCGTACTCAACTTATGAAGCTTATTAATGAAAACAAATCCTAAAAATAATGGTGTAGTATTAATCGTTGATGATGATCCAGATGCGATTAGCATGCTGAATACGGCACTTTGTGAAGCGCAAATGACAGCATTGGTAGCATTATCTGGTGAGCAGGCCCTAACTATAGCTCGGCGGATTCGGCCCGATTTAATCTTAATGGATGCCATGATGCCCGGTATGGACGGCTTTGAGGCCTGTCAAAAAATTAAAGCCGATGCAGTCATAGCGCATATACCGGTGGTATTTATGACGGGGCTAAGTGCCAGTGAAGATATGGTTAAAGGGTTTGATTCTGGCGGCATAGACTATGTTACCAAGCCGATTGATTTAAAAGCCTTAATTGCACGAATACGTGCTCATTTAGTGAACTCTCGCATTGCTGCGGGAGCCAGGCAGGCGTTGGATACACTGGGTCAGCATTCTTTAGCAGTTGATAGTGAGGGCAATATTTTATGGTCTACGCCTAATACTCATAGCTTGCTGGCGGGTTTTGGCGCTGATCAGCAGTGGATTTCAAATACTCTGCCATCTTATTTGGCACCCTGGTTAAGCCGGGAAGCCAAGCAGCCACTGCGTATAGAGGATTTATCTCAGCCGCTTTTAATAAAGACAATGGATAGTCAGCATGCGGATGAGTGGCTGCTGGTTATTGAGCTTGCTAACAAGCCTAAAGAAGAAGATTTGCTTCGTGAAAAGTTTGAATTAACCCCCAGAGAGTCGGAGGTTCTTACATGGATATCACGGGGTAAAACCAACCAAGAAATCGCCATGATTCTAGATTTTAGTCCGCGCACAGTAAATAAGCATTTGGAGCAAATTTTCCGCAAATTGGGGGTAGAAAATAGAACCACGGCGGCGGCGGTTTCACTTAAATATCTTAACCAATTTAGCTAAAAACCACTATATGTTGGGGTTAATCTACGTTAATTAACGTAAATCAGCATAAGTCATTCGCTTGTATTATGTTTTTTGATGTCATATTATGCCGACACGAGTAAATTTTAAAATTTACGCGTCGCATTGATTTACATGCCTACTAGGGGCTTGTTTTATCAAAAACAAAAATTTAACTTTGAGGTTAAAACATACTATGAAAACTTTTAATAAAACTTTAATTGCTGCTGCAACAATTACTACTTTCGGTCTAGCTGCTGCTCCTGCTGCTGTTGCTTTAGATGCTTCTGCATCTGTAGCTACTTCATACCTATGGCGTGGTCTTGACTTAGGTTCAGGTACTCCAGCCCTTTCTGCTGACGTGTCAGGTTCTGTTGGCGATGTTAGTTATGGTTTGTGGGTAAGTTCTGGTGATAATTCTGCTGGTACTGAGTATGATCTTTATGCGAGCTACGGCGGTGAAGCAGGCGGTCTTTCTTATAGCGTTGGTTTTGCTCAATACAATTACCCAACCATGGATGCTGATGCTGATGCAGCTGGATTCCAAGGTGGTAAAGCAGAAGATGTAATCTACTCTTTGGGTTTCTCGGGCATAACTGCTACTGTCTATGATGCTGAAGATAGTGATTTTGGTGCTGCATATAACACTCTATCGTTTGATTTAGGTTCTGTTGGTGTGCTTTTGGGCGACCATGACAATCAAGGTGATGATGGTACCACTGAGATGAGTCACTTAGATTTAACCTACAGCGTTAACGATTCATTAAGTTTTACAGTTAGCACTATTGTCAGCTCATCTTTTGAAGCTGATGAGACGGATACTACGGTTGTAGCTTCTTATTCACTACCGTTTTAATAAGTGATTCGGAGTGTCTAAAGGGACCAGTATTCTCCCAAGAACTGGAATTAGACAAGCTCTTTAAAAGCATGGAAGTAAGTAACAAAGTGTAATGTATGTTTTCAATAAGTAAGAACTGGCCCCTTTGCGTTAGCATAGGGGCCTTTTTTTTATCTAATTTTTTACCGCACTATTTTTTTAGTTATTTAGCCTGATTAAAATTAAATAAACCTTTTAATGATATTAAGCGTAGTTAGTTTATTACCTATAAACGTTATGGGGCTTGATTTTGATGGGGCTTGCAATCAATTTTATTGGGTTTCAAATTGGCTGGTTTGCCTGTGTTATTGGTGCGGCAAATGGCTACCCCCTGCTGGCAACCGCTGTTGCATCACTCATAATAGTTCTGCATCTATGTCGTGTTAACAATGTTTATTCAGAGCTAAGTGTGATTATTTCAGCTGTGGTTATTGGCATTAGTTGGGAGTCACTATTGCTAGCCTCTGATTGGCTTGCCTATGCTTCATCTGGGAGTGCTAGTAGCTTTGCTCCAATCTGGCTAATAGCTATGTGGGCACTGTTTGCTACTACCATTAACCTCTCCATGGCATGGTTAAAACAGCGCTGGCTGTTGGCTTCATTTATGGGGTCAGTGTTTGGGCCATTGGCATTTGTTGCCGGAGAAAAACTGGGTGCAGTGCAGTTTATTGACCGTCCATCGGCATTATTGGCTCTAGCTCTGGGTTGGGCTAGCTTAATGCCGCTGCTTTTATGGTTAGCAGACTTGTTTAAATACCGCTTTGAATCTATGGAAACGTAAAATGGAAATACTTTTTAATCTGAATACAGTAATGATGCTTGAAAGCCTTAAGATGTTACTTATTTTGGCGGCAATAACTTGGTTTGTGAGTTTAATTATTGAAGATGTTAGTATTGTTGATTACATCTGGTCATTGCTAACACTGCTAGCGGTAGGTACCTATGCTTACCTCACAGGCATAGATAGCTTGATCAGTTTAGTTATGTTATTGATGGTGTCAGTCTGGGCTATACGTCTAACCTGGTTTTTAGTTAAACGCGGCAGAAACAAGCCAGAAGATAGGCGTTATCAGGTTATTCGTGAGCGCAACTCACCTAATTTTGGTTACAAAAGTTTCTATTTGATCTTTGTGTTTCAAGCATTAGTTGCTTGGGTTTTAAGTACTTTATTTGTACCTATCTTTGAAGCTAGTGCCGACGCAACAGGCCCAACCCACTGGAGCCTATGGCATACTCTTGGTGTTGTGATTTGGAGTTTTGGTTTTATTTATGAAGCCATTGCCGATCATCAGCTTCACCACTTTAATTCTAGGGTAGTTAAAGAAAGCTCCACCCTATCTACCGGTCTGTGGCGTTATTGCCGCCATCCGAATTATTTTGGTGAGTTCTGCATTTGGTGGGCTTGGTTTATTTACGCTATCCCAACAGCTTCTGGGTGGATACTTTTAGCACCATTAATAATGTCCTACTTGCTATTAAAGTTTTCCGGTGTCGGCAATATGGAGCAGGGCATAACGGATCGTAGGCCCGATTACCAAGCTTATATTGACTCTACTAATACCTTTTTTCCTTGGAAGCCGCGAAAAAAAGTTATTGATAGTTAGGTTATGTGGCGATTCTTTATAGCTGTTCTTCTGTTCTCTTGTCTGCATATGCCGGTTTCTGCACAACTACAGGTTGAAGCTGGCAATAAGAGAATATCATTTAATGTGTTTCTCGATAAAAAACCGGTTGGCACCCATGTTTTTGTTATAGATCGTAAGGATGAAAATATATGGGTCAAATCCAATATGCAGCTTAAGGGGAAGTTTTGGGGTCTAGTCCCTTTTAAATATACTCACCAATCAACAGAGCAATGGAAAGATGGTTGTCTTATTAGTTTAGAGTCACAGACTCTCAAACGCGGTAAAACTATCAATATTTCAGCAAGTTCAGGGCAATCGGGTTTAACCATTGTTAATGCAGATAAAACCGACGTTATTAAGGGGTGCACTAAAAGCTTTGCCTATTGGGATTATTCAAAGCTTGAAGGCAACCAATTATTAAATACTGAAAATGGTCAGTTAGTCGATGTTCAAATTAAGTCGTTTAAAAACCAAAGTGATGCAGGTCAGTCTGTTGTTATTCAAAGTTCTGAGGCAGATATAAACCTTGGATATAGCGCTGATGGTAATTGGTTGTGGTTAAAATCACAATTGGAAGTTGGTGGATTATTGCATTACATTAGACAGTAAGGTTGGACAGTTTTGAGGATCAATATATGTTGTATAAAAGGATAGCCCTGTGCATTGCGCTTATTTTTGTGGGTGCCTGCCAGAGTAATAAGCCACTTAAAACAGTTGATTATGTGGATATTCAGCGCTTTATGGGAGACTGGTTTGTTATCGCTAATATACCCACGTTTTTGGAGAAGGATGCCTATAACCCTCTTGAATCCTATCGTTTGGATGATGATGGTTCTATAGCTACGACATTTAGCTTCAATGCGGGCGCTATTGATGGTGAAAAAAAGGTCTATAAACCTAGAGGTTTTATTACCAATACCGAGACTAATGCTGAATGGGGTATGCAATTTTTATGGCCAATTAAAGCTGATTATCGCATTGTTTACTTGGATGAAGACTATCAACATACAGTTATTGGTCGAAATAATTTAGATTATGTGTGGATAATGGCTCGTCAGCCCAAAATTTCTGAAAAAATGATGAAAGAGTTAACCCAATTTGTTGCATCTTTGGGTTATGATTCTAGTTTACTGGAGCTTGCTCCTCATCAAATGCCACTTGGCGATAATAAATAAGAATATCTATGAAAATAGCGGTTATTGGAAGTGGCATATCAGGTAATGTAGCGGCTTACCATCTGAATAAAAATCATGATATCACCGTTTATGAAGCCAATGATTATATAGGTGGACATACCCACACCCACGATATCAATCACAAAGGTAAGCCGTTTGCGGTTGATACCGGATTTATTGTGTTTAACCATAAAACCTATCCAAACTTTATTGCCTTGTTAAAAGAGTTAGGTGTTGAAGAGCAGCTTTCAACTATGAGTTTTGGTGTTAAGTGCGAAAAAAATGGGCTGGAATATATGGGTTCCACCATTAATAGCCTATTTGCCCAGCGACGTAATATTTTCAGGCCGTCTTTTTGGCGTATGATTAAGGATATTTTGCGTTTTAATCGCGAGGCAGCCAATCTTCTTAATGACTCTTCAGATGAAGTATCACTGGGTGACTACTTAGAGCAGCATAATTACAGCCAAGTATTTATTAATCACTATTTAGTTCCCATGGCGGCAGCGGTGTGGTCGGCGGATTTGAAGCTGATGTTTGAGTTTCCCGCGCGCTATTTAGTCCGATTTTTCCATAACCATGGGCTATTAAGTGTTAATGACCGGCCAGACTGGTATGTGATTAAGGGTGGGTCAAAAACCTATGCTCGCGCACTCACAAGCTCCTTTGTGGATAAAATTAAACTATCTACCCCAGTGACTAAAGTCGAGCGCACGGACAAAGGCGTTAGGGTGACTTGCGCTGCCGGTGAAGAAGCCTTCGATGCGGTATTTTTTGCCTGTCATAGTGATCAGGCTTTAAAAATGATTCATATGCCTACAGAGTCAGAAAAACAGGTATTGGGCGCCATAAAATATCAAGATAATGAGGTGTTATTGCATACTGACGCTTCAATAATGCCGAAGCGAAAGGCCGCTTGGGCGGCATGGAATTATCATTTGTTAGATGGTGATCAAAGTCGGGTGCCGGTAACTTACAATATGAATATATTACAGAGTCTAGATTGCGAGGATCAATTTTGCGTGACGTTAAATAATAGCGATGCCATTGATCAATTTAAGGTTCTAAAACGTTTGAATTACCACCATCCAATTTATACCAAAGAATCCGTCGCCGCTCAGTCTCGACATGCTGAAATTAATACCAATAGATTCTATTTTTGTGGGGCCTATTGGCGCTATGGTTTTCATGAAGATGGTGTTGTCAGTGCGCTAGAAGCCATAAAGCAGTTCCAGGGAGATTTTGGTGAATAACCGACTATACAGTGGCACCATTGGCCACTGTAGGCATATGCCGACTATCAATCATTTTCGTTACAAAATATTTATGTTGTACCTAGATCTCGATGAGCTAGATAGTGTATTTGATAAATTTTTATTATGGTCTTCGAAGCGTGCAAATTTTGCTTGGTTTAAGCGCTCTGATCATCTTGGTGATCCATCGCAACCATTAGTGGAATCAATTAGGGATCTGGTGGCTGAAAAAACTGGGCGCAGACCTCAAGGCCCGATTCGATTATTAACCAATCTTCGTTATTTATGGTACAAATCAAATCCAGTGAGCTTTTACTATTGCTTTGAGCCTGATGGCCATACAGTTCATACTATAGTGGCTGAGGTGACCAACACTCCCTGGGGTGAAATGTACGCATATGTATTAGGGGATGGTCAGCGGCAAGCCGTTGCAGAGGGTACGGCAGATCACTTATTTTATCATACTGATAAAGTGTTTACTGTATCCCCATTTATGCCCCTAGATATGCAGTATGGTTTTGAGTTTTCGGTTCCTGGGCGAAATTTATTGGTAAAAATGCAAAATTTTCGTCAGGGTAAAAAAGTATTTGATGTGAATTTATCACTTGATGCGCAACCAATTACTCGAGCATCATTAGCTAAGCAGTTATTATCAATTCCATTGATGACGCTAAAAGTCACTGCAGGGATATATTGGCAGGCAATAAAAATAGGGTTAAAAGGTGTGCCTTTTTTAGGTCACGCCGGTGAAAAAATTAATAATAAGGAAACCTAAGTGAGTAATAATATGTCTCAGCAGGGGTCAAAAAAACCAGTGCGATGGATTGATAAAATGTGTCGTCCGCTATTATTTTCACGCCTGAGAAAGATTGAATGTGGTCAGGTAAAAATTATTGATCATTGTGGTGAGCAATTGTTTGGTAATACTGAACAGTCTAGCGAACTCACTGTTGAGATAAATGTTAAAGATCAGCGCTTTTATTCTGATATTGCTCTTGGCGGTACTGTAGCTGCAGGTGAAGCCTACATGCAGGGCTACTGGAGCTGTAATAATCTCACTGGGTTGGTTCGCATTATGCTGCGTAATCGACAGGTTATGGATCAAGTAGAGGGTGGCTTTTCGCTATTTAAAGCACCTATTTTGCGCTTTATTCACTGGTTAAACCGCAATAGCCAGGCGGGAAGTAGGCGCAATATTGAAGCGCATTATGATCTTGGCAATGAGATGTTTGAGCTGTTCCTCGATCCCACCATGATGTACTCCTGCGCTTATTATCCAGATAGCGAAGCCAGTTTAGATCAAGCCGCTACGGCAAAACTCCAGCGTATCTGCGAAAAATTACAGTTATCAGAAAAGGATCATGTGGTTGAAATTGGCACCGGCTGGGGTGGTTTTGCTATTTATGCTGCAAGCCATTTTGGTTGCAAGGTAACTACTACAACCATTTCAAAGCAGCAATATGAGATTGCACGGCAACGCGTGATTGCCGCAGGCCTAGAAGATAAGGTCACCCTGCTAATGCAGGACTATCGAGACTTACAGGGAACCTACGATAAGTTAGTTTCTATCGAAATGATTGAAGCTGTAGGCCCGCAGTATCTTGAAACCTATTTCGCCAAATGCAGTTCTCTTTTAAAGCCTGATGGCATTATGTTAATTCAGGCAATTACCATACAGGATCAATTCTATGATCAGGCGATCAAGTCAGTTGATTTTATTCAGCGCTATATTTTCCCTGGAGGATTTATTCCTTCGGTAACGGCCATCTCTAATGCGGTTAAAAAATCTACCGATACTCGCCTTTTTCAAATGGAAGATATAGGCCCGCATTATGCGAGCACCCTAAGGGATTGGCGAAAAAACTTTTTTAACAATATTGAGCAGATCAAAGGCTTGGGTTACTCCAATCAATTTATAGCTATGTGGGATTTCTATCTGTGTTATTGCGAAGGGGGCTTTCTTGAAAGAACACTAGGCACATCTCATCTGGTCTTTGTAAAGCCTGACAACCGAATAGACTGGCGTGCCTCAATCTAGTCTATTAGCCGAATCAATTAGAGCCGGCTGGGAAGTTCTAGTAAAAGAGTTTCACTTAGTCGAACAAACTTAAATTTTAAGAATAATATAATTATTAATTGCGAATTTATTTTCGCATTTTTTTGTTTTTAATATTAATTTAAAAAAATTTGGGATTTAACTCAATGTATAAATATCTAGTAATTCTTATATGCTCAATTTTTGTTGTTGGCTGTGATCAGCCTGTTGCAGAAAATACGGCGAAAGACTCTGTTAGGGATAGTTTAACTGTTTACACAACAGCAAAAGATACAAATCAGCGCTTAACCAAAACAGGGACCTACTCATTTAAGGAGCGCGTTCAGCCAACAGAGGGCGAAATATCAATTTTTGTTAATTCAAGTAAGCAATTCCAAAAGTTCATTGGTATTGGTGGTTCGTTTACTGATGCTAGTGCAGAGGTTTTTGCAAAATTAGATAATGCTAAGCAGGAGGAGTTCCTTGAAGCCTATTATGATACCGAAAAAGGTATTGGCTATACGCTTGCTCGAACAACCATTCATAGCTCTGATTTTGGTAGTGGCAGTCATACCTATATTGATGATGGTGATAAGGCTCTTGAAACTTTCACTATTGAAAAAGATAAGCAATTTCGTATTCCTCTAATTAAAAGAGCAACTGAGGCTGCGGGCGGTGACTTGTTACTTTACGCAAGCCCTTGGAGTGCGCCTGCCTTTATGAAGAGCAATAATAATATGTTGCGTGGCGGTAAACTTTTACCTGAGTACTACGATTCTTGGGCTAAATACTACACAAAATTTATTGAAGCCTATGAAAGTGAAGGTATGCCAATCTGGGGAATTTCAATACAAAATGAACCAATGGCTACTCAACGCTGGGAGTCAATGATTTACACTGCTCAGGAAGAGAGAGATTTTTTGAAAAACCACCTTGGGCCAGCTATGGAAAAAGCCGGTTATGGCGATAAAAATATCGTTGTTTGGGATCATAACCGCGATCTTCTTACCGATCGTGCCAATGTAATTTTGGATGATCCAGAGGCCTATAAATATGTTTGGGGTGTCGGTTATCATTGGTATGAGACGTGGGCCGGTGGCGACAGCATGCATGACAACCTTGCTGCAGTTAAAGAATCATATCCAGACATTGAACTTCTCTTTACTGAGGGGACTGTGGAA
>CBFIHQ010000029.1:0-14308 GCA_965662525.1 uncultured Porticoccaceae bacterium
GCATTCTTTTTGGTACTGGCAGTAAATCCAGAGCTCGCACTATAACAACATGCTCAATGGGAGTATTCGGAAGCGCCTCAAGCACAGTATCGTAGAATTTATCTAGGACAAAAACCGCTCTAACACCAGCATCATTAAACTGGTGAATTAATTCTCTAGGGGAATACATCGGATTGGTATTCACAACCACAAGGCCTATATGCCAAGCCGCCAATGCAATTGCGGGGTATTGAATTAAGTTGGGCAGTTGAATAGCCACTCGATCACCGGCCTTTAAGCCCAATTCCTTTTGCAAGTAACTGGCAATCCTTCGCGATAACTGATCTACCTCGCCATAACTCAGGGTTTGCCCAAGGCAACTGAAAGCGGGTTTATCAGGGCATTGATGGACGGTATTGGACCAAAATCTAATAAGAGATTCTGCTAGAAGTTGAGGCTGGTCATCAGCTAGGCCAACGCGCTCACGACCCTCTTTTATTGCTTGTTCTATTAACATCAAAGATCCAATACTTTTTTATATTATTATTTTAGTACAGCTGGACGTTTTTTTTATTAAACATCTTAAAACATTTCTCAATAATTTACCCCAAAATTCCCACAACTGCTATTTTTGATTACTCAGAGCGGTTGTTTTTCTGCGCCTAAAAATAGGGGAGGCTAAATTATAAAAGATAATCGAAATAAAACTTACAGCAAGAATGGGAGCTAGACCCCGCTGAAAGCCCATACCCTTGTCACTCAGCAAAAAACCCTCATATAGGCTAACAAAAATGGCTGGAGCTAAAAATGGGTTGTCAGGGTAAGCTGTAACAGGAGTGAAAAATACGGCTAGGGAGAGTATAAGCAACATATGCTTAACCCAGCGCGAAGCAATGTTTTTAATCAATAACCAGAATAAACTCAGCAGGCATAGCACCCCTACCGAATATGCCGCCCATCCCCATAAGTAACTTTCTGTGCTATACATAATCAATCAACCCATTGAATAATATGTTGCTCAAGATCTTGCTCTTTAACGCCAACCTCTGAGGTTGCAAAGTGCCTAACCGAACCCAGTACCTGATGAACTGTATTGCGATCACCGGTATTTAAATAATGCCAATCTGGCAGCGACTTGCCCTGCTCTAAAAGCTTGTAAGAACAGGTATCCGGCAGCCATTGAATAGATTTAAGGTTTTGAGGATCAAGCTTAACGCAATCATCAACTTGCTTTTGCCTACCTTCGTAGTTAGTGCATCTGCAGGCATTAATATCCAATAACTTACAAGCGAGATTAGTGTGATATATTTCGGCAGTATCATAGTCTTCGAGTTTTACTAGGCAGCATTTTCCACAACCATCACATAGTGATTCCCACTCTTCAGGGGTCATTTCATGCAATTCTTTGGTTTGCCAGAATTTACTCATAGAAGGACTATTCCACTCCCTTTGAATCTGCACATGGCCCATCCCATGAGGAAGGAGGGACCTGTAAATAAAAACCTTTGTCCTGAATATCTTCCAGCACAGTTGCTACATCTACTCTAGCTAACTTTCTAGAAGCGTTTAGCTCTAGCTTCATAACCAATTCTAGCTCGCCAAAACTTTGCAACAATACCTCAGGCACATCTTTTAAGCCCTTATTAAGTGGAACATAAAGGTACATTTCTGCTTTTTTATTACCCTTGTATATTTCACAGAGCATTATAGTACCCCATCTTTTAAGTTGCCTTTATTGAGCTCAGATTCAATAACAGACTGAACCCACGGCTGACGCCATCCCTGCTTAATTCGATCAGGTAGCTGATAATTGCCCTGCTGGGCATTGCGCAATATATCCTCTAATTCTCGCTTATTACTCAAAAATTCTTGGGGAATTTTTTGTTCCTCAGCTATCTTTAACAAGGATTTTCTAATGTTTTTAAAAATAGTGTTCAGGCTATTTGAAAGCGGCTGTGGTGCCCAAGCATCATTTTTTTTCTGACGTGAAGCTTCAATCTCCTCAAGAATTAATTCACCATAGCGCCTAACACTTCCATGGTGCCAATCATCAATATCAAATAATTGACGCTTTGATTCTGGCATTTGTTTAGCAATATCTAGCAAAACATTATCTTTAGCAATTCTAGACTTTGGCACATCTCTACTTCGTGAAATAGTTTCACGCCACTGACAAAGATGACGCAAAGTACTCAAAGATTGTGGGTTGAGACGCCAAGCCCCTCTAATTCGAGTGTAATAATCAGGGTTACTCTTACGCCGTTCAACCACGCTGAAAAGCCCTTGGCTTTCTTCCTCAAACCATTTAACACGGTCCTGCTCATTCAACATTTTGAGCAATAAGCGATGTAAGCGATGCAAGTGAAGTACATCCACTTCAGCATAATCTAACTGTCTTTGAGTAAGGGGCCGCGCTAACCAATTGGATCGAGTTTCCTGCTTATCAAGTTGAATATCCAAAAGACTATCCACTAATCTAGCATAGCCCATACAGTAGCCAACGTTGACAATACCGGCCGCAACCTGAGTATCAAAGATATGGGTTGGCTGAATATTTACACTGTGGTCTAAGACTTCAAGATCTTCCGCACAGGCATGAAAAATGAGAGTGGTATCTGGGGATTCTAGTAACTGTTTAAGGGGTACAAAATCATCGATAGCTAGAACGTCAATCAGCCAGATAGTTTCACCATCTGATAACTGGATTAAGGCAATCTTAGGATAAAAGGTATCGGTGCGAATAAACTCTGTATCCAAGGCAACAAGAGAACAGCTAGCTAACTGATGACACAGATTTTGCAGTTCGACATTAGTATTAATCCATATACTCATCTAGATTGTCTTTCTACTTTGAAGTGCCATATTTAGCGTGCCACCATCAACATATTCTAACTCACCACCCATGGGCACTCCGTAGGCAATCCGGCTTACTTCAACACCTAATGTTTTGGCTTTGTCAGCAATAAAATGTGCAGTAGCCTCACCTTCAACGGTTAGGTTAGTAGCCAATATTAATTCTTTGACCACCTTGGACTGCAGTCTTTCTGTCAGCATATCAATACCTAAATGCTCTGGACCTACTCCATCAATTGGCGATAAATGACCATGCAAAACAAAATATTTTCCTCGATAGCCCCCCGCGTGCTCAATGGCGAACAAATCAGCGGGGGTTTCTACCACACACAACTGCGCATCCGATCTGCTGGGATTATTACAAATATCGCACAGGTCATGCTCGGTTAAAGTTCGACACTGGGCACAATTGCCCACTTTTGTCGCCGCGTCTTCAATAGCCTCAGATAGCTTGAAGGCCGCTGCTCTGTCTTTTTCTAACAGCTGGAGCGCCATGCGCTGTGCTGACTTAATACCAACACCAGGCAGGATTCGCAGAGCATCAATTAATTGATCAATTGTTTTTCCGTACAAGGAAATTCCTCAAAAAAACCACTCTACAGTGGAAACTTGAATCCTGGCGGTAGATTAATACCACCAGCTAATGAACCCATTGCATCCTTACTTTTGGCTTCTACTTTGCGAACGGCATCATTAACTGCTGCCGCTAATAAATCTTCTAAGAACTCTTTACTCTCATCCAGTAGAGATGGATCTACACTGACGCTTCGAACATCATGGCGTCCAGTCATCACCACTTTTACCAAGCCTGCACCTGCCTCACCGGTAACCTCGGTATTAGCAGCCTGTTCTTGCATCGATTGCATTTTTTCCTGCATTTCCGATGCTTGCTTCATTAATTTATTAATATCCATGGACTACCTATTTTTTTTCAATCAATTGGACGAACGGTTTTGGTATCTAAATTTGCATCAAATTTTTGCTTAAATTCCTGCAAATCTGGATCCTGATTTATGGCATCTATTGCCGCCGCTAGTCGCTCTTCTTTGGTTCTTATTTTGACTGCGCGAGGTGTTTCTTGTTGCGCTACACCCAATGAAATTTCTACCGTCACCTCGACACCAAAGTACTCACTCAGGGCTCGTGCTAGTCCTTGCTGATGCGCGGAGTCATACAAACTGGTTTGATCCTGATCGATCATAAAAAATAACTGATTTTCATGTCTTTCATTAAACAGACAATGACTAACAATTTCCCCAAGGGAGGCACCAATATTTAACTGGCTATGAATCTCGACCCAGTTATTGGGCGTTAAATCCTCTAGATTAATTTTGGCTGTAGCCTGTGTAGCTGAAGTATCTTTTGACTCTAAGTCTTTAAGGGCAGTTTGGCTTGACTCAATCACTGACTCTGGCTTTAGTTCAACTGAATCAACTGTTGGCTTGGAATCAAAATCGACTGGTGTGGCTTGCTGACTATCAGGTATTTGAATTTCTGATGTGGTTCTTTGCAGGGCCTGAGGCACAACCCGCCCCTCAGATTTAGGCTTTTTTACGCTACTTACCGCCCCCATATCAGCTTGACTGGAAGCGGGCTTTTGACCCGCTGGCAGACTGCCTGGCCGAAAAGCTAGCGCTCTTAGCAAAACCATTTCAAAACCGGATTTTAAATCTGGCGCTAGATCCAAATCCTTTCTACCAAGTAGGCAAATCTGATAATAAAGTTGGACATCCTCGCGAGAAACCGCATTGGCAATCTCGCAAATTTCGCTATAGTGCGACAGGGTTTTATCTAAAGATTCTGGCACTGTTTGCATTATTGCAACCTGATGCCAGATAGAAAGTAGATCAGCTAGAACCATCTCGTAGTCAGGGCTCAGTTCAGCTATTTTGGCAACTTCTGCCAACACTTGCGTGCCCTCGCCTGAAATTAGCGCATTACAGATACCAATAGCGAAACTGCGATCAATAGTACCCAGCATAGCGTTGACGTCGGATTCTGTAATTTTACCACCACCGTGACCAATGGCTTGATCGGTAAGACTGAGGGCGTCACGCATACTGCCATCCGCAGCTCGGGCTAGAGCCAGTGTACCGAGCTCTTCACAGGGGAGTTTTTCTTCGTTAAGAACAAAATTTAGGTGCTGAGAAATTTTTTCTGTACTGAGATTTTTCAGATTAAACTGCAAGCATCTAGACAACACGGTGATCGGCAATTTTTGCGGATCAGTGGTAGCAAATAGAAATTTTACATGCTCAGGTGGTTCTTCTAATGTTTTTAGCAAAGCGGCAAAACTTTGCTTAGATAGCATATGCACCTCATCGATAAGATATACCTTGTAGCGACCACGAGCGGGGGCATATTGCACGTTATCGAGTAAATCACGCATATCATCAACACCGGTTCGCGATGCCGCATCCACTTCGACTAAATCAATAAATCGGCCTGTGGCTATTTCCTGACAACTACTACAGACTCCACAGGGCTTTGAGCTAACGCCCTCTTCACAGTTGAGACACTTGGCTAAAATTCGCGCAATAGTCGTCTTACCAACCCCTCGAGTACCGGTAAATAAATAAGCATGATGCAAGCGATCATTGTCGAGGGCATTGATTAATGCCTGCAACACATGCTCTTGCCCAACCATTTCAGAAAATGTATTGGGGCGCCATTTTCGGGCAAGAACCTGATAGCTCATAGGGAATTACTCAATTGAAATCAAAACACCATTATAGGTATATATTTGAGTTGCGCAAAGGGCGAATGGCGATGACCCCCAATAGCCACACCTCGGCACACAGAATAACTACTACCGTTGCTCCCTTCCGGGCCTGGCGGAGTTAATAGCCGTCTGTTGCGAGGGGACCAAAGGGGGCCACCATTGAAACGATTCGAAGCGCGCGATTATGCGAGTTTTACCCGCTAAGTGCAAGAACCAAAGTAGCTCAAAGCGTCGCTATAACTGAATCAAATTGTATTTTTTTGCTGGTTTATCCATATAATGATAGTAGGAAAAAGGACGTAGTGGATGCTATATCAAAAACGCTGTTTAAATTCGGTTGTTCTATTAGTCACTTTGGGGCTAGTAATCACCCTCTCGGGCTGTGGTGATTACCAAAGTAATGTCGAGTCAGGAAACCTTAACGGAACCCTGCATTGGGGCAATGGCACCGAGCCTCAAAGTCTAGACCCTCACATTGCAACAGGTGTTCCCGAGCATCATATTATCTCTGCGTTAATGGAAGGGCTGGTCTATAAGGATGGCGTAACTCTTGAGCCCCGCCCCGGCGTCGCGAAATCATGGGATATAAGCGATGATGGCCGTGTTTATACTTTTTATCTGCGTAAAAATGCGCGCTGGTCTAATGGTGACACTCATAATGCTCACGACTATGTATGGTCATGGTGGCGCGCATTACAACCGGCATTGGGCAATCTATACGCCTATATGTATTTCCCCATTGAAAACGCTCAAGCCTATTATGAGGGTGATATTGACGATTTTAGTCAGGTGGGTGTAAAGGCTCTAGATGATTATCGTCTACAGGTAACACTGACCAATCCAATTCCCTATTTTTTACAGCTTCTGGATCACTACAGCACCTACCCTGTTCATCGTGAAACAGTAGAGAAATTTGGTACTGCAGATCAACGTGGAACACGCTGGACTTACGAAGGGAATATTGTCGGCAATGGCGCTTTTCAACTTAAAGAGTGGAAAATAAATCGCCGAATTACGGTCGAACGCAATCCGCATTATTGGAATGCGGATAATGTCGGTTTAAACCAAGTAGTATTTTATCCAACCGAAAATGTGACCACCGAGGAGCGTATGTTCCGTGCGGGACAATTGCATTATAGCGGTATACCCTCGGATAAAATTGAGGTTTATAAACAGGTGGAAGATCCGTCGCTACGCATTCAACCCTACTTAGGCGTTTATTTTTATCGCCTCAATGTTGAACAGCCACATTTAAAAGACAAGCGAGTACGCCGCGCACTGGGCATGACAATTAATCGTGATCAATTGGTTTCTCAAATCACCAAAGGCGGTCAAATTCCTGCCTATGCTATAACTCCGCCAGGTACCATGGGTTATTACCCAGAGAGCGACCTAAAATTTGATCCTAAAACAGCAAAAAAACTATTAGCTGCGGCTGGTTACCCCAATGGCAAAGGCTTCCCTACTTCCGAAATTTTATACAATACGAGTGAGGGGCATCGAAAAATTGCCGTTGCGCTTCAACAGATGTGGAAAAAGCATCTCAATATTGATGTGACACTGCTCAATCAAGAGTGGAAGGTGTATTTGGATACGGTCAGCAACCGCCATTATGAAATTGCCCGAGCCGGTTGGATAGGCGACTATGTAGACCCCAATAATTTTCTCGATATGTTTATTTGCAATGGCGGCAACAATCGCACCAACTGGTGCAATAGTGAGTATGACCAGTTAATTCTCAAGCAAGCTCCTGAGGCAAAGACTCATAATGGTCGACTTGAGATATTTAAACAGGCAGAAAAAATTCTGTTAGAGGAAATGCCGGTTATACCGATTTATATCTATACGTCAAATAATCTTGTGCACCCCTCAGTAAAGAATTTTGGGCGCAATATTCTCAATCAGGCGAATTATCGCGAGATGTATTTAGAGCCCTTATCAACTTCAGAGGCTGCTGAATAATGTTGCGCTTTATTGTCAGCCGATTACTTCAGGCAATCCCTGTGCTACTGGTAGTAATCTCGGTAACTTTTTTGTTGATTCACAGCGCACCGGGAGGTCCTTTTTCCGATGAAAAAGCAGTGCCACCGGAAGTTGCTCGTGCCTTAGAAGCGCAATACAACTTGGATCAACCCCTATGGCAACAATATACCGGCTATCTAGGCGATGTACTCCGAGGGGATTTTGGCCCGTCATTTAAGTACTCCGGTCGCACCGTGAATGAATTAATCGCTGCAGGCCTACCGGTAACTGCCGAATTAGCCCTATATGCCATGTTAGTTGCTTTGTTTATTGGTATTAGTGCCGGCGTATTTGCGGCAATGAGACCCAATTCATTGCAAGACTATATTCCAATGTCAGCGGCTATGCTGGGTATTTGCATGCCGTCTTTTTTGCTGGGGCCGATCTTAATTTTAGTCTTTGGTATTCAGCTGGAATGGTTACCCATTTCTGGCTGGGGGGATATCCCCGGCGATAAAATCTTACCGGCGATTACGCTGGGTACTGGCTATGCCGCCTATATAGCTCGGCTTTCGCGCGGCGGAATGCTTGAGGTGCTGTCTCAGGATTATATTCGTACTGCTCGCGCCAAGGGTTTATCAGAACGGTTAATTATCTGTAAGCACGCACTGCGTGGCGGGTTGATTCCGGTGGTCGCATTTTTAGGTCCGGCTTTTGCTGGCTTATTGGGCGGTTCTTTTGTTGTTGAAACCATTTTTCAAATTCCCGGCTTAGGGCGTTTTTATGTAACCTCGGCATTTAACCGCGACTACACCATGATATTGGGTATGACTATCTTTTTTGCCGGTCTGATTATTGTATTTAATTTGCTATCAGATCTAATTGCTCTTTGGCTTAATCCAAAACTGCGTCAGCAGGCTCGGGAAGGAGGCAGTTAATGGTTAGCCCCTCTAAAATGTCTGAGCAACGCAGTTCTCTGTGGCTTGATGCATGGATTAAACTACGCAAAAATCGCATGGCATTGTTTGGCTTTGCTGTACTGCTAGTTTTATGTGTCGTTTCACTTTTAACCCCTTGGATCGCTCCCTACAGCTATGAGGAGCAAGACTTAATGCTTGGGGCTACACCACCCTCTGCGGCTCACTGGTTAGGCACCGATATTTTTGGTCGAGATATGTTGACGCGGATTATGTATGGCGGACGAGTTTCTCTGATGGTGGGCTTTGTTGCCACCGCGGTAGCACTGGTTATTGGTATTCTCTGGGGTTCAATTGCTGGCTTTATTGGCGGCAGAGTCGATGCAGTAATGATGCGTATTGTCGATATTATGTACGCCCTGCCCTTTATGATATTTATTGTTTTATTAATGGTGGTATTTGGACGCAACATTCTCCTGTTATTTGTGGCTATTGGCGCTGTGGAGTGGTTGACTATGGCGCGTATTGTTCGCAGCCAAGTAATGGCTTTGCGCAAGCAGGAGTTTATTGAAGCGGCCTACTCTATGGGGCTTTCTCGCTGGGCAATTATTCGTCGGCATATTATTCCCAACACCTTGGGACCCGTGATTGTTTATACCACCCTAACCATACCCAGCGTGATGTTACTGGAAGCCTTTTTAAGCTTTTTAGGCCTTGGTATTCAACCGCCACAAAGCTCGTGGGGACTGTTAATAAACTATGGCGTTGAAACCATGGAAGAATACCCCTGGCTGCTTATTTTTCCGGGTATTACTCTGTCTTTAACCCTATTTGCACTTAACTTTTTGGGCGATGGTTTGCGCGATGCGCTAGACCCTCGAGCATCAAAGGACTGAAATGGCACTTCTGCACGTTAATAACCTTAAGGTTTCCTTTCACACCAGAAATGGCGTGATCAAGGCTGTAGACGATGTCAGTTTTAGTGTTGATAGTGGCCAAACACTGGCGATTGTTGGTGAATCGGGATCGGGTAAATCAGTCACCTGTTACAGTTTATTAGATCTGTTACCCAAGCCGCCAGCAGTGATTGAAGGCGGTAGTGCTTTATTTGATGGCGAGGACTTATTAGCCTGCGATGAAGATCTTATGCGTCAATTGCGCGGCAATCATATTGCCATGATCTTTCAAGACCCAATGACATCTCTTAACCCGTTTTTAACCATCGGTGAACAGTTAATTGAACCGCTTATTTATCATCCCGATAAAACTCAGCGACTCAGCCGAAAAGCAGCCCGAGTAGAAGCGATTGATTTATTAAATGAAGTGGGAATTATCAACTCGGACAGCCGTTTTGATAGCTATCCCCATGAGTTCTCTGGCGGCATGCGACAACGGGTTATGATCGCCATGGCGCTAATTAATAAGCCGCGATTGCTTATCTGTGATGAACCGACCACTGCCTTAGATGTGACTATTCAAGCACAGATTCTTAAGCTGATTAAGCAGCTACAAAAAAACCGCGATGTGGCGGTGATTTTTATTAGCCACGATCTTGGCGTGGTGGCAGGTATTGCCGACAAGGTACTGGTGATGTGCGAGGGCAAGACACAGGAACAAAACACGACTAGAGAGGTGTTTTATAATAGTACCAGTGTTTACACTAAAAAACTTTTATCCGCGATACCCAAGGGTGCTAAAGCACAAGCGAGCGGCGCTCAACAGGGCTCGCCTTTAGTCGAAGTAAATCGGCTTAAAACTTACTTTAAAGACTTCTCTAAAACTGGCGATAAATCAGTCAAAGCTGTGGATGATGTTAGTCTCAGCATTCAAAAAGGTGAGATTTTTGGACTGGTGGGTGAATCGGGGTCAGGTAAGTCAACACTGGGTCGATCGATACTCCAGCTAGCGCCAACAATGGCAGGCTCGGTAGTTTATTCTGGAACTGATCTCTGCGCCCTAGAATCCAGCAAACTTTTAGCTTTGCGACCCAAGCTTCAAATGATCTTCCAAGATCCATATGCCTCATTAAACCCCCGTATGACAGTCTATGAAACATTAGCAGAGCCATTACTTTATCACCGACTTGCCACCAAACAGACAGTCACTAAGCAAGTGCAACAGTTAATGGATGATGTGGGGCTTGATAGATCCAGTGCTTTAAAATACCCCCATGAATTCTCTGGCGGCCAACGTCAGCGTATTGCCATAGGTCGTGCTATTGCAACTCAACCAGAATTTATTGTTGCTGACGAACCGGTATCGGCACTAGATGTCACCATTCAGGCGCAAATATTAGAGCTTATTCTTTCGCTGGTAGAGCAACGTAACCTGACCATGCTATTTATCTCTCATGATCTCTCGGTAGTTCGCTCGATCTGTGATCGCATTGCCGTTATGCAGCAGGGTAAATTAGTCGAATTAGGTGAAACTGAAAAACTCTGGGCCAATCCCGATATGCCCTATACACAAGAACTTTTACAGGCAATTCCGAGCGCCACTCCTAAAAGCTAACAATTGATACCAGTACCACGCAGTCCACAGTAGCCATAAGGGTGCTTTGCCAAATACTGTTGATGTTCATCTTCAGCATAGTAAAAAATTGGTGCTTGGCAGATTTCACTGGTAATGGCGCCATAGCCTCGCTCATTTAAAAGTGCCTGTACTCTTTGTGTAGAGTCTTTAGCCTGTTGCAACTGAGTGTCATCACTGCAGTAGATAGCTGACCTGTACTGAGTGCCACTGTCATTACCTTGACGCATTCCCTGTGTCGGATCGTGAGATTCCCAAAAAACTATCAACAATTGCTTATAGGTAATTTGTTCAGGGTCAAAAACCACAAGTACTGCTTCTGTATGCCCCGTTTGACCAGAACAGACCTCATGGTAACTAGGGTTTTTGGTATAGCCGCCAGCATAGCCAACAGCGGTTGAAACCACGCCTTGCTGTTGCCAAAACCGTCGCTCTGCTCCCCAAAAACAACCCATGGCAAAAATGGCTTGCTGTAGATGTTCAGCAAATGGCGGCTGTATGGGTTGTTGAGTAATTAGATGAGAGTTAGTCACTTGAATAGGCTGATCCCTGCCGCTAAGAGCATTTTCAGCTTTGACCATAGTTTGTTTATGCAGAAAATTTAGAAACATGGCACAACCCACAGTATGTGTATGCACTATCTACTATTGCGCACAGGTTACAGATCATGTTTTATAGTTTAGAAAGCCCCAGCTCTAAATCATTTTTAATATCTTCTAGATCCTCTAGACCCACCGCAATGCGAATTAGACCTTGCTCTATACCAGCCTCGGCAAGTGACTCAGCACTTAATCGTCCATGAGTAGTAGTTGCCGGATGAACAATTGTTGTCTTGGCATCACCTAGATTAGCAGTCAGTGAGAGCATTTCAGTGGTATCTATAACTTTCCATGCCGCTTCTTGACCACCATCAACCACAAAAGAAACCACCGCACCAAAGTCAGCTTGCTGCTTCTTAGCCAAGTTATGCCCGGGATGATCGGACAACCCAGCATAGAATACTTTGCTCACCTTAGGATGGTTAGAAAGCCATAAGGCCAAGGCGCTGGCGTTAGCGGAATGGGCTTTCATTCTAAGGCTTAATGTCTCTAAACCCTTTAAGAAAATCCAGGCATTAAAAGGACTCATGGTTGGTCCTGCAGCGCGCAAAAAGCCCTGCACCTGGTCCATAAGCACTGAACTACCCACCACCGCACCACCGAGAGCTCGACCCTGACCATCAATATATTTAGTCGCTGAATGAACCACTATATCGGCTCCCCAATTAAGTGGCTTTTGTAGCACTGGGGTACAAAAACAGTTATCCACTACAAATAGCGAATTGGCTTTTTTAGCTATTTGGCTAAGCGCGTCTAGATCCGCAACTTCCGATAGCGGATTTGACGGTGTTTCACAGAAAAACATTTTAGTATTAGGTTTAATTGCAGTCTGCCATGCCGATAAATTGGTTAATGGCACATAGCTAACTTCAACACCAAATTTGGTGATATATTGATCCATCAACACTCGAGTACTGCCAAATACGTCCCGTGAGCAAATGATGTGGTCACCAGATTCCAGTAAAGCCATAATTACAGCCAGTGTAGCGGCCATTCCTGAAGATGTAGCCACTGCCTGTTCCCCGCCCTCTAGCATAGCTAGTCGCTGTTCAAAACTTCTAACAGTGGGATTGGTATAACGTGAGTAAACATTGCCTTCTATCTCGTTACTAAAGCTTTTGGCCGCCATTTCAGCATTATCAAATACATAGCTGGAAGTGAGAAATAAGGCTTCAGAATGCTCATTCTCATGGGTAGACTGATACCCACCACGTATGGCGTTAGTATCTGGCTGATAAGACTTAGATTTATTTTTCATACTACTATTCTACCAAAATCAGCTTACGCTGTTATTGTGAATGCCAATCACCGATTGCTTTTTATTATCCGCAGAGGGGTTTTTATTCTGTTTAGCATCATCATTGCGTGTTGCATGCATATGATTTAAATAGGTTTGATCGACATCGCCAGTGACATAGTCGCCATCAAAAACTGAGCAATCAAAGCGTTTAACCTCAGGGTTCCCCTCAGTACCCGAAGCAATAAGATCATCGAGATCTTGATAAATAATCCAGTCAGCGCCGATAATTTGACCTACCTCATCGTCTGTTCGACCATGGGCAATTAGTTCATCTGTTGTCGGCATATCAATACCATAAACATTGGGGTAGCGTACGCCAGGGGCAGCAGACACCATATACACTTTTTTAGCCCCGGCATCTCGAGCCATTTGAATGATTTCTTTGGACGTAGTTCCACGAACAATGGAGTCATCGACTAACAGTACATTCTTACCTGCAAATTCTAATTTAACCGCATTAAGTTTTTGACGAACTGACTTTTTACGCTCTTTTTGACCCGGCTTAATAAAGGTTCGCCCAATATAGCGATTTTTCATAAAGCCTTCGCGAATCTTCACACCCAAACGTTCAGCAAGCGCCTGAGAAGAAACGCGACTGGTATCTGGTATTGGAATAACCACATCAATATCATGACTTGGTTTTTCTCGGATAATCTTGTCAGCCAGTTTTTCACCCATACGCAGTCGGCATTTATATACTGAGATATTATCCATAATTGAGTCAGGCCTAGCGAAATATACATGCTCAAATATACAGGGTGATAACTGTGGGTTTTCAGCACATTGTTGCAGGTGTAAATTACCCTTAATATCCACAAATAAGGCTTCACCTGGCTCCAAATCACGAATCAATTCAAACCCGAGACTATCAAGAACTACAGATTCAGAAACGACCGCATATTCATCACCCTGATCGGTGTGACGAACACCAAAACACAGTGGGCGAATACCATTCGGATCGCGAAAAGCAAACATGCCATAATTGGCAATAAGTCCCACTACGCCGTAGGCACCTCTACAACGCTTATGAACCTCAGATACTGAGGCAAAAACATCTTTACTGGTTGGCTCTAACTTACCCCTAACCTGTAATTCGTGGGCAAATACATTTAGCAGTACTTCAGAATCAGAATCTGTATTGAGGTGGCGAAGATCTGTTCGGAAAATATCTTCACGTAACTCATCGGCATTAGTTAGGTTACCGTTATGCGCAATGCAGATACCGTAGGGTGAATTCACATACAATGGCTGAGCCATCGCTGGACCGGAGCTTCCCGCGGTAGGATAGCGACAGTGACCCACGCCAAAACGACCCACTAAACGCAACATATGGCTGCGGCGAAATACATCGCGCACCAACCCTTCGCCTTTACACTGATGTAACTCACCATTACTGTCAGTGACCATGCCAGCAGCATCTTGCCCTCTATGCTGGAGCATTGTTAGA
>CBFIHQ010000030.1:0-14263 GCA_965662525.1 uncultured Porticoccaceae bacterium
GCTTCTGAGCTAAAAATAGCGACTCTGGCATCAACTACTGCGATCTTTGCAGAGGGGGTATCAGCTGATGCAATCAAAGACTGAGAGGTCATTAAAGCAACAACAAACATCAATCCGAAAAATTTAAACGTATTACATTTCATATTATTTTAACCTTATCTTGAAATTTTAGAACTGATTACCCAGCGAAAATTGGAACATTTCAATTTCGTCATAATCGCTAGAATTCAATGGTTTTGCAAAACTAAATGTTAATGGCCCCATAGCACTTAACCATGTTGCTCCTATGCCGACAGAGTATCTTAACTCACCTGCATCTGGTTTAAAGCAGTTTATTTGGGTCTCGCCACATTTGGTATTAAAAATATTACCCACATCAAGGAAGAATGCAGACTGCATGGATCGAGTATCTTTAATAAATGGCATGGGGAAAATAATCTCAGCACCAAACTCTACCTGAACATTGCCACCAATTGGATCGGGTCTACTATAAATAGACGATGTGGTACATGACTCGTCATCACCGGCACAGGGCGTATCCTGCGGACCAAGGGAATTGCGTTCAAAGCCCCTTACCGATCCAAAGCCACCACCATAGAAGTTTTTGAAAAATGGTAACTGAGTCGTATCCCCATAACTTTCACCCAGACCAAGATCTGCTCTTAACTTTAGGGTTAGTGAACGGGTTAAACCACGCAAATATTGACCCTTGTAGGTCATCTTGTAATATTCTAAGCCAGAACCTGGAAGTGCAAAATTTAAAGCAACTCTTTGCGAGGCACCTCGGGTAGCAAACATACCTCGGTTTAGCGTTGATTTTGACCAATTAAGATTTAAATTAAACACATCAAAGGTATTACCATTTGCCTCTATAAAGTCTCTAATTTCTCGAGAAGAGTAATTGCCAGAACGTATTTCCAGATTTTCAAGGCCGAAACCAAATCCTATACGCTCAACTTCAGAAACAGGATAACCCCAACTTACATTGGCACCCCTGGAGTTTGTAGAGAAGCTAGACACATTAATCTTATCGTAATCGGTCTCACGGGAAAAAATACTGTAACCAACATTGACTCCATCAACAGTAAAGTAGGGTTCGGAAAAACTTAAATTTAGAGAGTCTTGATAAGTACTGCGATTAACTGCCACAGTAACCTTTTTACCGGTACCTAAGAAATTATTTTCACTTAAGTTGGCACCAAGCACCATGCCATAGCCCTGTGCATATCCAATACTCGCACCAACAGAACCTGAGGGCTGCTCTTCAACTGTGTAAACCACATCAATTTGATCGTTAATTCCTGGAACTGGAATGGTCTCAACCTCAACCCCTTTAAAGTAACCCAGTCGCTCTAAACGAACTTTTGATAAATCAATCAATGAATTGTTAGCCGAGGACCCTTCCATTTGGCGCATTTCACGACGAAGAACTTCATCCTGAGTTTTGGTATTCCCCCTAAATTCAATACGCCGCACATAGGCGCGCATCCCTGGCATCAAAACAAAAGTGATCTTAGCGGTTTTATCCTCTTTGTTGAGCTCAGGGTAACCTTCAACTTTGGCAAAGGTATAACCTTCATTACCAAAACGGCGGGTAATTAACTCACTACTTGTAGTCATCAAAGCTTGAGAAAACCTCATGCCCTTGCGCATAAGGATCATCGAACGGATTTCAGCTTCTGGTATTTTTAGTTCGCCAGAAAGCTCTACTTCACTAATTTTGTAAGTCTCACCCTCGTCAAGAGTAATAGTAATGTAAACTGATTCTTTGTTAGGACTAACCGAGACCTGAGTATTTTTAATTTCAAAGGCTAAATAACCACGATCTAGGTACCAAGTTTCAAGAGTTTCTATATCGCCGGTGAGTTTTTCACGAGAATATTTATCATTACTGGTTAACCATGACCAAAACCCCGTTTCATTTAACTCGAAGTTCTCACGCAACGCATCTTCAGAGAAGCTTTTGTTACCAATAATATTGATGTGCCTAATCTTAGCAACGCTACCCTCATCGATATCAATATTAATAGCCACGCGGTTTCTTGGAAGCTCCTGAACGTCAGTAGTTACAACTGCACCATAACGACCTTGAGAGACATATTGTCGCTGTAGCTCTTGTGCCATCCCTTCTAATATAGATTGACGAAAAATTTGTCCTTCAGAAAGACCATTATCTGTTAATGCTTCAAGAAGCTGTTCGGATTGAATTGCCTTGTTGCCCTCGAGATTAATTTCAGTAATAGCGGGCCTTTCTGTTAAAACAATCACTAAAACGCCATTTTCTTGAGCCATTGCGACATCAGCAAAAAAACCTGTGGAAAAAATTGATCTTGAAGCTTCTCTGACTGAAGCCTGATCGACTTGATCACCAACGCTAATAGGTAAAGCCGAGAAAACCGTTCCCGCAGAAACACGTTGCAAGCCTTCAATGCGTATATCTGACACTTGAAAAAGCGCCTCAGAAGCCAATGATACAAAGCTAAGGAAAGTAAGGCAGAGGCCTAAAAAGAGTCGTTTCATGTAATTAAATTTTGCCTATTTATAATATTGTTTAAAGACTCAAAACGGTCGGGTAAGATCATTAAATGTGGCAAAGATCATCAACCCAATCAATAAGAAGAAGCCAATTTTATAACCAATTATTTGCACATGATCAGAGACTGGGGAACCTTTTACCCATTCGACCAGACAGTATACCAAATGCCCCCCATCAAGCACCGGGATAGGCAGAAGATTCATAACCCCAAGCATTATACTTAGAATAGCTACGAAACGAATAAAATTCTGTACCCCTGCCTTTGCTGTATCACCAGCCATTTTTGCAATAGTAATTGGACCGCTTAAATTTTTTGCCGACAAATCACCAACCAGCAACTTGCCCAATGAGGAGAGAATAAAGCCGGCCGTTGAGACTGTTTCGTCAATAGCCCTAGTAAAGGCACTGAATAGCCCATGTTCGATCTGTCGTATTAATTGTTCTGGATAAGAGCCTTTAACGCCAAGCTGAATGCCTAACTGCCCAACATAAACACCATTTTTCAACACCTTTTCAGGCGTCACTTCAAGCACCAAAAAACGACTGCTATCGCTGTTTTTATTGGGTCGTTCAAGATCAATGACTAGGGTTTGATCGATGGCGCCTGAGACCTGCTGTATAAACCCATCAACGCTGTCAATATCGATACCATTAACCGCAAGCAAACTATCGCCCTCTCGCAAACCGCCTTTAAAGCCAGAACCAGACTCTGACACTGGACCCAACATAAGCGCCTCAAACTCAAAGGCCGGCTGGAGGCCAAGCTCTCTGATTGGTGAGGGGTTATCGGCATCCCTGAGCCAACTAGTTACTGCTACAAATACTTGAAGCTCTGAGCTAGAGCCTGCGTAACGAACGCTGAGCGGTATATCACCTGTAGTTCCAATAAAATTAAAAAGCTGTCGATTAACCGATGCCCAAGTATTGGCCTCAATACCATCAACTGCTGTAATTTCCATACCGACCTCAAGCCCAGACTGACTGGCTAATGAGCCTTCTGTAATATCCCCTATAACCGGTGCCAATCCCTTTTCTCCCCCCAAAAAGAGAAACCAATAGACAACGATTGCCAGCAAAAAGTTTGCTATTGGACCTGCGCTAATAATTGCCATTCGCTGTAATACTGTTTTTTGGGTAAATGCAAAGGGACGATCCTCGTCGTTAATTTCGCCCTCTCTTTCATCGAGCATTTTTACATAACCGCCCAAAGGCAAAGCTGCCAGAACAAATTCTGTATTATGCTTGTCGCGCCAAGAAAAAAGTTTTTTACCAAACCCGATAGAAAATTTTTCTACTCGAACATTACAACGTCTAGCCACCCAAAAATGGCCATATTCATGAAAAGTCACCAATATTCCAAACGCTACAAAGGTATAAAATAATGTCTCAATTAATGCCATGAATTAGAACTCTATTTGCTTAATCACAGATTCAGCCGTGACTCTTGCTCGACTGTCTGAATCTTGGACAGCGGCAAGTGATTCTGGTTCATAAAAATCAAACGATCCTAGCGTTTGCTCAACAATTGAAGCTATTGTTGAAAAACCAATCCTGCGATCTAAAAATGCCTGAACAGCTATTTCATTCGCAGCATTCAGCACCGCGGGAGCATCGCCTCCCTGTTTGGCCGCATTATAGGCTAGCTGTAAGCAAGGAAACTTTTCTAAATCCGGCTGCTCAAAGGATAGTTGAGCTATTTCACTAAGATTTAGATCAGCCACACCTGAAGCCACTCTTTCTGGCCAAGCTAAACCATGAGCTATAGGTGTTCTCATATCTGGATTGCCAAGCTGTGCTAGTACCGAACCATCTACATATTGGACTAGCGAGTGAACAATACTCTGTGGGTGAATAAGCACATCAATTTTATCCATACTGGTATCGAACAGCCATTTAGCCTCTATGCACTCGAGCCCCTTATTCATCATTGATGCGGAATCAACGGATATTTTATTGCCCATGCTCCAATTGGGGTGCGCGCATGCTTGAGCTGGCGTTGCCACAGCAATCTGTTGTGCATCCCAGGTTCTAAAGGGACCTCCAGAGGCAGACAAAATAAGCTTTTTAATAGACGACCGATTAGCGTCGTTGAAGTTGTGAGGCAAACACTGAAAAATCGCATTATGCTCACTATCTATAGGTAATAATGTAGCTCCGTGTTGCTTTATTGCCCCCATAAAGATTGATCCCGCCATAACTAGGGATTCTTTATTGGCTAGTAATACCTTTTTACCTGCCTCTACAGCAGACAATGTGGGCAATAGTCCTGCCGCGCCAACAATTGCCGCCATCACAATATCCACTTGGTTATTGCTGGCAACTTCGGACAATGCGTCTGCGCCAAAAATCACTTCTGTAGAACCTTTAAGATCTTTAATCAAAGCGCTTAATTGATGCGCAGAAGACTCATCGGTAACTACTGCATATTTTGCTTTGTATTGAACAGATTGCAGTGCCAGTTTTTGTAATTGGCGACAACCAGTTAGGGCAAAAATTGAGTACTTTTCAGGATGCTGGGAAATAACATCCAGCGTACTTTCACCTATGGAACCCGTTGCACCTAATACAGTAACTGAATAGTTCATCTAGAATGGACTTGCTTTGTATAAGATAACGAAAAATAATGGCAAGGCAGCCATAACACCGTCCAATCGATCAAGAAACCCACCGTGCCCCGGCAAAAGATTGCTACTGTCTTTGATCCCTCTGTGACGCTTTAGCATACTTTCAAATAAATCGCCTATCACAGACGATAATGCCACTGGGAAAACTAGTAAACACAAATTTAACCAATTTAAATCTGCAATAAAAAATATTAGCCCTACAATTAACACTACCTGCAGGAAGATTCCGCCAAAAAGACCTTCCCAAGTTTTACCGGGGCTTATGGTTGGCGCTAATTTATGCTTACCGAATAAATTTCCCGCTATATAGCCGCCAACATCCGCCAAAATAATAATAGCCATAGCTAGTAAAACTAGATATCGACCATCTCCAAGAGAGATTATAGACGCTAGAGCCAGCCATGTTACGCTAAGCAAAATTATACCCAAGGCAAGCATTATAGGTTGTGATGACCATAAAATAGCACTTGAAGGATAGCCCTGTAGCCAGAGAAAAATGATCGCCCATAAAGCCGTTACTGCAACGCATATTTGATAGCTTAAAAAATGCTCAAACTGAGTATAGATACCTACATAGGCGGCTATTACAAGCATTGATAGTAAAAGAGCTAGAAGAAATAAAAGCTTTCCGATCACAGTCTTTACCCTAGATAGTTCAGACCATTCCCAGCCAGCAATTAATACTATCAGCATAATAAAGCCGATAAAAACAGGTGTTGAAAAGAACAACAGAGTAGAAATAAACAGAAAAGCTAACACCGAAGCCGTTGCAAAACGTTGTTTAAACATACACTTCCTTATCCAGCCAAATTTTTAATTATTATCCGTTTCTTGCACAGACGATCTAGCACCAAACCTTCTTTGTCTAGAGTAATAGTCTTCTACCGCATGCTCAAATGCCTTCTCATCGAAGTCTGGCCAGAAGCACTCAGTAAAATATAATTCAGTGTATGCCATATGCCATAACATAAAGTTACTGATTCGCTGCTCACCAGCGGTGCGTATACATAAATCAGGTGAAGACAGACCTTGACGGCTAAAATAACTATCAATATTTTCCGCTGAAATATCTTCTAACGATAGGCTACCATCTGCAATATTTTTTGCCATTTTTTGCGCAGCTTTTGCAATCTCCCAGCGTCCACCGTAGTCGACGTAAAGATGCAAATTAAGTTCGCCAGACTTAGTAAGGCTTTCAGCGTCTTGGATTTGCCTATTAAGGCGATCACTAAAACGGGCTTTACTGCCAATAACTCGCAACTTAATACCGTCATCGCGCAACAATTTAGCTTCTTGTTTGAGATATGAGGAAAACAACGACATTAAGCCGCGAACTTCTATGGCAGGTCTCAACCAATTCTCGCTACTAAAAGCAAACAAACTTAAAGTTTCGATGCCTAGATTACGTGCTGAAGGTAGTAAATCACGAATGCGTTCTGCACCCGCCTTATGGCCCGCTATTCCAGAGAGACCACGTTGCTTAGCCCAGCGATTATTGCCATCCATAATAATCGCAACATGCTTAAGCGGATATAACGCAGTTTTGGCTTTACTATTCATTTATGACCCAGAGATACTAGATCTCTAACAAGTCCTTCTCTTTGGCGGCTAAAGCCTCTTCAACCTTAGCAATAAAACGATCAGTTATCTTTTGGACATCGTCTTGCGCTTTGCGTTCCTCATCTTCACTGATTTCTTTTTCTTTTAATAGATCTTTAATATCAGAAAGCACATCTCGACGGATATTTCTAATACCAATTCGCGAACCTTCCGCTTCATGACGCGCCTGTTTACCGTAGCTGCGTCTGGTTTCTTCGGTCAGCGGCGGCAAGGGTATACGAATCACAGCCCCAGCAGTGCTTGGGTTAAGGCCTAGCTCAGATTTCATAATCGCTTTTTCTATTTCTGGCACCAATGATTTTTCATAGGGTGAAACAGAAAGCGTACGGGAATCTTCAATAGTTACAGAGGCAGCTTGATTAAGAGGTGTATTGACACCGTAGTAATCAATCGACAGACCATTTAGAAGGCTTGGGTGCGCCCGGCCAGTGCGAATTTTATTAAATGCAACGCCAAGTGCCTCAACGGTCTTGGCCATTCGTTGCTCTGCATCTTTTTTAAAATCTTCTATCACTTGAAACCTCTTTATTTTTCATCAATAAGAGTGCCTTCGTCGCCACCCACGATCAAATTAAGTAACGCGCCAGCTTTTGACATACGGAACACTCTAAGGGGCATTTTATGTTCACGACACAGACAAATAGCCGTCATATCCATAACACCGAGCTGCTTATTAAGAACCTCATCATAGGTAAGGTTTTGATAAAGTGTAGCAGTAGGATCAAGCATGGGGTCTGCAGAATAAACACCATCGACCTTTGTAGCTTTTAGAACCACATTGGCATTAATCTCAATGCCGCGCAAACAGGCGGCAGAATCAGTGGTAAAAAAGGGATTACCTGTGCCTGCAGCAAAAATCACCACATCACCGCCCTTCAGATAACGGATGGCCTTGCGACGATCGTAGTGCTCAACGACACCACTCATAGGGATAGCCGACATTACATGAGTAGAAATATTTGTTCGCTCAAGAGCATCACGCATAGCTAGTGCATTCATTACAGTAGCTAACATTCCCATATGGTCACCGGTTACACGATCCATACCAGCTGCATTGAGGGCGGCGCCACGAAAAAGGTTGCCGCCGCCAATAACTAAGCCTACTTGAACCCCGATACCTACCAGTTGCCCAATTTCTAGCGCCATTCGATCGAGAACTTTAGGATCAATACCAAAGCCCTCCTCTCCCATTAACTCTTCACCGCTGAGTTTGAGTAAGATTCGCTTATACTGCTTCTCTTTGACCGTAGACGCCATGGTTAATCCTCTGAATTAATTACTTGCACCCTGAACCTGAGCAGCTACTTCAGCTGCAAAATCAACTTCTTCAACTTCGATGCCTTCACCAACTTCGAATCGAACAAATGATAATACCTCAGCACCCTGTGATTTAACTAATTTGCCGACAGTAGTTTCAGGGTCTTTAACAAATGGCTGATCAACAAGGCTGCTTTCTTTAAGGAATTTAGCCACACGACCAACAATCATCTTTTCAATAATTTCTTCCGGCTTACCGCTCTCTCTTGCTTGAGCTGCAAAAATTTCTTTTTCAGCCGCAACTAAGTCTGCAGGCATATCATCTGAATTTACAACAGCAGGATTAACTGCCGCAATATGCATAGCAACATCTTTTGCTAGCTCTTCAGAACCACCACTTAAACCAACCAAAACTGCAATTCGACTATTGCTGTGGACATAACCGCCAACTACTGGTGCTTCGATGCTATTGGCTCTTCGCGGAGAAATATTTTCACCAATCTTTTGAACTAATTCTTGTCTTTCAGTCTCAAGATCACCCGACATCAAAGTCGCAATATCCGTTTGCTTAGCATTAAATGCAGCACCCAATATTGTATTAACAAAACCCTGGAAGCCCTCATCTCTGGCCACAAAATCAGTTTCACTGTTAACCTCTAATACTAGACCATAGCCACCATCAGCGCTAAAGGCAACTACACCATCAGCGGCTGTTCTACCGGCTTTTTTAGCTGCTTTCATTCCGCTAGATTTACGTAAATCTTCAATTGCTTTATCAATATCGCCCTCAGACTGAGCTAGTGCACGCTTGCACTCCATCATGCCTAAACCCGTTCTATCTCGAAGTTCTTTCACTAGGGACGCAGTTACCTGTGACATTGTATTCCTCTCTCAAACATATAATTAGTTAGAAAAAAGGGGGCAAATGGCCCCCGTAATTTTTGTTACATAATCGCCCAATGGGTCGATCTTCAAATTACTCAGCTTCTTTTTTAGCAGCTGGTTTCTTTGCTGCTGCTTTTTTCGCTGGTGCTTTTTTAGCCGGTGCTTTTTTAGCAGGCGCTTTCTTAGCAGCAGCTTTTTTGGCAGGTGCTTTCTTGGCAGGTGCTTTCTTAGCCGCTGGCTTTTCTTCAGCTGACTCTGATGCAACTTCAACAGCAGGCGCTTCAGCAGCAACTTCTGCTTCCGGGTTAGTTTCAGCTTTTACAGCAGGCTTGTCATCAACTTCAACAAATTCATCTTTGCTCGTCAATGAAGCAGACTGTGCCTTGCCCTCTAATATAGTATCAGCAACAGATGCCGCATATAATTTGATTGCACGGATTGAATCGTCATTACCTGGAATTATATGATCAACACCATCTGGATCACTATTAGTATCGACAATGCCAACAACTCGTATACCAAGTTTATTAGCTTCGTTAATAGCGATACGCTCATGATCAACGTCTACCACGAATAAAATATCCGGTAGCCCGTTCATATCTTTGATGCCACCAATAGAATTTTCTAGCTTGTCTTTCATGCGAGTACGCATTAGAACTTCTTTCTTAGTTAGCTTGTCAAACGTCCCATCGCTTTGCTGTTTTTCAAGCTCGCGGTAACGACGAATTGACGCTCTAATCGTTTTGTAGTTTGTTAGCATTCCACCTAACCAGCGGTGGCTAACGTAAGGCATTCCACAACGCTCAGCTTGTTCTTTGATAATTTTACTAGCCGCTCGCTTGGTGCCAACAAAAAGAACCTGATTACCTTTCGACGCTTCGACGCGCAGAACATCAAGTGCTTCATTAAATGCAGGTACGGTATTTTCTAGATTGATAACGTGAACTTTATTACGTGAGCCGAAAATATATTGGCTCATCTTTGGGTTCCAGAAACGGGTTTGGTGACCGAAATGGACACCTGCTTGCAACATATCTCGCATACTTACTTTAGACATAATATTTTCCTTTAGGGGTTAAGCCTCCACATATCCCAATAACCAACCCTTTGGTAAAAAAACCGCTAGGCACCCAGGCTACTGTGTCGACATGTGTGTGTCGTTTAGTGTTACTAAATTAGTTAAGTCGATACACTCTTTGCATATCGGCGCGCTTTATACCATAACCACTATTTTATATAAAGAAAAAAGCACTAAAATTACTGATTTCCTGCTCTTTAGGGGTAAAAAGTGAACATTAGATAAATATGCCTTAGTGACAGGTGATTATTTTTTAATATCAACTCCCGCAATTGGCTTTAGATTAGTTACAATAGGCAGGATCAAATTAATGAGAACTGCAATGTCTGTAAATCTTAGAACACCAGAGCAAATCGCTAAAATGCGCATCGCTGGGAAGCTTGCAGCAGAAGTGCTTGAACTTATTGGTGACTATGTTGTTGCTGGAGCCTCTACAGAGGATTTAGACCGTATCTGTCACGATCATATAGTCCACAAGCAACAAGCCATCCCCGCCTGCCTTGGCTATAGAGGGTTCCCAAAATCAATATGTACATCTGTCAATCAAGTTGTTTGTCACGGCATCCCCTCTGAAAAAAAGATTCTGAAGAAGGGAGATATCATCAATATTGATGTTACCGTTATCAAAGATGGCTGGTATGGCGACACTAGCAAGATGTATATTGTCGGCGACGCCCCCGATCATGCCAAAAGACTTATCAAAGTCTCTCAAGAATGCATGTATAAAGGCATTGAAATGGTCAGGCCTGGTGTAAGGCTAGGTGATATTGGCCACGCCATTCAAACCCATGCAGAAGCTCATTACTACTCAGTGGTCAGAGATTATTGCGGGCACGGAATTGGCGATGAATTTCATCAGGAACCGCAAATACTTCATTACGGCAAACCAGGCACCGGATTAGAGCTTAAAGAAGGCATGACATTTACTATTGAACCTATGGTCAATGCAGGTAGATATCAAACAAAACTTAAAAGAGATGGCTGGACAGTTGAAACCAAGGATGGACGCCTATCATCGCAATGGGAACACACCATGCTTGTTACTCACGACGGTGTAGAGGTCTTTACAGCTCGACAAGAAGAAAGTTTTTAGCCTGCTTAAAAACTCTTATTTACATTAATTAAACTTCCAAGCCATAGTGACTTTTATGCCAAGCATTTCCTCTGATCAGCCATTGCAGCCAACCAATCGGGCGCCTATCTTTTTCGACCAAAAGCGCTTTGTTAACGATCTGCAATCTAAAAACCCTATTAATGTTTTTAAGGACGCTTTAAGCGCGGCTAAAAATCATTTTGACAATCGCTTTTTAGAGGGTGAAGACGCTCGCTCATTGGTTTGTGAAGCATCACAATTTGCCGACATTCTTCTTTGGCACGCATGGCATCAATATCAATGGGATGAGGATGTAAGCCTTGTTGCCGTAGGCGGCTATGGCCGAGGTGAACTTCACCCCCACTCTGACATTGATCTTCTGATTCTAATGCGCAAGGATTTATCCAAAAGATATAGAGAACGGATTGAAATGTTTATTACATTTCTTTGGGATATCCAACTAAAAATTGGCCATAGTGTCCGCTCTATTTCGCAGTGCGTAGACGAAGCCAAAGCTGACATATCTGTGGCTACCAATCTTATGGAAACTCGTTTACTTTGCGGCAATAGTGGCCTTTTACAAAAAATGCTTAAGAAAACAGGGCCTAAGAAAATATGGAGCTCATCAAAGTTTTACAAGGGTAAAATTGATGAGCAAATTGCACGCCATCATAAACATCAGGATACTGAATACAATTTAGAACCTAATGTTAAGGAAGCACCAGGTGGTCTTAGGGATATACAACTTATTAATTGGGCGGCAAAACGACACTTTGATGTTCATCGTCGCTCACAACTTGTTTACAAAGAGTTCCTGTCCGAAGAGGAATACCTAACCCTTCGCATAGATGAAGAATTTTTATGGAAAGTGCGATACGGACTTCACTATCTAGCCGAGCGCCCTGAGGAAAGACTTCTGTTTGATCATCAACGTAAACTTGCCTCCCTACTTGGCTTTTCGGATAGCAATGGCAAACTTGCGGTTGAAAAGTTCATGCAACGTTATTATCAAACGGTTTTGTCTATTCGCGAGCTAACTGATGTACTGTTGCAATATTTGGATGAAGCTATCTATCGCAAAAATAAAACTAAAGTGGTTAAGCAGGTGAATGAGCGCTTTGTTATCAAAGATGACTACCTAGACACCATAGGTGATGATTTATTTACTAAGCATCCATCTGCCCTGCTTGAGCTTTTTGTCATACTGGGAGAAACCGAGAGCCTTAAGGGTATTCGCGCCTCAGCTATTCGCCAACTCAGATTACACAGAAAGCTAATCAATGATGAATTTAGACAAGATCCGGTTAATCGCGAATTGTTTATGCGCTTACTGCGGTCACCCTACAAACTATCCGTTCATTTAAAACTAATGAATCGCTATGGCATCCTTGGCAGTTATTTACCAGAATTTGGTAAAATTGTTGGTCAAACACAGCACGACCTGTTTCACATCTACCCTGTGGATGTTCATACGCTAGAATTAATTACCAATATTCGTCGCCTAGTTCAGCCAGAAGAAGCAGCTAAGTTCCCTGTTTCATCGCACATCTTTAAAAACCTTCCCAAACCTGAACTTATTATTATTGCCGCCCTGTACCATGATATTGCAAAAGGGCGTGGAGGCGATCACTCAATATTAGGCGCGGTAGATGTAGCAGATTTTGGGGAACGTCACGGCCTTCAAGCTCAAGAGATATCTCTTCTGCAGTGGTTAATTGAAAATCATCTTTTAATGTCGACTATTTCTCAACGAGAAGATACTTCAGACCCCGATGTAATTTATAAATTTGCTAAACATGTTGGCGATCAACGGCACTTAGATCATCTTTGGGTGCTAACTGTTGCCGATATCAATGCAACCAACCCAAGACTATGGACTGAGTGGAAAGGCGCTCTAATGAGCAATCTTTATTTTGAAACCAAGCAAGTTTTACAGTCTGGACTCGACCAACCAACCAACAGAGACGCTTGGGTAAACGATGCTAAAAATTCAGTACTTAAGATACTTGACCTGCAATCTGTCAGCGAGAGTGAGGCAAATCAAGTCTGGGGCGATGTTGATGATCAGTTTTTTCTTCGTGAGCGAGCCGCAGATATAGCCTACTTTACCAAAGGTATTCTTGATGGTGACGACAATCAACCAGTTATTCAAATCCGCGATGTAGGCGTCGAAATTCCGGTTGCTACACAGATATTTTTACACACCAAAAGCACTAAGAATTTATTCGCTGTTGTTGCTGCGACTATGGATAAAATGGGACTAACTATTCAAGACGCTCGATTACAGACAACCAAAGACAATCGCACCTTTGATGTATTCTATGTGCTCAATGATAAGGATCTTCCGGTTGGAAGCAACAACAAGCTCTGTAAAAGTATTTCTGATAATTTGAAGGCAGCCATACAGTCCCCTGAAAAAATTAATCTAAATGTTTCTCGCCGCACTTCGAGACAGCTGAAAAACTTTACTATGAAAACAAAGGTGTCTCTGCGCAATGATAATGAGACAGAGACTAGCATCTTGCAGGTTATTACCCCCGACAGACCCGGGCTTTTGGCTAAAATTGCCAATATCTTCTCGCGCTTTGACCTAGTTTTATACAATGCCAAGATATCAACCCTAGGTGAGCGAGTTGAGGATACCTTTTACCTAAGAACAGCTGATAATTATCCTATTAACAACCAGGAGTTAGGTGAAAACCTTAAGCAAACCATCCGCAATGAGCTAGACTCTCGTATTAAGGAATCGCAACAAGAGTCGAACTTTCAATCAATTAATATTGGGCAATAATTTTTATGAATCCGTATTTTAAGGATCTGCAATCCTATCCCTTTGAAAAGCTGAAACAGCTAAAAACCGGGATTGTGCCAAACCCTGACCTAGAGGCAATTATGCTGTCGGTTGGCGAGCCCAAGCATCCCGCTCCTGACTTTGTTAAACAAACTCTGTGCAATGCTATTGATGGGCTTGCTAATTACCCATCTACAAAGGGATTGTTTGAATTAAGAGAAACCATAGCGAACTGGGCAACAACCCGTTTTAACCTGCCAATAACAGCGCTGGACGCGGAATCCAACATATTACCGGTAGCAGGGACAAGAGAGGCCCTATTTGCCTTTACACAGGCAATAGTAGATGGCTCTGACAACACAAAACCACTGGTAGTATG
>CBFIHQ010000031.1:0-13074 GCA_965662525.1 uncultured Porticoccaceae bacterium
TATTAACTGTCCAGCTGGCACTTAGATTGACTATTTCGTAGCCCTTAGTCTGTGATTCATTAGCATAGCTAGCTACCTGTGTTTGGCTGGCATAGAAAATAGACTCTAGGGTATAGGTAGTCGCTTCTTGTGGGTTGAAATGTAGACTAAAGCGTGCATTAGTTGGTGCTATGCGATAGAGGTTATCCACGGTATCTGTGCGCTTACCGCGAACATAACTGACGGTACCATCGGCACTCCATTGGCTGTCGATATTGGCCTTCCAATTGGCATCTAGCCCATAGATTTCGGCATCTGTATTACTGTAAACCAGTGCATCACTGCCGCTCATATCATTACTAAATTTATTGGCGATAGCACTTTCGCTGGGTATACCCTGTATGTAGTTATCAATACTGCGATAAAAAATCTGCGGCTGAATACTAAATTTATCAGTCGTTTTACTTAGTCCCAGTGTTATTTCACGTGAGGTTTCAGGTTTTAGGGATAGATTGCCAGTATAGTTTCGACCGTCCGCTAGTCCACCAGTAATAGGTAATGGTAGCCAAAGAAAGGTTTCTCGGTAAGAAGGGGCACGTTGCTTAACGCCCAGATCAATACTGAGAGCCGTCTGTTGATTGAGGGCGCGATTAAGTTTAATAACCCAGTCGTTGGTATTGAAGTTTATTGAGCGCTTAGATTGGTTAAAGACATCTGAAAGCATGGTTGCACAGGATTGCATGCCCTGACATGGATTATTATCCATATCCATATCCATATCCATATCCATATCCATATCCATATCCATATCCATATCCATATCCATATCCATATCCATAGAACCATTCATCATGCCTATTGCACCTACTGCGCCACTATTGAGTTCGATGCGGTTATGACGAATACCAACCTGATAGCTCCATTGTGCAAAGTTGCCATTTAATTCAGCAAATACACCTAAGTTATCGCGTTCGCTATGGTTGAAGTTTTGTACTTTAAATCCAGCATTAGTAGGATTGGTAATTATTGAATTGTGATTTTGGAAATTACCGTCAGTACCCAGTTTCAAGTCACCGAGAGAGGATGTTAGCTGAGCATCTAAAGACCAAGCTATATTTTCAGCATTAGCTTGGTTATGTCTGTACTTCATCATCATAGCCGGTTTTTCACGAAGGCTATGGTTATCCATGCCATGCTCTACATCGGCCCAAGAAACTGCCAAATTAAGGCGATCAATGTTGTCGCTTTTGCGGTCATGGCTTAGATTAAAGCCAGCCATATCGGTGTTCACATTAATGATATCCATTGCCAATGCTGGGGTGCCAGTATTAGCGATATCCTGTTGCCCAGCAAATGCAATGAGCTCGCTAGAGTGATTTTTCCAGCCATAGGCAATATCCAAACGATCGCGTTGATACTGACTTCCACGCACGGTTGTATTATCGCCGGCAGAGAAATTCTCAGCCTCGTTGTGTGAGGCGAGTAAAGAATATTTATGTTGGTTATTAGCCCTGATTAATTGAATATCCGCATTCGATTGATTGCCATTATCGTTCAGTTGGAGACTGGCATGGCCACTATGATTAAAGGTTGATTCGCTAGAAAATTCTCCGCGATTAAGTTTGGCCACCATATGACCGCCAATACTTTCTTGCGCTACGCTAACGGGAGCAATACCGCGGTATACAACAAGCTCTTGAAGAAGGCCTGAAGGGGCATAAGATAGTGGTGTGTCCATTGCATTGGGGCCACCGGTCAGAGTAGGGGCATTGTCAATCTTGACAGAAATTCGGTCACCGTACATGCCGCGATATTGGGCGATACCGGTGATTGGACCATTACCATTGGAATTTGCTCCAGGTATGCTTTTAAGTATTTCTGCGCTATCAGAACTCGCTGTTGGATTAGTTTGTAAGGAGCTACTAATCTGATTGGGTAGTGGAAATGCTTGAATAGTAATTTCTTCAAATGATGTATCTTGGTTTGCTTGAGCAAAGGCTGCCAATAGCAGTAGAGCGAAGATTTTTTTGTTGCGCATAGAAAAGACCTAATATGGTTTGATTTAGCGCGGCATAATAAGGTTTTGATGGGCGTTCAACAATGTGACAAATTGTCGCAGTCTCAGCTCAGAATAGCCTGGTTTCTCCAATATCTAACACCCAGTTTTATCTCATTTTAATGCTGATGTTTTCACGGCTTGCTTAAAACGGAATTGCGGACCCCACCAATGGTCCTATGGGATGACTGCATCAACAAGCTAGGGTTACAAATAGACGCAATACTGTTTTAAACAGGACCATTAATCTCAAATATTGACCGAATTCATTGAGTAAAAAGACCATTTTTTGTGGCTTTAGGTTTTAAGCATACCCTTATCGATTATAAAGCTAATAATATCGCTCAGTCCTATGTTTTTATGTAAATTACTAAATACATAAGGCGTATTTGGGCGCATTCTTTTAGTATCACTGTCCATAATATCCAAATTTGCCCCCACATAGGGCGCGAGATCGATTTTATTAATTACCAGCAGGTCAGCTTTAGTAATCCCAGGCCCACCTTTGCGCGGAATCTTTTCACCTGAGGCTACATCGATAACATAGATGGTTATATCGGCAAGTTCGGGGCTAAATGTGGCGCTAAGATTGTCACCGCCACTTTCAATAAATATAAGATCAAGGCCAGTGTGAAGGTTGCTTAACTCTTCAACCGCAGCTAAATTCATGGAGGCATCTTCGCGGATTGCCGTATGTGGGCAACCGCCGGTTTCAACCCCAAGTATGCGATCTGCTTCTAATGCCTCGGCGCGAGTGAGAATTTTGGCATCTTCTTGAGTATAAATATCATTGGTCACTACGGCGATGTTGTAGGTGTCGCGCATAGCTTTGCATAGAGCTTCGAGTAATGCTGTTTTACCTGAGCCAACTGGGCCGCCAACGCCAATGCGCAGTGGTGCTGAAGTATGATCGTTTGTAGGCATGTATATTCCTTATTTATGATCTAAATAATCGGGTGTACTGAGTTTCATGGCGACTACTAGCAATGGCTAGTGCGGGTGTTGAACTATTGATATCAAAGTCTTTTAAACTCAGCGCTTTTTCTACAGATGAGGGAATTTTTTCTGCTAGCTCAAACATGAGTTTTTGGCCGTCAGTTTGTCCGAGGGGAATTAGTTTGACGCCAGCTAGGACAATATTTTCTAGCCAGCCCCAGCAGTAGCCGTAGCATAGTTTATGGGCGTCGATTCCCCATTGATAAGCAGCTAATGCAAATCCAGTTAGCTGACATTTGCCAATATGTGCAGCTAGATTTTCAGGAATACTTACGCCTAGGCTAGGCAGTAATCTTGCCAAGGCTGCTCCGCGCTGCTGTTCTTCTTTACGCAACTCAGCCGTTTCTCTACAGGCTATAAGCCATTGAGTCCAGCGCACCACGCTAGCCTCGTCAGATTCATGGAAGGCATTTATAAGGCGCAGTAGTATGGGTAGTTCAAGTGTCACTATACTGTGGTCAAGTACGCTGTTTAGCCAATGTTTTAAGCTGGCAGTATCGGTAATCCATTGAGCTTCAATAGCCCACTCTAGACCCTGGGAGTAGGTAAAACTTCCAATCGGCAATGAGGGGCTAATTAGCTGGTATAGCCGCAGCTCTGATAGATTACTATTCGACATTTTATTTTTTGATTTCAGCAGTTTCACGTCGATTGTACAGAGCAGCAATAAGAGCCACTAAGCAGCCTGTGGCTATAAGCCCCATTGCATGCTGAGGCTCGCTAAACAGATGAAAAAGATTTGTTTCTGCGCCATGGGCACCATGAGCATAAGCAGGTGTTTGTCCCAGGGCATAGGTTGCTAAGCAGATTAATGTAGATACGGATTTTTTCATTTTTTTACCTTCAGGGTGTTGTGTATGTTGATTAATGATGATGGCCATGGGAACTGCTTTGGTAGGCGCCCGCCTCTGGCTCAAAGGCAGCTGTTTCAGTTTTAACTTCTAGCCCCAACCCTCTAACCATGTCATCTAAAACATGATCATGTAAGTAGCGAAGCCATTGTGGTTCTACTTGAAGAGGCACATGGCGGTTGCCTAAATGGTAGCTGGCCTTAGCTAGAGCATGGCTATCCTTACTGCTGACTGTAGACACTAATTCAGGCGCTGCTTTTATCTCAATGACTAAGCCGTCTTCTGATACAACAAGGTCGCCATGCCGAAGAATTTTACCTCGCGGCATAAATAGTCCTGCATCGCGACCATCGTCAAGCGTCACTTTTATACGGCTTTTAATGCGCGAATTAATAGGTAGGCTTAATGTGGCACTCGGCGTTGCTTGATTATCAATTATTTGTGTAATTTTTATCATAATTTTGTGCTTAAAAAAGAAAGTAACGTTGCGCCATAGGGACTTCTGTAGCTGGTTCGCACACAAGAAGTTGTCCATCAGCACGCACTTCATAGGTCTGGGAATCAACTTCAATTTTCGGCTTATAGCTGTTGAGTAACATCTGGTCTTTGGTGACATTGCGACAATTTTTAACAGTGCCTAGCAGGCTTTTTAAGCCTAGCTGATCGCCAATTCCAGCATCCATGGCGGCGCCGGACAAAAATAACATCGAGGTGTTGCTGCAGCTATCGCCCAGCGCGCCAAACATCGGTCTGTAATGCACAGGCTGTGGGGTTGGAATAGATGCATTTGGATCACCCATTGGGGCGGCAGCAATCATTCCGCCTTTAATAATAGTCGCAGGTTTGGTGCCAAAAAATGCCGGTTTCCATAACACAAGATCCGCAAGTTTTCCGGTTTCAATTGAGCCTACTTCATGGGAAATACCATGAGCTATAGCGGGGTTAATGGTGTATTTAGCAATATAGCGCTTGATGCGATTATTGTCGTTTGCGCTACTATCTTCAGCTAGCGGACCTCGCTGAACTTTCATCTTATGAGCGGTTTGCCATGTTCTTATAATGACTTCTCCTACACGACCCATAGCTTGGGAGTCTGAAGCGATCATGGAAAAGGCGCCTAAATCGTGAAGAATATCTTCTGCAGCTATGGTTTCGCGGCGAATACGCGATTCCGCAAAAGCAACATCTTCCGCAATATTTGGATCTAAATGATGGCAAACCATCAGCATATCGAGATGTTCATCTACCGTATTTATGGTGTATGGTCGGGTAGGGTTGGTGGATGAGGGTAAAACATTCGATTCTGCGCAGGCTTTGATAATATCTGGAGCATGTCCACCACCTGCACCTTCGGTATGATAGGTATGAATAGTTCGCCCATTAATAGCATCCAGAGTTGATTCGACAAAACCTGATTCATTGAGTGTATCTGTGTGAATAGCGACTTGAATATCAGTTTCATCAGCGACATTAAGGCATTCATTAATAGAGGCCGGAGTGGTTCCCCAGTCTTCATGTAATTTAAGACCCATTGCCCCAGCGGCAATTTGCTCTAAAAGCGGCTGTGGCTGACTGGAGTTGCCTTTACCCATAAGGCCAATATTCATCGGTAATGTATCCGTCGCTTCTAGCATACGATGGATGTTCCATGGCCCTGGGGTGCAGGTTGTTGCATTAGTACCTGTAGCTGGACCAGTTCCACCACCCAGCATGGTGGTCACTCCGGACATCAATGCTTCATCAATTTGTTGTGGACAGATAAAGTGGATGTGCGCATCAATCCCACCAGCAGTAAGAATATGACCCTCACCGGCAAGAACCTCAGTACCAGGCCCAATAATAATATCTACGCCACTTTGGGTATCGGGGTTTCCTGCTTTACCCACGGAAAAGATACGACCATTTTTAATGCCTACATCAGCCTTAACGATTCCCCAGTGGTCAATAATGACCGCATTGGTTATGACTAAATCAACCGTTTCTGAACTAGACCTTTGGCTTTGGCCCATGCCGTCACGGATAGTTTTGCCACCGCCAAATTTCACTTCATCCCCATATTGGGTGAAATCTTTTTCAACTTCTAAAAATAATTCAGTATCAGCAAGACGAAGTTTATCGCCAGTGGTTGGTCCGAACATTTCAGCATAGGCTTGTCTTGAGATTGATCTTGGCATAATAGTCTCCTAGCCTTGGTCAGGGTTGTGGTTGCAAAGTTTCCCCATCACCTTGCCTTGAAAGCCATAAATCTCTTTATCCCCGGCAAATTCAACCAGCTCAACAGTGCGCTCTTGTCCAGGTTCAAAGCGCACGGCAGTGCCAGAAGCAATATTAAGGCGATAACCTAAGGTGCTTGCTCGATCAAAAATAAGCCCTTCATTAGTTTCGTAAAAATGGTAGTGAGAGCCAATCTGAATGGGCCTATCACCTATATTGGCAACAGTGACAGTGGTTAGCTTGCGTCCACAATTTAACTCAATCTCGCCGTCGGCAGTTATTAGTTCTCCGGGAATCATCGATAGAGCTCCTAAACAATAGGGTTGTGGACAGTAACAAGCTTGGTGCCGTCGGCAAAGGTGGCTTCAACTTGAACATCATGGAGCATGTCTGGAATACCAGGCATTACATCTTCGGCAGTGAGTACGGTTCTGCCATAATCCATAAGCTCAGCTACGGTTCTACCATCACGAGCGCCTTCAAGGATTGCGCCGCTGATAAGGGCAACAGCTTCAGGGTAGTTGAGCTTGAGGCCCCGATCCTTGCGTTGCTGAGCCAACATGGATGCTGTGAATAGCATAAGCTTGTCTTTTTCGCGGGGCGTTAGTTCCATGGTCAGTACTTTACTTAGGTATCCCAAATGCGTGGTGCACACGCTGGTCGTTGAAGCCACTCGGTTCGAAGTTGCGACCAGAGGCTAATAAAATTTTCTAGTATGGGTTCAATATGATCGCCCAATACTCTAATTACCAAGACCTCATCAACCAATGTCATACCAATAAGATCCTTGTAGGGATAATCTAGCAATAACTGTTCCAACTTTTGTTTTTGCGCTTCAGAAAATGGTGCTGCAATAAGACTGGCCTGCATGGCTTTGTCACGAAGACCGCATGAGGACTGAGCTAGTGAGTCAGCATCGGTATAAAGTTGCTCTACCAATCTAAGTTCACCATTGATGTTAATTTGCGTACAACTTTTGATGGCACCTTGATTGAAACTTTCATTATTGGCGGGGCGACCAAAACAGTGCATTTCCCAGCCGATAAATTTGCCTCCTGGCTCAATGTTAATTTGGGTATTTAGCTGAGAACAGGCGCCGGTAAAAAATATATTTTGTTGTGGTAGCCATTCGACTATCGCATCCTTTTCAACATTAATGCGCAGTGTTTGGATGCTTTCTAGATGGTTCTTGGAGCGATAAAATTTTGTCGCACCGGGTGTTGTTATTAGGCAGTGTGCCTGCATTGTTGCATTAATTTGGATATCTAAAATATCACCGCCAACAACACCGCCTGGGGGGTGAAGAATATAACTATGACATATATCGCCTTCAGGATAAAAAGGACGCTGTACGGTCAGGGGGCCTTTTTGAGACTTTTTTGCAAGACAGGTTTTTTTCCCTTTGAGTTGATAATCTAATTTTAGATCAGCATGCCAGCCGGTTCTTTGATTTTCCGGATTGTTCGAATTTTGCATAGAAAAATTAACTAGAAAAATTAAATAGAGGTATTAAGCCTACCATTAGAAATTGCTAGTGAAAATGAAATTTAAAAAATAAAAAATAGTGTATTAATTGGCACAAAGATGGTGCAAAAATATATAAAAATGCACCACTGGAGATCGGATAGTTATCAAAAAAGCCGAGACTTTGATCTCGGCTTTTTTGATGCTAACCTTGGTTGCAGTTAAGCAACACTTGGCGCGTTTTATGCAACAAAAACACTACCACGATAAGTGTGTTCGCAAGGCTTATGTGGCTCTTTTGGTAAAGACGTATAGCTAGAGCCGCGATAAGTTTTAGATAAACTGCGTCGCTTGCTGGCAGATGAGATTGATTTACGTTGCTGTGTTGCGCCACGGTAAACGATTGAGTTTCTTGAGTTTTTCATAACACTTCTCCTGTGAGCTTTCGGTTTGCTCTGAAGTAGGAATAAGCGGTCTTTTGACGCATGATCAATGCGAGGCAGTTAAAGCATGCCTTTGCTATTATTTAATATAAATGAGGTTTGATAATTGGTCAATCATTTTGTTTTAAAAAAATTATTCAGTTCTGAGGAGGTTAGTCAAATAGTCGAGCTATTTGGCTTTAGGCGCATGACTAGCGAGGAATTTGAGTCTGCCCTTCAAAAGGCTTTCTCTGATTACGTACTTCTGTCGCTATCGGAGCTTGGTGGTGAGACTGAAGATCATCGCAGACTTTATTTAGAAGCCCAATTCCATCTGCAAAAATCGGTCAAATTACTTGAGGGTTTACCTCACCCTGCGGGTAAGATGGCATATCGTATTTCAACCATGAACGATACCTTGGGAAAGCTGATAGAGGGCCGCGGTGATTTTTCAGCAGAGCGTGCTTCCCGTTTTGTAGAAAAGAACTTAGTTCGCCAGCTGCGTGATCTTTGGATGTCTAACACCTCAACACCATTTCATGCGGGCAGTGATAATTCTGGACGCAATCCAAGAGATTTTTTGCTTTGTTGTTTTGCAGCGGCAGGGAAACAATACCCTGAAATAAGCTGGTTTGACTCAGTTGATGAAAGGCTTGCAGATCAGTTGATAAAAATAATTAAACGCTAGAAAGGGATACTGACAGTAGATGAACTACTGTCAGTATCTATTCTGGGCTAGTGACTAATCATCCACGGGCGCATTGATGGAAACATTTTTTTGCCGTCGGCTGTGTAGAAAAGGTTACTTTTCTTTTTGCTGCTGCAGCCACAGGTTGATGAATGTTCATGATCATTTTGCCGCCTATCTAGAGTAGATATAACCGGTTGGTGTTGCGCTTTTTCATTGCGTTCCATAGCGACACGCTGTTCTTTAAGCATAGTTGCTATATGCGGTGGAACTGCAAGCACTCTTGGGCAAACAGTATCGCATTGAGGGCACTTGACCGGTTTTTCCATATCGGCAATAGTCGCCAATTCAGAGAACACACCGTGTTCTTTACATTTATAGTCGTAAAGTGGCATATATTTCTCCTTGCTACACTAGGTCAGGTGCTTTGGGGATATCTTTACCCTGATTGTCGACTCCTTTGCTTGGGCCATCAGCACCTGGCTGAATATCAAAGTCAAAGACGTCAGTTGGTAACCATAATGTGGCACAGGCATTGGGGATATCAACCACACCACTAATATGGCCCTGAACTGGCGCACAACCAAGAATTGCATAAGCCTGTGCTTCGGTATAGCCAAACTTAGTCATATAGTTAATAGCATTGAGACAGGCCTGGCGATAGGCAACATGCACATCCCGGTAGTGCTGTTTGCCACCTTCATCAACCGAGATACCTTCAAAGATAAGATAATCATCATATTTTGGCACCATTGGGCTTGGCTTAAAGATTGGATTTTTAATGCCATATTTTGACATGCCATCTTTGATTAAATTGACACGCATATGGATCCAGCCTGCCATTTCAATAGCACCACAGAAGGTAATTTCACCATCGCCTTGGCTAAAGTGTAAGTCACCTACTGAAAGGCCAGCACCGTCTTGATAGACTGGGAAGTACACCGTTGAGCCGCGGGTCAAATCTTTAATATCACAGTTACCACCATGCTCGCGAGGCGGCACGGTTCTCGCTCCTTCGGCTGCCGCTGCATCACGCGCCTCACCTGTCATCTTGCCCATATGGGCAACACGAGCTTCTGGCAATGCGGCTAGAGCGGGGATGCGATCTGGTTCGGTTTCAAATAGCTCCTTTTCGCGAGTATTCCACTCATCGAGCATTTTTTTGTCTGGAAGACAGCCAATAAGCCCTGGGTGTAAGCAACCAGCAAATTCAACGCCAGGTATATGACGTGACTTAGTGAACATACCATTGAAATCCCAGATAGACTTTTGCGCATCCGGGAAATGTTCGGTCAAAAAGCCACCGCCATTATTTTTACTAAAGAAGCCGTTAAAGCCCCAGTTAGATTCTTCAAAAGCACCTATATCAAGAATTTCCACTTGAAGAAGGTCACCGGGTTGAGCGCCTTCGACCTCGATGGGGCCAGATAGAAAGTGAACCTGACCTAGATCGACATCACGCACATCTTCTGCGGAATCATCGTTCTTTATTTGACCACCCGTCCAGTCATAACACTCAACGATAAAGTCATCACCAGGTTTAACTGTTGCGACCATTGGGATGTCTGGATGCCAGCGATTATGAATATTTTCGTTGTCGTAGGGACTTTCGTTTAAATCGATTTTAATAATTGTTTCAGCCATAATTTTACTCCTGCAAAATAAAATTGTTAAACGGACAGATAAGCTGCGATCTTTTTCTGATCAGCCTCCGCACTTGATTCCTGGTGAACGATTTCACCTTTTTCGATAACCATAACTTTGTCAGAAACATCTAAGGCGAAGCTAAGAACCTGTTCTGACACCAAAATGGTCAAACCGCGCTCATCTCGAATACGTCGAAGTGTTTGCGCCATTTCTCTGATGATTGAGGGTTGAATACCCTCAGTTGGTTCATCCAGAACCAAAAGTTTGGGTCTACTCGCTAAAGCTCTAGCAATAGCCAGTTGTTGCTGCTGACCACCTGATAAATTACCGCCTCGACGTTTGCCCATTTCTTTTAGGACAGGGAAGAGTTCGTAAAGATCTTCAGGTACTTTTTTTTCACCTGTGGTGGTTAAGCCAGTAACAATATTTTCCGTCACTGTCATGGTCGAAAAGATCATTCGGCCTTGAGGAACAAAACCAATACCACTGGCAACTCTTTCATGACTTTGTTGGCCGCTGATATCTTCACCATCAAGCAAAATCTGGCCTGATTCCTGTGGCACCATGCCGATTAGAGATTTCAATAGTGTGGTTTTACCCATGCCATTTCGACCCACCAGTGAGATAATTTCACCTTCACCTATCTCTAGGTTCATATCGCTAATAACCCGACTTTGGCCATAGGCGACGTTGTAATTGTTGAGTTTCAACATAATAAATTCTCCTTAATGACCTAGATAAACTTCGACCACTTTTGGGTCATTTTGGACATGATTCATGCTGCCTTCAGAGAGCAATTTACCCTGATGCATCACAGTCACTCGATTGGCAATATCGGCTACAAAATTCATATCGTGTTCAATCACAATCACTGATCGGTCTTTAGTGATTTTGCGAAGAAGTTCAGCAGTTTTTTTGCGCTCAGCAACCGACATACCGGCGACAGGCTCATCCAGCATCAATAAACTTGGGTTCTGAATTAACAGCATGCCAATCTCTAACCATTGCTTTTGGCCATGACTTAATAGAGCCGCGGATTGATCAAGCATGTCATCTAAGAACACCATTTCGGCAGTTTCTTGAATTGCATCAAGAACATCTTGGCTGCGTTTAAAGCCAAGTGCGCCAAAAACATTGCGCCCTTTAGGGAATGAAAGCTCAAGGTTTTCAAAAACGGTTAAGTCTTCATAAACGGATGGGTTTTGAAATTTCCTTCCCACGCCAGCATGGACAATCCCGTGCTCTGACATTTTGGTAAGCTCTTTACCGCAAAACTTAATTGAGCCCTCTGTTGATTTGGTCTTTCCGCAAATCAGATCCAAAACGGTGGTTTTACCGGCGCCGTTGGGTCCAATAATCACCCGTATTTCGTTTTCTTCAACATAAAATGAAAAGTCATTTACTGCCTTAAATCCATCAAAGGAAACGGTTAAACCTTCTACCGCTAATACAAAGTCTTTATCACTCATGATTTCTGCTCTCCTTAGTTAGATTTGGCAACACTACCGCGAGAGGGTAATATTTTTTTGGATTTCTTATACAGAGGTCCAAATATCTTATCGACGGTGGGCTCTAAATAAGTTTTATAAAGGCCGGCAAGACCTTCTGGGAAAATTGAAACTACCGCAATAAACAATGCGCCCAGAGCAAAAAGCCATACTTCTGTCATTGCTTCAGAAAGTGTAGTCTTGGCAAAATTGTCCAGTAAAACACCGTAGACAGCACCGAACAGAGATAGGCGACCACCCACTGCGCAGAAAATTACCATTTCAATTGAAGGAACAATGCCGACAAAGCTGGGTGACATAAAGCCAACCTGCAGAGTAAACATCGCACCACCAATAGCTGAAAGCATTGCAGCAAAGGTAAAGACAAAGATTTTGAAGTTGTCGACGTTGTAGCCCGAGAAGCGCACGCGTTCTTCGGTGTCTCGTACCGCAACTAATAATCGTCCCAGTTTCGATTTAAGTACGAATTGGCATAGTAGCAAGCTGGCAAATAAGAAAAACACACAGACGAAGTAAAGAATAAATTTGGCATCGTCAGTACGTATATCCCAGCCCAGTAGTGTGCGAAGGTCAGTAATACCATTAATGCCACCAGTCATGCCCTGACTACCAACAATAAGAATTGTCAAAATCGCGGCTATAGCCTGAGTGATAATGGCAAAATAAACACCACCTACACGGCGTTTAAACATGGCTAGACCAATAAGAAAAGCGAAGATTCCTGGCACTAGAACGACCGCCAAAATAGTGAAACCAAGATTATTGAACGGTTCCCAAAACCAGGGTAGTGCGGTCAATTGGTTCCAGTCCATAAAGTCTGGAATACCCGGGGTTGATTGGATCGCTGTATTTTCTGGACTTGAAGCCTCAAGTTTTAAAAACATCGCCATACAGTATCCACCTAAGCCAAAGAATATTCCCTGGCCAAGGCTTAGAATACCGCCATAACCCCAGCATAAAACTAGGCTCATAGCGACAAAGGTGTAGCTTAAGTATTTGCCTACAAGATTGAGTCGAAGCACATCCAGAGACATGGGTAGTACCACTAAAAGAAGAAGTGCTAAGAAAATATAGCTACCAATTTCTTTTGGAGTTAATAGACGTTGTGATGAAAAATTAGTCATTGTAGTGATGCTCCTATTTGCGAATCTTGAGGACAAAAAGACCCTGCGGACGAAGCATTAATATGCCCACCACTAGACCTAGAGTAAGCACTTTAGCTATAGAACCACTCATAAAGAATTCGAGA
>CBFIHQ010000032.1:0-12899 GCA_965662525.1 uncultured Porticoccaceae bacterium
TGAGCTACGAGTGCGTGTAGGTCTCATTTCTGAGGTCGCGTACTATAGGTTAGCGCGCCCATTGAGTCAATATAAACGGTGCTTGGATAGTGATTTTTCTGGATGTTTTTGTACTTTTTCTATGAATTAGGCGCTTCTGCCACAAACACGGCTCGAATTGGTGCTGGATAGCCCTCAATGGTTTTATTTGAATCCTCGGGATCTAAAAATGTTTCAAGAGAGTCGAAGGTCATCCAGTTGGTGGAACGTTGTTCATCGGTGGTTGTTTTACACTGGTCGACCATTCTTGGATTACGCAGTCCAATTTTTTCCATCCAGCTGATAAGGGTATCAGCAGTGGGTAAAAACCATACATTAGGCATCTTTCCATAGCGCCCTTGAGGCACCAGTGATTCACCATCTTTTCCTTCAATAATCAATGTTTCTAGTACCAGTTGGCCGCCGTTTCTAAGCAGCTCTTTTAATTCTAAAAGGTGATCCATAGGTGAGCGTCTATGATATAAAACGCCCATAGAGAAAACGCTATCAAAGGCTTTTAATTTTTTTGGCATTTGCTCAATTCCAAAGGGAAGAACATCAATTGGATGTTGCTGCCCCGCAAAATGTTTGATGGCATAGAATTGAAAAACTGATTTTGGAGACGGGTCTATACCTATGACTCTTGATGCTCCAGCACCGAGCATTCGCCAACAGTGATATCCATTGCCGCAACCCACATCCAGAACCAATTTATTTTCGAGAGAATCTATATGCGGTAGTACACGATCCCATTTCCAGTCTGAACGCCATTCGGTATCAATATTTAGTCCATAGAGATTAAACGGGCCTTTACGCCATGGATGAAGGTCCATCAGGGTTGCTTCAAGTTGCAGTCTTCTTCCCTTATCCATTAAGCCGGGGTCACCGATGCTTACTGTGTGGCTAAAATCCATGGTGAGTGGATCAATTTCAGGTAATCGCTCCAGACATTGCTGCCAGCTTGGCATATCCCCCCAGCGTTCGACTTTTAGCCGATCGTTTATCTGCTCAGCTATATTGCCATGCCAGACTGCAAGGGGTGAATCGGCAAGCCAGTCGATGAGAGACTGGTATTTTTTTGATGGATCGTTCATATTGGCACTCTGAATATAAGAGGCGATTATAATTGATTTTTGCTTCTAGAATTAAAATTACTGAATAAAGTTTGGACTTATTTATGGATAATGATCGTATTGACAGGCTTGAGGAAAAGCTAGCTTACCTAGAGGCTAGTATTGCCGAGTTAAGTGATGAGATATTTCGTCAACAACAAGAAATTGCGGCGCTTACTAAGGCCCATCATCAGGCGATGGAACGACTTCAAAGCCTTGAGGATACAGAGGCGGAAGCAGTTGGCGGGCAGGGCGATTCTATTGCAATGGATAAACCGCCACATTATTAATTAGCGGGTTTTGGAGTTATTTATGTCTGAATTAGATCAATCTGCAAAAGCCACTATTGATTCAGTTTTTGCTGAACAGCAATGTTACGCATTGCAATTGCGCACATCGACCTGCGAGCAGCGTCTTGCGGTATTAGCCAATTTTGAAAGAGTGTTTAAAGCCTCCTTTGATAAACTCTACAAGGCTGCTTTTGATGATTTTTCTAAACCCGAAGCTGAAGTTAATACCGGTGAGATATTATCCGTACTATCAGAATTAAAGCATGTGCGAAAATGCCTAAAACGCTGGATGAAGCCTACATCTGTCAGAGCTACAGCGCCTATGTTGGGGACTAAATCGAAGTTTTTATACGAGCCTAAGGGCGTTTCTCTGATTATTTCGCCTTGGAATTATCCCTTTAATTTAAGTTTTAGCCCGATGATCTGGTCAATTGCTGCGGGTAATACGGTCATATTAAAACCCTCTGAAATGACCCCGGCAATGTCTGCTGTGATAGAAGATATCGTTGAGCAGTCGTTTGATCCTAGACATGTATGTGTTTTTCAGGGTGATGCAACGGTCTCTAGTTATTTAACCGCCAAACCATTTAACCATATTTACTTTACCGGAAGCCCGTCCATAGGGAAGCTGGTTATGGCTGCAGCGGCTAAAAATTTAACCTCTGTAACCCTCGAGTTAGGGGGTAAAAGTCCGGTTATCGTCGATCAAACCGCAGATCTAACTAAAGCGGCTAAGTCTATCTGCTTTGGTAAGTTTGCCAATAATGGACAAACCTGCATTGCTCCAGACCATATTTATGTTCACAGCAATATCAGGGATGAGTTTATCGATGCTATGAAAAAGGCGATAGAAAAGCTTTACGGTAAATTATCGGATATCCCTAATAACCCGGATTATTGTCGCGTGGTTAATCAGTTACATTATCAGCGAATTAAGTCATTACTTGATAATGCAGTTGAGAAGGGTGCTAGCGTTGTCAGTGGCGGTGAAACAAACGATCAGCAACGTTATATTGCGCCAACACTTTTGGCTGATATCCAACCTGATTGTGACATTATGCACGAGGAAATTTTTGGTCCACTTTTACCAATTGTGGAATTCTTGGATATTGGCACAGTTATTACTGAAATTAATAATAATCCAAAACCCTTGGCCTTATATATTTTTTCTTCAGATAATGGTTTATCAAATCAAATCATCAAGCAAACCAGTTCTGGCGATAGTGCCATCAATGCAACAGTTATCCATGTTATACATCAGAATCTCCCCTTTGGAGGGGTTAACAATAGCGGTATGGGCAAATCTGGTGGCGTTTGGGGCTTTCAGGCTTTTTCCCATCAGCGCAGTGTAGTTGTGGATAAACTGGGACTGAGCGCTGTATTAAGCCCACCCTATACTCCTAAGGTTAGGCGGTTAATAAAAACTGCGCTTAAGTTCTTGTCTTAGAACTTTATTTAATGGCAATCAGCGACCCAAAGTTGTAGCACTGAAACCACGGGCTTGCTGATTTAAAGCCGCAATCTTTCAGTCGCTGAATATGTGTAGTTAAGGTCTCAGGCATAAGAACCTTCTCTATGGCGTCGCGTTTTTGGCTTATTTCTAGATCACTGTAGCCCTGATCGCGTTTAAATTGATGATGTAACTCAGTGAGTAAACTATTCAATGATTCGGGTTCAAAGTGCAGTTTTTCCGAGATAATTAAACAACCCTTCGAGTTAAGCCCACTGTATATAGCGTTAATTAACTCTGAGCGACGGTCTAGGGGAACAAACTGTAGAGTAAAGTTTAGAACTACTAGAGAGGCATTGGTTATTTGAATATCGCAGATATCACTTTTAATAAGTTTGGTTTCAGTGTCTGAGGGTTGACCCTGCAAAATTGTATCTAACTTATCCAGCATAGCCTGTGAATTATCTACGGCATAAATAGTCGCATTTCGTGATTCAATTCGCTCTCTGATTGCCAAAGTTGATGCGCCTAGAGAACAACCGAGATCATAGCAGTGACTATTATTTTGCACAAAGCGATCAGCTAATTCACCCGTATGATTAATAATAGCTTGGTAGCCGGGAACTGAGCGCTGAATCATGTCAGGGAAGATATCAACCACCGAGTGGTCAAACACAAACTTTGGAACCTTACCCAGTGGCAGTGCAAATAAATTGTCTCGGTTTGTATCAGTCATATTAATTAATTATTTGAAAGTCTGTGGAGGCGGCAAGATCAGCATTTGTGATAATCGCTGTTTGTGCTTTTTTAGGGTCCAAATACTGTTCTGCAACACGTTTTAAATCGCTTTCATTAACCTTGAGAATACGTTGTCTAAACTCAGTTTGAGTGTCTTTACTACGACCATTAAGCTCACTGTAAAAGGCTTGAATAGCCTCTCCTGCAGGGGAGCTTGGCTTATCCATACTGCCAATAACACCCAAAATGGCTTCTTCAATTTTATCGCGACCAATAGGCTGTTCGAGAATCCATTTAATTGAGGCGTCAAAGTCTTCTAGGGTTCCTTCAATTCTTGGGTCTCGATAGGAAAAGAAGCGAAATGCTCCTGACTGACTATCCTGTGATGCGCCTGCACCGTAGGCGCCACCCTGTTCGCGAATAGCTCTATGTAAAAAGCCATTGCGTAATATACCGCCTAGAAGCGTTAGCGGCGCTGAGTCTGGATGGCTTCCTGCAACCGTAGGGAATGCCTTTGCACAGAAGCTTACCTGGGTTGAAGCTGTCCAGCAGTGGTTAACAGATGATAGTTGCGGCTGATAATCAATTAAATTGTTCGTTTGTTGTTTATTGTCGCCGACAAAAGAAGAGGCCATGCTATGGCTAAATTCCTCCAGTCGTTGTTTTTCTGATACTAGTAGGAATTGACGGGGCTGATTGAGTACCAGATGATGGATGATTTTTAACTGCTCAGCAAGATTGTGTAACTCAGCATCAGATGAAATTGCCTGATTAAGTTTTTTTAACGAACTTAGCCCAGTCATTCCACTCCAGCGCTGTTGAAGGTGAGCATAGGGCGACATTTCGCTGCTAGCGGCCATCATTGCCAACACATGTCCATTGCTGACAACAGATGATTCTTTATGAGTAAGAACCTGCGCTATTAATTCTTTTAATCGTTCTAATTCATCAAATCGAACGAGAGTAAAGGATTCTTGCATCAGTTCACTCATGGCCGACTGATTGCTGGCTAAACCTTTACAATCTAGGCTGATATTACCGTGTAGTTTTGATAAATCATTGCGGTGAGTGCGCACAGATGTGGAGGCGCTATATGAGCCCACAACGCTGGAATGCCAAAGTTGGGTTTCTTGATAGTTGCGATTGCCTACACCCATTTCAGTAACACAGGTGCTATACAAGGGCAAAATATCCATTTGTGCGGGGGATAACTCTGGCATTGGCATAATCAACTGCTGATAAACCAAACCATTGGTGCCTGCAGCATAGCTGGTCAATGGCAGTGGTTGTTTTTGTCGATGATTGGGCTCAGAAAAATGAATATCTTGTGGAATATCATCAAGATCAACCTTGGGCAAAATATCTAAATTCTCTTCCATTTCTTGTCGCTGTTTCAGGGCGGCTGCCGAGTCGACAATAGCCTGCTTCTGATTGTCGCTTAAACTATCATTAATAGCTGATAAGCGATCTTTTTCTATCTGATCTTTATTGTTGGCTAGTTGAGCATCTGGTTTAAGAATTAAGCGAATTCGGTGCTGGTTATCTAATAAAAGCTCTCTTGCTAGAGATTTAATATAGTTGGGGTCGAGAATTTCTTGTTTTAGCTTGTCTAAAACTGGATCTAAATCTAGCAGGGATACAGGATCACCTCGATGAGTCGCACTTGTAAGCGAGGTCAAGATAAGGCTTAAACCATAGGGGTATGATCCACCGGTAATTTCTCGTTGAGAAAGCTCTAATTGATGTAGGCTTGCGGCAACCTGTTCATAGGGTAAACCGTTTTCCGCTACTTCTTCTAAAAGCTGCAACACTTTAGCTTCAATGGCATCGGCCTGTTCAGGGTTTGAGCCCTCAATACCACAGGCAAAGCATAGCTCTAATTGAGAATCCTCAAGCCCACACATGGGCGAAGGAGCTGTTCCAAGATCAGTGGTTTCAAGTAAATTCTGCAGTGGAGAGCCACTATTATCCAGCAATACACTGGCTAGTAATCGAGCACGCATGGTGTCTTCAAGGCTGGTACTGTTACCTAATAACCATGCCATCACAATATGGGTTTTATCTACAGTATCACTGTTATCCTCAGCAGATTCAAAAGCATAGGTCTCTTCAAAATATTGTGGCTTTGAGTAGCGTTTTTCATCAGTGACAGCAATATGATTATCTAGAGATTCAAATCTATTAAGTGCGTGCTGTTCAAATTTTTGCTGATGATCAATAGCTGCAATATCACCAAAGGTAATAAATATGGCATTACTTGGATGGTAATGGGTTTTATAAAACTGAATAAATTGTTCATAGGTAAGGTCTGGTATATCTGCCGGCTCGCCACCACTATTGTAATGATAGGTGCTAGTAGGGTACAGATGCTTGCTCATGGTTTGCCACAAAGTAGAGTTAATCGAGCTCATGGCACCTTTCATTTCATTAAATACTACGCCTTTATAGGTGAGTTCTGAGTTGCTGTCGTCTGCTGTAGCATATTCCAATCTGTGACCCTCTTGAGCAAAATCCAATGGGTCAAGGCGAGCAAAAAATACCGCATCTAAATAAACTTCAAGTAGGTTATTAAAATCCTTTTTATTCTGGCTAGCAAAAGGGTATGCGGTCCAGTCTGAACTGGTAAATGCATTCATAAAGGTATTTAGTGAGCGTCGAATCATCATAAAAAATGGATCGCGCACGGGGAATTTTTCACTACCGCAAAGTGCAGTATGCTCGAGTATATGTGCTACGCCGGTTGAATCCATAGGCACTGTTCGCAAGGCAACTAAAAACACATTTTCAGTATTTTTAGCGGCAAGATGAATATGCTGTGCACCGGTTATTTTGTGGCGATATTCTTCAAACTGTATTTTAAGTGAGGGTATTGATTGAACTCTAACTAGTTCAAAAGCACTGTGAACATCTGGGTTCATAAAATTTGATATCTCTTGCAAAGGTGAGTATGGAAGTTATTTTACGTTAAATAACCGTTTTAAACATCATGGTTGTTTAGATGGCGGAACTCAATAGGTGTCATGCCTTCCCAGCGTTTAAACGCTCGATAAAAAGTACTAGGCTCAGAAAAGCCAGTAAGGTAAACAATTTCAGCGATTGTTTCGTCAGTTTGACTCAAAAGTTGTCGTGATAAAGATTTTCTATATTGATTAATAATTCTTTGCAAACTAGTACCCGCCAAATTTAATTGGTGCCGCAGTTGTCTCGGACTAATATCAAGTTGAACGGAAATGGTTTCTAAGCTGATATCCCCAGACTCTAGTAGGGCGCCCACCTGGCTACGCACTTCAAGAATTAAATCGCGCTTTTCCAATTGCTCCATATGTTGCTCGGCACTTTGCATATGCATGGTAAGCAATTCGGGTTCTGCATAGGGCGATCTGTAGCTAAGGATTTGCGGCTCAAAATAAAGTTTAAATTGCTTATCATTGAATTCTACCGGGCATTTAAATACTCGTTCATATTCAGCGATATCTGTTTTGGCCTGATGGGTAAAACAGATTTTTGATGGCTTGAATTTATCATCGCTAACTGATTGTAAAAAGCGTATCAAACTGACCACCATAGCTTCGGCTAGGTGTGGGGTTAGATATTGATGTTCGGAAAAATAATTGGTTAAAAAGGGTGTTGGTGACTCAGTAATCTGACCATGCATAGCATCGCTAATTAGGCGCTGGTAATTTAAAACACGCTTTAGACCCTCTCCAAAGGTGGTGCTGCTCAATAGGAGGTATTCGAGTATCTGTCCCTTGTAAACAGGCATATTTTCACCGAGATGTAAGCCAATACAGGGGTCGCCCGAAAGCTCCACTGCTGCTTGCCAAAAGAGAGGCTGTGCAGAGAACTGAGTGCGAAGATTTGGCTTATATAATTGAGCAGGGTCGAGACCGCAACGACGCAGTACTTCATCGGCATCAACATCAAGGTTTTTTAAGCCTTGATAGGCCATGCGAACTAGGGTGCCCGAATCTGTTAAAGCTGCCATATTGTCACTTCTTTACTGGGGATAACAACATCATACCTAATTGACTCAAATGACAAAATGATTTTTTTTGATGCCAATGTGAAGCCTTATATAAAGGAACAGAATATTAAACATGAATTCAGCAAACAAAAAGATACAATCTCCGCTTCACAGTGTAACCCCTTTGCATTTAGAAGAGTCCCCCAGTATGGCTCTTCTACTTGCAAAGGCTTTTTTTAAAGCGGGAAATTTTACGCTAGGTGATTCTCTGCCACCTCTCACTGTGCATTGGGAAAACTTATCAATAGATAGCAGCCATCTCGAGCGCTATAACAAAATTTGTGGTTTTGAGAGCGGCCAATTGCCAGCCACCTACCTATGGATTCGCGCTTTTCCCCTAATTATGTCCGTACTTGTCTCCAAGCAGTTTCCATTAAAGGCAATGGGTCAGGTACATTTGCGAAACCAAATTTCTGTTCACAGACCTCTGGAAAGAAACAGTAATTTTAGTATCTCCGCAGCAGTAGACCACTCTGAACTGACCTCAAAGGGTTTAGAGTGGTCTATTCAGATTTCAGTAATAACTGAAAACCAGATGGTTTGGTCATGCCGTTCAACCTTTTTATACCGCTGTAATACCGGCATAAACTCTAGCGCTAAAACGATAAGTGAACCTCGTGGTGAGTTAATGTCTTGGAATTTACCCAGTGACTTGGGGCGTCGTTATGCCCCGATTTCTGGAGATTACAATCCAATCCATCTCGGAGCTTTATGCGCTAAAGTATTTGGCTTTAAACAGGCTATTGCCCATGGAATGTGGAGCAAGGCGCGCTGTTTGGCAGCCATGGGTGCTTTTATCCCCGATGCTGGATACAGTGTCGATGTTAATTTTTTAAAACCAGTATTTTTACCCTCTAGGGTAAATTTCTATTCCGACTTATCTGATAACCAGCGGCAATTTTCGTTGTTTAATTTATCGGGTGAACACATGCATCTACAGGGTTCTATTTCATAGGTTATAAACATGTCAGATTTCAAAGTACCAGTTAACGATTATTTGTTTCTATTTAATGATGTGTTTGATATGCAGCAAAATTATCAACATGTCAAAGGTGGTGATCAAGCGACACCAGATATGATAGAGGCAATTTTTACCGAAGGTGCTAAATTCTGCGAAAATGAATTATCCCCACTTTATCAGTCGGGCGATGATGGCTGTCAATGGAATCAAGGCGACGTTATTACCCCTGCAGGTTTTAAAGAGGCTTACCAAAAATATATAGAAGCCGGTTGGCCTACATTAACCGGAACGCCAGAACTTGGTGGTCAGGGCTTGCCGCCCTCGGTGAGTTCGGCATTTAATGAAATGCTAAATACTGCCAACTGGGCATGGGCTATGTATCCCGGATTGAGTGAAGGGGCGGTTGCTACATTAGAAGATCACGGTACAGATGAACAAAAACAAGTTTACCTTTCGAAGCTTATCAGTGGCGTCTGGAGCGGCACTATGTGTCTTACAGAAGCGCACTGTGGGACTGATTTAGGCCAGATGAAAACCAAAGCTGTTCCAAACCAAGATGGAAGTTATAAAGTTAATGGTACAAAGATATTTATCAGTGCTGGTGAGCACGATCTAACCGAAAATATTGTGCATATTGTTTTAGCAAAATTACCTGATGCACCCGAGGGTACAAAGGGTATTTCATTATTTATTATTCCCAAATTTCTGCCCGCTGCCGACGGCTCTGTCGGTGAACGCAATGGTGTCAACTGTGGCTCCATCGAGCATAAAATGGGTATACATGGCAATGCCACCGCGGTATTGAATTTTGATGATGCCACGGGCTTTTTGATCGGTACTCCCCACTCCGGTCTTAGCGCAATGTTTACCTATATGAATGTCGCTCGTATTGGTACTGCGAGTCAGGGTACGGCAGCGGCAGAACGTTCTTATCAGGGTGCGTCAGCATACGCTATTGAACGACTGGCTATGCGTTCCATTTCTGGGGTCTAAAATCCCGATGGCCCGGCGGACCCTATTGTCTGCCACCCTGATGTGCGTCGGATGCTGTTAACCCAGCGTGTTATTGCAGAGGGCAGTAGAGCGATGATCTGCTATGCCAGCCAATTCGCAGATTTATACACTTCCGCTAAAGATCCGGCTATGAAGAAACAGGGCGAGGATCGTTTGGGTTTTTGTACGCCCATCCTTAAAGGGTTTATTACCGAACAGGGTGTTGTTGCGGCTAATTATGGGGTTCAGGTATTTGGCGGTCATGGGTATATTAAAGAGTGGGGTATGGAGCAGATTTTGCGTGATAGCCGTATTGCTACCATTTACGAGGGAACAACCGGTATTCAAGCGTTAGACCTTATTGGTCGTAAAACATTGATGGATAAATTCTCTCAACTAAAAGTTTTTACCTCGGAAATGCGTGCATTTGCAATGCCAATTTTACTGGCATCGAAAACCTCAAAGCGTATGAGAAAATATGCTTGGAAAACAGTAAAGATGTCGCTTAAGTGGCATTATTTAGCTTTTAAATTAGCCCTTCAAGCAAAAAGAAATCGAGATTCTGTAGGTGCTGGTTCAGTGGATTTCTTAATGTTCTCAGGTTATGCCTTTATGGCCTATATGTGGATGAAGATGGCGGCTAAGGCAGAGGCTAAGCTCGATACCGAAGATGGTAATTCACAGTTCTTTAAAGACAAGTTACACAGTGCGGAATTTTTCTTTGAGCGCTATCTCCCCCAGTCAAAGGTTCATGAAAAAACCATATCCACTAATATAGAATCGTTGATGAGTATGCCTTCAGACTTTTTTGATAATTCTAAATAGCCTGCAGAGCGCCGACAGCGCTGGTGATAAGAAGGATCCAGCCAATATTACGATAAAAGCTGCGGTTATCTCTTTGCAGCAGCCATTGATGGGTTTTTAGGCCTATAATATGGCCTACAGCTGCGAAGGGAAGTAACACTAATGCATTGGTAAATTGTAAATCGACGCCTGCAAGGCTAAAGCCGATCATTTTTATACCCACCAGAATAAACCATATAACAAATAGAGTAGATCTGAATTGGTTTGACGCTATGTGTCTCATCGCAACTGCGATAATTAAGGGCCCGCCAACCAGTGATGTTCCGCTTATATAGGCACCTATAACCAGGAACAGTATATCCATAATGCGGCTTTGACTGCGCATAGGTTTATCAAATATATAGGTCAGCGCATAGACGCCAATTAATGAAAATATAATTAGGTTGACCAGATCAACGGGCAGTATTAAAAGCCCGATAACACCGGCAATTTTGGGGATCAACATAATTGCCATGCTGTAGCGTATAAACCACCAATTAACCTCTGTTTTAACGCTATTATCCTGTTTGTCGCGGCTTAGATATTGGTCGTTAAATAGGGTTGTGCTAGCAAATAGCAAAAGATGTATGGAGATAATGGGTAAAAAGATCAGTGGATCATCATGTACTAGCAGTAAAAATGGCAATGTAAACAAGGCACCACCAAAGCCAATACCAGAGCGAACAAAACCACTCCAAGCAAAAATTAGAGCAATAAGGAAAAATTGAACGAGGCTAAGATCAGTCATTAATAATATATATTAACAGCAGGAACAGCTTGAGATATTTCCATTGGCTATTTCAGTTTCAGTCGCATGCCGGATATCTATAATCTCAGTCTCAAAGTTTAAATTTTTACCGGCAAGTGGGTGATTCATATCGACATCGACATTAAATTTGCCTATCTTGATGATAGTGCCGTGGCGAACGCCTGAATCGGTATTGACCTTTATTTGCTTACCTGAGGTTAATTTTCCTTCATGCTTGAGGTACTTAACCGGAATTCGTTGGGTATTATTGACATTTTTAAGACCATAGGCATCTGCGGGCATTAGGCTAAAAGACAATTTCTGGCCGTCTGTTGCTTTATCGAGTTGTGATTCAAATCCACGCACCATTTGACCGCGACCATGAAGATAAACTGTTGGCTTGCCAATATCGTAAGTATTCTCAATGATATTTTGGTTATCATCAGTGAGGATGTAGTGAACAGTAACTACCTTGTTTGGTGAAATATGCATTGGTTTTCCTCCAGAATTTCAGTGATAATTTTAACATTAAATACGTACTCTAGGGCAGTTTAAATGACATCTGAAAAAATCGTAGATACTCCTAACGTTGGTGATGATTTATTTGAATCAATGCTTGGGGAGGGTGTTGTCCCTCTGACTAAAAAAGGCGCCCACAGAAGTGAACAGGCACAGAAACAAACACCGGGTATGGCGGAGCGCAGAAAAGCAGCTCAACATGAGGATTCAGGCCATAGTAATCAATTGACTACAGGGGATGAGATCAAAAAAATCGATCCTTTTGATATGCTCTCTTTTGCCCGACCAGGAGTACAGCATGGTGTGTTTAAAAATCTGCGTCAGGGTAAGTATGAAATTCACTCGGCACTTGATCTTCATGGTAAAACCGTTGAACAGTCTCGCCAAGCAGTGTGGCGCTTTATTAAGGATTGTAATAAGCAGGGTATTCGTTGTGGCTTAATTACACATGGCAAGGGTTATGGGCGCGAAGAGCCTGCTAAATTAAAAAGTTGTGTTAATCATTGGTTGGCGCAAATCGAATCTGTCTTAGCTTTCCATTCAGCACAAAAACAACATGGTGGCTTAGGTGCTACCTATATCTTGTTTAAGAAGAGCTCTGCATCAAAACGTCGAACGAGTGAACAGCATCAACATCGAGGTAAACGCAGTTAAATATTTTTAAAATCCAATTGCTTTTTCTCTGCGTAGGGATACAAAAGAGGAAAAGAGAATTCCCGTGATCAAAGCTGTTTCACTACTTAAAAATAGTATATTAAACGTCAGATGGTTAACCCCAGTGCTGGTGGTTTCCATTGTTTTTATGCCTAGCTCCCTTTTGCTTATCAAACTTATTGGCGTCATCGTCGCCCTTTTTCTGTTTTATCATTCCATAGATCTCAATAGAAACTCATCCAGCAGGAATCTACTCAAATGATTATTGAATGGGATAGCATAGTGGTATCTTTATCCCTCTGTTTGGCAGCGGTTATTGTGTTGGCTGTTACAGGCTGGTTGTACAGTTTGTGGGTAGATGAGGTTAGTATTGTTGCACCGCTATGGCCGATCATGGTGCTTATTTGCACGCTTATATACAGTAATTTTTCTGGGGCTAATGGGTCTCTAAGCATAGCTATTCAGGCTATGGTTTTACTCTGGGCATTGAGGATGGCAACGTTTTTATTGATACGAGATCATTACCGGCCAGAGCAGCGTCAATATCGT
>CBFIHQ010000033.1:0-12641 GCA_965662525.1 uncultured Porticoccaceae bacterium
CGTCGTTGGCAACTATAAATTTGCGACTTTGGATTAACGAGATTGGTCACCATCTCGGCATGCACCGGAGGTTTTGTAACCGTCGTCGAATCCAAAACGCCCCCGTGTAGTTTTCATTTTACCATACTCTTTGATGAGAAGACGGATGGTTTTATAGTCGAGTTTGTATGAAGTTTGCTCTAAAATAAAATTTCTACCATTTTAAACGGGAAGTTCGCTATGCAACGGGGTCAATTTTCGTCAACCTTTACCTTTGTACTTGCGGCCGCTGGGTCGGCGGTGGGCTTGGGCAATATTTGGGGCTTTCCAACTAATGCGGCGGAAAACGGCGGCGCTGCATTTTTGTTGATGTATTTGATATTGGCGTTTTTGCTGGCCTACCCTGCTTTGATGGCGGAATTAATTATTGGACGTCATACCCGCGCTAATATGGTGGCTGCTTTGGATAGCATTGCCACCAGTAGCTCGACTAAACAGCTGGGGCGCTTAACCGGCTATGCCGGCATGTTAACCGCGAGTTTGATTCTGTCATTTTATGGCATTGTGGCTGGCTGGATGCTGGGTTCTATGGCGGAACCGGTGGCTTCGACTTTGGGCCTTGAGGCCTTAGGTGCTTGGCTGACAGAGTTTGGTACTGGGCGCAATATTAGTTTAACCGCCCTATTTTTGTTGTTGACCGGTTTAATTATTAATGCGGGGGTGGAACAGGGTATTGAAAAATGGTCTCGCCGCTTAATGCCTTCACTGCTTATTCTATTGCTTGCACTAATTGCTTATGTGCTCACCCGAGAGGGTGCTATTGAGGGTTTAAGGCATTATCTGGTGCCTGATTTTTCGCAGATGACTGATCCCAACTTGCTGGTTAGCGCATTGGGCCAGGCTTTCTTTTCTATGTCACTGGGTGTTGGCACTATGCTGATCTATGGCTCTTATATTCGCTCTGACGCTAACCTGCCTCTGGTGGGCTCTCTGGTTACTCTTACCGATACCGGTATTGCCTTTTTGGCAGGCTTGCTTATTTTGCCGGCGATGTTTGTGGCGCAAAATTTGGGCGTTGTGATTTCTGCCGATGATGGCAGTCTAATTGGCGGACCAGGGCTGATTTTTCAGGTATTGCCTGCTTTATTTGATTCGATGGGCGGTATTGGGCTATTGGTTGGCTTTACTTTCTTTGTATTGATGTCTATTGCCGCGGTGACTTCGTCTATTTCTCTGCTTGAGGTACCGGTTTCCTACGCAGTTGAAACTCATAAAGTTTCACGAAAAAGTGCAACTTTATGGCTATCTTCGGCGATATTTGCAATAAGTGTTGTCATCTGCTTGAATTTTGATATTGCTTTTGATGCGATTATTAGCCTGACTACGGAATGGGCACAGCCTTTAATTAGCTTATTAATCTGTTTGTTTGCCGGCTGGGTATTTTATCGAAATGCTATTTTGCAGGAGATAAAACAGGGTAAACCCAACGCAGAACATTCGTTATTTTGGACGCTATGGCCAGTGTATGTAAAACTGATCTGCCCTGCTCTTATCGCTGTTATTATTTTTCAGGGGCTTTAATTTAGCGTGAGTAATCGGCTATTTTTAGAGAACTGCCCACGCAAAAATTCCATTTGATCACCGCGAATACGCCGGCTATTAAGCAGGGCTAAATACTCGGCATTATTGGGCTTAAATGGCAGTGCTATCAATTGCATATTGGCTTCTTCTGGGGTTTTGTCAGCCTTGTGCTGATTACATCGACGGCACGAGGACACTACATTTTCCCATCGATCCTTACCCCCTCTTGAGGTGGGGTGAATATGGTCTCTGGTCAGCTGTGCCGATGGGAATTCGCGCGCGCAATACAGACATAAGAATGCATCGCGGGCAAATAATGTCGGGTTACTTAGCGGGCTATTGGTGCGTGGCCGCGCCATCTGTTCACCGCCACAAGCAATGATACTCGGCAGGTCTACTTTGGATCTCTGCCCTGTAAGCTTGGACACACCACCTTGAACGCTGCGCACTATATCTCCAAGGGTCCAAGACACTAGGTCACGAGCATAGAGGCAAACGGCTTCTTCCCAGTGAAGCCAGTCTATGGGCTGCCCTGCCAAGTTAAGCCTTAGAATTCTTGTCTGCATAATCAGTTAATCCTATAAATAGTTTACGGCAACAAAAAAGCCCCACTGCTAAGGCAGCGGGGCTTTGAGTAAAACTGGATAAGAAAAGTGATAAGGGTAGTCGGCCTTGCCAATTCAAATGTGATCGACGCTTGGGGCTAAACACTATTAATTGTTGATAGCTGAACCCATGACCTCCTTAATAATTATCCATATTGTGTACAGGCTTGAGCTGTCTGTCAATTATCCACGGTTACGATTGACCGATGCGGGTTTGTGGGCTAGTGTTGCATCCTATTGTGACATTCTGATTATCTTGGTGGTGAATTGTGTCAAAAGAAAAGAAAGCGGTGGATTTTCAGCAGCAACTGGCGTCACTTGAGGGCCTGGTTGAGTCGCTTGAAAGTGGCGAGTTAAGTCTTGAGGAATCTTTAAAATCCTTTGAGCAGGGGATTAAAGTGGCCCGCGACTGTCAGGCGGCACTTAAAAATGCTGAGCAGAAAGTTGAGATGCTAATGCGCCAAGGCGACTCTCTTGTTAGCCAACCATTTGATGATCAAGAATAGTCTTTATTATGAGTGCTGAGCTCGATCAACGCTTAAAGTCTTATACCCAACTGGTGGATGCTCAGTTAGAGCAGATTCTTCCGCCAGCTTCCGGCCCTGCATCTAAGCTTTACAAAGCCATGCGCTATTCGGTTTTTAATGGCGGGAAGCGCGTGCGTCCGGCACTTTGCTTTGCCGCGGCGGAGGCTATTGGCGCAAGCGGCGATAATACAGCAAAGGTTGCGGCGGCAGTTGAGATGATTCATGCCTATTCTCTTATTCATGATGATTTGCCGGCAATGGATGATGATGACCTGCGACGTGGCGTGCCTACCTGCCATATTGCATTTGATGAAGCTACGGCTATTTTAGCTGGCGATGGATTGCAGTCGCTGGCGTTTAAGCAACTGACAGAATTAGTCGATCTACCGGCAACAATTAGCCTAAAGCTTATTGCCATACTCTCTGATTTGGCTGGCTGTCATGGTATGGTTAGTGGGCAGGCGGTTGATCTTGCCTCGACTGGCAAACAATTAAGTGCCGATGAACTTAACTATATGCATAACCATAAAACTGGCGCATTGATTGAGGCTAGTGTGGTGATGGGAGCTTTAGCCACCAATAAGGCATCGGATACTCAGATAGAGGCGCTGCAACAATTTGCTCGTGCCATTGGTTTGGCGTTTCAAATTCAGGACGATATTTTAGATATTGAAAGTTCTACCGAGCAACTGGGCAAAAGCCAAGGCTCTGATAGCGCCAATGATAAGGCAACTTACACTTCTATTTTGGGTGTTGAAAAGGCTAGATCTGAAGCTGATAGGCTTTATCAAATCAGCATTGATGCCCTGAATATCTTTAGCGATAGTGCCGACTCACTTCGCGCCCTAGCTACGTTTATTGTGCATCGCTCTTTTTAATTAGCTTAGGCTTTTTGCACCCTGTGTTATACTCCCTAGCTAAAACACCCTGTATCAATTAACAGCGAAATTAGATGCCAATTACATACACCAATATACCTGAGGCCAGACCTGCGACCCCTCTGCTTGACCAGGTGGAATGTCCTGCTCAGTTGCGCGACTTTAATCAGGCTCAGCTATATACCCTAGCCGATGAATTGCGCGCCTTTATTTTGTATTCGGTGGGCCAAAGTGGCGGCCATTTTGGCGCTGGAATGGGTGTTGTAGAACTGACTATTGCTCTACACAAAGTATTTAACACACCCCATGATCGATTGGTTTGGGATGTGGGGCATCAAACTTATCCGCATAAAATTCTGACGGGTCGCCGCGAGCAGATGACTAAGATGCGTCAAAAAGATGGTCCCTCTGGCTTCCCTAAACGCTCTGAAAGTGAATATGACAGCTTTGGCGTAGGTCACTCTAGCACTTCGATTAGTGCCGCATTGGGTATGGCGATGGCGTCCAACCAATTGGGTATTGAGCGCAAAACAGTTGCAGTGATTGGCGATGGCGCCATGACTGCCGGCATGGCATTTGAGGCGATTAATCATGCGGCGCATGTGGATAAAGATTTTCTGGTGGTTCTAAATGATAATCAGATGTCGATCTCAAAAAATGTCGGCGGTCTTTCGACTTATTTTTCTAAACTATGGGCTAGTAAGTTTTATAACCAAATTAGAGAAGGCGGCAAGAAGGCCCTTAAATCTATGCCTCAAACGGCGAGCTTTATTAAACTTACCGAAGAGTATATGAAAGGCATGGTATCGCCTGCGACTATTTTTGAAGAGCTTGGCTTTAATTATATCGGCCCCATAGATGGCCATAACTTGCCGCTGCTTATCCAAACTTTAAATAATCTTAAGGATCTTAAAGGCCCGGTTTTACTGCATACCATTACCCATAAGGGCAAAGGCTTTACCCCTGCTGAAAGTGACCCTGTTGGCTATCATGCACTAACCAAAATTGAGCCCAAAACGGAAAAGGTCAAAAGCCCTGAAGTTAAAAAGCCCAAGTATCAACAGGTGTTTGGTGACTGGCTGTGTGATATGGCGGAACAGGACCCAAGGCTTATGGGTATTACTCCGGCTATGGGCGAGGGCTCTGGCATGGTTGAATTTTCTCAACGTTTTCCTGAGCGCTATGAAGATGTTGCTATCGCCGAACAACATGCGGTAACTCTGGCGGCAGGTATGGCGTGCGAAGGCATTAAGCCGGTAGTGGCAATCTATTCGACCTTTTTACAGCGTGGCTATGATCAATTAATTCATGATGTAGCGATACAAAATTTAGATGTGTTATTTGCTTTGGATCGGTCTGGCTTAGTAGGCGAAGATGGTGCTACTCACGCCGGCGCTTACGATCTAAGTTATTTGCGCTGTGTACCTAATATGCTGATTATGGCGCCATCGGATGAAAACGAGACTCGCCAATTGTTGTATACCGGCTATAGGCATAATGGTCCGGCTGCTGTTCGATATCCGCGTGGCACTGGGCCCGGCGCAACAATCGATAAGACCATGACGGCACTGCCGATTGGCAAGGGAGTTATTAGGCGTAAAGGCTCAATAGTAGCTATCCTAAATTTTGGCACTTTGCTTGGATCTGCACTTAAAGCTGCCGAACAATTTGATGCTACTGTGGTTGATATGCGCTTTGTTAAGCCCCTCGATAGAGAGTTGATTCTTGAGCTTGCAAATAGCCATGAGCTTTTAGTCACCATTGAGGAAAATGCCGTTGCTGGCGGCGCAGGTTCGGCTGTCAATGAATTACTGGCTGAGGAAGCTGTGGTTATTTCTGTGCTACAACTTGGCTTGCCCGACAAGCTTATCGATCATGCCAACCCTCAACAGCAACTTGAAATGGCTGGCCTTGATACTCAAAATATTTTACGTCGTATTCAAGAACGATTGGATCGGCTTTAAAAAAATTGCCGTAGACACAATCATAAGGAGATGATTGCATGAAACTATATGATTATAAGCAGGCCCCCAATCCCCGACGTGTGCGTATTTTTATGGCCGAGAAAGGCATAGAAATAGACACTGTTCAAATTAATTTAATGAAGCTCGAACAGCATTCTGATGCTTACAAAAAAATTAATCCGCTAGGCGAAGTGCCAGCTTTAGTGCTTGATGACGGCACCTGCATTAGCCAAACCCACGCTATCTGTCGTTATTTAGAAGATATCTTTCCCGATACCCCGCTTTTTGGACGCAATCCACTGGAGCGCGCGCAGGTGGAATCGCAAAATCATTTAATTCAAATGAATGGCATTGTCGCAGGTGGCGAGGCATTTAGAAATTCCAGCCCTAATTTTAAAAATCGCGCTATTTCTGGACCTCACGCCTATGCGCAAATTCCAGAATTGGCGGAACGCGGTCTTTTGAAGATTGATAATTTTTTTGCTGACTTAAATAAACATTTTGCCAACCAGCAATTTTTGGCGGAAGATTATTTTTCGGTGGCGGATATCACCGCATTTTGTACGATTGGTTTTACTCGATGGGTGAAGAAAACCATACCTGCTGAGTGCATTCACCTACAGCGCTGGTATGATCAAGTTGCCAGCCGTCCAAGCGCAAAAGCATAGGTTACAAAAAAAAACAGCAGTCAGGGTGATCTTCTCACTCACCCTGACTGCTGCCGATCATATATTGCCAAACTGAATTAATCGATTGTGAATCCCGAGGGTCCAGCATTCACTGTGTGACCGTCACTGTAGGTTACGGTCGTGGCTTGATCGGTAAAGTTGTATACCACATAGGTTCTTTCGCCATCTTTATCGAAGGCTAAGGCTGCCGGGTGGTCAGCGGTAAGCGCGCCAGTCCCAGTTGCCAGATGCCCAAGGGCAGCAAAAGTATGGATCCAATGATAGGTGTGAGCCTTAGACTCGCCCTGCTCTGGCTGATAACTGGATACACTGTTGTAATCGGCAATGGCTGCATCTGCATCGGTCATGGCCCATAGGTTCCACCATAGATCGCGCCATTGATCATCAATAAGTCCCGACGGTTTGCCATTGGAAGATTCACTTAAACCCAAGTCAACGTAGTCTTCCATATACTCTGGATGTATACCCACATGGAAAATTAATGGGCTAGATGGCAGGCCCTGTATACCTAAGATATGCGCGTAAGCCCCACTAAACCATGTGGCAAAATCAACACCATCACCCCAAATAATCGAGGTGGTTAAATGCGCATAGCCCGACATAAAGTTGTCGGCATCAGAACTTACATTATTGTAACCATCAAGATTATTCCAGTACTCCCAGTAGGCCGCACCCGTTGAGGCATGTAAGTACATACCTTTTTCAGTTAAGGCATCATTACCCGTGGCCAACCCATAGAGAATAATTGCACCGTAGGCAGTAGCCGCTTCCGAGGTAGACTCATTATTGTTGCCGCGAATAAAGTTCATTTTGCCATCTGCCCACGAGAAACCATTGGCAGGATCAAAATTACGCATATGCGGGAACATTTCATCATTTTTATCGGCCGCATAGTCACGAATCAATAGCTCGATCATTGGCCCATATTGATCTTGACCACACCAGGCTAGATCTACACGACATATCTCGGCAGCAGCGCGAACAAAATACCCATAGTGGAAATGGTGATCTGCAATACGCTGATGAGCACCATAGGCCTCATCAAAACCAAATAAGGTATTCCAATCGCTATCATAAACAAAGTATTTCTTGGTTTTTAGGGCACCGTCTGCTTCTGCAGTAAACCATTCTGACAGCTCTGATTTTAACCAGTTAATAAGCTGATCTGCCTGACTTTGCATACCAATAGAACGGGCAATAGCTGCCAACTCTGCTACCTTGCCATAATTCTTACCCGACCAATAGGTATCGGTATAGGTATTCCATGAATCGGAGCTGGTGCTCACAAACTCATTCACTAAAGCCGTAAGAGTTGCCTGATTAAAACTACCATCAATTGTCGGCATGGTTGGCAATACTCCAACATAGGGTATTTGATAGTTAAACTGGTTCACTTCAGCAAACTTCAGCATGCCTCTGGCACTTCTAATTTTGTAGTTCGAGGTGGCTTGGGAGCTGTTTTTCCAATGCAACGGATGCATACCAGTAATGGTATCAACCAACTGACCTTGATCATCTTCGTAGCGATGTGTCACGGTTATTTCATTGGTTGAGCGATTAACCTGATAATCGATATCCAGCGCTGATACCGTATTGCGCGCCTTGCTGGCAAAGTAGTTGACCATGGCACTTGATGGACTTCCAGCATTTAAGCTTGGCAAATAAACCAAGGTCATTTCTTTTGCTGTGTTGTTAACTCTGACAGAACCCATCGTCATTGGGTCCGAGTTAGCGGATACATCGGTAAAGGTAGTCGCACCCTCACCGACAATTAGATAGTTATTGGTTTTACCGGCAACACTGGTCCAAATGCCATACATATTGCTTCCAGTATTGAAGGTGCCTTTTTCATTAACGCCATCCTGTCGCAGTGTGCGGAGCTCTAAATTACCGCTATATGCTTTAAAATATACATAGGGCGAGCCATGCACAAAGGTGGCTTCCATCACATCTGTATTGCCACTTTTCCAAATAACTGTAACTGAGCCCTCGCTATAGTCTTTGGTATAGGCTTCAAGATTTGAGTGCAATGAATTCCCTACAGCTATACCATCAAATACCTCAAATTCATGACCCGGTATTGGATAGTAATATTGTCCAGGGCCTGTAACTTGAAGGCCAGAGGGGATACTGCCAATACGCACACCCTTATTATTAATTCTTGCTGAAATAGGATCAGGCGTAATATAGGCCGAATCATTAGGGTCATTCACGGTCATCTCACCTAAGAATGATACTGATCCCCACCATTTATGGGTTTGAGTTGGCTTATCAGCAGCTGGGCCGGCTAAATGTGGATATAGCTTGGTAATATTGCCGGTTGGGATACCCGTCGACTGATTACAGCCACGCTTCTGAACTTCGTGATCAGTAGAGATTACCCCTGCGTTTTCAACCCACTGGCCATAATCTTCCTTACAGCGATGGTTTGATGCATAAATGGTATCCCCGATACTGCCGGCACCATAATCAAGCACATTATATTCCGTTGGTGGCTCTATACTTGAACCGCCAGAGCCATTGCTGGGCAGTTCACCGGTTGTAGTTATTAATACATTGGATACCGTTACCGGCGCATTGCGATCTACCACATACATAATCATTGAGCTAAAGGTATTGTTACCTTGCGATGGGATAGAAATACTGTAGCTCGCTTCATCCGCACCAGACACCGTCACTGTTTGTGTATCGTAGGCAGGATCAACATCGGGATAGGGGTTATATTCAAAACGGAAACGTAAACTCACCGAACCGCCGGAAGGCACCGAACCAGTAAATGATATCGAACCACCATCCTTAAATATAAGCGGATAGAGGCTAGTATTCATATTGGCAAAACCAGCCCAAGCTTCTGCGCCCGAAGGGAAGGTAAAGGTCTCACCTTGGAATGTAGCGCCACCAAATGCTTCATCAATCACTGCCGCATCGCTTACGGTGCCGCCAGTATCACCTGAACCCGAATCATTGGAGCCGTTATCACCGCCATTATCTAAACTAGTATCATCTGAGCCAGAATCATCTGAGCCACCACCCGAAGATACGACTACATTGGATACTGTTACCGGCGCATCGCGATCTACCACATACATAATTAGTGAGCTAAAGGTATTGTTACCTTGGGATGGGATAGAAATACTGTAGCTCGCTTCATCCGCACCGGACACAGTCACTGTTTGTGTATCATAAGCTGGGTCTACGTCTGGATGTGGATTGTATTCAAAGCGGAAACGCACATTGACTGATCCACCCGATGGCACTGATCCAGTAAAGGATAATGAGCCGCCATTAGAGAAGGTAAATGGATACAGGTCAGCATTCATATTGGCAAAACCAGCCCAAGTTTCTGCACCCGATGGGAAGGTAAAGGTTTCACCCTCAAAGGTAGCGCCACCAAAGGCTTCATCAATCACTGCCGCATCGCTCACGGTGCCGCCGGTATCGCCCGAACCTGAATTGTCAGAAGACATATGACCAATAATATACTGCTCAATATCACTGGAAGAAGCTCTAGAGGCATTTTCAGCAACGGCTGAACCTATTAAGGCCTCTCCTCTTAATTCAAAAAGGTATCTCAGCAAAATAAGCCCATCGGTTAAGGCATCAACTTCACCACTACCGTCTATATCAGAAATAGCATAGGCATCAACAATTCTTTGCTCAACTTGGGCAGGACTCATGGGAGAGTCAGTTGCCATAGCTGAATCTGTTAAGGCATCCCCTCGCAGCTCAAAGGCATGCCTTAGCAACAATAATCCATCCGTTAGGGCATCAATATTATCGTTGCCATCCATATCCCAGGATGATGCTTGAGAATGGCTGGAAAATAATGCCAAAAGAGTGATTGTTATTAGATATAGTTTTGCTTTTTTCATTGATTAACCCTTTTAATTTTTTTTATATTGACACTGAAATCACTAAAATAAAGCATCACAATATTAATTGGATATTATATTACGCTTGGTGAATAAAGAATGTAAGACTAAGGAGTTCGAGTAGAACAACTCAAACACTGCGCTCACGAGTGACTTATTTGAGTTGTTTTCTAAACTCTGAAGGTGTTAGGCCAACATTCTTTTTAAAGAAGGTGTTAAAAACAGACTTGCTATTAAAGCCAACGGCTAAAAAGATATCTGAAATAGTTTTTTCTTGGTTGCTATCTGCAGTCAGTATTTCCTTGGCTTCTTTGATGCGATAATTGTTAATAAACTCATAAAAGTTCATTTTAAAATGGCCATTTAGAATGGCTGTTAATTCTCGGGCCGGCACATCAATAAACTCAGATAAGGCATCTAGCGTTATATTTGATTTTAGATAGGGTTTTTCATCATCCATAAATTTTAATATGCGGCTTACATACTCATTATCAGCTTGATAGTCATCATAGGAATTCTTGGACTGATCCTTTACCTTTTCAACCGAAGAAATATTCACTGCACTAAAAAACAGTAAGAAACAAACCAAAATGAGATCGGCATAATAGGTGGTTAAACCTAAAAAGATCTGCAGATTAATATCCACTGGATGAAATAAATTAATCACTTTCGAGAGGGATAAAATAACACCGACTAAGGTAACCATTGCAAACCCTAGAACAAGAATTTTAAGCCAAGTTAGATCAATATTTTCAATATTAGAACGCGACTGTTTTAACTGCTCTCTATATTTATTAATCAGATAAATCGACATAATCAAATAAACAAACCTTGATGATTTAATAAGCGTATCCATGGTGACAAATTGCCAATCTAGATCAAAAAGATACAGCTCAATCACCTGACGCTTAACCCCGTATTCTTGGCAATAAAAGGCTGCAAACAAAAATATAAAATAGATGATTAATGGCAATAGGTGAAGACGATGTTTGGCGCTTAAATGGAAAACAGGCCGAATAATGGAGACCACGTAAAGATATAGTAAGGGCCCATCCAGTGCATAGCCCAAGCTGCCAATAAAAAACCAATTGGGTGAACTGTTTAGCACGGTGTATCTAAACTGATCACCATACAAAACAAGCTCATGTAGAGAGACAAATGACTGGGATAAAAAGAAGCCTGCTAGAAGACAGGCGCTAATAGGACGGAACTTACCACTTGCCACAATCATTGTGGCAAATAGAAAGCATAATATAGCCGTCATCATGGTGGCCATATCGTGAAGTTCAAACTTTAGAGTTTCCATCAACTATTCACGCCTGATTATATTTTTTTATTACATTCACAATTCTATTCTACGATTATTTTATCGAATTGGTCGAGGCCGGAGAGCCTAACAGCGAATAATTTTTTTCGTACATCGATTACGCCTAATCCTGCCTATTTTGAGGTGAAAAGGAAAGAAAATATTAATATAGAAATACCCAGGCATAAAAAAGCCCCCATATGGGGGCTTTTTTATTATTGCTTTAAATTACTGAACTGAACCGGGGATTGCCCATTCGGCATACCAAGGTGTTTCGCCAGCTTTAACCGCACCAATGAAATCGGTTGAATCAAATACGAAACCAGAACCATTATCAAAAGCTTCGATTACTGTTTCGCCAACATTAGCTGAGACATTTGTAATCGCATAATTACTGTCAAAAACTATAGTTTCCTCAACAACTGTTGATGAATCAATTGGATCTTCTTTATTAAATGTAGCGCCAACTGTGTCACATAAGAAGTTATTCAATGTGATAGGCGTATCAATTTTAGCCGTTGTATCATTGCTATCATGATCTGAGTCATCGATGCGGATACAGGTTACATCGTAATCAGCTACTGCAGAGTTGTGAATTGCAGCAGTTACCGAACCACGCAGACGCATACCAAATTGCTCAGCACTGTTAGCCGCATCACCACCAACGATGGTTACGTTAGCAATAACACCTGCCGTTTCTGGGGTATAGTCTTTATCAGATGAATTTAACTCAATACCACGTGGGTCGTTTGAACCGACGGGAGTAGCTCCTGGCGTTTGGTTTTTGATAATTAATGCGTATTGAATATTACCTTGGTAACCTTCATCAAAATCAATATCATCGTCATCATTATTGGTTAGAACCGCGTGCTTAACATTGGCTGTCCCACCAAACCACTCAATACCATCATCTTGGTTACCCTGAACCTGAATATAATCAATCAATGTGCCATAACCAACACCCTGAAGAGTTAAACCATTGATTTCATTATTTGGCCCAGCGATCAAACCGCCTTCTGCAATGCGAACATATCGGATAATGCCGCTATCATCAGCAGGTAGGTTACCGCCGTATTCTTGAACAAAGTCACCGCCTTCGCCCAAAACATTACACCAGTCTTCGCCATCAGCAAAACAGGCACCTGTGCCACCCTGACCATACTGAGGAGCAAAACCTTGGATAACAACACCGCCCCATTCGCCCATACCATCATAGTCATTATCTAAACTGCTAAAAGTA
>CBFIHQ010000034.1:0-12609 GCA_965662525.1 uncultured Porticoccaceae bacterium
GTCAAACCAGTTAATAGATTAGAGAGTGGTATATAACATTTTTTTGCAAGGCTCATCATGATTCTCCTCGCAAACTAGATTTAGATGTTTTTACCAGTGAACCATTGGCTTTCATTTGATCAGGGATTACCTGCATTAACCGCAATGCAGTTCCAGTTACCTCAGAAAAGACTGGTGCCGCAACAACACCGCCAAAATACCCACCAATTGATGGCTCATCTATTACTACAACTGTAACCAAACGCGGATCATCTATAGGAGCAAATCCAGCAAATGCTGCCATATACCGACTTTCATGGTAGCCGCCTGTATTATTGACTTTATGCAGAGTTCCAGTTTTACCTCCGACGGTATAACCCTTAATATTGGCTTTTTTACCGGTACCCTTAGAACCAGTGGCTGCCTGAAGCATATAGCGCAACTCATTAGTCAGGACTGAATCAATTATTCTGTTGCCCTCAGGAGTCTCATCTACCGCAACTAAGGATACCTCTTTACGTACACCATTATTTGCCAATACTGCATAGGCTCGCGCTAACTGCAGTGATGAGGCACTTAAACCATAACCGAAAGCAAAATTAGCTTGAGTCACAGGATCCCAGCGTCGATGAGCCGGAAGAACGCCACTGGTTTCACCTGGAAAGCCACTGCCAAGATTTTCACCAAAACCTACTCGCTGAAATAATTCTCTGGTTTCATTTGGGTTGAGCTGCAAGGCTATTTTTGAAGTACCTACATTACTAGATTTAGCAATAATTCCAGATAGATCTAATAGGCCATAATTGCTTTCATCTCTAAACACCTTGTAATCGACCTTAAGGTAACCAGGATGAGTATCAATAGTGGTATTTGATTGGAATTTTCCACTTTCTAAAGCTGCTAAAATAGCAAATGGCTTGACTGTCGATCCCGGCTCCAATCTATCCGTAATTGCTCGATTTCTAACAAGATCAGGTCTTAGCTTAGAGCGGTCATTGGGATTAAATGATGGCTGATTTGCCATTGCCAACACTTCGCCAGTCTCAACATCTAAAACAACCACAGAACCTGATTTAGCATTGTGCTTCTGAACGGCCGTCTTTAACGCCTTGTGCGCAGCATACTGAATACGCAAATCGATACTTAAACGTAGATCTTTTCCTGAACGAGCTGCTTTAATCAAGGAAATATCTTTTATCACTCGACCTTTTTCATCTTTGATAACTTTTTTTGATCCCGCTTCACCGGTCAAGCCCTTATTATAGGTAAGCTCCATACCCTCTATGCCGCTATCCTTTTCATCTGTCAAACCAACCAATTGAGCAGTTACTTCTCCTGCCGGATAAAAACGCTTAAATTCCTGCTCTCCAGAAATACCAGCTATACCCAGATCTAAAACTTTTTGCGCCTCATTTGCGGGTAGTCGTCGCGCCAATACCATACGTACTTTATTTCGGTATCTATCCAATCTAGCCTCAAGCTGGGGAACACTAACCCCCAAGACCCCTGAAAGGGTTTCCTTATCTTTTTTACTGGCTAATTTTTTTAAAATCTTTGGATCAGCGATTACCGTAATAACAGGCGTGCTTACCGCCAATGGCTCGCCATTGCGATCAGTAATAAGTCCTCGGTAAGCAGGGATAATTTCTTGGCGAATAGAGCGCGCATCACCCTGATTTTGAAGAAAATCCACACCAAACTCTTCATCTGGCATTATCTGTAACTGCGCAATGTGCGAAATTAGTAAAATCGGCAGAGCGAACAATCCCGACATTACTAAAAAGTAACGCCATCTGGGGATTAACTTTTGCGCCTGCTGCTTGGACACGTTTTTACCTTTGTTTACACATATTGGGCACATTGCCCACACATTATTGGTTACTGCCTGATCATTACTATTTCATTAGCTTCAGGGGTATGCATCTGCAATCCATCCGTTGCTGTAGCTTCAACCCGCTGCAATGAGCCCACCGCGCTTTGCTCAAGTAGATATCTGCCATACTCCACCTGCAATTGGTTTGCCTCTCGCTGCATAGCCGTTAACTGACCATAGGTCTGACGACATACATGACTGTAGTGGGTAACCGCAAGAGCGCTGGCCACTACCGCTATCCATAACAAAGCAATCTTCACTAAACCATTAATATCCATAGGGTCTAGGCCACTCGCTCTGCAATACGCATTACCGCACTGCGAGCTCTAACATTATTTTCAACTTCAGCTACTGAAGGCTTAATAGCTTTGCCTACCTTAATCAATCGAACACCGCGATCGACATCAGGAATAGGTAAATTCTTTGGCAACTTGATACCTTGATGCTGATCGCGAATAAAACGCTTTACTCGACGATCCTCAAGTGAGTGAAAACTAATTACTACCAATCGACCACCAATCGCCAAACTATCAATCACCTGCTCCAATAAATCTTCTAGATCTGCGAGCTCGCGATTAATAAAAATTCTAATAGCCTGAAATGCCTTAGTTGCGGGATGCTTGCCGCGCTCCCATGCCGGATGAGCTTCGGCCAAAATTTTTGCCAACTGCACAGTTCGTTCAATAGGATTTTCAGCGCGTTCGCGCACAACAGCCGCCGCCATACGTCGCGCAAAACGCTCCTCACCGTATTCTTTAATAACCTTTGCTATCTCTTGCTCATCAGCCGTGGCAATCCACTCTGCGGCAGACAAGCCTTTGCTGGTATCCATGCGCATATCTAAGGGGCCATCACGCAGAAAACTAAATCCACGCTTTGCTTGATCTAGCTGCGGAGAAGAAACACCCAGATCGAGCAAAACACCGGCAACACAACCCTGCTTGCCTGCCTGCTCAACAATATTGCTTAAATCGGCAAATGTGCCATGCACTAGCGAAAGTCGATCATCACTGGAAAAAAGCTTTTCGCCCGAGGCAATAGCATCTAAATCTTTATCGATTGCAATCACTGAACCTTTGACAGAAAGTCGAGATAACAGTTCAGCAGTATGTCCGCCGCGACCAAAGGTACCATCCACATATAAGCCATCGGGGTCGACAACTAAGGCATCTATAGCCTCCTGCAGAAGCACCGTCGAATGCTCAGCCACAACCGTCTCCGATGACTGAACAGTATCTACCATGATAGATTCTTAAGGGCATCAGACATGCTCTCCTTGTCTAGTAGCATTGCGCGGTAATTGGCCTGAGATTTATCTCTTTCAGCATTCCAGTTAGCTTCAGACCAAATCTCTAAACGCTGAGTTCGCCCAACCAGTACCAGTTTCTTATCTAAAGCGGCATAGCCGCGCAGCTCAGTTGGAATCAAAATTCGCCCACTACCATCGACTTGGAGATCCTTAGCCTGACCCACAACAAAACGACTAAGCATTTCTCCGAGATCATCCATCGCCGGAAGTGCAGCCACTTTTTGTTCAAATTTTTTCCACTCAGGTAATGGCGAAAGGGTTAAACAGGGAGATTTCATATCGATTGTAATAACCAGCTCACTTGCGCAAACTTCGTCAAGCAGGTCGCGATAACGGGTCGGAATAGCCATCCGCCCTTTTGCGTCCATATTGATTGGATCACTACCCCTAAACATTTTTACCCTTTAACTCCACTTTAACTATAAAAAAGTACACATTTTGCCACTTTTACCCACAAATAGAGATTATGATCAGTAGCCCTCGATGTCAAGGCGAATAGAATAGAAAAAAAGTAATAAAATCATGCAGTTCCGCTAGGATTAGCAGACCACCTTAGGGCTTAAAATAATTAACAAATATAAAACAGGTAGCTAAGACTACAACTTAAAGTAACTTCTAGCTAATAGGGTTTTTAAGAATATTTAATTGTAAAAAGATATTTTTTTAGCTCAATAGGTAATAAAAAATATTACCCTTTACTGCTTCTTTTATCGCCCACAAAATCAAACAAAAAGAATCGGGTAAATAAAATTGAGTTGGCCGATAAGCCGGGTTCTGTCGAGGACAATCATTCATCTGGGATAAACGTCACCGTTTACCTCAAGCGACCTACCCGTTCCCAGCGCGGGTCACGCCTAATGGGAACCTATTTGGTCTTGCTCCGAGTGGGGTTTACCTTGCCGCTACTGTTACCAGCACCGCGGTGCGCTCTTACCGCACCCTTTCAGCCTTACCTGTGCTTCCGAAGAAGCCATCGGCGGTCTACTCTCTGCTGCACTTTCCGTAGGCTTTCGCCCCCCAGGCGTTACCTGGCACACTACCCTATGGAGCCCGGACTTTCCTCTGCAATACACCCTTTTAAACGCAAGCGAATTAAAGAGACATTACTACAGCGATTGCCTGGCCAACTCGGGCGCAAGGGTAACACGCAACAGCGCGATAGAATAGAAAAAATAAAGGCTACTTGAGTTTTACAAAACGCCAATGAATAAAAAATAACGGCAAACAAATAAACACTGCAATCAGTGATTTTATTAATGTCTGCTGTTTTTTTCTAACCTCAGACTGCAACTCCAACCGATAGCTCTCTAGCCTTTTTTTGCTAATTTCATTACCGGATAAGTTCTCAATTTGCTCTGGCTTGTTGACCTTTATTGTACTGGATGGCCCTAAAAGTATGGGCTCTTCAAGCAGCGGCTGAAAGTGCTGATTAGATCGATGTCTTTGATAGGTCCAAGAATCCAGTGTTATTTCAGGCTCAAAAATCCCAGCCATGCTATACAAACCTATACCTAACCAGACTGAACAGCAGATTATGGCGACAAAACAGACAAGAGAAGAGTAAATTTCAAATACAGTTTTTTTCATATTTAAATCCTTTTAAATATTCGCTGAAAACAATTAATGACTTAATTGTTAGATTAAGAACCTTTCAATAAAGGATGATCGGCAGGCAACTGACGGGAAATCCACAGCGCCAACTTATGGCGCATATTGGGGTCGCTTATTTGATCTTTAGCGAGGGGTTGTATTAGCTTATCCTCAACTAATACCTTATAGATAAACTCTACTTTAAGCTTGACCGAGTCTTGTGATTCAATCTTGCCATAGGCGCGCTTTTGCGCATAAACCGCACCAACTTGCAGCGCTTTTTTTACTAATTCAGGCTCATTTGGAATTTTATTCATACGTTAAACTTCCTATTAATCAACGAAAACGCGAGCATTTCTAAATAGCCGCATCCAACCGCTATCTTCACCCCATTCTTGGGGATACCATGAGTTTAGCACAGTGCGAAATACCCGTTCTGGATGTGGCATCATCAGGGTTGCACGACCATCAGTCGATGTTACGCCAGTAATACCGTCCGGCGAGCCATTTGGGTTGGCTGGATATTTGGCGGCTACCTGCAAATTATTTTCCAAATAGCGCAGCGCTATTTGATTAGTGTGCTGCAAGCTACTAAGCGCTTCTGGATTAGCAAATTCTGCACGACCCTCACCATGGGACACTGCAATTGGCATATAAGAACCAGCCATACCCTGCATAAGAATTGACGGTGACTCTTCAACTCTAACTAATGAATAACGGGCTTCAAATTGCTCCGATAGGTTGCGCACAAAGCGCGGCCAAAGCTCAGCGCCGGGTATCAGTGTTTTCAGATTAGATAGCATCTGACAGCCGTTACACACTCCCAAACTAAAGGAGTCGGGACGGTGGAAAAATTGTTCGAACTGGTCGCGCAACTGGTTATTAAATAAGACTGTTTTAGCCCAGCCTTCACCCGCACCTAACACATCGCCATAGGAGAACCCACCACAGGCAACCAAGCCAGAAAAGTCTTGTAATGATTGACGTTCGGCGAGTAAATCACTCATATGAACATCTACTGCACTAAATCCGGCGCGATCAAATGCCGCCGCCATTTCTAAGTGACTATTAACACCCTGTTCACGCAAGATTGCCATCTTGGGTTTTGCACCTTTTTGAATATAGGGCGCACAAATATCCTCTGAAGGATCATAGCTAAGCTTTGCAGACAAGCCCGCATCAGGACTAGAAATGCGATCAAATTCCTGCTTAACACAATCGGCATTATCTCTGCGCGCAGCAATTTGATAAGAAGTTCGACTCCAATGCTCTTGCAATTCATCTCGCGGTTTTGAGAACAGTAGATCGCCATTTGAGCTGATATCAATAGTATCGGCGCGGTTAACTGTCCCGATAGCATGAGCATTAATATTGGCGCTGGCAAATTGCTCTAATACCTCTTGTGCCTGATCTGCTTTAACCTGAATAACGCCACCCAGCTCTTCATTAAATAATACCGCCATGGCATCTTTATCTAAGGCGCCAATATCAACAGAAACACCGGTATGCCCAGCAAAAGCCATTTCGGCTAAAGTGGTAAACAATCCACCATCTGAGCGATCATGGTAGGCTAGTAAGCTGTCGCTTTCGATTAAGCTCTGCATGATATTAAAGAAGGCTTTTAAGGCCTCAGCATCATCCACATCTGGCGCTACACTGCCCATTTTCGAATAGACCTGTGCCAGTATTGAACCGCCAAGACGGTTGGCGCCTGCCCCTAAATCAATCAATATTAATTGCGTATCTTCGGCTAAATCATGCAATTGCGGCGTCAGCGTTTTGCGCACATCCACTACCGGGGAAAACCCAGTAATAACCAAAGATAACGGCGCTGTTACAGACTTGTCTTGATCGCGTTCCTGCCATACGGTACGCATAGACATACTGTCTTTACCTACTGGCACAGTAATGCCTAGTTTGGGGCATAGATCCATACCCACTGCCTCTACAGTGCGGTAGAGCTTTTCATCTTCACCCGGCGAGCCAGCAGCACACATCCAGTTTGCCGAAAGTTTTATATCTTTAATATCGGCAATACGGCTGGCACAGATATTGGTAATAGCTTCACCAATAGCCATTCGCCCAGACGCCGGCGCATTTATTAGCGCCAATGGCGTTCGTTCGCCCATAGCCATTGCCTCACCAGCATAACTATCATAGGTAACCGTAGTTACGGCGCAATCCGCCACCGGCACCTGCCATGGACCAACCATTTGATCCCGCGCCACCATTCCAGTAACCGAGCGATCACCAATAGTGATCAAGAAACTTTTACTGGCAACCGCAGGATGCTGTAATACCCGCACAACCGCTTCATTAATATTTAAATATTGCGTAGTGAAATCTTCACTTACCACTGCTTGCTTATCCGCTGTGCGGTGCATTTTTGGTGCCTTGCCAAAGAGTACCGACATCGGTAAATCAACCGGATTGTTTCCAAATTGCTCATCTGTAACCCGAATTGTTTTATCTTCAGTAGCCTCACCGACCACGGCAAATGGGCATCTTTCACGCTGACAGATGGCTTCAAAGCGCTCAACGTCTTCTGGCTTAACAGCTAAAACATAACGCTCTTGAGCTTCGTTACACCAAATTTCAACTGGCGACATACCGGGCTCATCATTGGGTACGGCTCGCAATTCAAATACACCGCCTGTACCGCCGTCTTTAACTAGTTCTGGTAGGGCATTGGAGAGACCACCGGCACCTACATCATGAATAAAAGCAATAGGGTTGGTATCACCCAACTGCCAACACTGGTCGATCACTTCCTGACAGCGCCGCTCAATTTCTGGATTCTGACGCTGAACTGAGGCAAAGTCTAAATCGGCTGAACTACTGCCTGTGGTCATACTCGAGGCAGCGCCACCACCCAAACCAATCAACATAGCAGGACCACCCAACACCACCAATTTGGCACCGGGAGAAAACTCAGGCTTATCCACATGCTCTTCACGAATATTGCCGTAACCACCAGCAATCATTATTGGCTTGTGGTAGCCGCGTCGCTCGCCATCAAAGTCCGCCTCAAAGGTACGAAAGTAACCACACAGGTTAGGTCGGCCAAATTCATTATTAAATGCTGCACCCCCAATTGGGCCCTCAATCATAATATCCAGTGCCGAAACTATACGATCAGGCTTGCCATAATCCTCTTCCCAAGGCTGGGTATAGTTAGGAATCTGTAAATTTGAAACCGTAAAGCCTACAAGTCCTACTTTTGGTTTAGAGCCTCGACCTACGGCACCCTCATCACGAATTTCACCCCCAGAACCTGTACCTGCACCAGAAAATGGTGCAATAGCGGTTGGGTGGTTATGGGTCTCAACCTTCATCAATAGATGCACAGGCTCTTGCGAATAACCATATTCTTTTGAGGATGGATCAGGATAGAATCGACCGCCCATACTGCCGGCAACCACCGCGGCATTGTCTGAATAGGCTGAAAGAACATTCTCACCACCCAACTTGTGGGTATTGCGAATCATGCCAAATAGACTGTGAGGCTGATCTTCGCCATCCAATGTCCAGCTAGCATTGAAAATTTTGTGCCGGCAGTGCTCAGAGTTTGCCTGAGCAAACATCATCAATTCGGCATCGGTTGGATTGCGATCTAGCCCCTGAAAGCTTGACACTAAATATTCAATTTCATCATCAGCTAGAGCTAAACCTAAAGATATATTTGCCTCTTTTAGCGCCTTAACACCACCCATCAAAATATCCACCTCGGTCAGTGGCGCCGGCTGATGCTGTACAAAAAGTGTTTCTGCCTGCTGCAAATCAGTAAAGACAGCTTCAACCATACGATCATGCAGTAGATCACCCACTTGTTTTAACTGTTGCTCTGACAGTAACTCGCTAGACTCAATATAGTAAGCCGTTCCGCGCTCAATACGCACAATATCTTTTAAGCCACAGTTTTGAGCTATATCCGTTGCCTTGCTAGACCATGGAGAAATAGTACCCGGCCGAGGAGCAACCAGTAGCAGCTGACCCGTAGGAGAAATCGCCTGCTCCATAGGACCATACTGCATTAACGCTTCAAGGGTATTAGTATCATCGCTGGATAGCGGTGCAGAGATCTTAGCAAAGTGCTGATATTCCGCTTTAACATCGGTTATTGTTGGGACTACCTGCTTTAAACTAACAAGCAGTTTTCTTTGGCGAAAGGCGGAGAGAGCAGGTGCGCCAGAAATAATAATCATACAGGATAAGTCCCAAAATTAAGAAGTTATTTTAAACCGCGTATTTTATCTGAAAATTTATGTTTTAGGCAGGGATAGATGAATAAGATTACATAGAAATTTAGCTAGAACCACTAAACCATGTAAAATAATCTCAAAACAAACTAAATCATCTCACCTAGCACATCAATAAAGGCCATCAATGGATCCATTTTCCTCAGGCATAAAAAATATTCGCAATCGCGTCATACTTGGCGCTATTGCAATAATCTGCTTGGCCTATATTTCAGATAGCACTCACCTTAGCGATCTTGAAAAAGTCACAAAGCGTGGGTACTTGGTGGCTCTAACCCTTCCAGGTGCTACTACTTATTTTGAAGATGGGGATGGCAAAAACGGCTTTGAATACCTAGTAGCCAAGGCGTTTGCCGATAGCTTAGGGGTAGAACTTAGAGTCACCACGAAATCTACCCTATCCAGCCTTTTGCTGTCAGTAGGTGGTCCACAGGGTGAATTTGCTGCTGCCAATTTAGTCAGCACAGAAGATCGCGGCAAATCATTGAGATTTTCTTCACCCTACCATCAGGTTGTTCAACAGTTGATTTATCGCGCTGGCGAAAAAAAACCTCAAACCATAAACGACTTACAAGGGAATTTATCGGTTATCGCCAACTCATCTCACAGTGAAAACCTTCAACAGCTTAGACAGCAGCTACCCAGCCTGCAATGGACTGAAGAAAATGATGCCGAAATAAGCGAGATGATTCGCAAGGTACATGATGGCGAAATTAGTTATACCATCACCGACTCTCTGGCTTTCGAAACCAATCGACATATTTACCCCAACGCTCGAAGAGCCTTTGATGTTACCCAGCCCCAATCAATCGCTTGGGCATTTCCGGCCAATGGTGATCGCACACTGTTAGCTGCCGCCAATCGCTTCCTACAACAATACACGGATAGCGGACAACTTGACGCAGTAAAACAACAGCTTTTTTCACAAACAAAACGCTTCTCAGCGGCAGATTCAAAACAGCTTGGCCAGTTAGTTAATAGTCGCCTACCCAAATATGAGGCTATGTTTCGACAAACGGCACAAAAACACGATCTGGATTGGCATTTTATTGCCGCAATTGCCTACCAGGAATCCCATTGGAATCCACGCGCTAAATCACCCACTGGAGTTCGCGGCTTAATGATGCTGACATTAGATACCGCCAAAGAAATGGGGGTAAGTAATCGATTAGACCCCACTCAAAGCCTTGAGGGGGGAGTAGCCTATTTCTTAAAATTAAAATCGCGTCTACCCGAGCGAATAAAAGACCCTGATCGCAGTCTTTTTGCGCTCGCCGCATACAACGTTGGTTATGGCCATCTAGAGGATGCCCGAGCACTCACTGCACGCTATAACCACAACCCCGATAGCTGGACTGATGTTCGCAAACATCTACCTATGCTTAGCAAGAAGAAATATTACAGTACCGTAAAAAGAGGTTATGCGCGGGGAAACGAACCGGTTATCTATGTGGATAATATTCAGTATTACAGATCTTATTTACAGTTAAACTCTGTTTCCAAACAACCCACTATGGATACAAAGGAAGCCAATGAGCTGGAACATTGGCAACCGGTAACGCCAGATTCACTTTGACCTTCGACCTTTAAAAAATCCCTTAATCAATTCACTACAGTCCTTTTCTAAAACACCACCGTCCCATTCAATCTTATGGTTAAAATGATCCGCATCCATCAGTATAGGATTGCTGGCAAAAGCACCGGCACGCGGTTCAAGTGCACCAAAAACAACGCGCTTAATGCGCGCATGCACCATAGCACCCAAACACATAGTACAGGGCTCAATAGTCACATACAGCTCACAACCGGATAATCGATAGTTACCCAAATTTTTCGCCGCATCACGCATAGCAACAATTTCGGCATGAGCGGTTGGATCATTAGAATCTATAGGGCAATTAAACCCTCGGCCAATGACTTCACCATTGGCAACCACAACAGCACCCACGGGCACTTCCTCAATACTGGCGGCCTGTTGCGCTAAGTCCAATGCTTGCCTCATAAAGGCACTATCATTCTCCAAAAAAATTATTCCTGTAATCGCCACGGTTTACCAAAAATAGCGTAAAATCGACGCTATAGACAATGTTTAAACTACTATTAAATGTCAATTAGCCCTATAAGCCAACCGATTAATCTTTATTCAGACTGGAAAGCTGAACTAAGTCACTGTGTCAGCTCAATTGATGAATTACTCAATCAACTGGGGCTCAATACCGATGATTTAAGTGCCAACGAGCAAGCTGCTATTGATTTCCCCATTAAAGTACCACAGCCCTTTGTTCAACTAATGGAATATGGCAACCCAAATGATCCGCTGCTAAAACAAGTATTACCCATTTCATCAGAGCTTACTATCGATAGTAATTTCAGCACCGGTCCAGTGGATGAATCCAACTATAATCCGGTGCCGGGCATTGTACATAAATATCACAATAGAGTGCTGATGATTATCAGCCCCAATTGCGCCATTAACTGTCGCTACTGTTTTCGCCGACACTTTCCCTACGATGAAAACCGCCAAAGCAAGCAACAGTGGCTCGAGGCATTGGACTATCTAAAAACCAAACCAGAAATTAATGAAGTGATATACAGCGGCGGCGACCCACTAGCGGCCAATGATAATTTTTTACGCTGGCTAACCGCTGAAATAGAGTCTATTTCACATATTAAACGACTGCGTATTCATACCAGACTGCCGGTAGTGATACCCTCCAGAACTGATGATCAATTGCTAAACTGGCTAGGCAATACCCGACTAAAACCCACCTTTGTGCTGCATATTAATCATGCCAATGAAATAAGCACAGAGCTTAGCCAAGGGGTTGACCGACTAAAGAAAGCAGGAATCAGCGTACTTAATCAGAGCGTGTTACTCAAAGGCGTTAATGATAGTAGTCAAGTCCTTATTAACCTGAGCGAAAAACTCTTTGACGCAGGCATTATGCCCTATTACCTGCATATGTTAGACCCTGTTCAGGGCGCTAGTCATTTCGATGTAACCAAGGATCGCGCTGTAGAAATTTTCAGCCAAATTCAAACTGAATTACCCGGGTTTCTAGTGCCAAAATTGGTTCAAGAAAGAGCCGGTGAAACATCAAAAAGTTTAATCCTGTAATGTAAAAAAAAGGGTGCTTTAAGCACCCTTTTTTTTACATTATTGAATATGATTACTCTTCATCTTCATTAATCGCATCAATCACAGAATCAACTGCAGTAATTGGCAGCTTAACAATACCGGCTGCCGTATCCACTACCGCCAGAGGAATTGAAAGAATAGTGCACCCGCCAAGACCAGCAAGCATCAGACAGATTAGTAATTTTTTAAACATAGGTGATTCCTTAAAATAAAATGAACGCCAGCGTCTTATCTGCTGTCATCAGGATTCAAGAAAAAGAGCCACAAAATAAAACCTGTTACTCAGATAATTAAATCCCTAGGGAATTATAAGCAATACAATTATCAAAAACATATTTATTAATGTAACCTTTACTTCACTTCAACAAAATGATACTTTTACGTTACATTTTACAGAAAGAGACTATCATGGCAGAACTTATCCCTATATTAGGAATTTTGGCGGGAATAATTATCCCCT
>CBFIHQ010000035.1:0-12301 GCA_965662525.1 uncultured Porticoccaceae bacterium
CGGGAACAACCAATGCCTGTTTAATTGAGTCAGATACAGTATGCCCCTTGACTACGGCAGCGGCAGCTCGCATATCTTCAATTCTCGAATTGGTACAGGACCCTATAAACACTCGATCCACTGTTACCGAGCTTATTGGCGCCCCACCTTCTAGACCCATATATTCCAATGCGCGCTCCACTCCCTTCTTTTTAACTGCATCGGTTTGATCCTCTACCCTAGGGATAGTGCCTGTTACTGGGACCACCATTTCTGGTGAGGTACCCCAAGATACCTGAGGCGCAATTTCGCTCCCATTAATCTCTACTTCTGTATCAAAAACAGCATCGGCATCACTGGTAAGCGTACGCCAATAGTCAGCGGCCTTTTCAAACATCTCACCTGAGGGCATAAACTTGCGCCCGCGACAGTATTCAATGGTTTTTTCATCAACCGCCACTAGGCCCACTCGAGCGCCAGCCTCAATCGCCATATTGCAAACGGTCATACGACCTTCAACGGACATCTCTCTAAACACTGAACCGGCAAATTCAATGGCGTGGCCATTGCCACCGGCAGTCCCAATTTCACCAATAATGGCTAACACCACATCTTTGGGAGTAACACCCACGCCCAAACTGCCATTGACGGTAACCCGCATATTTTTCATTTTTTTGGTAACAAGGCATTGAGAAGCTAAAACATGCTCAACCTCAGAAGTACCAATACCATGAGCCAGACAGGCAAGTGCACCGTGAGTTGCAGTATGAGAATCACCACAAACTACTGTTAAACCCGGCATAGTAGCGCCTAATTCTGGCCCCATAACATGCACAATACCCTGGCCCATTTCATTCATTTTAAATTCTTTAATGCCAAAATGATCACAGTTATCATCCAATGTTTGCACCTGAATACGCGATGTATTATCAGGAATGCCAGAAACACCGGCTGCTCGCTCGATAGGATCAGTAGAAATATTATGATCTGGCGTGGCTAAATTAGTGTCCAAACGCCAAGGTTTGCGACCTGCTAAACGCAGCCCCTCAAAAGCCTGGGGCGATGTCACCTCGTGAAGAATATGGCGGTCTATATATAAAAGCGCCGACCCATCTTGATTCTGTTTGACTAAATGGCTATCCCACAGTTTGTCGTAGACTGTTCTTTGCGACATGCTGCTCTCCTTAAAAATTCAATATTGCGCTTATTTTACCGATACTTTATGATGAATTAAATTCATATTTTTCATATTTGGGATTCCTTAAAAGAATCTATAAGATAAGCCCTATGGATCATCACAGTTTAAAAGCTTTTGTTACAGTGGCCGAGAGTGGCTCATTCTCAATGGCAGCTGAACAACTCTATCTAACTCAATCAGCGGTTAGTAAACGAATCGCCAGCCTTGAGCATCTGACCGGTAAAAAGTTATTTGATCGAATTGCTCGACAGGTAAGCCTGACTGAAGCGGGGTATGCACTACTACCTAGAGCTCAACATATACTTCAAGAATATGCAGCAGCAGTGCAGGCTATCAATGATTTATCTGGGGATGCTAATGGCACTTTACACCTCGCTATAAGCCATCACCTCGGACTTCATCGCCTGCCTCCAGTGCTTAAAGCATATGCCCGTAAATATCCCGGAGTACATTTAAATATTGAATTTATGGACTCTGAGAAAGCCTATGAGCAGGTACTCCAAGGAAAGTCAGAAGTTGCTGTAATTACACTTGCTCTTGAGCAACACCCAAATATTTTAAGTCAAAAAATTTGGACTGATCCGCTGCGGTTTATTTGCGCACCAGACCACGCCTTAGCCAAAATTGATCAGCCCAGCTTGCAAGATCTGGCGCAATACCCCGTTATACTGCCAGGCATTAATACCTACACAGGACGAATTATTCAGAAACTATTCGAGACTCAAAATGTGCCATTAAAGGCCCCTATGTCTACCAACTACCTTGAGACCATAAGCACCATGGTTGAAATTGGTCTAGGGTGGAGTATGTTGCCAGAAACCCTGATTAAAAACCTGCATGTTATGCCCAGTAAGCACAGTCAGGTTAGCCGTGAATTAGGATATATTCACCACACTAAACGCAGCCTTTCCAATGCTGCAATGGCTTTTATTAAGATGCTTGAACAGGGTTAAATACGATTTATTGCTCAGATTCGAGCGCATTGATTAGATCGGTAAATTCTGCGCTACTGTTTGGATTAAGCTTAAGGAGTAATTTATGCGCTTCAAGTACCTGCTGACGAACCTCATCAACTCCTGCGGGCACCTCATCGAGACTTCGCAATTCCGCATCGAACTCCTCTGGTGATTGCTGAAATACATCGATAATTTCATCAAAGCCCATACACTCAAGAGTGCGAATTATCGAAGGATTCTGACAGAAAAGTTTTACATTCATTTGATAGCGTTCACGACAATGTAAACCAAGCTTTGCAATTAGACCCAGTGTAGTGCTATCGACCCCCTTGGCATCTAACATATCTACTACTACACTTTTTACCTGATTTTTACCGAACAGTATTTCCATGTAACGATTTAATGTTCCACTTAGAGTCAAGCGAACATCACCCACCAACTTAAGAAGATAGTTATCTGCTTTATCCGAAACAAGGATTTTTCCCTGACTCAAACTAGTCTCCTCCAGTTAGTAACAGCACAGAAACATCATCTTGAAGGTCCTTAATACCTTCAATAAACAAACCTTTTTTTAACGCTTTAACACTGACCGAACGGTTACTTAGATAGCGCAATAATCGAGCCTCTTTATCGGCAATCTCTTTTCCTGGCAATAATTCAAAAACCCCATCGGATAGTAGCACCAATGCAAACTTTTCTGGCAGCTGTATTTCCTCAACCACCCACGTAGCATCTTTAAAAATACCGGCTGGCTTGCCCTTACCTGGTAGGTATTGAGCATCACCATCAACAATTAAAATTGGTGAAGGCTGGTGCGCTCCCACAACATAACGTAATTTTCTTGTCTCGGTATCCAGTGATCCTGCAACTATAGTCAAATGCTTATCTAGTTCAGCATTTAACAACTGCTGATTAATAGACTCTACTAAACCCTCAGGAGCTTGGGCTAATGCATCATATTCCTCTTCTCGAGTATGACGACGAATAATTCGACCCGTTATAAAGTGGAGCAATACAGTGACAAATGCCGATGAGGCACCATGCCCCGAAACATCGACGAAATAAAACAACAAATAGCGCCCTAGAACAAATTGGTAGCCAACACAATCGCCGCTAAGATAAAGTGAGGGTGCCATGGAGTGGGCAATTTCAAAATCACCAAAGCGAAGCGGCCCCTCCGGCATCAAATTTTTTTGAATTTCTAAACCGGCTTTTTGATCCTGTTCCAGCAACTTTACATTCTGCTGCAACTTGGTGTTTATATTTTGCAACCGCTCACTATTCTCTTGCTGATGTCTTCTATTAGAAGCAATCTTAGATAATCTCTCTAAAACACCAGGAAGATCACGCTGAGTTGGATTGGACTCCAAAATATCAGAAACACCGAGTCTAAAATAATAAGTTTCATTCCCAGCAGAGTTATTATCTAGAGCAATAACTGCCAAATAATGACTGCAGAAATGGGTCAAGGTTTCATTATCTAAATTTTGGCTTTGTAGAAAATGCGCAGACAATATAACGGGTTGATTGAGCGGATCGGTACAAATTGTTTGAAGATTTTCAAGATTTTTTGCGCTCAGACAATCCCAACCAATAGACTGGAAACTTGCCAATATATTTTGTGCCATGTCTGTATTGTCGTCTACAACAATAACTGGGCCATTTAACTCACTCATTGAGCGTTCACTTTATTAGTGTAATCAGTAGCATTATTTTAATTATACAACAGTGACTCTACTCCAATAACCAAAACTAGTAATCATCAAGGTCATCAAACTCATCTTCTACAGCACCATCAGTTACCTGATAGGCTCTTCTCTGTAAATAAACATCTCTTACCAGAATATAACTATCACCAGACAGCAGATTGTCAAATTCCAGCAAAGAGGCCCTGGTATTGACCAAGCTGAGCGCGGTAGTAACTGCACGATCAGTACTATGATCCAAATAATCCAATGGGTCTGTTAGCTGATCAGCAAACCTTGACGGAGCGTCACGCAATGTGGAGGGGCCAAAAAAAGGCAGCATTAAATAAGGTCCCTGGGGAACACCCCAATAGCCCAAGGTCTGACCAAAATCTTCACCATCACTTTTCTTGAAGCTAAGCAATGACGCAACATCAAAAAAACCGCCTATACCCAGGGTGCTATTAATACCAAAACGTCCAGTATCATTTGCAGCTTGGGTAAATTTTCCTTGTAACAGGTCATTAAAGATATTGGTAACCTCATTGAGATTATCAAATATGTTTGCAATGCCACGCTCAGCAAAATCAGGCATTACTGCAACATACATTTTAGCTACAGGTCGGGCAATATATTCATCTAGTGATTGATTAAAACTAAAAATATTTTGGTTAATTTGTTGATAAGGATCTGCATTGACTGACTCATCAGCCACAGCAGAGATTGACGATAGAAAACATAACCACAAAAGGGAAATCGAAATAATAGTGTTTGCTTTTGAGGATATTTTCATCCATTTACCCTGCGCTTGTTTCGGTTATTTTAATGGTTGATTGGTCTAAGATACAACCGCTAAATAGCCCTCAACACAATAAAAAAAGAAAATATGCGGTTAAAATTCGCTAATCAAGTTTATAAATCCAATTAGAAGCGCCGCAACTGCTCATATAACTGTTGCCACATTTTATCCAAACGCTTGTTTGAAATAGGCATTTTAGTTCCTAGCTGTTGAGCAAAAACTGACACCCTGTATTCCTCAATAGCCCACTGATAGGAATCTAAATGAAGCGCCAACACTTTGGATAGAGCATCCGCATGATAATCCTTAGTCCGCTGGGAAAATTGTTGTATCTCATCCAACCAATATCGATCTTTTGAGATTTGCATGGGTAACTTTTCTAACCTTATTTCAAGTGCACGAATATATCTTGGATACTGTGTTATTTGCTCGCGACTAATAGAACTTAGTGTGGAAACTGAAAATAGCCTATCAATTTGCGCCTCGATATCTGACTTGGCATATACAGCCGCCAAATTCATCGATCTTATCTGCTTGCGGCATTGATGCAGAAAAGGCAGTTGAGATTGAATAATATCGGCAAATTCTTGGGCCATGCCAACCACTTCACCTACCCCATTAGAATACTGTTGCTCAAAATCAACTTTGTTACGCACAGCTTTAAAATCAGCAAATATAGAGTGCTTAAAGCTGGCACGAATAATAGACATTACCAATGATTGACGATCACTAATAGCGGCAGCCTTTAGCGCCAAATCTGACCCTTTTAATAAATTTTTAGATAGATAATTCACCTGCTGTCGGCCTTTTAAAAGAGCCAACCTCAATTGCCCCTCAATACTTAGGTTTTCCGCCACCAAAGGATTATCCTGCAATTCAATATTTACCCATTCACCGCAATCTCGAAGACAGGGCCAAGCTTTAATTGTAATGTTTCCACGCTCAATACTGACCTGCTCAGGCAAACTATCAAAATCCCACTCAGTAATTTTTTGCCGACTAATTTCATCATTATTAGATTGCTGTATATTGTCGCTTATCTGCTGCTTAAAATCTTTCTGTAACTGCTGTAAGTTTCTACCTGTAGTTACTGTCTCCCCATTTTCATCCTGCAATATAAAATTCATCAAATACCATGAATTCAAACCGTCAAGACGCCAATCTGTGTCAGCCACAGTAAACCCTGACAAGCGGTGTAGCTGTTCAGTAAGAGTTTCTACTAGGGGCCTATCCTCAGCTTTACTGAATAATAAAATCTTATCTACATAGTCTGGTACCGGAACAAAATGCCGGCGAACTTGCTTGGGCAGGCTTTTGATTAAAGCGATACATTTATCACGCAACATGCCCGGCACCAACCATTCAAAGAAAAAGCGCGGCACCTGATGTAAAATAGGCAATGGAATTATCACGCTGACCCCGTCTTGTGGGTGACCTGGTTCAAAGCGATAACTCAACTGAAAATCTAGACCACCGCAACTGATCTGTTCAGGAAACTGTGCCTGCTCATCAACTGTTAAGCCTCGCAATAGAAGTAATTCACGGTTGAGTTTTAGAATAGTTTTATCAGCTCGCTCAGCTTCCTTGCGCCAACGATCAAATGCCACCTGATTATAAATACCCTCGGGGAGCAGCTCATCATAAAACTCATAAACCACTTTTTGCTCAGCAACTAAATCACGGCGCCTAAACCTATCCTCAAGCGACTGTAACTCTTCCAAAAGTTCTTGATTGTAATGTAAAAACCTTCCTTTTCCTCGATAGCCATGCTCAACCAGTGCCTGCTGGATAAATACCATTCGCGCTTCACGAGGTGCAATTTTTCCATAGGGCGTTAACTTAGCCTCAACAATAGTTAAACCAAATAATGTCTGACGCTCCTTAGCCATCACCAAACCATTTTTAGCGTGATAAAAAGGTTCGCTATAGGTTTTCTTGACCAAATGCTCAGCCAGTGAAGGCAACCAACTAGGTTCAATTTTGGCAACATTTAAAGCATATTGTTTAGCCGTCTCCATTAATGCACCGGCAACAATCCATTTTGGCGGTTTTTTACTGGTACCAGAGCCAGGAAAGATAAAAAGCTTGCGGTTACGAGTACCCAAAAACTCCCACTTGTCCTGTCGATTAGCAACCTGACCCAATAGACCGGAAAGAAGTGCACAATGAATAGACTGATAATCAGCGGCTTGCTTGCTATCCATAAATCCCAAATCGCGACAAGCACTGTGAACCTGATGATGCAAATCACGCCACTCTTTCATTCGCAGTGGTGAAATAAAGTTAGCTCGGCAATATTTTGCAAATTGATTGCGCGACAACGTTTGTCGTTTTTCTTCAAAGTGCTGCCATATATTTAATAGCGACATAAAATCAGACTGCTCATTCAGCCATTGCTTATGCGCCAGATCGGCAGCTTGTTTTTTATCCGCTGGACGCTCTCTGGGATCCTGAATACTCAAACCAGTAGTAATAATCATAAGCTCCGAAAGAGCGCCAAGCTTAGATGCCTCAATCAGCATGCGAGCAAACTTCGGATCCAAAGGAATAGCCACCAACATTTTACCCAATCGCGTAAGCGCACCTTTTTTATCCACTGCCTGCAACTCTTCCAACAGCTTATAGCCATCATTAATCAATCTTGAGTCGGGCTTATCGATAAATGGGAAATCACGAATATCTCCTAGCCGAGCATGCATCATCTGCAAAATAACCGCCGCCAAGTTAGTGCGAATAATCTCTGGATCGGTATATTCCGAGCGATTAGCAAAATTCTCCTCAGTGTATAGCCTGTAGCAAACACCTTTCTGCACCCGACCACAGCGACCAGCGCGCTGATTAGCACTAGCTTGAGAAATAGCCTCTATAGGCAAGCGCTGAACCTTGGTTCGATAGCTATAGCGAGAGAGTCGTGCCCGACCGGCGTCAATCACATAGCCAATCCCTGGAACAGTAAGAGATGTTTCCGCCACATTGGTACTCAGCACCACTCGTCGCCGTTTGTGAGGAGAAAAAATCTTTCTCTGCTCTGCAAGACTTAAGCGAGCATATAAAGGAACGACCTCAAGGTGAGGGATCTGCGCTCTTCGAATAGCCAAACTAAGCTCGCGAATCTCGCGCTCACCACTTAAAAATACTAATACATCGCCTTGACTACCCAGAGCTTCAATATCCTTTAATCGATCAATAATTTGTTGATCTAACTCCAGTGCAAACTGATCAACATTGTCATACACAATGTCAACCGGATAGGTTCTTCCGGAAACTTCAATAATAGGCGCATCGGTAAAATGCTTAGAGAATTTTTCTACATCAATGGTTGCAGAGGTAATAATTACCTTAAGATCCGGACGCTTGGGTAAAATTTGTTTTAGGTAACCCAAAAGGAAATCAATATTTAAACTGCGCTCATGGGCCTCATCAATAATAATCGTATCGTAATGGCTTAAAAAACGATCGCGCTGAATTTCAGCCAACAAAATACCATCGGTCATTAACTTGATTAGGGTATCTTTATTGGTTTGATCGGCAAATCGAACCTGATAACCGACCTTACCCCCCAGATCAGTCTTAAGTTCTTCAGCTAGACGACTTGCTACCGAACGAGCGGCAATTCGCCGCGGCTGAGTATGGCCAATAACCCCGCGCCTACCGCAGCCTGCCTCAAGGCAAATTTTAGGCAACTGAGTCGTTTTACCTGAACCAGTTTCACCCACAATCACCACCACCTGATTATCTCTAATTAATTCGCGAATCTCATCCGCACGACCACTAACCGGTAAATCAGGGTAAGAAATTTTGGGAAATTCCGCCGCTCGGGTCTCAACCCAGTTATTAGACTTAGTTACAGCAGTACTCCATTTGCGCCAGGCTAATAGGCTTTTCTCCCCAGCCTTAGTGGGACTAGAAGCCTTGAAACTCTGCTGAATTTTTTTTAACTGTTGTTTGAAGCGAAAAAGATCACGACTAGCCACCGCATGCATAAGTTGCGATTCAAGCAGCCGGTATTGTTTAGGCTGAGAGGGTAATTTGGCAGGTAAGTTTAATCCCACCTTAGTGTCATTCATTAAATAGTCTTACTGAGATACATCCTGCCACACACAATGACCACTAGCCGATTTAATAGTTTCTAGTTTTTTATTGTGACTGGCCAATTCAGCATCACTGGCTTTTATAACTTTTAGCGGTGAACGATCTGAAGCAAGTCTGCGAATACCGCTACTACTCGAACTTGCAGCTTCATCAGAGCTAGACTGATTGTTAATATTAAGATTAACCTGACCACCAGTCATTACCAAATATACATCGGCTAATATTTCCGCATCGAGTAATGCACCGTGAAGATCACGCTGGGAATTATCCACCATATAGCGCTTACACAGTGCATCTAGATTATTGCGTTGTCCCGGATGCTTATTTCTAGCTAAGACAAGAGTATCCACCACATTGCACACATTAGAAATGGACTTGGGCTGTTTAGAAAGTTTTGATAACTCGTGATCAATAAAGCCAACATCAAAAGGCGCATTGTGGATCACCAATTCAGAATCCCCTACAAAGGCCAAAAAATCATCAATAATATTTTCAAATAACGGCTTGTCTTCCAGGAATTCATCAGTGATACCGTGCACCTGCATTGCACCCTCATCCACTTTTCTCTGGGGATTAATATATTGATGGTAATGATTACCTGTTAGCTTGCGATTAACTAATTCCACGCAACCAATTTCAATAATCCTATGATCTTGAGAAGTCTCAAGACCAGTGGTTTCAGTATCTAAAACTATCTGTCTCATATTTACACTTAGTCCAACTCGTCAATGCCGCGATTTGCCAACTGATCGGCAATCTCATTTTCCGTATGGCCACTATGGCCCTTAACCCACTGCCAATCAATGCTATGTATCTCTACTAATTGGTCTAATTGCTGCCATAGATCAACATTTTTAACCGGTTTTTTGGAAGCTGTTTTCCAGCCTTTCGCCTTCCAGTTAGGCATCCATTCCTGAATACCCTTTAACACATAGGTAGAGTCTGATGTCACCTTAACTTCACAGGATCTCTGCAGTGCAGAAAGCCCTTTGATAACCGCCATTAATTCCATGCGATTGTTAGTGGTTTCATGCTCGCCACCACAAAGCGTTCGCTCTTTATCACCGTAGCGCAATAACGCACCCCAACCCCCGGGCCCAGGGTTACCTCTGCAGGCGCCATCGGTAAAAATTTCTACAGTCTTCATTATATTTACAGCCTAATTTTGGGGTGTTCGATTAATATTTGTTCGCTTAGAACCATAGGGTTTTGCAGCCAATGGTCGCCATACCGTTGCGCGGTTACTAATTCCACCCGCGACACGCTTAACAGCATGAATCATATAAAAATTACCCCATTGAGAGCCAACTTTTTCACATATTTTTTGCCAAGCTGTGTCATGGCGAAAACAACTATTACCACCAATCGGTAAATTATACGCGCCATTTTGCACGCCGATCACCTCGCAATTAAGTAATGACAACCAATCATATACGCGACATTTTCGGAGACTAAAAAAATCGTACTCAGGGCGCTTTGTAATAGCACGCATAGGCCACTTTAATAATCCCATAGGCCCCATAGGGTTGAAAACACATAGAATCAAATGTCCACCAGGAACAAGCACTCTTGCCGTTTCCGCCAATACCGTTTGCGGTGAAAATGAATACTCTAAGGCATGCTGTACAATCGCCACATCAACCACATCCGCAGGCAATGGCAGGTCCTCATTAGCGGCAACAACCGAGTTACCATCAAAGGTTAAATCGTTGCACTGAGGACGAATATAAAACTGATGTAACTGATTAAAAGACTCAAGAGCACATTGCTTACCAATCAAACCCAAATGCATCATTCTATAACCCGCTAAATCAGCACAGTTTTTTCCCAATAATTTTTTTTCCGAATCCAGCAAATATTTACCGAACTTTTTGCTCTGCCAATTATCCAAAGCCATAGCATTACTATCTGGAGTTATTGCCAGATATTTCTGATAAAAATTTGCAAGTATTTGGCGATTTTTTCGCATAAATTTTAGAGACTAAATTGATTATCAGTAGATCCTAACATGTTACAAACTATTACCCTATTAGACATCCAGTAAAACATATGAAATACCCGACATATATTGCCATGTTGTTAATAGTAGCTATCATCGTTACAATCGCGCACCTAATTTTTCAGCTCTGTAGAGTTTAATTTGTTATCAAAGCCTAAAAATAACATTATCTATCTATGCCTTCTATTGATCAGCCTTAGGCTAGTAGGCTGTACCTCGATAACGGAACCCTCTCAAGAGCAGACTGAAGAGGCGACAGAATACGCTCCTATTGTCGATTTAAACGCACCTATAGAAATTCCAAAAGCACCGCAACCAGAGCCACAAAGCAGCCTAGAGGGCGAAGAGCTAGCAACTGAAGGCGATTCACAAATAACACCAGGGGTTGCGCAACAAGATAAGCCACAACCGGCACCACCAATAGACGCATGGCAACGCCTGCGTAAAGGTTTTGAAATAACTCCAGACACTTTGCCCTTCAGTGCCAACAAACAGTTACAACGCTATCTAAAAAATCCGCATAACCTCAATTTATTATTTGAGCATTCAGCACCCTATCTATTTCATGTGACTGAACAGCTAGAAAATGCCAATCTACCCCTAGAATTAGCCTTGCTTCCCATTGTTGAGAGCAACTATGACCCCCTAGCTTACAGCCCAAGTCATGCAGTGGGTCTTTGGCAATTTATTGCAGCAACAGCCACCTCGCTTGGTTTAGAGCGAAGTCGCTGGTACGAGGGGCGTCGAGACGTGGTACATTCAACCGCCGCCGCCGCGACATACCTTGCTTATCTGAAAAAACAATTTAATGGCAACTGGCTTCACGCCCTAGCCGCCTATAACTCTGGTGAAGGCGTGGTAAGAAAAGCCATTAGAAAAAACCGTCGCCTCGGGAAATCAACCGAATTTTGGTCACTCCGTCTCCCCAGAGAAACTAAAAACTATGTACCCCAGCTAATGGCGTTGGCCTACATTGTAAAAAATACAGAAAAGCTTGAAGTTAAACTTCCAGAAATAGCCAATGAGGCTTATTTCTCCGTTGTTGAACTGCCAGCACAGATAGAATTAGATAAAATAATCGAAGTTACAGGCGTTGATGACGCCATCTTTACCAAGCTAAATTCGGCGTACAAACGCTCGGTTACGCCACCAGAATCTGGCTACCATGTTTTATTACCAGTGGAAAAGAGTCAACTGCTTAGCGACTTTCTAGCTACTAGCGCCCCCTCAACCTGGGTGGAATATAGAGAATATATTGTTAAGTCTGGCGACACCCTATCGCATATCGCCAAGCGCTATCAACAAACCACCGCTCAGATAAAAATCACCAATCGCCTAAGAAACGATTTCTTACGTGTGGGTCAAGTATTGCGCATACCGCCGATGGGTGAAGTAGCGGTGCTAACCGAGTATAAAACACCTCCAACTAGAACCTATATTGTTTCTGCTGGGGATACATTGTCAGAAATCGCGGCAAAGCATAAGGTTTCTATTAGGAATCTAAAACGCGCCAATAACCTAACAAGCCATCTTATTAAGGTTGGCCAAGAATTAGTGATTAAAGCACCTGCTTCCGGCCCCAAAACCACCCCC
>CBFIHQ010000036.1:0-12118 GCA_965662525.1 uncultured Porticoccaceae bacterium
AGTTAATCTGCCACCGCCATTTAAAGATGCCTTGTCATTATCACTTTCTACCTGATAACCAAATCCGCGCAACATTCGCTCGGTATGATCTCGCGTTGGTGCTGGTTCAACAGTTGATGTTTCACCCTCAGCATACAGGCCTGCTAAAAGCACACAGGACTTTACCTGAGCACTGGCCATGGGCATGGTATAACTAATACCTTTCAGTTTACGGCCACCTTTGATTCGCAACGGCGGGGTTCCATCTTTTTCAGTTTCAATCACTGCACCCATTTCACGCAGTGGTGTGGCCACACGACCCATAGGTCTTCCAGATAATGATGCGTCGCCCTGAAGTTCAACATCAAATGCCTGACCCGCCAACAAGCCACTTAGAAGACGAATAGAGGTTCCTGAGTTACCTAAATAGAGCGGCTTTTTTGGTGCTTTAAGGCCATGAAGACCCACACCGCGAATAACCACACGACCTGCATTAGGCCCTTCAATTTCGACGCCCATATCACGAAAAGCTTGCAGTGTAGCCAAACTATCCTCACCCTCAAGAAACCCTGTGACCTCAGTCATGCCATCAGCTAAAGAGCCAAGCATAATCGATCGGTGTGACATAGATTTATCGCCTGGTACACGAAGATCGCCACGAGCATTACCACCAGGTGACACAATATAATTAATGATTTTTTCATTCATAAGGCATTGTAATCCAGTATCTGTTTTATTGCTTTCAAGCATACTTCCAAAATGATTTCTCGCCTCGCGAGATCGGGTAAAAATTTGCGTTAGGGCCTGCTTATCCTTTGCTTCAATAGACGCGCGTAATGCAGTCAGGTTTTCCATCATTTTATCCATCACATCAATGACAGCATCTTTGTTAGCTATGGCAATATCTCGCCACATAGTGGGGTCGCTTGCAGCAATGCGAGTAAAATCACGAAAGCCACCAGCAGCATAGCGAAATATATCTGTTTTTTCGTTCATTGCTGCCAGCGTATCCACCAAAGAATAAGCTAAAAAATGCGGCAGATGGCTTGTTGCCGCCAAAACTTGATCGTGCTCCTTAACAGACATGGATGAGACAAGCGCACCTACTGATTGCCAAAGTTTGGTTGTGCGCTCGAGATGACTGTCAGCCGTTGATTCAACCGGTGTTAAAATTACACGGTGATCGACAAATAATTCAGCGTTTGAAGCGGTAACACCACTTTTTTCTGATCCGGCGATTGGATGGCCAGGGACCAATTGTGGCGGAACAGTACCAAATAGTTCCAATGCAGAATTAACCACAGATTCTTTAACGCTGGCAACGTCTGTAACTGTCACTTCTGGGGCTAAACGGGATATACAGTCTTGTAAAACTGAGGGCACGCTTAGTGTTGGCACCCCGATCACGACGATATCCCCTTCTTGCAACTCATTAGCCACCTGACTTAATTCATCAGCTGTGCGATCAACAATCCCGTTGTTTAAAGCAATTTCTAGAGTGGATTGCCTTCTAGATATTCCAATAACCTCTTTGGCTAAACCTTTATTTCTAACAGATGCAGCAAGGCTCGAGCCAATTAGACCCAGCCCAATCACTACCAAACGATTAACTACTTGTGTAGGTTTTTTCTTTGCCATGGGGGTTACCAGAAATATTTAATCTAGGTTAAAAACTATTGTTAATTTATAAGACCGCACAGGGATATGAACCAAGCACCTTTAATTCAACGACCTGAGAGTTTAGCTCTTCAAGCACATTGGCCACCGGTTGGTCATCGATATGTCCCTCAAGATCTATAAAGAATACATAGGTCCACTTACTACTGCGAGATGGCCTTGACTCAAGGCGAGTCATATCAACGTTATGGCGCTGAAATGGTTCTAACAAATCATGGAGCGCACCGGGCTTATTGCGAACAGAAACTACCAACGAAGTTCTGTCTTTTCCGCTCTTTGGAACTTCCTCTCGCCCAATAATCAAAAATCTTGTGGAGTTATCCGGATTATCTTCTATCTTCGGATAAAGCTTATCAAGACTGTATAATTCACAGGCCATATCACCAGCTATAGCCGCTGAGTTCCACTCACCCTGCACTCGTTTTGCCGCTTCCGCATTACTACTAACGGCTACTCTTTCAATCGCTGGGAAATTAGAATTTAACCACTGGCGACACTGAGCAAGTGATTGAGCATGGGAGTAAACTCTTGAGATATTCTTTTTATCTGTATTGGTACCCACCATAAAATGCTGATGAATTCGCAATTCTACTTCACCACAGATTTTTAACGACGAGTCCATAAAACTATCAAGGGTATGACTAATTACTCCCTCAGTTGAATTCTCTACTGGCACAACACCATAGTCGCAGGAACCAGAAAGCACCTCACGAAATACTTCATCAATAGCGGATTGCGGAACACTCAGCGCAGAATCACCAAAGTGTTTAAGCGCAGCCTCTTGCGTAAATGTTCCCTCGGGACCCAGGTAAGCAACTTTAACCGGCTGCTCTAGGGCTAGGCAGGCAGACATAATTTGTCGAAACAGGCGCGCCAAATCTTCGTTGCCTAAAGGGCCTTGATTTTTTTCCATAACACGACGTAAAACTTGAGCTTCGCGCTCGGGCTTGTAATACGCCTTATCACCCTGATCTTCTTTAACCTCAGCCACTTGCTGGGCACAGCGGGCACGCTCACTAATAGTGTCAATTAGCAGTGAGTCAATTTCGTCAATTTTCTTTCTTAATGACTCTAAAGTATGCTTCTTCGCCATCATCTAACCTTCTATTAATCTTCTTCTGGTTGTGGCTGGTCGTCTTCCTCTGGCTCAGCAATTCTTGCCAGGCTTACCAACTTTTCATTTTCTTTAAGTCTAATAACTCTAACGCCTTGTGTATTACGCCCTACTATGGATACTTCATCTCCGCGAGTTCGCACCATGGTTCCCTGATCGGAAATCAACATAATTTCATCGCCATCAAAAAGCTGCGTAACACCTACAAGAGGGCCATTTCTATCGCTTGCCTGAATAGCAATCATACCCTTGCCACCACGACCCTTGGTTGGGAATTCACTGATATGGGTACGTTTACCATAGCCATTCTCACAAACTGTAAGCAGTAGTCCGTTCTGTTCTGGAACGACCATAGAAATCACTGAATGTCCATCTGGAAGTCGCATACCTCTGACCCCTTTTGATACACGCCCCATAGCGCGAACATCAGTTTCTGAGAAGCGAACAGCTTTGCCTTCAGAGCTAAACAACATAATATCTTTACTACCGTCAATAATAGCTGTGCCCACTAAATGGTCACCCTCTACCAAATCAACAGCTCGCAAGCCCACACTTCTCGGTCTGGAGTATTGATCAAGTGAGGTTTTCTTAACCGTACCATTTGCGGTTGCCATAATGACGTATTGATCCGCACTATATTCCTCTACTGGCAAAATAGAGCTGATGCGCTCACCTTCATCTAGCGGCAACAGATTAACCATTGGCCGACCTCTTGAATTACGTCCAGCCACAGGTATTTGATAAACCTTGAGCCAATAAACCTTACCGAGGTTGGTGAAACATAAGATAGTTGCGTGAGTGCTAGCAATAAGCAGGTGCTCAACAAAATCTTCATCTTTAACCGCTGTAGCAGACTTACCCATTCCACCACGACGCTGAGCTTGATAATCAGTCAACGGTTGAGTTTTAGCATAACCACCATGAGAAATGGTTACTACGCGATCTTCTTCTGTGATTAAATCTTCAACCGTAAGATCGTGCTGGGACTCTGTAATTTCAGTACGACGCTCATCACCAAATTGCTCTAACACCGCCTCGAGCTCTTCACGGATTACTAGCATCAAGCGGGTTATGTTACCTAAAATATCTTGATAATCAGCTATTTCTTCCAACTTAACTGTAAATTCTTCAATAATCTTATCCTGCTCCATACCGGTTAGGCGGTGCAGTCTTAATTCAAGAATATCTTTAGCCTGTTCTGGACTAAGGAAATATTTACCCTTTCTCAAGCCGTATTGCTCTTCAAGCCACTTCGGACGACTAGCTTCTGGACCCGCTCGCTCTAACATCGCCACAACAGTGCCGGGCGCCCAACCCTTACTAACCAATGCTTCGCGAGCGTCAGCTGGGGTCGGGGACTTTTTAATCAGGGCAATAATTTCATCAATATTAGCCAGAGCAATAGCAAAACCTTCCAAGGTATGCGCTCTTTCTCTTGCCTTATTCAATAAGTAGATGGTTCTTCGAGTAACCACTTCACGACGATGACGAACAAAGGCTTCAAGCATCTCCTTAAGATTCAAAATCTTTGGCTGACCGTCGACCAGCGCAACCATATTGATGCCAAACACCGATTGAAGCTGGGTTTGGGCATAGAGATTATTAAGTAAAACCTCTCCCATTTCACCACGCTTTAATTCAATAACAACGCGCAGACCATCTTTATCCGACTCATCTCTAAGCTCTGAAATACCTTCAATTTTCTTTTCTTTAACCAGCTCAGCAATGCGCTCTATCAGACGTGACTTGTTAAGCTGATAAGGAATTTCTGAGATAATTATAGTCTCGCGCTTGGTTTTTTCATCAATCTCAATATCAGCCTTGGCACGCTGATAAATTCGACCCCTACCAGTGCGATAGGCCTGAATAATACCTGCCTTACCATTAATGATTGCTCCTGTAGGAAAATCAGGCCCTGGAATATATTCCATCAGCTCATCAATGGTAATATCTGGGTTTTCAATAACTGCCAGACAGCCCTTTACTACCTCAGTTAAATTGTGCGGCGGTATATTGGTTGCCATACCCACGGCAATACCGGATGAACCATTAACCAAAAGATTCGGAATACGAGTGGGTAACACATGAGGAATAGACTCTGTCTCATCATAGTTTGGTACAAAATCAACTGTATCTTTTTCTAAATCTTCAAGTAGCGCATGAGCAAGTTTAGTCATACGAATTTCGGTATATCGCATTGCCGCAGCAGAATCACCATCGATAGAACCAAAGTTACCCTGACCATCAACCAGCATATAGCGCAACGAGAATGGCTGAGCCATTCGCACAATGGTTTCATACACCGCAGAATCACCATGCGGGTGATACTTACCAATTACATCACCGACCACACGAGCAGATTTTTTGTAAGGCTTATTAAAATCATTGTTAAGCTCACTCATCGCAAAGAGTACACGGCGATGAACCGGCTTGAGGCCGTCACGAACATCGGGTAATGCCCGCCCCACGATCACACTCATCGCATAATCAAGGTAAGATTGCTTTAACTCGTCTTCGATATTTACCGGAAGGATTGCCTTCGCTGGATCAACCATAATTTATCTCTAAATTTTCGATTTTATTTTACTGTTGCAATGCCTTTTACAGGCCAAGAAAGATCAACGCCAAATGGATTTGATCTACCCCCTCAAACAACAGGATTTAGGCAAACTATACTACCATAGAATACTGGCTTTAACCCATTATTATTACAGTCTAATTGAGGTTTATTATCAATCAGTGCGTTAGCAAATTTTTAAGACATTAAAAGTGTAAAATTTTTAACAAAACTCACTCAAAACACTACAAAAAATGGGTATACTATTTTTTTCAACCAAGGAAAAACTATGCCGCCTATTTCAATCGACCTTCTGCTTAATTGCCAATGGGTACTTCCCATAGTCCCAAATGACCAAATATTGCAAAATCACAGTGTTGCTATTGATGGTGGTCGCATTATAGAAATACTCCCAACAAAATCCGCCATTCAAAAATACAGCAGCACGCAGACTGAAGAGCTAAATAGGCATATTTTGATGCCAGGTCTTGTCAACACTCACGGTCGTAGTAGCGCCAGACTTTTGCGTGATATTGAGAACACTATTCAGGCAAAACAATCGTCGGAACTGGGATATTCAGAATCTGAAACAATATTTTCCGACCCGGAATTTATAAATGACAGCATAAATATAGCCATTGCCGAAATGATTAAAACCGGAACAACCTGCTTTGCAGAGATGCACTGCGCTGGAGAATTATTTATTGATATAGCCCGCAAAGCTGGCATTCGCAGTCAGGCAGGCTTTGCTCTTCAAGAAAAGTCGTCTATATATGGCAAAGATGCCGAAGATTATCTGCATCGAGGACTTAAATTACGCGATAACCATGCCAACCACCCACTGATTAAGATTGCCTGCAGTCTTACTAATATTAGCGACCTCGAAGACTCTACACTTGAGCGACTGGGCGCCTATGCCAATGAACTGGATTTACCGATTCAAATTGAATGCAACGAATCCTTAGAAGCAATTGAAAAATGCCTTCAAAAAACTGGCCACCGCCCTCTTCAACGTCTCAATAATAAAGGCTTACTACTACCTGAGACTCAATTAATAATAATGAGTCACATAAACTCAGAAGACCGCAATCTGTTGGACAAAACTAATAACCATATTGTGATATGCCCTCAGGAAAACACGGTCTTATCAGTCAATAACGAACAAGCAGAACTACTAAGCCAAACAACGTTTAATATCAGCCTTGGCAATTCAGACCCTACTGCTAGTAAGAATCCTAACCTAATGGCAAAAGTCACAGCTGCCGCGATTGCCATTGACGCAACCCATAAGCAGAAATCGCAATCACAAACAGCACACAAAGCACTGCGCATGGCAACCATCAATGGCGCCAAAACACTGGGCTGGGATAGCCAAATAGGTAGCATTGAAAGCGGAAAATATGCCGATTTAATTGCTATAGAAATTGATTCTATTCAGTATCAACCCCTGTATAATCCTGCCACACAGTTAGTCTATAGCGGAAATAGTAGTCCAGTTACTCACAGCTGGGTAGCCGGTCAACAACTGCTTAAAACTGGAAATTTATGCACAATTGACGAGCAAAAATTAATCCAATCAGCCAAAGATTGGGGTAAGAAGCTAGTTAATTAATCAGCAAAAGCTCACTTAAAGTAGGTAATTTAAAATCAGCATGTCCAATACACAAAATGTAGACCCAAATGAAATTCGCAAATTTGAAGAACTAGCCAGTCGCTGGTGGGACAAAAATAGTGAATTTAAACCGCTTCATGACATCAACCCACTGCGCGCTAATTGGATTGATAATCTGGCACCTGTGGCGGAAAAAAAGGTCCTCGACGTGGGCTGTGGTGGTGGCATTCTTGCTGAAGCTCTAGCCCAGCGTGGCGCTCAGGTTACTGGCATTGATATGGGCGATGCACCCCTAGGCGTAGCCAAGCTTCATCAATTGGAATCTGGCTTATCTATAGACTACCAAAAATCCACTGCTGAGGATTTCGCTAAAGCGCATGAAAATGCCTTTGATACAGTCACCTGCTTAGAAATGCTAGAACATGTCCCCGATCCCAGTTCCGTTGTTCGTGCCTGTGCCAAAATGGTAAAGCCTGGTGGTCATGTTTTCTTTTCCACCATAAATCGCAACCCAAAAGCTTTTTTGTTTGCCATTATTGGCGCTGAGTATGTATTGCGACTTTTACCTCGCGGCACTCACGAATATGCAAAATTTATACGCCCCTCTGAACTCGCCAATTGGTCTAGAGAAGCTGATTTGCAAGTCAATAACATGACTGGCTTGCTGTTTAATCCGCTCACTAAAAAATACAAGCTAAGCGACTCAGATATGGATGTGAACTATATAATCAGTACGCAAAAATGCTAGATTTTAAAGCCCTATTGTTTGATCTTGATGGGACTCTTTTAGATACAGCTCCCGATTTTATACTCGCCATCAATAAGCAATTACACCTGCATGGTCGCAAGCCATTGGCTGGAGATGCAGTGCGCACTTCAGTCACTCATGGATCAATTGGAATTATCGAAAACGTCTACCAAATTAAACAAGAGCACCCAGAATTTGCATGCCTTCAGCAAGAATTCTTAGAACTCTACCTAAGTAATATTGCTGAAAAAACTGCACTTTTTGATGGCCTCAAACAGGTACTTGACCATTGCCATGAGCACAATATTCCTTGGGGGATAGTGACTAATAAACCGCTTAAATATACCACCCCACTCATGGCAGAATTGGGTTTAGATAGTCAATCAGCTACTACAGTTTGCCCTGACCATGTGAATATTCCAAAACCTGACCCTGAAGGCCTAATTCTCGCCAGCTCGCAAATCAATATTGCGCCAAGTGACTGTATCTATATAGGCGATCATATTCGTGACATTCAAGCAGGTAGAAGCGCAGGCATGCAAACCATAGCCGCCGAATGGGGCTATATAGAAGAATGTGAGAACATTAATGACTGGCAAGCCGACTGGATTGTCAAAAAATCCACCGACTTACATGCACTGTTATTTAGTTAAACATAGGATTACTACATTGTTATCAACACAAGAAATTATTAATTTTCAGGCTGGCGAAAACTCACTAAAAGACCAAATCATCTTGGTAACCGGAGCAGGTGATGGTATTGGTAAAGCTGCTGCACTTGCCTACGCCCAAGCAGGCGCTAAAGTTATTTTAGCCGGAAGAACTGTAGAAAAATTAGAACAGGTTTACGATCAAATTGTCACTAATGGCGGTATTGAACCAGTTATCTACCCAGTAGATTTTGAGGGCGCAACTGAAGATGACTTTAATGAATTGGCAAACCACTGCGATCAGCAGTTTGGCAGACTAGATGGTCTACTTCTTAATGCTGGCATACTCGGCCAGCGCACTCCACTTTCAAACTACAGAGCGGATGTTTGGACTAAAGTATTACAGGTCAACGTAACATCTCAGCATTTACTCACCAAAGCCCTAATGCCTATCCTGGAAGCATCAGACAGTGCTTCGGTGATATTTACCACATCTAGTGTCGGTCGTGCTGGCAGAGCATTTTGGGGCGCTTATGCGGTGTCTAAGTTTGCCGTGGAAGGTATGGTTCAAACCTGGGCCGCTGAAACAGAGGGTCTCAATTCTGTGCGTATCAATTGTATCAATCCGGGGGCTACCAGCACTCAAATGCGCGCCACAGCATTCCCGGCTGAGAACCCTGAGAGCATAGCATCACCAGAAGATATTATGCCTGCTTATTTATACCTTATGGACTCAGTAAGTGTAGGGGTCAATGGCCAATCAATCGACGCGCAGATAAGGTAAAAATTTAGTCAGGCACAACTGTTGAATAGATTATTTTTTCCAAGGGTTGCCGCGGGCGCGCAAACGCTTTTCTTTGCGCTGTCTAATATCTTTTAACACCGTGCTTTCATTAAGCTTCGGCGCCCGAAGGTTAACTGCTTTAAACAATGCACTCACCTGCTTGGGCTCTAGCTCAATAAATTCTGAGCGGCGAATAAACGATGGTAGCTCTATAGGGCCATAGCTAATGCGCTTGAGGCGACTTACCTCAACATCTTGCGACTCCCATAAACGGCGAACTTCTCGCGTTTTACCTTCTGCCAATATACAGCGAAACCACTGGTTGCTACTGGTCTTTTCATCTGGGCTACGATGATGCTGAGCTTTAACGGTTTGAAATTTAGCTAGGCCATCATCTAAAACAACACCATCCATAAGATTGTTTAACATTTTTTGATCAACATCACCGTGAATTCGCGCAAGATATTCTCGCTTAATTTCATAGGAGGGGTGCATTAAACGATTGGCCAGCTCACCATAGTTAGTGAACAATAATAAGCCGCTAGTATTAATATCTAACCTACCAATAGCAATCCAACGCCCTGAATTAATTTTAGGCAGGGCATCAAACACCGTAGGCCGCCCATCGGGGTCTGATGTGGTAGAAACCTCCCCTTCAGGCTTGCTATACATTAGCACTCTCGGAGTATCAGCTTGATTGGTCTTTACAACTCGACCATCCACCATAATGCGATCGGTTGCCTCGGCGCGATCGCCAAGGGTGGCGGTAGATCCGTTAACCGATACTCGACCATCGATAATCCACTTTTCTAACTCGCGTCGCGAACCCAATCCAGAGGTAGCTAGAATTTTTTGTAATTTTTCACTCATTATTTAAACTATCATCCTTTTCATCGACAGGATAAGATTGATCTTCACCCTTAAGCTGTGAGTCAATCACAGATTCATTTAGGGGTGTATTTGATGTCCCTAGCAAATCCTCGTCATCACTTGAAGGTACAGTCTGTGCTAGAGATAATTCTAATTCGGGATCGAGCTGAGTAAGATCTTTAATTTCACCCAATGCAGGTAAATCATCAAGGCTCTTTAAATTAAAATAATCTAAGAACTGCTTAGTAGTAGCAAAGAGTGCCGGCTTACCGGGCACATCACGATAGCCAACCACGCGGATCCATTCTCGCTCTTGTAGTGTTTTTATAATTTCAGAACTGACCGCAACTCCACGAACCAACTCAATATCACCCCGAGTTAGCGGCTGTCTGTAGGCAATTAAGGACAAAGTCTCTAACATAGCCCGGGAATATCGTTTGGGTTTTTCTTCCCACAGTCGATTGACCCAGGGAGCCAGCTCTTGCTGTACCTGAAACCTAAATCCACTAGCGGTCTGTTTTAACTCAAACCCGCGCCCGCCGCATTCAGTATCTATTTCTTCAAGTGCCGCTCTGATTTGATCTTTAGACGGTCGTTCATCATCCTCAAACAAACGCTCCAACTGATTGAGGTCAAGTGATTTTCCTGCCGCCATTAAGGCGCCTTCTACTATTCTTTTTATTAAATCTGAATTCATGATGTTTTGGCTTTTACATGTATGGGTCCAAAGTTATCACTTTGAACAATTTCTACTAAGGATTCTTTGATCAATTCCATCACCGCTAAAAAAGTGACAACGACACCCAAACGCCCTTCTTCAAGGGTAAATAGCGCGACAAAGGGAACAAATTGATTATTGCGCAAATTTTCCATAACCTGAGACATACGCTCACGGGTAGACAGCTTTTCCATTTCTACTTGATGGCTTTCAAACATTTCCGAGCGCTTTAACACATCGGCCAAAGCAGAAGCCAACTCTTTCATATCCACATCCGGATGCGGGCGCTGTTGGTCGCGATCAGGAGCCTCTGCTGCTGCGGGATGAATATCGCGCCCCATACGAGGAAGCTCATCAATGTCTTCCGCAGCCTGCTTAAATCGCTCATATTCCTGTAGGCGCTTAATGAGCTCGGCGCGTGGATCTTCTTCGCCCTCTTCTTCTGCCTGCTGTCGAGGCAAAAGCATGCGTGACTTTATTTCAGCTAACATGGCTGCCATTACTAAGTATTCAGCCGCTAGCTCTAACTGAATTGACGCCATTAATTCAATATAACCAAGGTATTGCTTGGTAATTTCAGCCACATCAATATCTAATATATCCAGATTTTGGCGCCTGATAAGATAAAGCAAAAGATCGAGTGGACCTTCAAAGGCTTCAAGAATGACTTCCAATGCATCAGGCGGGATATACAAATCTTTGGGTAAAATCGTTAGCTCTTTACCCTGAACAACGGCAAAAGGCATCTCCTCCTGCTGCGGGGGGGCCGATTGACTTGCAGCAGAAATTATAGAGCTAACTGACTCTGATTCTATTGCTTGATTTGAGCTGACTTGGTCAGACACTTACCGCCCCTTGAATGATTATGCTTCGATTATACTCAGATTAATTAATCTGAACATCATCAAAATTAAATTGCTTGGAAATCACCTGAACCCTGGCGCAATATTTTTGGTGTACTTTCAGTCATATCAACCACTGTCGTCGGCTCCATGCCACAGAATCCAGCGTCAATCACTATATCGACTCGTGACCCCAGATGCTGATTTATTTCATAGGCATCAGTCATCGGGTATTCATCATTCGGCATCATCAGCGTGACACTCATCATCGGCTCTTGAAGGCTATCCAGTATTGCCTTTACTACTGGACTATCTGGCACCCGAATTCCAATTGTTTTTCTCTTTGGATGCATCAATCGGCGTGGCACTTCCGAAGATGCTTTCAACACAAAAGTAAATGACCCGGGTGTAGCTGCCTTAAGTGCTCTAAAAGTTACATTATCGACTTTGGCGTAGGTAGCAAGCTCAGATAAATCACGACAAATTAAGGTAAAGTTATGGTGTTTATCAAGACATCTAATTGCCCGTATTCGATCCATAGCTTGCTTATCACCAATATGACAGCCT
>CBFIHQ010000037.1:0-10531 GCA_965662525.1 uncultured Porticoccaceae bacterium
CTGGGGATAATATGGCTCTGGTAAGAGACATTAAATCAATAACTGGCATTCTATCGGCTAAAGGATCGATATCTATAGCTTCCCAGCTAATTTGTGCTTCTATTAAAGCGGGAACAATCTGTTTTAAATGACCTCGATTGCGTACTAATATAGCAGTCGATTCAGTGGGGTTATCTTGGCTTATTTGATGGCAGAGCTTGGCAATATGCTGTGCTTCAGCAAATTCATAATCCTTCTCCTCTTCACTGGTATAACCATGAAAATACACTGCTTGTGACTGTTCTATCATCTTAACGGAAGTGGATTGATTGTAGGGCACTGCTCCGCGATTAATATTGGCTCTTGATGGAAAGGCTTGAAGAAAATGATCATTAATCCAGTCAACAATGCCTTTTTTGGAGCGAAAATTACTACTCAAAGATAATGGTAGGCACTGCACAGGCCCTATAGGATAGCGTTGTGCATTAATAAATAACCCCACACGTGCATCCCTAAAGCTATATAGCGACTGCATAGCATCACCTACAAGGAAAAGGGTGCGCCCATCATCAGGCTCCCAGCCTGCAACAAGGGATTCAAGTAGGCGCATTTGCGAGCCTGAGGTATCTTGAAATTCATCAACTAAAATATGTTTTAGTTGATAATCTAATTTTAAGGTTATATCAGAGATAGCATCTGTATTAGTATTGGGCGCTAAGGCGTCCAGTGCGGTCATGGTTATTTCGGAGTAATCTGATTGCCCCTGTTGTTGGAAGACTGTCTTTAATATTGCCGCTAGTTGAGGTAGCAAAAGTCCCAGAGCAGTTAGCATTTGTTGTTGCTCAGAGCTTATTTTTGATTCTGGCAGATGCATAACATCAGCTACAAGTGATTGCAGTAATTTGTCATCACCATAATCAGCGAGTAACGTCAGCATTCGGCTTTTGGTCTCTTTGTCCTCTTTAGGAAAGCCTTCGCGAACAGTGACAGATTTTCGTGGAGAGAAGTCCTTATCCTTTGTAACCAACATTCGCAAAATAGTTTTCCATTGTTTTAAGCTCTGTTGATTAAGTTGTGGAAGCTCAATAATACCTTTTAAGCTTTTTAGCGCCTCATTGCCACTGGGTGCATTGTTACCAGCATAGTCAGCAAGCTGAAGTAGATCAGCTACAAAGGGGAATAGTTGGCGTTCGAGTCGTCCAAGAGTGTCAATGATTAATTGTTCTATAACTAACTGAAAATAGTCGGTGTGATTTGCCGCGGTAAAGATATGTGGCAACCATTGATCGCGTTTACCTAGCATATCGGCAAAAAGCGTCTCACAGCGAGATAAGTCATTACCCATATGGGTTACAACCGTCGCCAGGGCTCTACTAGTTACGTTATTAGCTTCAAGTTGTTTAAGTAATTCACGAGCGGCTAAATGATAAAGTGCCTGTGGGTACTCTGATTGTTCAGGCAAGCCACCGCTGCCATTGTCGAACATAAATTGCCTGGCAATATAGTGGCAGAAACTATCAATAGTTTTTATTCGTAAGCGGTAAGGAATATCTAAAAGATTCCACTGTAATTGTTTATCTCTGGCTAATGCCTCACTGGCAAGATCCCATATTCCAGCTTCAAAGCTATCCTCTGGCCTTGTGTTTTCACTGGCAAATACTAAGGCGCTGTGAATACGCTGTCGCATCTCTGCGGCTGCTTTGCGGGTGAAAGTAATGCAGAGTATTTCTTCCGGATTTTCAACCCTAGTCAGAAGTTTGAGTAAACGCTGAGTAATTAAACCAGTTTTACCGGAACCAGCTGGCGCTGAGACAATATAGCTATAATTTGGATCGATTGCCTGTTGTCGAGCCCTGTCATCACTTAGTTCAAGGCTATTGGTCATATTCTGCATACTAACCCTTTTTAGCCTCTTTAAGTCGCTGTATATCCTGCTGCTCATTCCATCGATTAAATGGAATTAAATCACTTTGATAATTAAATTGGGCAGTATTATAGCTATGTAAAATCGCCTTACCCTGAGTAAACTCGTCGGCTAAATTAGCAATTGAATGGCGCCAATCTTCAATCTGTAACTGCCAATCTTCTGAAGCCTTCACACCTTGGATTATTTGATCCTTAGAAATTCCAAGAAATTTTTGTTCATTGCCTTTTAGTAAAGCAAAAGTACATCCGATAGGCTCAGGTTCGGAGGCTAAAATATACAGGGGAAGCTGTGGGTCTGCCGGCCGACCACCAAGCCATACGTCGGCTTTAACCGTGCCAGTTTTATAATCAATGACTAGCGATTCACCATTAACGCTATCTAAGCGATCGATAATTAATGAGATATTTAGTTGACCAAAGGATAGTTGTTTTTTCTTTTCGGTTTGTTTGACCTCAAACGGTTGTCGTTGTCGCTCTATATCTAACCATTGAGATATTATTTTAGTTAAGCGCTGCTTTTCTAGTTGTTTAAAATTGTCCCCTAAAAGAATAGGGCTTGTTGTAGCTTGCTCAGTAAGTACCTCGTCAATAGTTACTGAGAGCTGATCATTAAGTTGTTTTTCAGATAGACCACAAAAAACCTTTGAGTTAGTCCAAAGGCTCCATAAACGGTAAAGAATTTCATGAGCAATACTTCCCCGATCCATAGCCTCAAGACCTAACGAGGGTTGGTCCAATGATTTAGCCCACAATCTATGTATAGCAAAAGCATTAAAAGGACAGGTGGATTGATTCTTAAGGATAGAGCTACCCCCGCGAATAGGCTCTAATTGGGCATTAAATGCATACCCGTAATCAATCTCCAGATCACATAAGTAAGGTTGATCTAGCCATTGGGGCAAGCCTGTGGTGTCAACTTCTATTACTTGCTTGTGCAGATCATATTCTTTAATCAGAGGACTTTGTTCTAAAGGGCTTTTTCCATCGGTTATAGAGTAGCTCAAAAAAAGCTTGTTACTATTAAGGCTAAATCCTGACAAAAGATTTTTGGCAATTTCTAGTTCATTTTCTGGAACACTAAAGGGCATATTATGTCGTCGTTGATAATTTGCCGATAGCACGGGATTCATTGAACCCGAAGACGGGAAGTGAGTATTATCCATACCGGTAATCCAGAGCTGATCAAACTCAAGACCTACAGCTTCAAGTAGGCCAAGAACCTGAAGTGGGGCGTCACCCGTCTGTGGATGAAATAAGTGTTCATTAGCTAATTTTTGTAAATAGCCAAGGGCTTTAGAGCGGCTAATTTCTATTCCTAAATTATCTAGCTCGGTAAAAAAGCCTAATAATTTATCCCAAAATTGAATTTGTTGGTATTGCAGGCTATTAGGTTGTTTTATACCAGGCCAGCCAAGTTGACTTGTAAATTGCTTAAAAAAATTAGCCCACTGTGAAAATGATTTTTTATTGGAAGCGGTTTGACGAATAAGTTGCTGAATATCATATAGCGGCTGAAGTTGAGGCTGAATACTATCAGGGTTGTCCAACTCTGCCTGTTGCGCTCTAATGATTTGGATAAACTTATCCAGACCCAGATCATGTTTTTTGGTTTTTCGTATTTCTAGTTCACAATCGACCCTAAACTGAATAGGTAAATTGTTAAAGTGGCAATAAGGTGAGTTTATAATGCCCAGCCACTGTGACATAGGCAGTAGGAATTCAGTTATTTCTAAAATAGCTAGCGCCGTCTGAAGTAAAGGCGTTTCTGCTAATTTAACACCTGCAGATATATTAACTGCTGTAGAGCAATTATTCGATGCTAAGGCCTCATTAATCACTCGAGCTACTTCAAGCACTCGGTTATTCAGGTCAGGTATTACCAAGCCAATACGTTGATTAGGCTGTTTTAATAACTGTTGCGCAGCCCAATTTGCAGCAGCCCCCAGTTCAGCTGATGGATCAGAACACTCAAGTTTAGATGTAGTGGCAGACTCACCGCTGGCTTCGATTGAAATAACATCGGTAGTGGCGTTTTGTATAACCCACTGCTGAAGTGGTGCAATAGACTGAAAGCCATAAAGGTATATTTTGGGTTCTTTTTCTAATGCTTGTATGGAAAAGGCTGTGCCAACCCGGCGCCATGTAGAGCCAGTGGTAAGTAGCTTATTACTATCTAATAGCCGCTGATAACTCTGTGTCCAGCGTTTAAATTTATAAAATGCCGCACTGGGTTCATCAACCTGTTCAATATCGATATTCCAGCGTTGTAGTAGATCAAAGCAGTCATTGGCCATAGTTGCAAAACTTTGATCAAGAGATTCATCATGTTTTGCAATAGCTTGTTCCCAATAAAAAATATTTTGTAGACGACCAATTTGTGCATTGCCGTCAATTAGCTGATGATTTTGATCGACAAGTTGATTCCAACAAAATCCAAGCCAATGTTCTAATGACATCACTCGCGGGGCCTTCCACACTTGGGCTTTATCATTGATAGATCGGCCCCAAGCCTGCTGGATTTGTGCAGCAAGACGCTGATTAGCCGTTAAAATCAGCTGATTTTTTTCAATCGCATCACGAAATGGAGCGATATTTATTAATGGAGGTAACATCTACTTAATATTAGGCTTATTTAATTTAAGATTTAAACGCTATAATCTCAGAACTACAAAGTAAATGACAGCTAACTGGATAAATTAGCCAATGGAATTTAATATTTTTACAAGTACAGCTTTTATGGTCATAACCTCAAGCTTAATAGCATTAGTTATTGGTGTTGTTTTTGGTCGCACTCTGGGTAGAAATCAATTATCTGATGATATATCCCAACTTAAAGCTAACAAGCTTGTTCTTGAGGAAAAATTGTCCAGTCAGAAATCAAATTTTGAAACTCAGCTAAAGTTAGTTCAGGATGCCAAACAAAGTCTTTCTCAAGAGTTTGAAAACCTTGCTAATCGAATCTTTGACGATAAGCAAAACAAGTTTTCCGAGCAGAGCAAGCAGGCTTTAGAAACATCTCTAAGCCCTTTAAGACGCGATTTGGGGGATTTTCGCAAACAGGTTTCTACCGCATATGACAAAGAAAATGCTGATCGCAATCGTTTGGCCGGCCAGATTGGCGAACTGCAAAAGCAAACTATGCAAATATCAGCGGATGCAGTCAATCTTGCTAATGCGCTAAAAGGAGATAATAAGCAGCAGGGCAATTGGGGTGAGTTTGTTTTAGAAAAATTGCTTGATGATTCCGGCTTAACAAAGGGTAGAGAGTATGAAACGCAGGTCGCCCTAAAAGATGAAGAGGGCAATAGACGCAATCCAGATGTCATTATTCGCCTACCCGAAGGTAAAGATATAATTATCGATGCCAAAGCGAGCTTGACTGATTATGAGCGTTATTTTCATGCACAGGACGAGCAATCACAACAGCTTTGTCTAAAACAGCATCTCAATTCATTGCGCTCACATATTAAAGGCTTGAATGTAAAAAATTATGAACAGTTAGAAAATGTTAACAGTTTAGATTTTGTTTTGATTTTTATCCCGGTTGAATCAGCCTTTATGCTGGCCTTGGATAATGATCCAGATATCATGCGTGAAGCCTATGATAAGAGCATTATTTTGGTTAGTCCAAGCACGCTAATGGTGACCTTAAGAACGATTAAAAATCTATGGCGTTATGCGGATCAAAATATTAATGCCCAGCAAATCGCTGAAAAAGCCGGTGCTCTTTATGACCTTTTTGTATTGCACGTCGAGGCTTTGGAAGATATAGGCAAACACTTAGACAAAAGTAAAGATGCCTATGAGATAGCATTTAAGCGCCTTTCTACCGGTCGCGGTAATTTAGTTAAACGCAGTGAAGAGTTAAAAACACTAGGCGCTAAAACCAAGAAGGCACTGGCCGATAAACTATTACCCCCCAGTGATGCGTAGTAAAGTTATCCAATAAAGGGGATTTACCTTGTCTTATTTTCAGTTAATGCTTGTATCAGGTGGCATCGTTACAGGGGTTTTGTTTTTTTATGCTTGTTTGCTTACCTTTAAATTAATAGATAAGGCCAAGCTTAAAGCACAGCCTGTTGAATTTCAGCCCCAGTCACAGTCGCAATTAGATGCACAGCAGTCTATAAGGGTGATTGCTCAAGCATTATTGCAGAAAGATTTAACCCCTACAGAAGCGGCTATGAGAATCGGCTTTTTAGCCCAGCAGTTTAAGCCCAAAGAGCGACAAGAAAAATCTATAAAGATTTTTCAGTCTCTGGCAATGGATACCTCACATATACCAATATTAGACGCTTGGAAGGCCCTTTCTAAAGATGAAAAGACTGAATATGAAAAGCAGCGGCTATCCATAGAAAGCAGGCATTCTGAGGCTATACAAACAGCCGCTAGTACATTGGCAAAGAGTTTCTAGATTCTTTTTAACAAAACACCAGACTCAATATGGTGAGTCCAAGGGAATTGATCAAATAAAGCCGCTTTTACTACTCTGTGAGTCTTAGTGATTTGTTTGAGATTCTCGGCCAAGGTTTGCGGATTACAGGATATATAAAGAATATGATCTATCTCGGTCACTAATTTCTCAGTGCCGGAATCTAAACCTGCCCGCGGCGGGTCGACAAATATAGTGGAAAAGTTAAAGCTCTCTAAGTTTACTTCCGCCAAACGTCTAAAAGTTCTTTCTTTATTTAGAGCTTGAGTAAACTCTTCACTTGAAAGACGAGCTATAGTGACATTATCAATCTTATTCGCGGCAAAATTGCTATTGGCTGAATTAACCGAAACTTTGGAAATCTCTGTAGCTAATACTTTATCAAAATGTTGGGCTAAAACAGCGGTAAAGTTGCCATTACCACAGTAAAGCTCAACCAAGTCATCACTGCTGTTAGCAAGGCAATCACTAGCCCATGTCAACATTTTTTGATTAACTTGGGCATTGGGCTGGGTAAAACTAGCTTCAACTTGTTGATAGCTATATTGACGCTGGTTAACCAATAGGGTTTCAGTGACAAAATCATCACTCAAAACCACTTTTTGTTTACGGCTTCGGCCGATGATTTTTATATTAAATGTTGACTGTAGCTGTTCGGCAACCTGTTGCCACTGTTCATCTAATTGTTTGTGATAAATAAGCGTGACTAGAGCTTCACCCGTTGTGGTGGTTAAATACTCCATGCTAAATAATTTATAACTTAGCGTATCGCTGGTATTCACTGCCTCTATTATTCTGGGCATTAACTGATTGATTAGTTTAGAGCCAATAGGGAAGTCTTTAATAATATAAGGCCGCTTTTCACCGGGTTTATTCATCGCATAATGGGCTTTGCCCTGTTCGTGCCATACACGAAATTCAGCGCGCATTCGAAAACCATAGGGCGCAGATGCATGTATTTCCAATTTTGGCAACTCAATACCAGCATCATTCATAAGGTTTTTATACTGGTCTACCTTGTTATCTAGTTGTTGTTGATAGCTTATTGGATCTTGCATCATTGTGCTTTATAAAGTTGTTGAGTATGTGCCGCCATAATAAAATCATTGATATGCAGCCCTTTAAGGTTATGGCTCCACCAACTGACAGACACCTTGCCCCATTCGATCAATAGGGCAGGGTGATGATCAACCTGTTCTGCTAGTTCTGAGATAGCCTGAGCTAGATCAATAGCAGCAACAAAATCATCACACTTATATTGGCAAAAAAGTTGATTCACACCATCTTTTTGAATAATTGCCCAGTGTTCAATTTGCGCTAGTAGCTCAGGGTATTGATCAGGTAAAACCAAGGATTGAAGGTCGGGTAATGCATTAAGTTCGTAATCAAGTAAATTCATTTATAGACAGTTCTTAGGTTTTGGCAGACCAGCAAGTTTTGCGGCAATTTTTGCCGGACTACCAGAGAATAATTTATTTAAATATAGGCTTCTACCCTTGTCCACACCTAATTCTGCGGTTACTTGCTTACACAGGGGTCTCATAGATGGGGAGAAGCCATAATCCGCATAAAATTTACGCGCAATTATTAATATTTCAAAGTGCTCATTAGCCAGTGACAAACCTTCACTTTGAGCGAGCTCAAGCGCTAGATCCCTTGACCATTGAGGCAGGTTGTCGAGATAATTACTTTGTTTAATCATTCGCTATGCCAACTATTACTTAAACACTAAAAAGCCCCACATCATGCAGGGCTTTGCGCTGTAATTTAAGTGATTTTTTAATCGTCACTCATAACGCCAAATATTTGTAGAAGGCTTACAAATAAATTGTAAATCATTACAAACAGCGTAACGGTTGCTGAGATATAGTTTCTTTCACCGCCATGAATAATAGCGCTAGTCTGCCACATAATTATAGCGGCAGAAAGGAAGGCGAATACCGAGCTAACAGTAATAGCTAGTGCCGGTATCTGTAGAAATACATTAGCGATTCCTGCGGCAAAGGCAACTAAAATGCCAGTCATTAAAAAACCGGTCATAAAGTTAAGGTTTTTTCGCGTGGTTAGCACATAGGCTGAAGCCGCAAAAAATACCAGCGCTGTAGAACCAAGCGCCATCATAATAGGCCCTGAGCCGACGGCGGCAAGATACATGCTAATAATGGGGCCCAATGTGAAGCCCATCCATCCGGTAAGAGCAAATACCCAGGCAAGACCTGAAGCATTGTTCTTGTTTTTCTCAACCATCCACAGGCAGATAAAATAAGGAAGCAATGTCCATAATCCAAAATAGGGTGCATTCAATGCCATAGAAATACCCGCCATTACTGCACTAAAGGCTAGGGTTGCACCTAAAAGGGTATAGGTATTTCTTAATACTTTGGCTACTACTGGATCGAGACCGTCGGTAGAAATGCCAGCGTTAGCTGTTGCTGAAGTATATTTATCTGGATTTGTGTTCATATTTAGTATCCTGATTAATTAAATAAAAGATGTGTTAATAATAACTTATAGTAGATGGATTTCCATCCTTATATAGGTAATAAATGAACCTAGGTTTCGATGTTAAAGCTTTTCAAGTTAATATCTGTAGAATCCCAAACAATATACCAACCCTTATCATGCCAATCACCCAAGACAATTCTTTCACCATTTTTGTGTTTGTGACGGTCAGGTCGGTGAGTATGCCCATGAATCAGCGTTGTAACACTTTGTTTGATCATTACCGCATCAACCGCATCTGAATTAACATCCATAATAGCGCTGGGTTTATTAGCATTGGCGGCCTTACTCTTGGCACGCATTTTGTCAGCTAAAGTCTGTCGATATCTTAAAGGGAGTAACTGTAGGCAAAACTTAATAAAGGGATGGCGGATTTTTCGTCTGAAACGAATATAGTCGATATCGTCTGTGCAAAGGGTATCGCCATGCATTACTAAGACGGTCTGATCATTGTATTCGACCATATGCTCATCTTCTAATAGCGTCGCGCCAGTATTTTGCATAAAGCGCTTACCCAAGAAAAAATCACGATTGCCATGCTGTATAAATAGGGCAACGCCTTTATCGGTGAGCTGTTTAAAGGCATTTTGGACTTTAATACCCGTTGGGCAGGTATCATCATCGCCAATCCATGCTTCAAAAAGATCGCCAAGAACAAATAGCGCTTCAGTTGAATTAGCCTGATCTTCAAGAAAACGCAAAAACGCCCGGGTTACCTCCGGGCGCTCTGGTGATAAATGGAGATCTGAAATAAACAGGATAGCCATAGTTATATTGCGTTATTTCGCAGCGTATTCTTCGCTGATAATGGTCTCAGTGATCTCAATAGGATCAACCGGAACATCTTGATGGCCAAATGCACTGCCAGTAGGCACTGTTTTGATTTTCTCAATCACATCCATACCCTCAACCACCTTGCCAAAAACAGCATAGCCCCAGCCTTGGATATTTTTACCGCTATGGTTTAAGAAGTCATTGTTCGATACATTGATAAAAAATTGTGATGAGGCTGAATGGGGGTCGCCAGTTCGTGCCATTGCAAGAGTACCTATATCGTTTTTAAGGCCGTTGTCAGCTTCATTTTCAATAGGAGCATTGGTTTCTTTTTGCTGCATATCAGAGGTCATGCCGCCACCCTGAACCATAAAGCCATTAATTACACGGTGAAATACCGTATCGTTATAAAACTCATCTTTAGCATAGGTTAAAAAATTTGCGGCAGAGATTGGTGCTTTATCAAAATCTAATTCTATTGAAATATCGCCCATGGTGGTGCGGAAAGTAATCATATTAAGGTCCGGTAATTTATTAGGAAGCTCATCTCTATTTTAATTTGTAATGCCAGTAAATCAAAGAGAACTTTACGATTAAGCAAAATAAGTCGTAAATGGATGGTGTTTTTTTACATTTATTTCAACTTCTAGTAGGGATAAGGTTTATTGAAAGCCAGCTGAGAGCTATACTTCGCACCTAATTAAGTCCTCAAGCGATACAATATGACTGATAGTGATAAACCAATCAATTTTATTCAGCAAATCATTAGTGATGATTTGGCCTCTGGCAAGACGGCCAAGGTAATTACTAGATTTCCTCCTGAGCCCAATGGCTACCTGCATATAGGTCACGCTAAGTCTATCTGCGTGAACTTTGGGCTTGCTGAAAGTTTCTCCGGGGCATGTAATCTGCGTTTTG
>CBFIHQ010000038.1:0-9598 GCA_965662525.1 uncultured Porticoccaceae bacterium
TGCATATTAGATAGACTGCATGAATGGCAACAGGTGCCGAATAAATTCAATCAATTAAGCCCTGAAGGTGCCGCTATACTTGACCGAGTATCACCTTTGATCTGTTCGACCTGGAACAATCGTGGCACCGATAACTTACGTAACCTAATTGAGCAATTATGGATTGATCTTGGTGGTCCAGCTACATTATTAAATCAACGTGATATTCATGATATTCGCAATTATTTTGACCTGTTAGAAACTTGGCAGCAAGCTGGAACCCTAAAGGACTGGGAAGAATTTAGTCATGCTGTAGATCATTTATATGCGCAACCAATAGCACAAAGTAACAATCAGCAGTCTAATCCAATTCAAATCATGACCATTCACAAGTCAAAAGGTCTTGAATTTGACCATGTGATATTGCCTTGTTTACATAAGAGCCCAAAATCCAATGACAACCCTTTATTACGCTGGCAGGAACAGGTTGATGACCAAAATCATTCATCCCTACTATTAGCAGCACTCGGCCCCTATGACGAAGAAAATGAACCAATCTATAGCTATCTAAAGTATGAGCAATCGACACGAACTATTTTAGAAAATACGCGGGTTCTTTATGTTGCCGCTACAAGAGCAGTAAGAAAACTGCATCTTTTTGCAAAGATTAAAGAGGCTAAAGGTGACTGGCAAAAACCCTCCAAAACAAGCCTTTTAAGTAGTATTTGGCCATCTTTAAATGCTCTAATTGGACAGCCGGGATATCAAGTAACCAACATAGGTGATAATAAAGATAACAATACAAACAAGGAAACCATAGCATCAGTCAATTATTATCACCGGTTACCATTGCAGTTTAGTCCTTTGAGTATGCCTAAGGATATGATGACGCTGGGTGTTAATAATCAGTATTCTAGTGCCACAAAAAGTGACTCTATTGACTTCAGGGCGCGTCATTTAGGAACCACACTACATAGAACCCTTAAGCAGATAGCTTGCGATGGCATTGAACAATGGCCATTGGAAAGAAGAAAGACGCTTGATCAAGGCTGGAAATCGACCCTTAATCAGCTTGGAGTTCTTGCTACGGCTGAAGAAATTTCAAACCTAAGGCATTCCATCGAGACTATGCTTAATGATACTCGAGGGAAATGGATACTTGGAAAGCATATTGATGCTAACTGTGAACTGGCATTGTCGTATTTTGATAAACACAGTCAGAGTATAAAAACCTCAGTGATCGATAGAACTTTTATCGATAAGGATAAGCGCTGGATTATTGATTATAAATATGCCGCGCCTAATATTAATGAATCTGAGCAAAATTTTTATCAGCGTCAAATTGAAACTTATAGCCCACAACTAAATCATTATGCACAGCTTTATCAAAAACTAGAGACTAAAAAAGTGCGATGTGCGCTCTATTTTCCTCAAACTGCCGTATTCATTGAACTTACAGGCGATTAATCTTTCCCTTCAGCAATTTTCAAGTACAATATAATTATTGGGGAACTAGTAAATAATTAGGAATTAAAAATGAATACTCAAGAAGTTGAGAATATAAATATCGAAGCGCCAGAAATTCTAATCACACCAGACGAATTAAAGCGCGAGATACCTCTTACCGAAAAGGCACGTGCTACCGTTACTGAAGGTCGTCAGGTTATTGAAAATATCTTAGCCGGGAAAGATCATCGTATTTTAGTTGTGGTTGGCCCCTGCTCTATTCATGATCTAGAGGCAGCCAATGACTATGCATTGCGCTTAAAAAAACTAGCAGAAAAAGTGAGCGATAGTTTATACATAGTGATGCGTGTTTATTTTGAAAAACCACGAACGACAGTTGGCTGGAAAGGGTTAATTAATGACCCCTATATGAATGATTCATTTAAGATAACTGATGGACTGCATATTGGTCGTAAGCTTTTGCGCGATATTCTTGAGATTGGACTACCAACTGCAACCGAGGCACTAGACCCTATTTCGCCACAATATATGCAAGACCTTATTGCTTGGTCAGCTATTGGAGCACGAACCACCGAATCACAAACTCACCGTGAAATGGCGTCTGGCCTTTCATCTTCTATTGGCTTTAAAAATGGTACAGATGGCGGCTTAACTGTTGCTATCAACGCACTACAATCAGTGGCTAACCCTCACAGATTTTTGGGTATTAATTCAGATGGCAAGGTATCAATAGTTACTACCCGCGGCAACCCGAATGCGCATGTTGTCCTTCGCGGCGGCAATGGTAAGCCCAATTACGATTCAGTGAGTGTTTCAATTTGCGAACAAGAACTTGAAGCGGCGAAAATTAAGCCAAATATTATGGTTGATTGCAGTCACGCAAACTCGAATAAAGATCACAATCTGCAACCCTTAGTTTTAGATAATGTTAGCAACCAAATATTAGAAGGTAATAAGTCAATTATTGGCGTGATGATCGAAAGTAATATCAATGCCGGCAACCAAAAGTTGTCTTCCAATCCTGATGAAATGGAATACGGTGTTTCTGTTACCGATGCTTGTATTGACTGGGAGACAACAGAGAAATCAATGGTTGAAATGGCTGATAAACTTCGTGAGGTTCTAAAAAACCGATAACAGGAATAGCGTTAACCTATGCCAAAGCTTTTACTATTAATTGCGGCTATCGTAGGTCTCTGGTACTGGTGGTCTTATCAGAAGAATTTAGCCGAAAATAAACGTAAACCATTTCTATGGAGAAGTGGTTTTTGGCTTATCTTAGCCCTTACTTTATATTTTATTATTTCCGGTAGAATGCACTGGCTAGGCGCAGGTATTGCCGCATTAATCCCGGTTTTACGTACTTTACTCGTTTGGGGTACAAGAGCGGGCCCTCTGCTTAGATTATTTGGTCGTTTTAAAACTTCACCCTCACAATTTAGAACCCAGTTCTTGGTAATCTCTATGAATTTTACCACTGGCAGTGTTGAGGGTGAGATTATATCTGGTGATTATAATGGCAAGAAGTTAAGCGAACTATCGCAGGATGAGTTAAAACAATTATCTCAACAGTACAAAACTGCAGATAAAGAGTCCTACGTTCTACTTCAGGCCTATTTAATTCGCAGCGGCTCAAGCAATGATCAAGCTTACCAGCAGTACAACCCTGACAACTTTAATCAGCTTTCAGAGGCTGAAGCCTATGAAATTCTAGGCCTGACAAATACTGCTTCAAAAGATGAGGTTGTGAAAGCTCACAAGAGACTTATGCAAAGAATGCACCCCGATCGAGGTGGTAGTGATTATTTAGCCGCTAAAATCAATGCAGCAAAAGATCAGCTTGTAAAATAAATATTAATCCAAAAAACAATCTGGCTTGTAAGGTAAATCAGCCCTACAATAATGATCTAATGTTAAAGGTTTTTCTATGTCCAATGACAGCCCCACTATTGCTTTGACTAAAGAGCTTATTTCCCGTGAATCAGTAACTCCTGAAGATGCCGGCTGTCAAAAGGTTATGACTGATAGACTTGCGGCTATCGGCTTTAAGGTAGATCATCTTCGATTTGATGACGTAGATAATTTTTGGGCTATACGCGGTGATAGCGGCCCTATTCTCTGCTTTGCGGGCCATACAGATGTGGTCCCATCCGGCCCTGAAAGCAATTGGCAAACTCCACCTTTTGAGCCAACCATTAAAGATGGTATGCTCTTCGGGCGAGGCGCTGCTGATATGAAAGGCTCTCTTGCAGCTATGATTGTTGCAGTTGAGAAGTTTGTGGCTGAAAACTCCAATCATAATGGGCGTATTGCCTTCCTTATCACTAGCGATGAAGAAGGTATAGCGGCAAATGGCACGGTTAAAGTCGTTGAATGGTTAAATCAGCAACAGTTAATTCCTGAATATTGTCTAGTTGGTGAACCATCGAGCAGCACTCAGTGTGGAGACACTATTAAAAATGGACGTCGTGGCTCACTAGGCTGCGAGATGCGCATACTTGGCCAACAGGGTCATGTTGCTTATCCGCATCTAGCCAGCAACCCAATTCACAAAGCAGCCCCTGCCCTTGCTGAATTGGCAGCCCATGAATGGGATCAGGGAAATGACTTCTTTCCAGCTACAAGCTTCCAAATATCCAACATCAATGGTGGGACTGGTGCGACTAACGTTATCCCTGGTCAACTAGAGGTTGTTTTCAACTTTCGCTTCTCAACTGAAGTGACCGACCAACAACTTAGAGATCGAACAACTGAAATACTTGATAAGCATCAGCTAAACTATGAATTAAATTGGCATTTAAGCGGACAGCCTTTTTTAACAGCAGAGGGCGCATTGGTAGATGCAGCGGTTAAGGCTGTAAAAGAAACAACCGGATTGAATACTGAGCTTTCAACGGCTGGCGGAACTTCTGATGGACGTTTTATTGCACCAATGGGCACACAGGTTGTTGAATTAGGCCCAGTAAATGCGACTATTCATCAAATTGATGAGTGCGCCTCTGTCAATGATTTGAATGAACTGACAAATATATACAAGTCACTGCTAAAGCATTTATTTGGGTAATTTTTGTTTGGCAAAAATATCATAGCGCGTTGATTTACCCTCAAGCGAATAACTAGGCTTTAGCATACCCAAGTAATCGGAATGTGCAGGCCTTTTTACCACCACCCTATAAATAGCTTTATTTAACGCCTTCTCTAAGATTACTGAAGCATCATTATCCTCACCAACAATTTGATGAAGAGCCTGCATTTCCTTTTTAACTTGAGCTGACTTCTTTCTCGGAGGGAACATAGGGTCTATATAAATTACTTCAGGATAATCAGTGGTAGCTAGTGAATCTAAATACAAGGAACTATTAATTTCAGTCAAATGCATTCTACCAATGATTGAAGTCAGGTCACTATCATCAACACTCGCAGAGATGGCGCGATCTATTCCATCTGTTAATAGTAAATAAACAATAGGATTGCGCTCTAAAAGCTGTACCCTTGACCCAAGACTCGCTAAAACAAAAGCATCTGAGCCTAATCCAGCAGTTAAATCGAGTATATTGGGATGAAATTTACCGGAAATCCCGACTGCTTTGGCAATCATTTGGCCATTACCACCACCATAATTGCGACGATGGCGATGACTACCATTTACAAAATCACAACGAATAGCACCATGATTATTGGCATTTGATATAAAACTCAATCCATTATGAGAGACACAAAGAGAATATTCAGACTCAGTAGGTATATCTTGGTTATTTGAATTTAATTCAAATAATGGTAAATCTATTTGATTAGAAATACGCTCTGCAACTTTTTTTAAGCAATTATCAGTGTAGGTAACAATAATTTTAGGCATATGCATATTTAAACATAGATAGTGTGAAGTGATGCCAAAAAAGTCCGAATAATAAAAATTTCCAAACATATTAAATCAATTTTTATCTCTGTAAATTTAACCTTGGCGCAAAAATTTCAAAAGCCGATAACAGAACAATAAAGATCACCATAAAGGTGCAATATTTTGTCCACAGAACCTGTGGATAACTTTGTGGAATACTGGTTTAGCAACTGTATTTAACCTAGAAAAACCAATGGATTTATACAGATTGGTTAAATTTTGTACAGTATTAAAATCGCTTATAAAACAACAGGTTACAAAAATATACTGCAAGAATCAATGGCTTACGTAAGGATATTGAAGTGTTTTTTAAAAAAAAAGGTCTATCTGTGGAAAAACATCGATAGAATTGGAATAAAAGCAAGAATATCTGCCTTTACAATTATTTAATTATTTTGCAATACGGACTATAACTTACTCAAATACAACCAGTCAAACCCTTCTTCTTGATCAGCGTAAATAACTTGCGCAGCACCCTGATAAACCTTTTCTATAGTGTTTTTAACAATAGCTTTATTATTGTTACTCTGACTAATATGACCAATAACTAATTGCTTGATACGCGTGGTATCAATGACGTTAATTAAAGCAGCTGTTTGATTATTATTTAAATGCCCCAACTCACCACTAACACGATTTTTTAGAAATCTTGGGTAAGTGCCAGAGTTTAATAATTCTAGGTCATGATTGGCCTCGACCAATATACCATCGCAGCCGCTGTATTGTTGCTCGATATAAGGGGTTATAGAGCCAACATCTGTAAGTATGCCAAGTCGGTTTATATTATTTGAAAAAATGAATTGTACCGGCTCTAGTGCATCATGAGGTACAGGAATTGGCTTTATCTCAATATCACCAATATTAAAGGTCTTATGGCTATCTATTAGCTTGAAACCTGCATAATCGCTAAGTGTTAAACCTGTAGCTCTTAAGCAGCCTGCAGTAATATAGATATCTATCGCAAAACGTGATGCAAGAGGTAGTACGCCCTTCCAATGATCACTGTGCTCATGGGTGACTAAGATAGCATCTAAATCAGCTGGTGTTTTTTCAAGACGCTGCAAACGACGACTGCAGTCTTTTATTGAAAAACCACAGTCCACCATAAGGCAGGTATTATTCGATTGAATTACAGTAGCATTACCCTTACTGCCACTACCGAGGGAGGCAAAACGCAACTAAGCTAACTCCCTTATGACATATTACTTCTAAAAATATTAAGCAACTTCAAGGCTTGCTCTTTATCAACACTATCACCCTCTAGAGTGACAACTCTGACCTCAATACTAGACTCAACTTGTTGAACAAGGATACGGTAATTAGCCTTCAAAATATCGTCATTCTCTTTTTTACCAAACCAACTAGAAAAACCTGAGGTTTTTTCTTCTAGTAATTCATCACTGTAGTTGACCAGAAGTAAACCTTTGTCCGAATCCTGATCGATTAAGCTAAACCCACCGCGTGAAGCTGAATAATTAATTGAAGCCCAAGTTCTGTCATATGATAATTTAACTAAAATATAGGGATCAGCTATCTGAGGATTGATAATCTCGACTTTAGATTCTCCGCCAATATCTTGCGCTAGCAGAGATACTGAAGCATAGTCGGGTTGAGCCACAAGCTGATTGGCAAGAAAGGATATCATGTCACTTTCTTTTTCATCTGAATTGGAAGATGCTGGCCAATCGGTTTGGGATATATTTTCAAGTGGCTTCACTTGATGTAACACAGAAATCTCAGTGCTATTGAGCTGGACACCAGGAGAAATCGAGAATCTAAATCGATGTTCATTCTCTTGGTCAGAATTATAACTCAACCAAGTAGTCTCTATAATACCTGCAGAGCCATCTACTTTATCGGAGACAATACCATTCCTATTGAGTATGTTGCGCACTCTTGGCCATAGTTCACTGGGTGAATTATTGACAAGAATCCATCTCTTTTCGTCAATTCTTTGAATTTTGACAAGCTGCTCAAAGGTATTGACCGACATAGGCTGAGGTCTTGGTACGTCCACTGAGCTCTGTGGTGAAATATCACCAGAGACAGCAGGAATTGGGTAGAGCTGTCCAATTCTTAAGGAGCTTAACTTTTCAGGCACCACAATAACTTGAGTTTCCTCAGCATTGAGGTACTCGCTTTGATGTTCATCTATATCTAGCCAACTACAACCACTTAGCATCAAGCAAATGACAACAACTCGTCGAGAAACATTATCCATAGTTAAACCTTACTGCCCTTTAATTATTTTTTTATACGAGCTTTGCTGTTTTTAAAGCTTGCAAAACTTTGACCTGATTTGTTTTAGAAAGTTGCGTTAATGGCAGTCTTATTGCGTCATTAATTATGCCTTGTTGACCTACAGCCCACTTGACTGGAATAGGGTTTGATTCTACAAACATTGCATCGTGTATAACCAATAATTGCTTATCAATGGCAAGTGCCTGATCAGCATCACCCTTTAAGGCGGCTTCACACATCTTGGACATAAGATTTGGTGCTACATTTGCGGTCACTGAAATATCACCATGACCGCCTAATAACATTAATTGTCGAGCACTATGATCATCACCAGAATAAATAGCAAAACCCTCTGGAGCTTGTTCTATGAGGTCGGCCGCTCGCTGAAGGTCACCAGTGGCTTCTTTTATACCTACAATATTTTTAACCGCACTAAGACGAATAACTGTCTCAGTCAGCATATCACAGGCTGTGCGACCAGGAACATTGTAGAGGATCTGGTCAATATTAACTGCTTCAGCAATGGTCTTGAAATGCTTATATAAGCCTTCCTGCGTCGGCTTATTGTAATATGGCGTCACTAACAAACAGGCATCAGCACCGGCTTTTTTAGCCGATTCTGTGAGCTCTATGGCCTCTCTTGTGCAGTTTGCACCCGTACCCGCAATAACTGGGATACGGCCTTTAGAAATTTCCACCGTGGCTTTAATAACGCGACTGTGCTCATCTACACTGAGTGTTGCTGATTCGCCGGTGGTACCAACTGCAACCAAAGCATGAGTGCCCTGCTCAATATGCCATTCTACGAGACGCTCTAAAGCTTCCCAATCGACGTCTAAACTATCTGGGAACATCGGAGTCACTAGGGCGACAATACTACCGGTTATCATTTTTGCTCCTTGGGATACCTGCTTACTTTATTTAAAAAATCAAACTGCTATTGGGAATAAAATTCACACCTAATAATCATAGCATCTTATACATTAACTACGACTTGCTCGAAGGAACATTATAGTAGTCTTTTTCTCCATTTGGTCGATTTTTAAACCTTCGATGAACCCATAGATACTGTTCGGGTTGTTGCCGAACATATTTTTCAATTAATTGGTTAATTCTAGTGGTATCAAATAACGCATCATCTGATGGAAAATTTTCAAGAACCGGTTCAATACAAATTCTGTAGCCTTTTGCATCAGCTAGTCGAGTAAAAGTTACCGGTATTACTGCGGCGTTCGTTTGCTTAGCCATTCTAGAGGTTGCATGAACCGTTGCCGCCTGTATTCCAAAAAATGGGGCAAATAAACTCTGGTTAAGCCCGTAATCCTGATCTGGAAGATACCATAGAACACGACCAGCTTTGAGACATTTTAAAGTACCACGCATATCCCGTCGGTCAAATAAGTTACAGCCATCAATATTGTGACTGACTCTTCCTTTGAGCTGAATATAATCGTAAACAGGGTTAGAATGGGATTTATACATGCCATCAATCTCAATGGCACTTGTTAGAGCCGCACCACCAATCTCTAGCGTCGTGAAATGCATCCCTAATAAAATAACGCCCTCATTAGTTGCTCGATCTAAATTTTCTAGACCTTCAACTTTAACTAGCTTTTGGAGTCTCTCCTTGGACCACCACCAGGCCATACCCACTTCCATAAGGGCAATACCCATACTAAGGAAATTATCTTTGAGCAATGAAGTTTGAGCGGCTTTATTTAGCTCTGGAAAACACAATTCAATATTGATACGAGCTATATGTTTGCGCCTTGTTGGTAACAGGTATAGAAATATACCTATTATTTGCCCCAAAAAAAGGAGGACCCTATAGGGCAATACAGTAACAAGCCGCCATAAACCGAGCCAAAACCAAGTTATGCAATAACGCGGATGTAAAAAAGCCGCTTTAAACTTGGTGTTTTTTGAAGCCATAACCAATGCTCTGGGCTATTTAATTTAAACCATCTGATTGATTGCGATATCAGGGTTGGTGTCAGCATCGTAATCAACACC
>CBFIHQ010000039.1:0-9581 GCA_965662525.1 uncultured Porticoccaceae bacterium
ACCTTTTCTGGTCGGGTTGCTCAAAATATATCAGTCAGTGATTTGTCAGCCTCTTTTTCTCATGATGGCGCTACAGTGACTGTTGCAGATGTTGAGCAAACTACGGGTTCTACTGCTAATGATTTTACCGAGTTGGTTGAATACAAAGTCAGTAAAGCCAACGGTGTAAGCAAAACCTACACAGTGGATTTGACTAAGTTTACCGGCTTACCCATTGTAAATATCCAGACGGATAATAATTTACCTATCGAATCAAAAGACGATTACATCACGGGTACAGTTACAGTTGATGGTGGTCGTGGATTTGAAAATCTTGATAGCACCATTATGGAGATAAGGGGCAGGGGCAATTCAACTTGGATTAACCCAAAAAAACCCTATCAAATGAAGTTGGATAGCAAGGAAGAATTCCTTGATATGCCGAAACAGAAAAAATGGCTCTTTTTGGCAGAATACTCTGATAAATCACTACTAAGAAATACCATTGCTTTTGAATTGGGATATTTAAGTACTCTCGATTGGACGCCTAAATCCGAGTTTGCAGAGGTTTATATTAATGGTGAATATAATGGAACCTATAATGTATCCGAAAAAGTCGAAGAAAAATCTGCGCGTGTGGATAGAGGCGATGAGGGTTTCTTGCTTGAAAAAGATACCAATGTTCAAGACAGGGTAGACCCGGATGATGTTTACTTCAATACCAGCGTCTATCAAAATGATGATGTTATTGTTATTAAAGAGCCTGGCATTGACCGCATTGATCAAAACGATTTTGCCTTTGAGCAAGACCCACGGTTTATTTACATTAGGGATCATATTAATGCCTTTGAAGCGGCTCTTTTCGGTAATGATTTTGCAGATCCTGTTAATGGTTATGCAAGTTTCATTGATATAGATAGCTTTATTGATTGGTTCCTTATCAGTGAAATTATCAAAAATCAGGATGCAAGAAATTGGTCGAGTATCTATTTCACCCATATTCCGGGCGAAAAAATCAAGATGGGACCCCTGTGGGATTTTGATCTTGGTTTTGGTAACGTAGATTACTCTGATGCAAGGTATACTAATGGCTGGCATGTTCGCTATCACGCATGGATAAGTCGCTTACTAGATGATCCTGCGTTTGTATCACTGGTACAGGACAGATTTACCAATCATTATCTTGTTAATAAGCAATATATTCTCGATAAAATAGATGAGCAGGCAGAGCTGTTGAAATGGTCGCAGCAAGAAAACTTTAATAAATGGCAAATTTTAGGCGTCTATGTATGGCCTAATCCCATTATTTGGAATACCTATGATGAAGAGGTGCTTTATCTAAAGACTTGGTATGAAGATCGAATGGATTGGATAGAACAAAATATAGGCTCCATCTAAAGGCTATATGATTTAAAAAAACCTCCTTTTGGAGGTTTTTTTTCATCTAAGAAGGGCAATTTTTCTTTATGGCGATATAACTTATTTCAACTCACCCAGATTTAGCTATAATTCCGTAAAATTAATTAATATTTGGTATTGTTGAAACTTAACGATAAAAAAATAAGGTAACTTACATGTCTAATCACAAAGCGTTGAATATGTTTGGTCGCTCAGGCAACCCCTCATTAAATGCCCAAACTTTTGCCAATAGTGCTAAAGACGCAAACTTTAGCAACTATGTACCAGCTGCAACCATGACCCTAGAGGGTACAGTGAACAAAACCGGAATTTTGTTAGCGCTGGTTGTAATCTCTGCCTTCTACACATGGTCAGAGTTCTTCTCTACAGGCAATCCAGCAACTGTTATGCCTCTCGCTATAGGCGGTGCAATTGTCGGCTTTATATTGGCTTTAGTGACCATATTCAAAAAACAATGGTCGGGCACAACAGCCCCTTTATACGCCATAGCTGAAGGTTTATTCCTTGGGGCTATCTCAGCTATTTTTGAAGCCCAATATCCAGGGATTGTGATACAGGCAGTAGGGCTTACCCTGGGAACACTGGCCTCGTTATTATTCTTGTACAAAACTGGCATCGTAAAACCCACCGAAAACTTCCGACTTATGGTCACCTCAGCCACTATGGGCATAGCCATGCTTTACCTAGTTAGCATGCTAATGAATATGTTTGGTTCTGGCGGTATTGGATTTATTCATTCCAATGGCTTATTTGGTATTGGTTTTAGCCTATTTGTTGTGGCTATTGCCGCATTAAATCTGGTTCTAGACTTTGATTTTATCGAGCAGGGATCAGAGATGGGCGCGCCTAAATATATGGAATGGTTTGGCGCATTTTCTCTAATGGTTACCCTGATATGGTTGTATCTTGAGATGCTTCGCCTATTAGCTAAGCTAAGAAGCCGTTAATGGACGCTAATACAATTATATTTGGCGGTATATCCATACTGTCCCTAGCGGTTTTTTTCTATCTAGGGCGCTTTAGAGCCTCATCAAAACAAAGGAATCGAGAAGATCGGATTGATTGGTCTTCTCGCAAGTTCTCGCTTTGGAGGATCTTTCTTTATAGCCTAGTGGCGGTTGGTGGGATAGTGCTGCTGACGCAGTTCTTCTAATAAAAAATTTACCTGAATTGATTATTTAATCCCAGCCATAAAAAAACCTCCCGAAGGAGGTTTCTCTAATATGGCGGTGGGATAGGGATTCGAACCCTAGATAGGCTATTAACCTATGCCAGTTTTCAAGACTGGTGCATTCAACCGCTCTGCCATCCCACCTAATTTTTTAATATCAACGTCTGACTTTGAAACTAGGCGCAGATTATACCGCGCCAATTTTCAGAGACAAGCACGAATTACCCTTCAGAGGGTTTTTCTTCAGTTTTTTCTACTGCGCGCTTTTGTCGTGGGTCATTTGATGCGCGTTTTGTTGGCGCCGATTCTTTAGCCGCAATTACGACTGGGCTATCGGAAGTTGTTGGCGCGCCTTTTTTTGAGGTGCGTGCTGCCGAGCTAGTTTCTACCTTTGCACTCGCCTTAGGCTTACTTCTTGGGTCGTTGCTAGCTCTTGATGGAGAGGCAGTGGCTTTAACTTCGGCTTTTGGCTCATTTGTTGATTGAGCTTCAACTTTTGGCTTGTCGCTAGAATCGGGCTTTGACCCTTCGCTAGACTCAGCTTTGGGTGTAGCTTTTACTTTTGGTTTAGCTTTTGCCTTTGCCTTTGCCTTTGCCTTTGGTTTTGCTTTTGCTTTGGGCTCAGCTTTCGCAGCTTCTGAAATAGCTGTATCAGTTGAAATCTCTACTGATGTATTTTCTTTTTCATTAGCTTGCTTAGGTTTAGTAGCTCTTCGTTTGCGCTTTGGCTTCTCGGTCGTTTCTACAGGATCAGCTTTAGTGCTTGCTTCAGGCTTGGTTTCTGCGCTTTTCGCTTGATCAACAGTATCAGTCTTAGCTGATTCATTAGCTTTTGATTTAGCGGGACGCTTGCTACGTTTAGGTGCAGCGTCTTTATCAGTTGCAACTGTATCCTTAGGCGCTTCGTCTTTAGAAGTGCTAGCAGTTTCTGTATTTGGTGTATCAACAGTTTTCTCTAACATCTCTTGCGGCACATCCTGTCTACGACGACGTCTGCGTGGTCCGCGTTTGCGATCATCTGGTCGACGCTTGATACCTGATTCTTCATTTTGCTTGTTATCAGTTACAGCAGTATTCTCATTGGTATTATTATCTTTTTTGCTTTGATCATTGCGCTGATTGCGTTGATTACGCTTATTAGAGCGATTGTCATTTTGACGTTGATCGTTCTTTGAATCGCGTTTTTGGTTGCTATCAGACTTTCCTTGCGGCGATTTTTCTCCTCGGCGAGATCTATTGTCATTGTTGCGATTGCGCTGATTATTTTGTTTGCCGCGTCGTTGTTGCGAGCCACGCTGATTTCTGTTGCGTGAGTTTCTTTTATCTGGCTGTTCTTTCTGTTCAGGTTCACCAAACATACTGTTCCATAGGCGTTGCACAAGACTTGGTGATTTCTTTTGAGTCTCCGCTTGAGTCTGTACCTGCGGGGCAGGGGTATTGGGAACAATAGTCTTAACAGCTGGTGTAGGTATAGTTTGAGTAGATTGGCTACCTTCAGTCTCAACGCTTAGGTCGGGCTTACTTAGCTCATTAGCCATCTTGTAACTAAAGTCTGAGTCATCCTCATCCTGTGTGCGAATTCTAACCACCTCAAAATTAGGCGTCTGCATTTCCGAATTTGGTAGTACCGTGATTTTGATGTTGTTTCTTGATTCGATACTGGTAATTTCACTACGTTTCTCATTGAGCAAAAAGGTTGCAACGGAAATCGGCACTATGGCTCTAATTTCGCGGCTATATTCCTTTTGCGCTTCTTCTTCGACGAGTCTAAGAATGGATAGAGCAAGTGATCTGGTGCCGCGAATAGTGCCTTGACCGTTGCATCTTGGGCATACTTTAGACATAGTCTCTTCAAGTGAAGGGCGAAGTCTTTGGCGGGACATTTCCATAAGTCCAAAGCGCGATATACGACCAACTTGGACGCGTGCGCGATCTATTTCAAGCGCTTCACGCATTTTGTTTTCAACCGACTTTTGGTGTCGGTTGTTTAGCATATCGATAAAGTCGATAACAATAAGGCCGCCAACGTCACGCAGGCGCAATTGCCGGGCAATCTCTTCTGCAGCTTCAAGATTGATTGTATAGGCTGTTTCTTCGATATCACCGCCTTTGGTAGCGCGAGAAGAGTTGATGTCAATGGAGACCATTGCTTCCGTTATATCGATTACAATCGAGCCTCCGGAGGGAAGTGCAACCTCGCGCTCAAAAGCTGTTTGAATTTGATTCTCAATTTGGTAGCGATTAAACAGTGGGATTTCGTCTTGATAATATTTAATCTTACTTTTGAAATCAGGCATCACCGTGCCGATAAATGCGGCAGCAAGTGCATAGGCATCTTCATTGTCGATGATAACCTCGCCAACATCTTGACGCAGATAATCACGAATAGCACGAACAATAACATTGCTTTCTTGAAATAAGAAATGCGGTGCTTTGCTATTGCCGGACTCATGAGTAATCGTACCCCATAGCTGTGACAAATAATCCAGATCCCACTGAAGCTCTTGTGCCTCACGGCCGATACCGGCTGTACGAACAATAACGCCCATACCCTCAGGGATTTGCAATGTACGCATAGCGTCACGCAGCTGAGCGCGATCTTCGCCTTCAATTCTTCTAGAAATGCCACCAGCGCGTGGGTTGTTTGGCATTAATACCAAATAGCGGCCTGCAAGGCTGATGAAAGTTGTAAGTGCTGCACCTTTTTGGCCGCGCTCTTCTTTTTCAACTTGAACAACTACTTCTTGACCTTCTTTGACAGCGTCTACAATACGAACTCGGCCATTATCAGAAGATTTTTTGCTGAAGTATTCTTTTGAGATTTCTTTGAGTGGAAGAAATCCGTGTCTCTCAGCACCGAAATCGACAAAAGCCGCTTCAAGGCTAGGCTCAACTCGGGTGACTTTACCTTTGTATATATTGGATTTTTTTTGTTCTCTTGTTCTGTTTTCGATATCGAGATCATAGAGTCTCTGTCCATCGACCATTGCTACACGCATCTCCTCAGTATGGGATGCATTAATTAACATACGCTTCATATTTAACACCTTAAATAATTAAAGTGATCGAGCTACAGCTAGGATGACAAGAGAAGATAGGTGAGAAGTAAAGCGTGTACCAGCATTGTGTGGCAAAGAGCTTTCATGGCGTGGTTGGTCTGCAAGCAGAAAGGATGTGCGGATCCGTTTAGGGTGCCAATAATCCTTTACAAAGCGAATATAAACGCTACTTGGGCCATCTTAACAAGATGTAACCATACCGAGGAAGGCTTTAAAGCCATCCCTTTGGGCTATTGACGAAACAGGGTCTCAACTGGAGATTGTAGCGACCAATAACGCAATTCTCATGCTGTGATGTAGCCGTTGTGAGTCGCAATGCTCTATTTAATCGGCGTATTAAGATCACAAGCTTTTATCTGTACTTGATGTAAACTAACTGAGCTTTCTCAGTTTTACTTTTTGCTGTCTCCCACTGTTTAAGCGGCAAACAACTACAAATTCTTTCTTAAATAATAATAAATCTTTCGGTTCTGTGCAGTTTAATTGCACTTCATTTAACGCGAAATCGCCTGCATTGTAGCAATGATGCCGCTTTTCTACAATTTATTCGGTAAATTAGAGCGATTTTTATTAAGTGGTGTTACAAAAAATGACTTTATTTGTTTGTTTTTTAAATTCTGTAAGAATTTTTAACGCAAACGATGGTTATGGCTGCTAGTAATTATGAATTATCAATAATACATGGGTATAATTGATGCTAATTTTTTAAAGTTGTAAAGACCTTGTCCGATAACCAGCCCAATAATCCCTTCGAAGCCGTAACCTTTCATACAGTTGATGCTGAGTATGAAGGCCAAAGACTCGACAATTTTTTAATTAGGTTACTAAAGGGTGTTCCTAAGTCGCGTATATACCGCCTTTTGCGTAAAGGTGAAGTTAGAGTCAACAAGGGCAGAGTTAAGGCGGATAAGCGAGTAAAAGCAGGTGATATTATTCGAGTTGCGCCAATACGGACATCGCAGCAACAATTTAAAGAAATGCCTGGTAGCCAGATGCGTAAGCGCCTGAAAGACAGTATTGTATTTGAAGATGACGAAATCATTGTGCTTGATAAGCCCGCTGGAATAGCCGTTCACGGGGGTAGTGGTGTATCCTATGGTGTTATCGAGGGTCTGCGTGCTGATAGGCCAGACAGTAAATTCCTTGAGCTTGTTCATAGACTTGACCGAGAAACGTCGGGCTGTTTAATGCTCGCCAAAAGTAGGGCGGGGCTCGTTAATTTGCAGCAACAAATGCAAAAAAATCAGATCAAGAAAACTTATCAAGCCTTGGTAATGGGTCGATGGCCAAAGGGCAAGTCAACTATTAACGCGCCGTTAAAGAAAAATACCCTTTCCTCGGGTGAGCGCATGGTTAGAGTTGATGCTGACGGCAAGGCGTCTGTAACGCATTTTAAGATAGTACAGTCTTTTGATCAGGCAACTTTGTTGGATATAAGGCTAGAAACTGGGAGAACCCACCAGATTCGCGTTCACTGCCAGTTCTCTGGTCAGGCTATAGCGGGGGATCCAAAATATGGCGACTCGCTATTTAACCAGAATATGCGCGAGCTTGGCCTGAAACGTCTATTTCTGCATGCTAATGCCTTAGAGTTTAAGCATCCAGTTTCTGGAGAGCGAATATCTGTTGAAGCGCCACTATCAAAAGATCTAAAAACCCTTCTGAATAAGCTAAAATAATGAATATGAATCACAAATATAAATTACTAATTTTTGACTGGGATGGCACTTTGAGTGATTCCGTATCCCGTATAGTGCATTGCATACAGGCAGCTGCGACAGAACATGATTTAGAAGTACCTACCTTTGATGAAGCCGCCAATATTATAGGTCTTGGCCTCAAAGAGGCTATTATAAAGATTTTTCCTGCAGCAGATAATTTGCTCGTCGCCAAGATTACTGCAAGCTATTCTGACAGTTATCGAATAAAAGTCGCAGGCCCCAGTGATTTTTTCCCCTATGCACTAGATACCCTGTGCAAGCTTAAGGCGGAGGGCTATAAGCTAGCGGTTGCCACAGGAAAGAGTCGCGCAGGTTTGAATAGAGCGTTTAAAGCGTCAGATATTGATGATTTATTTCATAGCTCGCGTTGTGCGGATGAAACCGCTTCCAAGCCGGATTCTTTAATGTTGGCACAGTTATTGGAAGAGTTTGGTCTAGAGCCAGATCAGGCCCTTATGGTAGGTGATACTGAATACGATATGGACATGGCGCAGCGAATAAAAATGCCTAGACTGGGTGTTAGCTATGGTGCTCATCATCAAGATCGACTTGCTAAATATGATCCAGTGGCTTGTATAGACTGCTTTTCAGATATATTAAAATATATATAAATCAACAATATACAATAATTATTTAAACTAATGTATATGGTTTTTCAAGCTTGTAATTCTTAAGAATATTACAAAGCTCTATGAGCGGAAGACCGACTAATGACGTAGGGTCACTGCTATTAATACTGCAAAATAAACTAATACCCAAACCCTCAGATTTAAAACTACCTGCGCAATCAAAGGGTTCCTCGATTTTAAGATAATCTTCAATTTGTTGCGGTGTTAGATCTTTAAAAACAACCTTAGTGCTATTTATTGCAGTTTCTATGCTTGTTTCACCAGATGTAAGAGTAGAAGCAACGGCAATAGCAGAGTGGAAAAAGATAGTTTTTCCAGACTGCATACTTAATTGCCTAAAAGCTTGGTCATAATTTCCAGGTTTACTCAGTATACTGCTATTGTACTCTCCAACTTGATCTGAGCCGATAATGACAGCTTCAGGCCGGTATTTCAGTACTGCAAGAGCTTTTTCTTGCGCCAAGCGCAGCGCGAGTGGCTTTGGTTGCTCATTACTTATTGGCTCCTCATTAGCTAAGGGTGAGGCACAGGTGAAACCAATGTTTAATCGCTCTAATAGTTTTTTCTTGTAAACGGATGTGGATGCCAAAATTAGTGGTTTTACCATTAGTTTGTATCTCTTGGGGTTATAAAGTCTTTATAAGGCTATTTTAAGCAATTTTCTTTGACTATTCACGGTCTTATCCCTATCATGCGCGCCTAACTTGATAGCGTCGAAAACTATGGCATTGCCAACACAGATAGATCCACGCAAATTAGCCGTTCAGGGAATTGCTCTTGAAGGTGAAATTGCGGCTAAGGATTTAACTAGGTTAAACGATTCGGTAGAAGCTGTTTCCAGTGCCATGCAGGTACAGTTACAGTTTTCCCTTGATGAATCAAGACAAACCATAGTTACAGGTATGGCATCGGTTTTTGTGGATGTGGTATGCCAGCGTTGCTTAGATTTGGTTAATATTGAAGTTAAGGCTTCTGTATCCTTGCAGGTTATTTGGTCTGAGGACCAACTGGCTAACGTTGCACCAAATTATGAGCCATGGATTGTTGTCGATAAGTTTGCAGATTTAAATGTTGTGATAGAAGATGAAATACTATTGGCTCTGCCAATTGTTAATTATCACAATATTGGTGAATGTACAGGTAGTGCCTTTGATCCAAAGGCTGATACCGTTATGGAAGAGGCTGCTGTTGATAGCCCCTTTAGTGTTTTACAGCAGCTTAAGAAGTAGTAGCTGTTAATTTTTTTTTAGGAGAGTAACCCATGGCTGTTCAAAAAAGTCGAAAAACTCGTTCAAGACGTGGTATGCGTCGTTCTCACGATGCCTTAACTGCTTCAACTGTATCTACTGATGCAACTAGTGGCGAGAAGCATCTTCGTCATAATGTGACTGCAGACGGTTTCTATCGCGGTCGCAAAGTTGTTGAGACCAACGCCGAATAATTCGTCGGTCTTTTGACCATGAGTGTTAAAATCTCCATAGATGCAATGGGCGGTGACTTTGGCCCTAGCGTAACTATGGAGGCCATCATTCGCATGCTGACTGACAATTCTGATGTCTCAGCACTTGTCTTTGGCAATCTCTCTGCGATGCAGAGCTGCATC
>CBFIHQ010000040.1:0-8506 GCA_965662525.1 uncultured Porticoccaceae bacterium
AGCTGCCCAAAAGCGTAGGGAATACGGGTTATTGTTATGCCGCGCAAACCGATGGTTAAAAACACACCGGTACCCAGTAAAAGGATTAGCATAGCTGGACCCCAAACAACAGAGTTGACCGTATCGATAAATTGCTCAAACATCGCTAATAATTCCTTTTGTAGTTTTTATTTGGTACCAAAAAAAATGCATGTATAAAAACAGTTCACTAAATACTAAGTCAGTCACTGTATGAAATCGAGGTTTTTTTTATCCTAGACGTCTATCCATAGACACAACTGCTCAAAATAAGGATTTAAATAGATAAAAAAAGCCCATACCAAAACGGTATGAGCTTTATTGAAACAGGCAAAAGGCATAAAGCCTTATGTTTAAAGCATTAGATCGCCTTGATGGTTCCCTTAGGTAAAACAGCATGTACTGCCACCTTTTGAAACTTGAGTTCTTGGCCACTTCCTACTTCAAGGACTATATACTCTGACTCTAACTTAGTGATCTTACCCAACAACCCGCTTGTCATAACCACCTCATCACCCTTAGATAATGAGCCAATTAGATTGTTATGTTCTTTCTGACGTTTCTGCTGAGGCCTAATCATTATGAAATACATAAAGATAAAAAGACCACCAAACATAATAAAAGTAAACATTGGACTTGGCTCTGCCTGAGCGGCTGCGTCTGCATAAGCATTTGAAGCAAATAGCATAATAAACTTCCTTTAAATAAATTTAATTTTAATCATTAATTGAGATTTTCTTTAATCCAATCTAATACATCCTGATGATGAGTTTTAGTTTTTACCTTCTCCATCACCATAACGATATTACCCTTTTTATCAATAACAAAGGTAGAGCGCAATACACCCATATACTCGCGACCCATAAACTTTTTAAGGCCCCAAGCACCAAAGGAATTTGTAATTGCATGATCCTCATCTGATAGCAGCTTGAAGTTGAGCTCCTGTTTATCCTCAAACTTAACCAAACGATCCACAGAGTCTGGGCTTATAGCCAATACTACGGAATCCTCTGCCTCATACTCAGCATGACTATCGCGAATACCGCAAGCTTGAACGGTACAACCCGGTGTCATCGCCTTCGGATAAAAGTACACAACCACATTTTTTTGACCCAAATAATCAGTCAAAGAAACATTATTACCCCTTTGATCTAAAAGGGTAAAGGCTGGTGCTTTTGTTCCAACTTTTGCAAATCCCACGATTATACCTCTGCTATTAAAAACATTAGTTAGACATTATTACGGAAGAAGGTGAGCAACGCCCTCTTTTTCTTCAGTAAGTTCTCGCTCAGTAGCTGACATTTTCTCACGTGAGAATTCATTAATATCCAAACCCTGAACAATTTTCCAATCACCAGCTTCACAGGTACATGGGAACGAATAGATAAGTCCCTCAGCAATACCATAACTACCATCACTGTAGACACCCATACTTACCCAGTCGCCTGTTTCTGTCCCCTGAGTCCAGGTTCGCATATGTGCAATAGCAGCATTAGCTGCAGATGCTGCACTAGATGCACCACGCGCTTTAATAATAGCTGCACCACGCTGTTGAACTGTAGGAATAAATTGATTTTCATACCAATCTTGATCAACAAGATCTATAGCGGAGTCACCATCAACTTTTGCATGATGAAGATCTGGATACTGTGTTGCTGAATGATTTCCCCAAATAGTCATATTCTTGACGTCATTGATTGTTTTACCGGCTTTTTCAGCAATTTGACTCATGGCACGATTGTGATCGAGCCGGGTCATTGCTGTAAATTGACGCGGATCAATATCTGGCGCATTGCGCTGTGTAATAAGCGCATTAGTATTAGCAGGATTTCCCACTACTAATACTTTAATATCGCGACTAGCATGATCATTTATAGCTTTACCCTGAGCAGAGAATATAGCCGCATTAGCTTCTAGTAGATCTTTGCGCTCCATACCGGGACCACGAGGACGAGCGCCAACCAGCAAAGCGTAATCAGCATCTTTAAAAGCGATCTCGGCTTGGTCAGTACAAACAATCCCAGCAACTAGTGGGAATGCACAATCTTCAAGCTCCATGGCAACACCTTTAAGGGCATTAAGAGCCGGAGTAATTTCAAGCATTTGTAATATAACAGGCTGATTAGGGCCCAACATTTCGCCGGCTGCAATGCGAAATAGCAAGGAATAACTAATCTGTCCTGCAGCACCAGTAATGGTGACGCGAACGGGTGAAGTCACAGTTTATCTCCAATAAAAATGGTTTATCTTGAATGAGGCTATTAAACGCTGGATATTATAGTGCTGATTAAAAAAAAAGCACTATAAAACCCAGAGTAGACAGATGTTAAAGTAAATTTTACGCATTATTTGCAGAGCTTTTCATAAACCGCTTTCATTTCAGCATATAGATCATCTTTAAAACTAGGTAAATTAGTATCTAGTTTAGCCACAATTTCGACAAGATGTTCATTATCTTCCTGGCCGCCCCACTGTTTGTGATAGCTACCATCTTGGTAGCCATGATCCTGTCTAAAGAAATTTAAAACATTTTTACCCACGTAGGCAATATACAACTGATCAAACTGCATATTGATTCCTTTAACCAAACCAACAAAGCCATTAACATCAAAATCTTTAGTAACTAATGTCTGAGCAGTAAATTCTTCTAGATTGATAGCAAAGTCACCCGAAACTTCAACCTTATTAAAAGCCGAAACAACTGAGTCACAAATATCATCGAGGGATTGATCTTTAAGCAATAATAAACTCAAACCAAAGTGCCAAATATCAACTAACTCCAAAGCAATTTGATTAACGTCTGGCTTTTGTTTTTTCCACCATTTCCAACCGTGGTGATCAAGTAGCTCTGCGCATTCGATCCAAATAGCTCGATACCATTCAAAGTTTTGCTGACGCCAATCATTATTCACTTTTGAGTTCATGCTGTCTTGGAGCTCTAGCATAGTTAAAATTTGTTGCTTCATAATAAGTCCTTAGGCGCGGACAAAGCCGTTAGCGACTTTTTCACTGCCAATTGTTGTATTAGGGCCATGCCCAGTTACCACTACCGCCTCATCATCAAGACTGTAGATACGTTCTTTAATTGAAGTGACAATTTGCTCGAAATCACCACCGGGAAGATCTGTTCTACCAATGCTACCTGAAAACAAAGTATCACCGGCAATTAATGTTTTATATTGTTCAAACCAAAAACTCACCGAGCCGGGAGTATGGCCTGGGGTGTGTATAGCTACACCGCCACAGCAGTCTAGGGCTTGATCATCATGCAGGTAATGATCAGGTTCCGGTAAAGAGACCTTAGGAACACCAAACATAGCACATTGCTGGTCGACGATATCCCATAAAAACTGATCAGATTCATGAAGAAAAATAGGCGCACCCGTGGCTTTTTTAATTTCCCCTGCAGCCAGAATATGATCTAAATGTGCGTGGGTGTGAATAATAGCAACGACAGTTAAATTTAGTTCTTTGACTAACGCCATTATTTGATCAGCATCACCACCTGGATCAATCACCAATGCTCTCCCGGACAGCGAATCACCTATCACAGAGCAATTACACTGCAGAGGACCCACAGGAAAGGTTCTAATAATAAATTGAGACTGCGGCTGTTGATCTTGAGACATATTGCAACTCTGTTATTAACTTAATTTAACTTAAATAGTTTAAAGAAATTCTGAGTGGTAATCTCAGCTAACTCTTCAATACTTATATCTTTAATATCAGCCACACATTGAGCCACTTCGTAGACATTTTTAGGCTCATTCTGCTTGCCACGATAAGGCACTGGCGCCAACCATGGTGAATCAGTTTCAATCAATATTCTATCAAGTGGAATTTTTTTAACCACCTCACGTAAATCACCGGCATTTTTAAAGGTGACAATACCTGAAAACGAGATATAAAATCCAAATTCCATTGCCGCCTTTGCCATTTCCCAAGTCTCAGTAAAGCAATGTAAAACCCCTGCCGAATCTGTCTGATGCTGCTTAAGTAGCTTAATAGTTTCCTCGCGAGCATCGCGAGTATGAACTATAACCGGCTTTTCTACTTGCTTAGACGCCAGTAAATGTCGGGTAAAACTCTCATACTGCCACTCATAGCTTTCGGCGCTATAAAAGTTATCAAGACCGGTTTCCCCTACCGCAATAACTTTAGGGTGTATGGCTAGCTCAACAATTTCCTCGACCCTGGGTAATGGCAACTCTTCATCTTGCAGAGGATGAACGCCCACAGAAGAATAGATATGGTCATATTGAGCGGTTAACTCGGTTAAGGCTCTAGAGCTATCAAGATCAACTGCAACAGTTAAGAGGTGCGAAACACCGCGCTGTTGAGCATCAGCAATAACGCCCTCTAGCCCACCCTCTCGATTGACGAGGTCTAAGCGATCGAGATGGCAGTGTGAATCAACTAACATGCTTTACCCTTAATATTTGCTTGGCTTACCAAGCAAGCTTATTTGTTACCCTTAAAAATCTGCGCCCATTCTATAAATAACTCTTCCCAAAGTAACTGAGTATTTAGCGGAGAACCTGATAAAAGCCATGCGCGGGCTTTTATTAACTTATCCACAAAAATAAAAAGTGTAGGCTTTGGTTTATTTTGCAATTCACCAACCATTAGTCGATGAACATAACTCAGCATCCATTCAATAAGCTCCTCTGGAGAATATTTCTGACAGGCTTGAGCTGCGGCAAAAGGGGTCTCATCAGACCGACGCATGGCATCAAGTAATGACTCAACATGTTGTCGGCGATCAAACCCAGAGCCATTAATATAATCCAAAGCAAGCAGAGGCTTGCCGTTGGCAATTTGTAAAAGCTCAGAAATATTGACCTGTTTGACGCCTACTCGACTAGATAACCACTCTTGAGCGATTTTAGTTGAAGGAATTGCCAAAGATTCAATTTGACAGCGACTTCGTATAGTCATGGGAATAGCGCTAAGTCTGCTTGAAACCAAAATAATTAAAGTATTTGGCTCCGGCTCTTCTAAACTTTTTAACAATGCATTCGAAGCTGCTATATTCATCGCTTCTGCAGAAAAAATGACCGCTACCTTCCAACCACCCTGCTGTGAAGTTTTAGCTAATGATTCACACAACGAGCGAATTTGATCAACTTTGATAAATTTACTTTTCTCTTGAGGCTGTAATAGATAAAAATCAGGATGAGATCCTGCCTGAAGAGTTATACAACCCCTACACTGACCACAGGCAGCATTCTTATCAACTTGATTGCACAGCATTCTATAGGCCAACGCTGAGGCCAAGTGTTCGGCACCGACCCCCTCAAGACCATTGAGTATTATTGCATGGGGAAGACGCTGATCATCAATGCGTTGATTAAATGACTGCCATAACTCTGAATGCCATGGCAATGGCAATGGCAATAAGGAATCCTCTGTAGCTAAAGATGTTTCAGTCACCTAGTTATCCGTTTTGATTCTGTTGTAAAAAACTATTTAAGGTATTGGCGATTTGTTTCTGTACAACTTCAAGCGTTTGAGAAGCATCAATAATTATATAGCGCTGTGGATTATTTTTTGCCATAGCTAAATAGGCTTGACGCACACGATTAAAAAAATCTGTTTTCTCAAGTTCAAACCTGTCGGGTTCACTGCGTTTGCCTGCACGCTCAAGGCCTAACTCAACGGGAACATCAAGAATAAGTGTTAAATCCGGCCGCATACTGCCCTGAACCATATTTTCCAGCTCCGCTATAAGCTCATTGCCCATTTCACGACCAGCACCTTGATAGGCGTAGGTAGCATCTGTAAATCGATCGCACAGCACCCAGTTACCCTGTGCTAACTGAGGCTCAATTACCTGATCTATATGTTGCGCTCTCCCGGCAAACATCATCAGTAGTTCAGCTTTACTACAAACCTTTTCAACTCTATTGGAGAGAAGCACTTCGCGTATTTCTTCCGCCAGAGGAGTACCACCAGGTTCGCGAGTATTTACAAACGAGATATGGTTGGCATCTAACCACTGTGTAATAAACGCAATATTGGTGGTTTTACCAACACCTTCGGTGCCCTCGACGGTTAAAAACTTGCCTCTCATAGATACTTGACTCTAAATATTAGGGTTATTGTGGCGCCGACTGATAATTTTTAGCACGCTGCTCAATCTGAAATTTTCGTACCGCCTTATTATGGTCACTTATAGTATCAGAAAATTGATGGCTGCCATCACCTCGAGCAACAAAATATAAGCTTGAACCAGTCTTAGGATTCAAAGCAGCTTTAATAGAGGCTAAACCAGGCATTGCAATCGGTGTTGGTGGAAGCCCATTAATCCTATAAGTATTGTAAGTCGTGTATTCTCTAAGATCACTATGGCGAATATTACCCTGATAGCGATTACCCATTCCATAGATGACCGTTGGATCGGTTTGCAACCGCATCCCTTGCTGGATACGCCGAACAAAAACACCGGCAATTTCAGTTCGCTCATCAGCTTTTCCAGTCTCTTTTTCAATAATTGAAGCCATAATTAAAGCTTCATAAGCAGATTTATAGGGTAAATTAGCATCTCTAGATAGCCAAGCACGCTCTAATTCAGTTCGCATGCGGCTATGCGCCTGCTTCAATAAGGTAAAAACACTGTCATTTTTAGTGTAATTATAAGTATCGGGAAAAAACCAACCCTCAGGGTGCTCAATATCACTACTAATTCGACTAAGCAATTTAGTTTCAGTCATATGTTTAATTGAGGAAAACTGTGGAATGTGCCCTAACGCCAATAGCCATTGCTTAAACGACCAGCCCTCTGGAAAAGTAATACTGTAATGAGCAATATCACCCTGAACAAATTTTTCTACAAGGGTTTTGGGTGTATCGACTGAAGTAATCCAATAATCTCCCGCCTGTATTTGATTTTTATTGGTTAAGCGAGCCCAAGAAGTAAGTAAAAAATCTGAGGCTATAATCTTATGACGACGAAGTTCAGTATTGACTCGCTTGAGATTACTGCCCTTTTCAATACTCAATAAATACCTGCCCTTCGAATCTAGCTCAAGGTTATCAGACAGACTAACTGGACGATTTAAAATATCCCAAATAAACAGATAACTTATCCCAGAGAAAGTCAAGGTAAGCAGGCTAGAGCCAATTAGAGTGCGATAATTTATATTTGTCATTGATACTGGGGATACATCTCAATAAGTTTATCGCTGAGCATAAGAGTTTGCTGATCGGTTGGCAAAGCGTTCAGCAACTGATTTTGCGAATCATAAATAGTCTTTGCTTTAGCCAGACCCTTAATTGAATTACATAGCAATAGACTTTGACACTGCATTAATACATCCATAGTAATCGTGGAAAATTCTATGGGAATATCACAGATTGGAAATACTTCTTCAATCATCAAAGAGCGCATCACACCAGCAATTCCTACTTGATCAAGACTAGGAGTAAGCCATTTACCTGCTGTAGTTTTAACAAAAACATTAGCTGAAACTGCCTCAACCAAATGATCGGATTCAGTGAACATCAACCCCTCTGAATAGCTATCATTGCTCCATTCGCTGCGTGCCAAAATCTGATCTAACCGATTGAGATGCTTTATACCCGCTAGACTTTGGTTTTTTGGTAATCTATGCTCACAGCAACGAACATTAATAGGCATATTGCGAAATTCTTCAGTCCCCTTAGGCAAACTGGAGTAACTACAAATAATAAAAGGCTCAATTATTTCTGGTGACTGGTAACCTCTTCCTCCCTGACCTGCGGTAACAATAACCTTTACAACCCCTTGTGAAATAGACCGAGCCTTTAACTGATCTAAAAATAGACTCAAATAGTTACCAACAACTTCAATATTAACAGGGATATTTAGTATAGAAGAGCCCTTAGAAAGCCGTGAAAGATGACGCTTGATTAAGGGTAGAGTCGATTCTTGAAGCAGAATACTTTCAAACAGGCCATGCCCATAGGCTAAGCCACGATCACCTAGCAAGGTTAAAGGAACGGTGTCAGTAATTAGCTGACCGTTTAGGCTAAAAAATGATGGAGTGTTTGTCATATCAGATAATAGTAACCGAATTTGTTGCTATTATGACAAAAAATTAAGCGCATAAAAAAACCGCCCCCTGTTGGGAGCGGTTTTTTTTGAAATCGGAATTACCCGTTTGCTTGAATATAATCAACCGCATCTTTAACAGTAGCGATCTTTTCAGCATCTTCATCGGGAATCTCAGCATCAAATTCCTCTTCAAGGGCCATAATCAACTCAACAGTGTCCAGAGAATCCGCCCCTAGGTCTTCAACAAAGGATGAAGTTGATTGGATATCATCTTCTTTAACGCCTAGTTGCTCGGCGACCATTTTAATTACGCGTTCTTCAATGTTACTCATCGTTGTATATCTCCTTTCAAGGAATCAGATGTTTTATTAAAAAAGAAAGTTTAAACCATCTTTTATTAAATTACTGTTTGTTCAAGGCGCGCATTTTACCGCACAAATACTAAAAAGCTAG
>CBFIHQ010000041.1:0-8418 GCA_965662525.1 uncultured Porticoccaceae bacterium
TCTATGGACTGGCATACACAGCTTTGCCATAGGGGCATTTGTCGTGGGCCTTATCGCGCAAACTATTGCTGACTACCAACTTCATCGCTACAGTATAAATACCGAACGCGTAAGTGGTACATTTGAGATGGGTCTTTGGCGTTATTGTCGTCACCCAAATTACTTTGCTGAATGTCTTATTTGGTGGTCCTGGGGTATTTTTGCCATACCTTCAGGTAATGTTTTGGCGATGGTTTCACCAATCTTTATTACTTATCTTATGGTCAAAGTAAAAGCAGCCCAAGAGGTAGAAGATGAAATTGCCTCGCGTCGCCCGGATTATAAAAAATATATTAAGACTACAAATTTTATGCTGCCTTGGCGATCAAAATTATAGTTAATTAAGTCTTAGTTGATAAAACCTTGTAAATCCCACTCATTAGCTCTACTAATTCTGCATCTTTAATAATGTAGGGTGGCATAACATAGACTAGTTTGCCGAAAGGCCGCACCCAGATTCCCTGTTCAACAAATTGGCGCTGGATCTCAGCGAGATCGACTGACTCTTTCATCTCGATGACTCCAATAGCCCCTAGAACTCTTGTTTTAGCGACCTTCTGTAATTGGTTGAAGGGCTCAATTTGCTGGGTGAGTATAGTTGCTATTCGCTCTATATTAGCCTGCCAATGATCACTTAGTAATTGCTCTATGCTTGCATTGGCAACTGCACAGGCTAGTGGATTGCCCATAAATGTTGGCCCGTGCATAAAACAACCAGCCTCACCATCGCAAATACCATCACTAACTTTTTCGGTGCAGACTGTTGCTGCCAGTGTCATATAGCCACCGGTAAGAGATTTGCCTAAGCACATTATATCTGGGGATATCTGTGCCCATTCACAGGCAAAAAGTTTACCGGTCCGACCAAAACCGGTGGCAATCTCATCAGCTATCAGAAGAACATTATATTGATTACAAAGAATGCGAACCTGTTTTAAATATTCGGGGGAATAGAAATTCATACCCCCAGCCCCCTGAACAATGGGCTCAAGAATAACCGCGGCAATATTTTGATGGTGGGTTTCTAGCGTGGATTTAAACCCTGCTATATCGCTTTTGTTCCAGTCTTGGTCAAAGCCAATTTGGGGTTTGGGTGCAAAGTAATGCTGCGGTAAAACTTGATCAAAAATATGGTGCATGCCATTAGTTGGATCGCACACAGACATAGCGGCAAAGGTATCACCGTGATATCCGCCTTTTAGGCTAAGTAATTTATTTTTTTCTGATTGACCCTGAGATATCCAATATTGAAAAGCCATTTTGATGGCAACTTCAACGCTCACTGAACCTGAATCGGATAAAAATACCTTATTGAGACCCTCGGGAGTTATCTCAACGAGTTTTTCACATAGAGTGACTGCTGGTGAGTGAGTGATTCCTCCAAACATAACATGGCTCATACGATCGATTTGATTCTTTGCTGCAGTATTGAGCGCTGGGTGATTGTAGCCATGAATAGCACACCACCACGAAGACATGCCGTCTATAAGTTTACTTCCGTCTGCAAGTTTAAGATGTACTCCCTTTGCTGAGATAACCTCATAAGCAGGTATAGGGTTAGTCAGTGAGGAGTAGGGGTGCCAGACATACTGCTGATCTTTTTGTGATATATCTGAAGATTGGTGTTTTTCAACAGTCACGGTGGAAACTACCCCTATGAAAATTTAACGATAATTTGAGTTTTACGCTTGCTGTGGCCAATTGTAGCAAATATTAACAATGTACATGGTTTTTTGGTTGGTCATAGATCTGTAAACCACTACAATGGCCGCCTATGTAATAACGCTGAGATATATGATGTTCAACAGAAAGGATCAACTTGAAGCCAACAAGTTGCAAAAGCGCCTGCGACGCAATGTGGGTAACGCCATTGCTGACTACAATATGATAGAGCAGGGCGATCGCGTGATGGTCTGTTTATCAGGCGGAAAGGATTCATACGGTATGTTGGATATTCTGATGAATCTTCAGCGCAGTGCGCCTATAGATTTTGAGTTAATTGCGGTTAATCTAGATCAAAAACAGCCAGGATTTCCCACTGAGGTTTTGCCCAATTATTTGGATGCACTGGATATCGAATATCATATCCTTGAAAAGGATACCTATAGTATTGTGACTAGTAAGGTGGCTGAGGATAAAACATTTTGTGGTCTCTGTTCTCGTTTAAGAAGAGGCACGCTGTACGGTTTTGCACAAAAAATAGGCGCCACCAAAGTGGCACTAGGGCACCATCGTGATGATATTGTCGAAACGTTATTTCTAAATATGTTCTATCAAGGCAAGTTAAAAGCAATGCCGCCCAAATTATTGGCTGACGATAAGAAAAATATGGTGATTAGACCCTTAGCCTACTGCCGAGAGTCTGATCTACAAGCTTTGGCAGAATTACGCGAATTTCCGATTATTCCCTGTAATCTTTGTGGCTCTCAGGACGGTTTGCAGCGTCAAGTAGTCAAAGAGATGCTTAATGCCTGGGAGCGACAGTACCCTGGCCGTATAGATACAATTTTTAATGCGATAAAAAATGTTTCTCCCTCGCAACTAGCAGATACAAGTTTATTTAATTTTCGGGATCTGCAATTAGATCGTTCAGATCAGGAGGCTGATAAGGACGGTTTTGCTGAAAGGATAAGATCACTTAATCTCTAGTTATCAGATCTCACAGGGTTTTTATATTGTAATAATAACCAAGAAATCCGTGTTTTATGCCTTGAAGTAAGGTCTACATTCGTTCCATTACTTCAATTCCTAGCAAGTCTAATCCTTGCTGTAAAATAGCTGCACTATAAGCACATAATTGAAGTCTACTTTGCGCGGTTTCATGTTCTACTTCAGATTTTAAAATAGGGCAGTGTTCATAGAAGCTCATAAATACACTAGAGAGCTCATACAGATAATTGCACAAAGTATGCGGATAACAATCGATAGCTACTTGATTCACAACTTCATTGAATTGAAGAAGCTTTAAGGCTAGTTGTTTTTCTTGCGGCTCAGTGATTGTGATATTGGCTGAAAATTCTTCTAGCTTGAAACCTGCTTTGCGGAAAATACTATAAATTCTAGTGTAGGCGTACTGCAAGTATGGCGCTGTATTGCCTTCAAAAGAGAGCATTGAATCCCAGTCAAAGATATAGTCATTGGTCCGAGTTTTGCTTAGGTCAGCGTATTTAACAGCTCCGATACCCACTTTGCGGGCTATATCTTTTATTTCTTGTGGATTGAGGTCGGGGTTCTTTTCTCGCACTAATAACTCTGCTCGTTCTTCAGCTTCTACAAGAAGATCGGCAAGTTTTACAGTGCCACCGGTTCTGGTTTTAAATGGTTTGCCATCACTACCCATCATGGTTCCAAAGGCGTGGTGCTCTAAACTGACGTTGCTTGGAACATAGTTAGCTTTTTTGCCCGTAGTGAATACCTGCTTCATATGAAGCGATTGTCGCGCATCTATAAAGTATAAGATTCGATCAGCATCATATGAATCAACGCGATATTTTAAAGCCGCTAGATCTGTAGTGGCATAGAGAAAGCCACCACCAGATTTTTGCACAATCATCGGTGAGGGGTCGCCATTTTTATCAGCTAATTCATCGAGAAAAACCACTTTTGCGCCGTCTGACTCAACTGCTAGTTGCTGGTTGCTAAGGTCGTCAATAATCCACTGTAGTTGGTCGTTATACGAGCTTTCGGGCTTTATATGCTCTGCGGTTAAACCCACATTTAGCTGATGGTAGATATCAGAATTGTGAGCAACCGAGACATTTATAAACTGTTGCCATAATTTTAAGCAGTTGGCGTCACCAGATTGCAGTTTGACCACATAAGCTCTGGCGGTATCGGCAAAGTCAGGGTCGGCATCGAAGTGTTTTTTTGATTGCTGGTAAAAAACTTCAAGATCACTGAGCGCAAGTTCTGCTTGATCGCCATGACTCAATTGCAGTTCTAGCTCAGCTATAAGCATGCCAAATTGGGTACCCCAATCACCCATATGATTTTGACGAATTACATTTTGACCTTGATATTCAAGGACTCTGGCTAATGCGTCACCAATAATGGTGGAGCGAAGATGGCCAACATGCATTTCCTTGGCTAAATTGGGAGCGGAATAATCGATAACAATATTTTTTATCTGAGTGTGTGGTTTTTTTAAACAATTTTGAAGACAGTTAGCTATAAAATTATTTTTAAGCGTAATATTGATAAAGCCGGGCCCAGCAATTTCAGTTTTTTCTGCTATCTCGGTTAAATCTACCTTATCTAATATTTTTTGCGCCAGTTCTCTTGGGTTGGTTTTGAGATGTTTAGCGGCCCCCATGGCGCCATTGGCTTGATAATCGCCAAATTGTGGTTTGCCACTTAAATTTAGCAGAGGCGTGCACTCGCTTGGAATATCTAAGATTTGCATGGCAGTTTCAAAGCGAGAATTCAGGGTGTTTTTTATGCTCATAGATTCCAATCGGTCAGTGCGATTAATTTTTACAGGGGTGAATTGTAGTTTTTGATGTGAATAAAGCAAAGCCAAACTTGCAAAAAATAGCTACATTGCTATTATTTCGGCTTTGTAGCCAAACCTTTTCTTAGTTTTGGCAGTATTAAGTTTAAATTTTACGGACTATTGATGGATTCTTTGCTTATTTCTCAAGGTTTGGATCTTATGCTCTATGGCATGGGGACTGTGTTTACCTTTTTAACTGTTTTAGTTGGTTTGACTGCTTTTATGTCTCGCTCAGTTATGCGTTTGGCAAAAGATGAACCAATCGAGACTGAGGTGAGCTCACATCAAATACATTCTACGATGGTAGATAAAAAAATAGTCAAAGTAATTCAAGCTGCAATTGATCAGCATCGCGAGAGCTAGCAATCGTTTAAATGGTTGCTAACGGCTCTAAATTTAGGTTTTAAAAGGTAAAAGGACATATATATGCCCTCTGCAAACTCTGCGCTCGGAATAACTGAAGTAGTTTTTCGTGACGCCCATCAGTCACTTTTCGCAACTCGTATGCGTATCGATGATATGTTGCCCATAGCTGAAAAGCTTGATCAAATTGGTTACTGGTCAATGGAGTCATGGGGCGGAGCTACATTTGACTCCTGTATTAGATTCTTGGGTGAAGACCCCTGGGATCGAATTCGAGAAATCAAAAAGGCTATGCCTAATACTCCGCAGCAAATGCTTTTCCGCGGGCAGAACATTCTTGGCTATAGACATTATGCTGATGATGTTGTCGAAAAATTCGTTGAACGTGCGGCGGTAAATGGTATTGATGTATTTCGTGTATTTGATGCGATGAATGATATGCGCAACTTGGAAACTGCACTACGAGCAGTTAAGCAGGTTGGCAAGCATGCTCAAGGTACTATATCTTACACAGTAAGCCCTGTTCACACTATCGATCTATGGGTTGATCTTGCTCGTCAGCTAGAAGACGCGGGTGCTGATTCTATCTGTATTAAAGATATGGCGGGGTTATTGAACCCTTATGTGGGCTATGAGTTGGTGACTAAGCTTAAAAAGGCAGTTGCTATTCCACTCCAACTTCACTGTCATGCAACTACTGGTTTATCAACTACCACTATTACCAAGTGTGTTGAGGCTGGTATTGATAACGTTGATACTGCTATATCTTCTATGTCCATGACCTACGGCCATTCTGCGACGGAGTCTGTGGTTTCGATTTTTAAAGACTCTAAGCGCAACACTGGCTTAGATATCGGTAAATTAGAAGAAATTTCTGCGTACTTTAGAGAGGTGCGCAAAAAATATGCTCAATTTGAGGGCTCCTTGCGTGGTGTTGATTCTAGGATTCTCGTTGCTCAGGTGCCGGGAGGTATGTTGACCAATATGGAATCACAGCTTCGACAGCAGGGCGCTGAAGATAGATTGGACGACGTATTATTAGAAATACCTCGTGTGCGAGAGGACTTAGGCTTTATTCCGCTGGTAACCCCAACTTCGCAAATCGTTGGTACTCAAGCGGTGCTCAACGTAATAACCGGTGAGCGTTATAAGTCTATTTCTAAAGAAACTCAGGGGATTCTTAAAGGTGAATATGGCGCTACGCCAGCACCAGTAAATAAGGATCTTCAAGCGGAAGTTCTGGGGGATAATGAAGAGCCGATAACTTGCCGCCCCGCAGATAACATTGATTCGGAGTTGGAATCGCTTACAGTTGAGCTTGAGGGTCTTTCATCTGAGCATGGCTTTAGCTTGACCTCTGATGAGGGTCAGATTGATGATGTTTTAACCTATGCCTTATTCCCGCAGGTGGGTTTAAAATTTCTGCAAAACCGCAATAATCCCGAAGCTTTTGAACCAGTACCAACCGGGAAGCCTGCTGTGCCCACTAATGAAGCTGGCGAGGAAATCTACACGGTTGAGCTTGAGGGTAAATCCTATACTGTAACCGTTAGCGCGGGTGGTGATGTCAGTGGTATAGCACCTGTTGGTGCTCAAGCTAATTCAACATCTGCAGAGTTACCTGTAAGCGGTGGTGAGCCTGTTGCGGCACCCTTGGCGGGCAACGTTGTTAAAGTTTTAGTTAAACCAGGACAGCGCGTATCCGAAGGTGAATGCATTGTTGTTCTAGAGGCAATGAAAATGGAAACGTCGGTTAGTGCTCCAGCCGATGGCGCAATTGTTGAAGTCAAAGTACAGGCAGGGGATAGTTGCTCTGTCGGTGATATTCTAGTGACTTTGGCATAGGGATTTAAGCGATGGATAATCTACTTAGTTTATGGGCCAGTTCTGGTCTTGCTCAAATAGCTGGTGGTCAGGCCGTAATGATGCTAGTCGGCTTTGGTCTTTTGTATTTGGCTATAAGCAAGGGTTTTGAACCTTTGCTTCTAGTACCAATTGGCTTTGGTACTGTTTTGGCAAATATGCCAGGTACGGATTTCCTTGAAGCCGGTGGTTTACTTTACATGATCTACACTGCTGGTATCGAGACAGGGTTGTTTCCATTACTTATCTTTATGGGCGTGGGAGCCATGACTGATTTCGGCCCATTACTCGCAAATCCCAAGACACTTCTTTTAGGTGCTGCTGCCCAGATTGGCATTTTTACTACGGTGATTGGCGCGGTTGCCATGAGTTACTATGGGATTTTGGATTTTAGTATTGGCGATGCTGCATCCATAGGTATTATTGGTGGTGCAGATGGCCCAACTGCTATTTTCGTAACCAGTAAGCTAGCGCCAGATCTGCTTGGCCCAATTGCAGTTGCGGCATACTCTTACATGGCATTGGTGCCTATAATTCAGCCACCGATCATGAGGGCACTGACCACGGAATCTGAACGAAAGATTGCTATGGTTCAGCTGCGTCCAGTGTCTAAGGCTGAGCGGATAGTTTTTCCTCTCACTTTACTGGTGCTCGTTGCTATGTTGTTGCCTGCTGCAGCGCCGCTTTTAGGTATGTTTTGCTTTGGTAATTTAATGAAGGAATGCGGTGTAGTAAATCGGTTAAGCGATACCGTTCAAAATGCTCTTATCAATATTGTTACAATTTTCTTGGGGCTGGGTGTTGGATCAAAAATGAGTGCTGAGAAGTTCTTAAACCCCGAAACAATGGGTATCCTTGGCCTTGGTGCAGTGGCTTTCTGTATTGGTACGGCTTCAGGTGTATTGATGGCGAAATTAATGAACCTAATGTCCAAAGACAAGGTTAACCCTCTGATTGGGGCCGCGGGTGTTTCTGCTGTGCCAATGGCGGCACGTGTAGCGAATAAGGTGGGTCTTGAGGCAAATCCGCATAACTTTTTGTTAATGCATGCTATGGGGCCAAATGTCGCCGGTGTTATTGGTTCCGCTGTAGCTGCTGGTGTAATGATTAATCTTGTTAATGGTATGTAATGGGTCCAGTTGAATTAATTATTAATGAAAAGCTTGCCAAGGCGTTCTCACCTAGTTATCTAGAAGTGATTAATGAGAGCGCTTCTCACAATGTTCCCAAGGGTTCGGAAAGTCACTTTAAAGTTATTATAAGTGCCCATTTTTTTCGTGAAAAAACCGCCGTAAAAAGACATCAAGCGATCTATTCGGAGCTCAGCGAAGAGCTTAATGCTTCAATTCACGCACTTTCTTTGCATGTTTATTCTGAGGAGGAATGGCAGTCCTTGGATGCTGTTCCAACATCGCCAAAATGCTTAGGTGGTTCTAAGTGATTCTTGATTAAAAAAAGAGAAGAATTTACCCCCTAATCTTTTACAAAATCGGCATAGATTCCTTTATCGGCATCCCCTAAACCGATTCATCGCATATATACACCTATTCAACGAATAACACTGGTTCTAAGCCTTGAACGCGCACAAAATTAGGGGTTGTAATTAGTTTATCTCTAAGATTTTCTTGGAATTATATAAAAACTCATCTAGGGGGAGTTAT
>CBFIHQ010000042.1:0-6740 GCA_965662525.1 uncultured Porticoccaceae bacterium
TGATGTCAGCCATCTTTAAATAAAAAGCGCCCCGCTAGGAGCGCCTTTAAATAATAGCCCTATTATTGAAACATCAGCTTATTTAGTTCCTGTACAAACTGTGCAGGATTTTCAAGCTGCCTACCAGCTGATAGTGCTGCTTGATCGAATAAAACCGAGGCTAAACGCCCGGCATTTTCATCGTCTTTTTCAGCCGCTAGCTTGGCCACTAATGGATGCTCCATATTGAGCTCTAATATTGGCTTAGTCTCAGGCACTGCCTGACCTGCAGCCTGCATAATTTTACGCATCTGCTCACCCATATCGTCTTGACCCACAACCAAACAGGCTGGCGATGTAGTTAGGCGACTGGTACTCTTAACCTCTTCTACCTTGGCTTCTAATAGGCCTTTAACGCGTTCAAGTAATTTGTCATCTGCGCTCTGATCTTTCTTTTTAGCCTTTGATTTGCTATCTTTTTCAGCATCATCTTGTTCACCAATAATGGCGCTTAGATCGAGATCGCCGCGAGCAACATCTTGGAATGCTTTGCCATCAAATTCGTTTAGATAGCCCATCATCCACTCATCAATACGATCAGACATTAGTAGCACTTCGATACCATGCTTGCGGAAAACCTCAAGATAGGGGCTATTGGCTACCACAGAGTGGCTATCGCCCGTCACATAATAGATCTTATCTTGGCCGTCTTTCATGCGCTCGATATAGTCAGTAAGGCTAGTCGACGGATCGGCACTGTCATTTGCTGAGCTAGCAAAACGAAATAATTTAGCAATTTTTTCGCTGTTGCCATTATCTTCACTCGGGCCTTCTTTAAGAACGGCGCCAAACTGATTCCAGAATGTTGCATATTTTTCTGGTTCACTTTTAGCCATCTTAGCTAACATATCCAAAATACGCTTTGTCAGTGCCGAACGAATGCTATCTACCATTGGCGTGCTCTGAAGTATTTCACGAGATACGTTAAGCGGAAGATCAGCACTATCTAATACACCTTTTACAAAGCGCAGATACATCGGCAAAAACTGCTCGGCGTCATCCATAATAAATGTGCGCTTGATATACAGCTTTAAACCGCGGGCGGCTTCACGCTGATATAGGTCCATTGGTGCCATACCCGGGATATACAGCAAGCTGGTGTACTCATGCTTGCCCTCTACCCGATTGTGGCTCCAGCTTAGTGGTTCGGCAAAATCATGGGAGATATGACGGTAGAACTCGTTGTACTCTTCGTCGCTAACTTCATTTCTAGACTTGGTCCAAAGTGCTTTGGCATCATTGATCGCCTCCCATTCTGGCGTTTGCACTTTAGCTTCTTGATCTTCCTCTGCCGGTGGCTGAATTTTTTCCATCTGCACCGGTATAGCGATATGGTCTGAATATTTTTTGATAATGCTGCGCAGACGCCAATTATTGGCAAACTCCTGCTCATCATCTTTTAGTATAAGGGTGATACTGGTGCCGCGATCTTTTTTCTCAATACTTTCAATTTGAAAGTCCGCTTCACCTTCACAGGTCCAGCGAACCGCTTGGTCGGCTGCAACGCCGGCGCGACGAGTTTCAACAATCACCTGCTTGGCTACAATAAATGAGGAATAAAAACCAACCCCAAACTGACCAATAAGTTGTGAATCTTTCTTTTGATCGCCGGTCAGATTTTTAAGAAATTCAGAGGTGCCTGATTTAGCAATTGTGCCTAGGTTAGCAATTACCTCATCTTTGGACATACCGATACCATTGTCAGAAATTTCAATGGTTTTAGCCTCTTCGTCTACGGCTATTCGAATTCTAAGATCGCCGTCACTTTCGTAGAGCGCACTGTTTTCTAGCGCCTCAACACGCAACTTATCAGTAGCATCGGACGCATTAGAAATTAATTCGCGTAAAAAAATCTCTTTATTGGAATATAAAGAGTGAATCATCAAATGAAGCAGTTGTTTTGCTTCAGTTTGAAACCCCATAGTTTCTGCTTTGCTTTTTGACTTTGCTGTCATTTCTGCTATCTCTCCTAGTTAACACATAATCTTTGGCAATTAATTTGCCTCTATTAACTAAGTATGGGCAAAAAACCAAATTTCAAGTATCCGCTAGTGGAGAAATGACAGATTTTTACAAAAAAATTAGGCTAGACTATCATCAGCAACGAAGTATTTAGGGTCTTCAATAACATTAACTTCAACCAGATTGCCGGCTTTGGTCAATAGTCTGCGACATTCTTCACTCAGGTGAACTAGATGCAGGCTTTTCCCCGCTTTTAAATAGCGTTCTGCTAGGGTATCTATAGCCTCAAGACCCGAGTGATCGGCTACCCTTGAGCGTGCAAAATCAATAACCACGTCATCATTGTCACTCTTGGGGTCAAAGCGCTCGAGGAATGAGGTGACGGAACCAAAAAACAATGGACCTGTTACCGCATAGACCGTTGAGCCTTTGTGATCTTCTCTGGCTTCAATGCGAATATATTTGGCATGTTGCCATGCAAACACTAGGGCGGAAACAATTACCCCAACCACCACCGCAACAGCTAAATCCGTAGCAACGGTTACACCAGAAACTAAGACTAAAATTAACGCATCACTTTTTGGCACCTTGCCAATAATTCTGAAGCTAGACCACTCAAAGGTGCCGATAACGACAATAAACATAACACCAATAAGAGCCGCTAGAGGAATCTGTTCGATAAGTGGCGACGCTACTAGTATAAATAGCAATAAAAATAATGCCGCGCTAATACCAGAGAGGCGTCCGCGACCACCGGAGTTCACATTGATCATACTTTGACCAATCATGGCACAACCACCCATACCGCCAAAGAAGCCTGTTACTGTATTAGCGACACCCTGACCAATACACTCTTTGTTACCACGGCCACGAGTTTCGGTAATTTCATCGATAAGACGCAGGGTTAGCAATGATTCGATCAAACCTATGGCTGCCAAAATAATTGAATAGGGCAAAATAATCATCAGCGTTTCAAAGGTAAAAGGCACCATTGGAATATGGAAACTTGGCAAACCACCACTAATAGAAGCTACATCACCCACCACTTTGGTGTCTAAATCAAACCCTAAAACTAACCCGGTAACCACTAGGATTGCCGCTAGGGAGGAGGGAATAACTTTGGTAATTTTGGGCAGAAAATAGATAATCAGCATGGTCAGGAAAACCAAGCCTAGCAACATATTGAGTGCATTACCCTGTAGCCATGCCACATCGACAATACTGCCCTGCATAAAGGTGCCATCGAGCCACCCAGGCTGCCCTGCCTCACCAAACTGGCCTAATTGCGCAAGGAAAATTACAATCGCCAAACCATTTACAAAGCCCAGCATTACCGGGTGGGGAACCATTCGAATAAATTTACCCAGCTTAAAAATACCAGCAGCAATTTGCAGGATACCCATCAGTACAACAGTGATAAATAAATACTCAACCCCATGCTGAGCCACAAGAGAAACCATAACTACAGCCAGAGCACCTGTAGCACCACTAATCATACCTGGACGACCGCCTATCACCGCAGTGATGAGACCTACCATAAATGCGGCATACAGCCCCACTAACGGCTCAACGCCTGCTACAAAGGCAAAGGCAACAGCTTCGGGTACCAGAGCTAGTGCAACAGTTAGACCTGAAAGTAGATCATTTTTAAAGGTTGCTACTTTACTTAATTGAAATTCAAACATTAATTGGGTTTCTCTTAATAGGGATTTTGATACATAACGCACTCATCAATGAATGCGTTAAAGGAATTATCTTATCTATTACCGCGCCTATCTGATCCTGAACGATTGCCGGAAAAGCTTTTACCGCCACTGCGCTTACCACCGCCAGAACCATAGGGGGATTTACTCGCCCCTGAGGCAGGCTTTCCTTTAGCTGGTGATTTTCGTTGAGAATTTGATGGTTTACCAGAATCTCTACTTGCACCGTCTTTGGCTTTGGCAGTTTGATTGCGTCCACCGCTTTTGCGCTTACTACCTGGCTTAGGACCCTGACCATAACCTGACCCACCCGACTTTTTATCTCGTCGACTATTACTTCCCGCACCGGTCTCACGGTTTAAGGCTTTTCTGGGCTTTTTCGGCTTAACAGGCGCTCTAAGAGTTGTTTCTGGAACAGCATGCTTGGGCTCATAGCCTTCAATTTCTTCACGCGGAAGAAGCTGCTGAATTAAACGCTCAATATCTGATAGTAGATCAACCTCATCGGCACTCACGAGAGAAATTGCCTGACCGGTTTGCCCTGCGCGCCCGGTACGTCCGATACGGTGAACGTAATCTTCAGAAACATTAGGCAAGTCAAAGTTCACTACCTGAGGCAGTTGCTCAATATCTAGGCCACGAGCGGCGATATCAGTAGCCACTAGGATTCTAATTTCACCAGCTTTAAAACCGGCTAGAGCTTTGGTTCGCGCTCCCTGACTTTTATTACCATGAATGGCAGCAGCAACAATGCCCTCTGATTCTAAATGTTTGGTTAGCTTATTTGCGCCGTGTTTAGTCTTGGTAAACACCAGTGCCTGCTCCCATTTTCCATCATGAATAAGGCGAGTTAGCAGTTGAGCTTTCTTTTTCTTATCCACCGGGTGGATATGCTGAGTTACTGAAGTTGCTGTAGTATTGCGAGGGCTGACAGAAATCTCTATCGGTTTGCGCAATAGGCCTCTGGCAAGATTGCGAATATCGTCAGAAAAAGTCGCCGAAAATAGCAAATTCTGGCGGCGTCTTGGAAGTAAATCAATGATGCGTTTTATATCACGAATAAAACCCATATCTAGCATTCTGTCGGCTTCATCTAGCACTAATACTTGCAGATGATCGAATTTAACCGCATTTTGACTATGCAAATCCATTAAACGACCAGGTGTAGCAACCAAAATATCGACTCCGCGTCTAAGCTTCATCATTTGCGGGTTAATTTTCACTCCACCAAACACTACCGCTGAGGTCAATGAAAGATGCTTTGAATAGGTGGCTACGCTTTCGCCGACCTGAGCAGCCAGCTCTCTGGTAGGGGTTAAGATTAAGCAGCGCGCCTGATTAGCCCCTGCTCTTCGCCCGCCACTTAAACGCTCTAAGATTGGCAGGGTAAAACCAGCTGTTTTACCAGTACCGGTTTGAGCAGCTGCCATCAAATCATGCCCCTCAAGAACAGCGGGAATGGCTTTTGCTTGAATAGGTGATGGTTCGCTGTAGCCTTGAGCAGTTACAGCTTTTAATATTGGAGCAGATAAACCCAGTTCATTGAAGGTCATAAATTTTTTACTTTAGAGTTAATGTCAAGCTTCGACAGTGTTGGCAAGTTGAATCATGTTTTATTGGTGTCTCACAGGGCGCGAAGCTTACAGGTTCCGCGGTATAATTGCACTCTTAAACGGGGGTATAACCGCTATAATTAGCCGAAAATCGTTAAATCTGCATAGAAAACCATAGGAAATCCGTGTAAAAACAAAAAAGCAGATAGTTGGCTAGAACTATCTGCTTAGTGATTAATCAGTTTTTATAAACTTAGTTTTTTTCGATTTGATAATAATCCATAAGAATCTGAGCCACTTCGGGTCGTGAGAATTCTGGTGGTGGCGCTATGCCCTCGCCCAACATCTGACGCACCTTAGTTCCGGATAGCAGGATAAAATCGTCCTTGGTATGATCTTCGGCTTCATTCATCATCACAACGCGACCGAGTTTTTTCGAGAATGCGGTGTGGTCAGCATTAAAGATCTCAATTTCAAGTGCGCCTTCAGGCACCTTATCATCAAAGATAGTCTGTGCATCAAAGGCGCCATAATAATCACCAACACCAGCATGATCACGACCAACGATCAAATGGGTTGCACCCATATTTTGACGGAACACTGCGTGTAATACCGCTTCTCTTGGGCCGGCATACAACATATCAAAGCCATAGCCAGTTACCATGACCGAATTCTCCGGGAAATACAGATCAACCATCTTGCGGATACAGTTATCGCGCACTGACGCAGGAATATCTCCAGGCTTTAGTTTACCTAACAGCATATGAATCACTACGCCGTCAGCATCTAGACGCTCCATTGCCATGCGACATAGTTCTTCGTGCGCTCGGTGCATTGGGTTACGGGTTTGGAAAGCCACAACCTTGTTCCAACCAAGCTCGGCAATTTCATCGCGGATTTCTGTCGCTGTTCTAAAAGTGTCTGGGAAATCTGCATGAAAATAACTCAGGTTTAGCACGTCTACATCACCGGATACAACAAAGCGACCTTGTTTGGTGAAGGTTGCTACGCCGGGGTGCTTTGGATCTGTAGTCGCAAAAATCTCTTGCGCCATAGTGGTAATTTGCTCATCTGTGACTGACTCAATAGCTGCCACATCCATAACCGCCATAATAGGATTACCCTCAGTATTGGGGTCTCGCAGAGCAATTCTGCTAGCACCTTCAATTCCTGAGATATCATCTACCATATTTAAAACAGGTACTGGCCAAAATAAGCCGTCTTCAGTGTGTAAGTTAGTAGCAACACTCAGTGCATCGGCTAAATTCATATAGCCTTTTAACGGATTGAAATAACCTGCCCCTAACATCACTGTATTGGCTGCTGCCGCTGAATTCAGTAGCAAACTCGGCAGAGATTCTGCTTCGGCTAGTAACTGCTGTGCTTTATCTGCACTGACAAGACGTGGGTCTAGGCTATCTGAGCCGTGAGGTTTAATCAATGATGTTCTCCTTTGCTACTAACTATTTTGCCGATTGAAATT
>CBFIHQ010000043.1:0-6574 GCA_965662525.1 uncultured Porticoccaceae bacterium
CTTGGCTAAAAAATCACAGTGACTTGTCACCAACTTACGCATTCCGGTTCCTTCAGACCCCATCACCATAACTATGGGGCCAGAAAGATCGACATCATAAATTGTTTGTGTCGCATCGCCGGTGGTACCTACAGCCCAAACGCCCTTTGCCTGAAGATCTTTTAAAGTTCTTGATAAGTTGGTAACCACTACCAATGGAATTGTTTCTGCAGCGCCTGAGGCAACTTTAGACACAATGGCAGTCAAACCAACAGAATTATCCTTAGGCACAATAACCGCCTGAACCCCAGCTCCTTCGGCTGATCGCAAACAAGCACCCAAATTATGCGGATCAGTAACACCATCAAGCATTAAGAAGAACCCATTTTGACCCTGCTGCTCCACTAACTTGGCTAAGTAACCCTCATCATAGGTTTCACCCTCTTTGCATAGTGCCGCCACTCCCTGATGGCGACCCTCAACTAGGGAATCTAAATTCTGAGCCGTAGACCATTGAATAGTTACGCCATGCTGATCAGCTAAATTAAGTACCTTCTGTAACCTTGCGTCTTGACGCGCTCTAACCACTCGCAACTCTTTCACCCGCTGAGGGGATGTCTTAAGAATCGACTGCACTGCATGTATACCAAAAATCCAATCCAAGTTAGCTCTCCTAGAGTACCTTTGTTGAGACATTACATTATCAATTGCACATTGTACTGGCTTTGTGCAGAATCCTGCTATTAATCTAATACGAAATATGGAGATTAACCATCAAACCCTGTACAGAATTTCATGAATTACCCAGCGCCGGTCTTGTTCGAAGACTTGCGGCCTTTGTTTATGATGCCTTTTTACTATTTGCCATTAGCCTAGCCTACGGCGCATTACTTTTAATTTTAAAGATGATTTTCTTTGGTACAAAGGGCCTTGAAGATATTCAGCCCAATGTTTTTACTCAATGGCTAAGCTTGTTTGGCTGGATAGCCTGTCTAATGGGTTATTACTATATTTGTTGGCGCAAACAGGGGCAAACTCTGGGCATGAAGGCCTGGCGGCTTAGGCTTCAGCAATTAGATGGCAGCCTTGCCAATCCTCAACAGTGTTTAAAACGCTGCCCATTAGCATTTTTTTCGCTAGCTACTTTTGGTTTAGGGTATTTATATTGCTTAATTCCATCGAAAAAAACCTGCGCTCACGATCTTTTATCGCAAACAAAAGTGGTGGTTCTAGAAAAGAGTTAGCGCATTGGATGGATTGAAACAGGTGAACAGCAAAAAAAACCTTTACCCCGCTCGCCTCAACAAAATAAGCCCTAGTGCAAAGGATATAACGATGGGGGCTAGAATAGCTAACATTGGCGGCATTTCAAAAACTATACTTAGCGGCCCCAATATATCTGATAGTAATTTGAAACTTATACCAAATAAGACACCCACAAAAATCCTAAAGCCGACAGTCGCCTGACGCAAAGGCCCAAATACAAAAGCAATACCTACCAGCACCAAGCTAAATATCGCCAGCGGTTGAAGCACCTTACTCCAAAAAGCTAATCTGTATTTTGCTGAATCCGCTTTACGCTCTTCCAAATAGTCAATATGATCATTTAACGAGCCTGCAGAAAGCGCCTCAGCAGGTAAGATATTCAAGGTTAAGGCCTCAGGCGTTAACTCAGTTTGCCACTTGCGAGTCACCCACTTTCTAGTATATGTTTGCCCTTCAATAAACTTTGTACTAGAGACATTCTCTTCGACCCAAAAGCCCTCAACTTTATTAAATGTAGCCCTAGATGAAAAGCTTGCCTCTGCAAGCTGGCGCTGTTCATTTAATCTGTATCGAGTAACCCCAAAAAGAACACCACCGGGGAACACTGCATTAAAGTGGATAAATTCATCACCCTCTTTTGCCCAAAACCCCGAAGTAGAATCTAAAGCAGATTCACCCTTGCGCAAATATTCTCTTTTACTATCAGCCAGCTGATCTAAATAAGGCGAAAAATATTCTCCTATCAAAGCCGCTAAAAGGATGAATACCATAACCGGCTTAAAAACCAAATACACAATGCGCATCAGTGAAACTCCTGCGGCACGCATAACAACAACTTCACTGTTAGTAGCCAGCATTCCCAAACCAACCAAGCATCCAATTAGAGAAGCTAAGGGGATATATTCATAAATAGTGGAAGGTAATTTGGTTGCCGTATAAATCAATACATCGACAAATTGGTAGTTGCGCTTAATATCACCCATCTGATCAATAATACCGGCAACCACATCCAAACCGACAATAGCGACGAGTGCTACCGCAATAGCAGACATAACATTAACGCCAATATAGTTTGACAATCTTTTACTCATGGCGCGTTGCCTCTTTGAGTCAATCCAAAAAAGCGGCGCAAATATAATTGTATTTTTTCAGAAAAAATCAAAAGCATAGCAATCGATAAAAATACCAAATGAACCGGTATTAAAGTCATACCTAATGGCAAGCTCCCCGATTCAATAGCCCCTCGGACTGTATTAAGTGATACCAAATAAGCAAAATACAATAAAACTGCAGGAAGAATTCGTGCAAAACGACCAGATCTTGGGTCTATTCGACTGAGAGGGACTGCGAGCAATGTCACAATTAGCATCATTATTGGAATTGAAAATCGCCATTGCAACGCAATGCGATGCTCAACATCAGTGGAACTCATCAATGCTTTGGTGGTCATGGCATCTGCGGCTGTATCTTCAGATAGCTCCTCTGGCGGGGCTAATCTAGTGCCAAACTCATCAAAATAGGTTATTTGGTAATCATACCTACCGGGAATGCCCTCCACTCGGTAGCCTTTTTCGAGCGTTAAATAGCGCTCATCTGACCCGCTTGCTTTAGTTTGCAAACCGCTCTCGGCAATCACTAGAACCAAACTACCCTCAGAGGACTCTGAAGCTTCTATGGTGGCCGACATAAACACATTCTCTAGCTGCCGGTCTTCAGAGATTGAGTTCACCCAAGTAACGCCCTTACCCCCGCGAAGGGAATAGAAGGTTTTTTCCGTTACACGATCAAGCTCACTTTTCTGCTCTTGAATGGTAAAAATAGCCTCAGCTTTTTTTATGCCATTCGGTGTGACATACAGACTAAGATAGCCAACAACCAAGGCTAAGGCAGAGGCAATTATTAAGGTAAAGGACAATAGCTTTCGCTCTGAGAACCCGCAGGCCTTGAGCACGCTCATCTCATTCTCAACATACAGACGACCAAAGGTCAGTAAGACCGCCAAAAAGAATGCTAAAGGAAGGGTTAACTCTAAAAATCCGGGAATACGATAACCAATCACCGCAAAAATAACCTCCGGGTCCATAGTACCCGACATAGCATTAGCCAGATATTTTACAAAACGACCACTGACCAGCACCAACAGCAAAACCACACAAACAGCAGCGGTTACCGATAAAAGTTCACGACTTAAATAACGAAAAATAATCACAAGATTAAGCTTTAACTCTTGGGTGCAGTTGTACTAAGTGGTATGGTTCTATTAACATTTTCACTCTTATAACTTAGTTACCAAATGGATATTTTATGAAGTTTACTGCATCTTGCGCCGAACTGTCAGGTTTAAAAGCAGATTCCCTAATTCTACCCACAGGCTCAACCCTAGAAAATAGCGCAAAAATCATCAATCAACTGCTAGATAACGCCGTTGAATCAGTGATTGAATCCGGCGAATTTTCAGCAAAATCAGGACAGGTGATGGTACTGAATCTTGCAAACTCAGACATCAAACGCTTGATACTGTTGGGAACAGATAAGCTGTGCAACCAAAGACAGGTTAAAAAAGCAGTCACCGCAGCAGCAGTTGCACTCAATAAAACCAAAGCCAAAACTGCCCTATGGGTAAGTGGCCAACTAAGTGACAATCCTCAAGCCGAGGCATCCATTGTCGCCCAATCAATTACCGCCAGTGTTTACAATTACAAAAAACACAATGCCGACAAAAGCCCAGATCTAGAATCACTGGTATTTGCGACTGCCGACCAATCTGCCGCCGACAAAGCCAGTCAGGGTCTCGAATACGGTGCCGCGGTTGGCGAGGGTATGAATATAGCCAAGCAACTAGGCAACCTACCCGCCAATATCTGCACCCCCAGCTATCTAGCCGATCAAGCCATAGAGCTGGGTAAGAAAAAGCTTAAAAACGCCAGCATTACCACAGAGATTTTAGATCGCGCAGAGATGCAAAAGCTTAAAATGGATTCCCTACTTTCAGTTGCAGAGGGGTCTGATGAGCCGCCCAAGCTAATTGTTATTAATTACCAGGGTGCCGAGCCCAGTCAAAAACCCGTGGTACTAGTGGGCAAAGCAGTCACTTTTGATTCCGGCGGCATCAGCCTAAAACCCGGTCGTGGCATGGATGAAATGAAATACGATATGTGTGGCGGCGCATCGGTATTAGGCGTTATGAATAGCCTAACTCAATTACAATTACCGATTAACGTTGTGGGGATTATTCCTGCTACCGAAAATATGCCCAATGGTCGAGCCACCAAGCCCGGCGATGTAGTGACCAGTATGTCAGGGCAGACCATTGAGATCCTCAATACCGATGCAGAAGGACGCCTAATTCTGTGCGACTCCCTGACCTATGCGGCAAAATTTGACCCCGACACAGTGATAGATATTGCCACATTAACCGGCGCAGTAATTAGCGCATTAGGGAAGGTAGCATCCGGTGTTTTATCCAACGATCAACAGCTTGCCAACCAGCTGATAGAAAGCGGCACTCAAAGTGCAGACCCCGTATGGCAACTGCCACTATGGGAAGAATACGACGATCTACTTAAAAGTAACTTTGCCGATATGGCAAATATAGGCGGTCCGCAGGCGGGCACTATTACCGCCGGCTGTTTTCTAGCGCGCTACGCCAAAGACTACAGCTGGGCACACCTAGATGTCGCCGGCACCGCATGGCTATCCGGTGCCAATAAAGGCGCCACCGGTCGCCCAGTACCACTGCTAATGGAATATCTGCGTCAAAAAAGTGAATCGGCAAGTGACTAAGGTAACATTTTACAAACTTGCCAACACAGCACCCACGCTAAAATTTGTCTGCCAGCTAATAAAAAAAGCCTGCGCCGCCAAACAACAGGTGCTGTGCCTAGTCGCCGACGAACAGACCGCCGAACAACTCGATCAACTGCTGTGGGAATTTGAGCCAGAAGCATTTATCCCCCATGGTATTGGCATTGATCAGCAACCAGTAGCGATTAGCTCAGAAGCGCAACCGGGCGAACACCATCAGATTTTAATCAATCTACAGGGCGAAATACCCACATGGTTTAGCCGTTTCGAACGCGTGATCGAACTAGTGCAACCCGAATCAGAGCATGAGCAGATTAAGCGCGATAACTTTCGCTTTTATAAAGAGCGCGGCTATGCACTGGATTTTCATGATTTAACCAATAGCTTTTCATAAAAAAATATAAGTAAAAGCATATTAACAATATTAATAGAGCCTATGGGCTAGCCCCAAGTTGCGCCAACACCTATAATTGCCGGTCATAAAATAACCACAATTTACAAATTAACTGAGATGAGTAATGGATAAAACATTTGCCCCCCAAGATATTGAAGACAAGTGGTATAAAACTTGGGAAGACAGTGGTTATTTTGCCCCCAGTGGCGAGGGCGAAGCCTTCAGTATTGTTATTCCTCCGCCCAATGTTACCGGTAGCCTGCATATTGGTCATGCTTTACAGCACAGTATTATGGATGCTCTTACCCGCTATCAGCGTATGCAGGGTAAAAACACCCTGTGGCAAGTGGGTACTGACCATGCGGGTATTGCTACGCAGATGGTGGTGGAGCGCAAGTTAGCGGCTGAAAGCCAACCGGGTAAAGATGAGTTGGGTCGCGAGAAGTTTATTGAAAAAATCTGGGAGTGGAAGGAGCAGTCTGGCGGCACTATTACTCAGCAGATGCGTCGCTTGGGTAATTCGGTGGATTGGGATACTGAGCGCTTCACTATGGATAAGGGCTTTTCTGGGGCGGTTCAGGAGGTGTTTATCCGCCTGTATAACGAGGGTCTTATTTACCGCGGTAAGCGCTTGGTTAATTGGGACCCTAAACTCAATACTGCTATTTCAGATTTGGAAGTTGAAAACCGTGACACCAAGGGCAAGATGTGGCATTTGCGCTACCCGCTTGCCAATGGCGATAAAACTGCGGATGGCAAAGACTATATTGTAGTGGCAACCACTAGACCAGAAACCATGCTTGGCGATACGGGTGTGGCGGTTAACCCTGAAGACCCGCGGTATAAGGATTTAATTGGCAAGTTTGTGCAGCTGCCACTAGTGGGTCGATTGATCCCTATTGTCGGCGATGAGCATGCGGATATGGACAAGGGTACAGGTTGCGTAAAAATTACCCCTGCCCATGATTTTAATGATTATGAGGTGGGTCAGCGTCATAGCTTGCCAATGATTAATATTCTGACTTTTAAGGCAGATATTCGCCACAGTGCTGAATGTGTCAATTCTGATGTCAGTCAAAATAGTCAAATGGATGATAGCTTGCCGCATAAATATCAGGGTATGGAACGCTT
>CBFIHQ010000044.1:0-3797 GCA_965662525.1 uncultured Porticoccaceae bacterium
CATCACCGTCATTGGTTGACCACCAACCAGTGTCACCCTGTTAAGGACCAACACCGATAGCACCAGCTACTGGAGCAAGACTCCAATCGCCAGCAATCAATGCGTTATCGTTTGATGGTGCAGGTAATTCTGGATAAAGCTGACTACCATTGACGGAGAGGGCGTCAAATCTTACAGCAGCACTAGAAAATTGAATTTTTACGGATCTATCGAAGGCTACACCAGCAACTGAAATATTGTTTGCACCAAGGGATAATGCTTGCGCACCTCCAAGATAGTCACTGCCATTAGCAACTGTCTTATAGACTCTATAATTTGCACCACCTTCAGGAAGTTCAGTCACATTCATTGATAATGTCTGCGTTGCCTGACTTGAAGACCCATCAGCGGCAAGCGCTAGATTGATAACCTTAACCCAGGTTGCGTGGCTTTTATCATAGAAGTCTGAACTGTCATCTAAAGTGATCCCCGCAGCAGGCTCATCCGAGGAACCATCATCTGCAGGCGTCTCTGTATATAGTACAACACCATTTACCGAAAGAGCATCAAATGCTATTTCAGGACTAGAAAATTGAATCTTAACCGCTCTATCAAACGCCACGCCAGCAACCGTGATGTTATTAGCACCCACTGATAACGCTTGAGCACTGGCGAAGAAATCACCGCCGTTAGCAGTAGTCTTAAAGACTCGGTAGTTAGCACCGCCCTCAGGTAACGCAGTTACATTCATTGAGAATGTCTGAGCACCTTGACTGGAAGCCCCATCAGCGGGAACAGCTAGGGTGATTACCTTGACCCATGTCGAGTTAGCAGTATTAGTGAATTCTGAACTCTCACCCACTGTAGTGGCGGCTAAAGCAGAAACGCTAAACGAAGTTAGGATAGCTGTTGCAAGGATAACTTTTGCAGCAGAACCAACACGAGAAACAAAGCTTGAGAAGATACTTTTTAAGTTAGATTTTAAATGGCGCATATTATTATTTCCGTACTTATTTACTTTTTTTGTTATCGCGGGCAGTTATTTATCCATAATTAAATAGATTGCAAAAAACTACCCGGAAACCCCTCTTATTACTAATTTTTTATTACTTATTTATTAATTTTTACAACTTTTTTTATTACTTTGGCGCTTTATATAATTAGAAAATCAATTATCAAAACACCCTTAATTCTTTTTATCAGCCCAACTAAAACCGAGGGCCATGGCGGATTTGGAGCGAAAAATTACGTCTTAGGAGACGGGAAATTGTGGCTACTTTACCTGTACCAATACCCTATATTCCAAGATTTAAATCAAGGAGTCAATAGTTTAATCAGAGTAAAATAAGGATTTTTGACCGAGCGATCAAAATAATAAATTAGGCAGTCGACTCAGCATTACTCGAACCCAAATTTGTGGAGTCACCCAACATAATACTAATCCAACGGGTATCTTCATTTGTGGCTAGAGCAATTTTTACCATGATGGTGAGCGGTATAGACAGTAGCATACCCACAGGACCAAGCACCCAGCCCCATAAAACCAAGGAGACAAACACCACTAGCGGCGAGAGGTTCAACCCCTTACCCATCCAGCGCGGCTCAACAGCACTCCCCATAACAAAGTTAACCACCACAAAACCTAACAGAGTAAGGCCTGCACTAGCGAAACCCAACTGCACTAAAGCAAGGAGCACCGCAGGCACAGCGGCAATAAATGAGCCCACTGTGGGCACAAAGTTTAGCAGAAAAGCAATTAAGCCCCACAAAACAGCATAGTCGACACCAAGAATTGTTAACCAGATATAGATCAATAAGCCGGTTACTGCACTTATAGCCGCCTTGATTCCAAGATATCCATGAATACTTGAAGATAGCTCGCCTAGCCATGCTTGAGAGTTTTTATCGCCTCGAGCAATGCGCAATTTATCGCCAAAACGGGTATTTTCCGCCAGTATAAAAATAACGGTTATTAGTATTAACACCGAGTTGGTCATAACGTTACCAAAAGAGGCCAAAGCACTACCAACCCAAAGCATCACCGCACTTGGGTCAAAGCTGTTTTGCCAAAGGTCAGCATCAATCGCTATACCTCGATGCGCAAGCCCTTGCTGAACCGCTTCACTCATAACCGCTAATTTTGCAGAATAAATTGGAATATCTTGGCGGAAACTATCCACCGAAGAACCAATCACCGCACCCAATATCAAGCCAATAGATAGGATTAATAAAATAATCAGCAATATAGCAATACCGCCGGGCACGCGACGTGCTTTTAGCCACTGCAACAAGGGCGAAACAATCATGGCTATAAATACTGCCAACAAAAACGGCACTACTAATGAGGAGGCCATTTTTAGCCCTGAGACAACAATCACAAAGGCAGCAAAAACAATTAAAAACTTAGCTATAGGTGCTTGATGCGTAGTCATAGATTATTTCGAAGCCTCGATTTTAGCATTAACCTGCTCTAGCAGTTCAGTTAATTTCTGACGGCTGGACTGTGAAAACACCAATTTGCCCCGCTGCTCAGTTATATCATCCGATAACATAGCACATTCATAGCGTATTTGGTCTAATTCTGTATCTTGGCGAATAGGTATACCGATAAATACTTCCCAATCTGAGGAGGTTGCCTGCGCAGATAGTGCCAATTTAAGGATACTTTGCACATTAACCGCACTCACCTGATAAACCGGCACGCCGACATAGCGAAATAGCACCAACGCGATAACTAGAATAATAAATGACAGCAATACTGTAACTATAAAGCTACTCATTATTAAAACTGCTCGGGGAACTTCCCTTTATATTGGCTATACCACTGTTTAATATTTTTAATATCGGCCTGATTATCACCCGTTGGCTCATACATATCACCTAAAACAATACGCTTATTTGCAAAATCTAGGGCGCCCATTTGAATTTTACACTGACTAGCCTCGGCAATACGCAAAAAACCGGTTTTCCACTTTTCGGCTTTCTTACGAGTACCCTCAGGGGCTATCACAATCACTATACCCTCATGCTTATCAACCAATTGATTAACATGATCGATAATTCCCTCAGGATTTTGACGATTAACGGGAATGCCGCCCAGCCAGCGCATAAACCATTTAAGACCGGGTATAAAAATAGTGTGCTTACCTAAAAAATGCAGGCGCACATTCAAGCCTAAGACTGCGGCAAGACCCAAAACTGCGTCCCAATTAGAAGTATGGGGTGCTGCAGTAATCAGCACTCGCTCTGAATTAGCAATACTGCCTTCAACTCGCCAGCCAAAGAACCGTAAAAAACTTTTACCAAACCATCGAGTAAAAGCACTGCGATTGCCGCGCAAATGCTTGGGCACCTGATTCTTTTCAAAGGTGGGTGATTTTTTAGCCATACTAGCCCCTACTTTCTTATTAATGTTCCCGCGTTGCTCTAAAGGCAACATCAGGGAAGCGCTCCTCAGCAAGGGAGAGATTAACTCGGGTGGGGGCTAGATAAGTCAAATGACCGCCCCCATCTATTGCCAAGTTGTCTTCTGCCTTATTCCTCAGCGCTTCTATTTTTTTATTATCTTCGGCCTCAGCCCAACGCGCCGTATAAACGTTGATCGGCTCGTAAATTGCCTCAACACCATATTCTTCTTTTAATCTAAATGCCACCACATCAAATTGCAGCTGCCCTACTGCTCCCACAATAATGTCATTATTCTTAAAAGGAAAAAATACCTGAGTACTACCCTCTTCTGACAATTGGCGAATACCATTTTGTAATTGTTTTGCTCTAAGTGGATCTTTTAGACGAATACGCTTAAACAGCTCCGGGGC
>CBFIHQ010000045.1:0-3253 GCA_965662525.1 uncultured Porticoccaceae bacterium
TATTCCTGTGTCACTTACGGCTGTTCCTAATGAGGGGTATGAATTTGTGGGTTGGCAGGGATCAATCAATCAGTTTGATGCAAACGCTACTTTGACAACCTCACAAAATGCTAGTGTTCAAGCAATATTCCAAGCGATTGAAAATTAACGTAATAGCAATAAAAACAGTTGAATTCTGAGATTATTTATCGTTAAAAACGGTGATAATCTCAGAATAGGATTTGGAATGCTTTTGTATATACCGCATTGTCTACCCTGACCGTTCAAATTGAGGAAAACACAAGTAAATCAATGGGTTACTAAATTTTATGGCGTCCCGTGAGGGACTCGAACCCCCAGCAGTCGCTTAGGAGGCGACGGATTTATCCTGTTAATCGAACGGGACCTGACCCTATTATATTCTTACAGTGTTCAATTTCCATTAAACATTGATTGTATTTTCTGGTTTATTCACTCTGTGGCTGTAAATCCGTTACAATTTACCCAATGAATTTACTATTACTTCAACCTAGCCAGATTAATGGCAGCGAAGCCACCGTTACTGGTCGTCAATTAGAGCACCTAAGAACCGTTCATCAGTTGGATGAAGGATCATCTGTGCGTGCAGGAGAAGTTAATGGCTCAATGGGTACAGGCATAGTTAAGTCCATTAATAACCAGCGAGCAGTATTGGATATTTGCCTAGATACCCCTGCTCCCCCAGAATTACCACTTACCCTTATTATGGCGATGCCTAGACCAAAGATGCTACGTCGCTGCCTGCAGTCTATTAGCTCTCTTGGGGTTAAAAATATCTACCTTATTAACTCTAAGCGAGTGGAAAAAAGTTTTTGGCAAACACCGTTTTTATCACAGCAGGCAATAGAAAATGAATTAATCTTGGGGTTAGAACAGGCGCGAGATACGGTTTTACCCAAAGTCCATGTGCGTAAGCTTTTTAAGCCCTTTGTAGAGGATGAGTTAGGCAGTATCATTGCCAATACTAAAGCGCTGGTTGCCCACCCCAGTGGAACAGCTAACTGCCCTATTGATATTCAGCAGCCAACAACACTAGTTGTTGGCCCTGAAGGTGGTTTTATTTCTTATGAGATTAAAAAACTAACCGAAGCTGGCGTTGCTGCAGTCACTATTGGTTCGCGCATTCTCAGAGTTGAGACCGCTATCCCTGTATTAATTTCTCGGCTTTTTCCCACTTAAATTAACGACCTCTGCGTTTATTGAGTGCGCCTCTGGCCTTGGGTCGTTGCTTTACTTTACGTGTTTCACGACGCTGTATTTCTTTTTCACGCCTCGATTCACCGGGGACCAAACAGTCATCACCCTGACCAATTAACTCAGCCTTACCCATGCGGCGCAGCGCTTTGCGAAGCATTGGCCAGTTTTCTGGGTCATGATAGCGCAAAAAGGCTTTGTGTAATGTACGCTGTTCTTTGCTTTTGGCACTAAATATGGGGTCATCGGCATTGCGCTTCAACGGCTTTAACGGATTTTTACCTGTAAAGTACATGGTTGTAGCCGATGCCATCGGCGATGGGTAGAAATTCTGCACCTGATCAACCCTAAATTTATTCTGCTTTAACCATAGCGATAGATGCATCATATCTTTATTGGTGGAGCCTGGGTGTGCTGAAATAAAGTACGGTATTAAATACTGCTTTTTGCCGGCTTCTTTGGAGAAACGCTCGAACATTTCTTTAAATTCGTAGTAGCTATCCATACCTGGCTTCATCATTTTGGATAGCGGCCCATCTTCTGAATGCTCTGGCGCAATTTTCAAGTAGCCACCCACATGATGAGTCACCAATTCTTTGACATATTCCGGATCTTTTACTGCCAAGTCATAACGTAAGCCAGAGGCTACAACGACCTTTTTGATACCATCTAATTTTCGTGTTTTGCGATATAACTGAGTGGTATGCTTGTGATCGGTCTCAAGATTGACACAGATTGAAGGATAGACACAGGAAGGTCTGCGGCATGTTTCTTCAATCTTTTTATCTTTACAATTTAGGCGATACATATTGGCTGTCGGACCACCCAAATCAGAAATCACCCCAGTAAAACCCGGGGTCATATCGCGGATATTTTCTACTTCATTGAGAATTGATTTTTCTGAACGACTTTGAATAATTCGTCCCTCATGTTCGGTAATCGAGCAGAAGGTACAGCCACCAAAACAACCGCGCATAATATTTACCGAAAAACGAATCATCTCATAAGCAGGTATTTTTGCGTCACCGTAGGTCGGGTGAGGAACGCGTTTGTAGGGTTGCTCAAAAACCCAGTCTAATTCTTCAGTTTCAAGGGGAATCGGCGGCGGATTTACCCAGATATCATTTCTACCCTGACTCTGAACCAGAGGCCTTGCATTACCAGGATTAGTTTCGCGATGAAAGATGCGATCTGAGTGCGCATAGAGCACTGGATCGTTTTCTACCTGCTCAAATGATGGCATGCGAATGTAAGTACTATTGGGATCTGTTTTAATCGCCTGAGTATCGGGCACTAGGGATAGAACCTGCGTTTCTTGCTTGCTTATCTGCGGTTCTTCCGCGTCAGTTCTTATCTTTTTGGCATCATCACAATTACTGGGATGGGGAGCATCATAGGGGTTTTTGGCTTTTTTAGTGGCGCCCACTTGATCAACACTGGTCGAATCAATTTCACGCCAACCTTGGGGTATTTTTTTGCGCAAAAAAGCGGTACCGCGCAGGTCAGTAATTTCTTTTATCGATTCACCATTGGCTAGTCTATGGGTTAGATCAACCAGTGCCCTTTCAGAATTACCGTATAGAAGGATATCGGCAGTTGAATCAATCAGCACTGAACGCTTAACCGATTCAGACCAATAATCGTAGTGTGCTAGGCGCCTTAGACTGGCTTCAATGCCCCCAATAACTACAGGTATATGAGAATAGGCCTCGCGACACTTTTGGGTATAAACCGTTACTGCTCTATCGGGGCGTTTACCACCCTCATCATGAGGAGTATAGGCATCATCATGACGCATACGACGATCGGCAGTGTAGCGGTTAATCATTGAATCCATATTGCCGGCAGTTACACCAAAGTACAGGTTTGGCTCTCCTAGTACCTTGTAGCTTTCAGCGTCACGCCAATCGGGCTGTGAAATAATACCCACTCTAAAACCCTGCGCTTCGAGCACTCTACCAATCACCGCCATGCCAAAACTTGGGTGGTCAACATAAGCATCGCCTGTTACCAAAATGACATCGCAGCTATCCCAACCCAG
>CBFIHQ010000046.1:0-1318 GCA_965662525.1 uncultured Porticoccaceae bacterium
GCGATAAATTTTTACGTGTATAACTATTAACTAGGTGAAATCAATGCAAGTTTATTATGATAAAGACTGTGATCTTTCAATAATCAAAGGAATGAAAGTATCAATTATTGGCTATGGCTCGCAGGGCCATGCACATGCCAACAACCTGAAAGACTCGGGAGTTGACGTAACTGTAGGTCTTCGAAAAAGTTCTGCTTCAGCAGCTAAAGCTGAAGCGGCTGGCTTAAAAGTTAAAGATGTTCCCAGTGCAGTAGCTGGTGCTGATTTAGTAATGATACTCACACCGGACGAATTTCAGTCGCAATTATATCGCGACGAAGTAGAGCCAAACTTAAAGCAGGGCGCTACTCTAGCGTTCGCCCATGGTTTTGCTATTCATTACAATCAGGTCGTACCCCGTGCCGATCTAGATGTGATCATGATTGCACCTAAGGCGCCGGGTCATACTGTGCGTAATGAGTTTGTTAATGGCGGCGGTATTCCGGATTTGGTTGCGGTTTATCAAGATGCTTCTGGTAATGCTAAGTCTGTTGCTATGTCTTATGCCTCGGGTGTAGGTGGTGGTCGCACAGGTATTATCGAAACTACCTTCAAAGACGAAACTGAAACTGATTTGTTTGGTGAGCAGGCTGTTCTTTGTGGTGGTGCTGTTGAACTGGTTAAAGCAGGTTTTGAAACCTTGACTGAAGCCGGTTATGCCCCAGAAATGGCATACTTTGAATGTCTACATGAACTTAAGCTGATCGTTGATCTGATGTATCAGGGCGGTATTGCCAACATGAACTACTCGATCTCTAATAATGCAGAGTATGGTGAGTATGTGACTGGCCCAGAGGTAATCAATGATGAGTCCCGTGCAGCCATGCGCAACGCGCTTAAGCGTATTCAGGATGGCGAATATGCCAAAATGTTTATCTCTGAAGGTGCATTAAACTACCCATCAATGACTGCTTATCGTCGTAACAATGCGGCTCACCCGATTGAAAAAGTGGGTGCAGAGTTACGTGGCATGATGCCTTGGATTACCAAAAATGCATTGGTAGACAAAGACAAAAATTAATCAGTTAGTATTTATGATTAATTGTAGACGGCCCTTTTTAAGGGCCGTTTTACTTTGTATTACCCTGTATTTTTTATTGGCAAACAAATAAGGTTTTTAGTGGATTAATCGCTTATAATTGCAACATCTTATTAGAGAAGCTTTCATGAAAAATACAGATGCATCAAGCAAAATTGTCGAGCTGGATAACATTGTAGAGTCCTTAGACTCTGAGTCTAGTCGGCCTAGAAAGGGTATTTATTTACTCCCTAACTTGCT
>CBFIHQ010000047.1:0-1102 GCA_965662525.1 uncultured Porticoccaceae bacterium
GAGCTCAACTCATCGGACAAAGACTACACACCAGAAACAGCTGGTGTGATTGCAAACGCGACCGTAATTGGTGGTGATGCCGCAAACAGTGCTAAGCAGTTTGGTATGCGCTTACGTGGTTCTGTAACTGCTGCCATCCATAATTCTGCAGTCACTGGCTATGATGTAACCTGTATCCGTATTGACGACTCAGATCACGATAGCGATAGCGCAACAGCTAAACTGGATACCCCAATCATACTTAATAACTTTATCTGTGATACTGTTGGTGTAGCCTTCAATAAAGAAGATCCAGTCGCAGGTTCCACTGTGATTGAAGAAGGAATTAGTTTTGATGCAAATCTGGCAATTGCCAACACATCCGCAATTGTAGGTGCAACTGAAATTGCCGCTTACGATAACGGTTCCGGCTTCACTTTTGATTCAACTAATTTTGTGGGTGCAGTGGATCCATCATCATCAGTTGCGTGGTGGGCGGATTGGACACTTCCAAATACTGTAGTTGCCCAAGAAGCTGTTCAGGAGGCAAGTTTTGCTGACTGTAATGATTCAAACACGGTATGTACTCTAAGCGGTACTATTGACGAAGACTATACTTTGGTTGCTGGTGTTGAGTATCGACTAAGCGGTGTGGTTAAAGTGGGTAATGGTAATGTTGAAATTTCCTCTGCCGAGCAAATGGCCGCGATCCAAGATGCGGGCGTTTCTCTTGTTATCCGTCCGGGCGTTAATATAAACGCATTTGCAGATGGTGTTCTATTGGTAACTCGTGGCTCAAAGCTAATTGCTAATGGATCAGCAACAAGCCCAATTACTTTCAGCAGTATTGACCCTGACTTCAATGGTATGGGTGAATGGGGTGGTGTGGTTATCCAAGGTTTCGCTCCACAATATGGTCAAGGTGGCACTGGTGCCTGTTTCGCAGAAGGTGAAACATGGTGTAATGTTATGGGTGAAGGCGGCGACTTTGTTAAGCAGTATGGCGGTAATTTACCAGCTGATAACAGTGGTGTGATTCGTTATGTGCGTATTGCTGAGGGTGGCTTAATTGCTGGACCAAATAATGAAATTAATGGATTAACGCTACAAGGTGTTGGCCATG